>CBCTFW010000014.1:0-53099 GCA_965146285.1 uncultured Collinsella sp.
CGCTCGCCAACAGCCCCTCGGGCGGCGCGGTGGCCACCATCGCGGTCCCCCTGTGCGGGGCCTGACGAATCAGGCCCCGCACACTGGCATACCTCGCAACCAAACGCTTCCCGGATAATTCATGAGGCCGTACTCGTATTCGAGCCTGCCTATCTCTGCGGCAAGCGCCTCCGTCATGTAGAAGGTTTTCGTGCGGCCCGTCGACTTCGCCAGGCGGTCGTACCTGTTCGCGAGATCCTCGGGGGTTCTCAGGGCTGCGGTGGCGGTTGCCATGATGCACCTCCCGGTTAGATGTAATACGTGTATTACTTTCTATCACATCACCCGAACCCCGCACCGGCGTACGGTCGTATCTGCTTTTTTACCTTACATTTTGTCAACCGGCCCATGCTCGGCTTGTTCAGCCGGATTAAATCAACTGTTAAATCAATCCAGGCCTGTAGGGGGCGGTGGAAATCTTTCGAGGACTGGGGGCGCCGTCCCTGGGTCGGCTCCTCGATTGCCGCGGCTGAATTCCCCTGCCATCGGCTGCGTGGGTTCCGGCACGGGGTTCTGGCGCTGCTCGAACTGGGCGCAAGACTCGGCTGTTGGTCGTACCGGACGGCATACGTTTTGAGACCGGCAAGCTGATGCCGGCTCGAGGACAGCGGCCCGGTGCACCGGGCCGATCGATAGCGGTCTCAGGTTCACAGCGCAGTTTCTCAGGGCTCGCATATATAGGAAGACTTGATCGGCAATCGATTTTAATGAAGTCGACAGCGCATGTCAGAGCTTTCAGCAAACCGCAGGTAAATCCGTATACCAAAAATTGGTACACGGATTTACCTGCGATGTTCATGCGTGGTCAAAAGCCTATCAAGCGATATATCCATTATTTTAATGCGCGCGCCTGAGCTTTTGACTGAAGTGGCAGTCCGACCGCCGGCAGGCGGCCACGCTATATCCAAAGGCCACGCCTACTCCCCGTGCCCGGCTACGTCGACGACCCAGTGCTGCCCGTCGAGTTCCTGCCGCAGAGCTACATCAGGGACGTCTTATTGGGGGACGACCACATGGAACCCCGGGAGATCAAGCTGTACGGCTGATCCATCCGTCAACAACATGTCAAAGCCCCAAAACCCAACAGGATCGCGAACGAGGGGATGAATTGACCGCCCGGGTATTTGCGCCAGGGCGGTCAATTTTATCAACCATGGGTGCGATTCTGTGAGGCCATTTTTCTGGCATCCGCCGTTTGCTCCGGTCTCAACGCACCCATCGACCGTTCAGTAATCTTTGCGAACGCGACCACGTGCGCATTTTTCGAACAATCAAATGTCCGACAATGTCTGACGGAGCTGTCAGATATTCACGCACGAACAGGCGAGCTTCGCGAGCGATTGTAGGCAACTAGTAGCCCCAGCTGCGTCTTTGGCGCAGGTTCGACGTCTGACATCTTGAATGTCTAACGTTGAACGAAGCTGGTTGATAACAAGCAGGTGGAATAAACATGGAGCCCGACACCTCTCGCGCAATCGGCGCGCGGCAAGGGTCTGGCCCATCTCATATGTTGCCAACGCTAACGGTGAACCTGAGCGCCCGGGCACATTCTTTGTTGGCTGAAACCGGCATAGCAACTAGCGGAAGGCATCATCGAACGAGTGTGCTGGAAAGCACCCGTCTCCTTAACTGTTAGAAATGCAAGTTAATAATCTATGTGGTCAATATAATACCGTTGAACCCGCGTATCGATACCGCTCAGCCATTCGCCTCGCCCCCGTCGCATGCATCTTCATTCGGTCTGTCATTATTAATCTAACGATGACTTGAGAAATGTAGGTGCTTCTAAATGTACTGTCGACTTCTTCTCAAACTAATCCTAAGAGACAGGGCCGTATGGATTTGTACGCTCGTTCTCGCTGCAGCCTTTTCCGTCCCCATTGCGTTCAATTCACCCATCTACGGGCCCTTCTTTATGAAACAGGGCATGCAGGGCTTTGTCGACGCATTCAATACGCGCGCGCCCCAGGCCAGCGGCACAGACCTATCTCCAGAGCAGCAAGATGACGCTGAGCTTGCAAGATACGCGAACGCCGCCCTCGCCGCCCAAACCGACGCCGCCTTTCTCGACTCTGCCGAGAGCTACTACGCGCTCATGGACGAGGGCTTCCAATCCGGGTCCATCGTGGGGGACCAGGAGACCAATGACGCAGAGCTCGCATATTGCCGCGCCCTGAGCAGCTCCGGCATCGCGGATATCCCGGCCTCCGCAAACGACCTGCCGTTCCTCTCCTTCCTGCCCTACGCCATTGCCCAGGCGCCGTCCTTCCTTCCCTTCATCCCCTTCCTTCTCTCGTCGATACTCGTGCTCGGCGCCACAAGGCCCGGGACCCTGGCGGCAAAGGCGCCCGTGCCCAAATTCCGGCGCCTTATCCAAACCGTGTTTTCGATAATTGGCGCGGGGACCGCGATGCTCCTCGCCGGCCTTGCGCCCGGGGGCATTTACGCCTTGGCCCTAAACGGCTTCGGGCAGATCGGGTACCCGATCGCCTTCTTCCATAACGGCGCGCTCACCACCACGACCGCGGGAAACGTCTTCACGACCATACTTCTCGCGCTGCTCGCGGGTGGAACCTTGATATCCGTTTGCTCCGCCGTCCTATCGACCGCAACGAGGCGCGTCCTCGCGGGCCCCCTTACCTCCGCGTTGCTTGTCGCGGCCCCGGCATTCCCGTTACTGTCCGATTCGGCACTGGGGCATAATGCCGCGCTCGAGCTCCTGCCGCTGGCCGTGTTCTCGCCTATCGAGGCAACGGGTTACGTAGGATGCTTCCCGACAGAATTCATTGGCTCCGGTTCGGGCGGCGCATCGATGCTTGCCGTGGCCCTGGTATACGCCGCGGTCCTTTTTGCGGTCGGCGCCGTTGTGACGCGTTCGCCCAAACAGCCTGGACCCGCGAAAAAGCACCATGGGCTCGAGCTTCTGGACGCGAGCGTGGGATACGGAAGCACGACGATACTTTCAATCGGGTCGCTTTTCCTGAGCCCGGGAACGGCGGCGGGCCTCGTTGCTCCCAACGGCTCGGGGAAAACCACCCTTCTTGAAGCGCTGTCGGGCCAATTTCCCACCCGCATCCGCTCGGGAAGCCTGGCGGCAGACGGAATCTACCAACGTCGATCAGCCGAATTTGCAGAACTCGTCTACCTGAGCTCTTCAGGCGGCGCGGATCTCTATCCCACGCTATCGGCCATCGAGCACCTTGCTTTCGTTAGGGAGGCGTGGAAATCGGCCGCCGACATCGACTCGCTCTGCGACTCCCTCGGAATCTCCCCATATCTCGACAAGCCGACCCGTAAACTCTCGACAGGAATGAAGCAGCAGGTAAAGCTTGCCATGGCGATAGCGACCGATTGCCCGTACCTCATCCTCGATGAACCGCTGAACGGCCTCGATCCGGGAAAACGGAAAACCTCCTGCGACGCGATGCGCAGCGAGGTGGCGCGGGGACGCAGCGTGCTCATTTCAAGCCATCTGCTCGACGACCTGGCAGACCTCACCAACTCGTTCTACTTCATCGAGGCCGGCACGCTCGTGGAAAAGATCAAGTCGTCCTCGCAGACGCTCAAGCAGGAATACCTCGATACATACGAGGGAGGTGAATGACATGATAGGCAAGAGCTATGCAAAGATAGCGATTGTTGGCTTTGTACTTTGTCTTGCAATGGTGCTATGTGCATCATTTGCGAGGTATAGGTCCGAGCAGTCGTTCATCGATGGCGCTGAAAATGGGTTTGGCATAGACGGGATGTATGTCAACGATGGCGCGACCAGGCCGTCTATGGCGATTCTTGCAGGCGAAGACATGGAATGGCAAATCTGTAATGGCGATGGCTCTTGTCTGAGTGGTCGTTTGGCCGCAACGAGCGACCCGAATTCGTTCGATCTTCTCGACAATGATGGATCGGATTGCGGTTCAGTTCACCTGTCGTATGCATCACGAGATGGGATGGATGGCATTCTCTACGTCTCCCACGAGTCTGGCGATTTCAAGATGCGCAGGACTAACCGGGTGCCGGCTTTTATCGAGGAGTGAGAGTTCCCGGCGGCCTGCCGATCAGGCCGCCGGGGTATCGAATCCCGCATTCATCCGTACACACACGGACGAATGCGGGAAGGTCCGGATGAAGTTGATAATCAAGGAAACAAAGCCGTTCTGCCTGGGACGGCTTTGGCCTGGACTTTAACTACAACATCGCAATCGACACTTATCAGCTCGCGCAACGCGCATGGCCAGATCTCGGACGCTGGTGCATGGAGGACCTTCGAGATTTACTGGACATCCAAAACGACGACGCACACCGCGTGCTCGCCGACTGCGAAGACGAGATGGCTGTCTACAATGCGATCAGAAACGGCGTGAAGTCCGGAGATCTTTCTGTGGAACCGCCGCGCCGTCGCGCGAGCCGACCGGGCAACCCGGGCAATCTGGTCCCGGCTCTCCCGGTCGTATTCCTACGATATCGCCCCTAGATCACCAATGTGTCAGATAAAGAATGAGGCAATGGCTATGATCACGCCTACGGCAGATGCAACGACTACGCCTTTTTTCCTCTCCTTTAGTCCGTCGAATAGGGTTGCCGTAAAGTAAAGGGCGGAAATGCAGTCTATGGCAAGCAAAACGAGTTCCTTGGGCGGTTTCAGCAAAAGGTCGCTAGCAAAGAGTAATGCAAGCAGGGCAAAGCCGATTGTATTCAAGTATCTCGATTGATTTTGCGACAACATGGCAACTTCCTTTCAGAACATGCAAATGAAAAGTCGGTACGATGTCATTGCGGTTGCAAAAAAGCCGCCGCTAGGACCGGTTGTCACGAGACCGGCGATAACTTCAGCGGTGCCAACAAGGTAGGGATCGCGCAGGCAAGCCTCCTCCTTCGCGTTCAGCTTGACCTTGTGAGGGACGGTGCGGTTATTTGCAAATCCGTGAGAATCGCACCACGCCTTGGAATATGAATCCGTGCAGCGTCCGCGCTCAAAAAGGGATATATCGTAATTTTCGTCGTAGTTGTCTCCGACGTAGATCTCGCTGCTCTCGGCGGGAGATCCCTCGTCGGCATAGGCTGCCGCAACGGGCACAAATGGTGTCATGACAAGGGAGAGGCAAAGAGCTGCTGAGACGATGGAGGGCAGGCATTTCTTCATGGCTGGCTCCTTAATCTGGCCTTTGATAGTTACTCGATGTCGCCTTCTTCCGCTTTATATCCGTTGTATTTTTGGCGTATTTCTTTAATAAGGCAAGAGGTTCTTCCTCTCCTTCGGATAAGCCGATGATGTTTCCTTGATCATCCAGTATGAATGCGGACGGAATATGCTCAAGTTCATATTGGTCATTCACGGTCTTATCTTAATCTATGTATATGGGAAAGTCTCCTTCATGGACCGAGGCTTCTTCAATTGTGCTGTCATCGGAAACAGTGAAAAGGTTCTTCCTTAAGGCTGCGAAATTATCAAGTTGTTGCATATCTTCTATGAGAGATTCGCAGTGCTGACACCACGATGCCCAGATACCGCATCATCGGTATCAACCATGACGACCTCGCCGACGGTAGCGGCAAGGCGGGGCTGACGTTTGAGACGACCAACGATGTCCTATACAAACACATCTGGAACGACACAAAGACCAATGTCGGCGGTTGGAGGTCCTCTAAGCTCCGCGCCCGCCTGAACTCCGGTGACCTCTGGGCGCTCCTGCCGGCCGAGCTCCAGTCCAAGGCGAAGGCCGTCACGAAGATGACGGTCAACGAGGGCGGCGGTAGCGCCGGCACTCCGACGGCAACGAATGACAAGGTCGTCATCCTCTCGACGACCGAGATTTACGGAGACCTCCAGTCTGACGCCGCCCAGTACGAGTACTATGCGACGTCGAGGTATTCTGGACCTGAGATTGTGTGCTATTTCAGCACTCGTTCCGTGGCTCCGAGTGACTCAACGGACTTTATCTATGTTGACCCTTTCGGTCGCTGGAGCAGCGGTAGTGCCAACAGTGCCGGCAACGTGTTTCCCGCTTGGTGCTTCTAGATTTTCTAGTGCAAGGCCCGCGCGACTCCGCGCGGGCCTATCTTTTGGCAAGTGTACGAACGGTTTAGGTTCGCGGCACAGGTATTCGGGTTGAGGAGAAATAGGGTCATACAGCGGCTCTCAGAGCGCCAGCCGCACTCCTCCGCCATTACCTCTGCGGCGTCCTCGTATAGAGCCCATCCTGCTTGGCGTTTCGTTGCAACAGTCCACTTGTCCACAGATCAAGTGAACTACTGGAATAAATATAGCGACACGCTTGTTCGATACAGTCGCTATATCTGTGTAAATCGCCGCGATAAATACAGCCTGTACTCGGCTGTATACCAGCTACGCGTATGTAGATTCTTATCGCTTTAATAAAACGGCTCAAGCGCGTGCAAAACGCGCAAGTAGCCGCAAAAGGCAATTATCGCGCAGGTAAATTTTTGACATCCTGTTGATTAATCAAAATTAAGCAATTGCTTAAAACAAAAAAGGTCAGGCACTACGTGCCTGACCTGCAAACTTCTGGTCGGGACGACTGGATTCGAACCAGCGACCCCTTGACCCCCAGTCAAGTGCGCTACCAAGCTGCGCCACGTCCCGAAGCTTTTGTTTGTTGCTGTGCTCTCGCTCGCAACAGGGAGTATATTAACCCGAAACTTTGCCCTTGTGCAAGAACTTTTTTACAAATTTTGAAGCAAGTCCAAAATTGTATCTGCGAGCTGGGGTTTTGTTAGCACGGGAAGTTCTTGCGTGCCCGCTGCACTCACGATCCAGGCCTTGTTGGTGTCGGTTCCGAAGCCCGAATCGGCGCGCGAGACATCGTTGGCGATAATGGCATCGCAGCCTTTGCGCGCGAGCTTTCGCTGCGCGTACTCGACAACGTTATCGGTCTCGGCCGCAAATCCGATCACGCATCGCTCGCCCTTCTGGCGCGAGAGCTCGGCCAAAATATCGACCGTCTCGACAAGCTCGATGCAATCCAAGCGTTCGTTGGACTTTTTGAGCTTATGGTCCGCAGGGGCCGCGGGGGTGTAGTCGGCGACGGCGGCCGCACAAATTGCCGCATCGGCCGTCTGAAAGGCGCTCAGGGCCGCCTGGAGCATCTCTGCGGCGGTCTGCACGCGCACGCACTCCACGCCGCTGGGCACATCGAGCGATGTCGGCCCCAATACCAGCGTGACCTCGGCACCGCGGCGTGCGGCCTCCCCCGCCAGGGCGATGCCCATCTTGCCCGACGACCGGTTACCGATGAAACGCACGGGGTCGATCGGCTCGTGCGTGGGGCCGGCGGTAATCACGATGCGCTTACCAGCCAGGTCCTGCGGCGCGGGGTTGAGCACCTCACAGACAGCCTCGACGATGTCCTCGGGCTCGCTCATGCGTCCCGTGTCCACGTCGCCGCAGGCAAGGTAGCCGCTGCCGGGCCCCACCACATGGACACCGCGCTCGCGCAGCGTGGCCATGTTGGCCTGCGTCGCCGGCGCCTTCCACATGCCGTTGTTCATAGCGGGTGCGATCACGATGGGTCGCGGCGTGGCTAGCAGCGTGGTGGAGATGAGGTCGTCGGCGATGCCGTTGGCCATCTTGGCGATGATATTGGCCGTCGCGGGCGCCACGACCACCAGATCGGGTTCCTGCGCCAGCGAAATGTGGTGGATGGGGTCGGAGGGATCGTCGAATAGGCCCACGGCAACGGGCTCGTTGGTGAGCGCACGGAAGGTGAGCGGGCCCACAAACTCGGTGGCATGCTCGCTCATAACGACCTTGACGCGCGCGCCGCGCTTTTGCAGCAGGCGCACGATATTGCACGACTTATAGGCGGCGATCCCGCCGGTAATGCCCAGCAGGATCGTTTTTCCCTCAAGTTGCATTGAATTGTTGGATGCCGCCATCGTTTAAGCTTCCTTGCTCGGGAGCACCAGGAGGCGGTGGCAGTACGGGCAGTGCGTAATCTCGCTACCGTCGTGGTTGAGGTCGCTCATGGACGATGCCTGCAGCGCGGTGTGGCAGACCGTGGGGATGTTGCCCTGGATGGTCTCGACGGCCAGGCCGCGGAACTGCTTGAGCAGACGCTCGTAGTCGGTGAGTACGTCGGCCGGCAGCGTGGCAGCAAGCGCGGTGCGCTCCTTAGTGGCGGTGTCAATCTGAGCCTGCAGGTCGGCAGCCTTGGCGCGGGCGGCCTTGGTATCGGCCTTCACGCCCTCCTCGAACTTGGCGATGATTGCCTGTGCGCGAGCCTCGCGGTCGAGCGCCTCCTTATGGGCGACAACGACGTCCTTGCGGGTGTGCTCAATCTTGTCCAGACGCTTGGCCAGGGTGGCGAGTTCATTCTCCAGGTCCTGAACCTCGCGGTAGTCGGAGCCGTCGACGTGGCGCTTCTTGGCAGCCTCGATGGCGTTGTTGGTCTGAATCTCGGTGGTGTTGAGATCGTCAAGCTCAATGTCCAGATCCTTGCGCTGGGCGTAGAGCTTGGTCATCTCGGACTTGAGCTTCACATAAGTCTTGCGCTTGGAGGCGAGCTCCTTGAGCTCCGGCATATTGGCAAATTCGCTCTTGTTGCGGGCGAGCTCCAAATCGATCTGTTGCAGCTTGAGTAGCGTAGCGCCGGCGCTCATAAGTTCTCTCCTTTTGTCACAGTCCACCATTGGCAAGGGTTCAGTATTTTAATCGCATGACGGGGGTCGACCCCGGCGTCAACTGCAGAGTTCATCAATATATCAACGAACGGCTCCTCGGAGCGGTCGTGGCCGAGCAAGATCACCGGCAGCCCGCGTAAGGCAAGGTCTTGCGCCACGTGGTATCCCGCCTCGCCCGTCACGACAACGTCCGCGCCCGCGGCGATGGCGAGCTCTCCAAAGTCGCCCAGGGAGCCGCCCAAAATGGCGACGGTGCGGCACGGGCGATCGGCTTCGCCCCACACACGCGGGTCGCTGCCGAAGGCCGTGGCAGCACGGGTGGCAAGATGGCGCAGCGTGCACGGGTCGTTGAGCGTTGCAAGCGCGCCCAGGCCGGTTGCCTCGGGGTCGTCCACGTGCTCCAGTGAGCTCACGGGTGCGGCACCCAGCAGCTCACTCAGGCAGGTGCGCGCTTCGTGCGAGCGGTCCAGATTGGTGTGGAGCGATATGATGCTCACGTCGCAACGCGCTGCCTCGTAGAGTGCCGCGCTGCATTGGGGGCGTGTGGAATCCGACGGACAAAACGCCTCGGGCGCCTTGATATAGATGGGATGATGCGTCAGCAGCACGTTGGCGCCGGCCTCCAAGGCGCGGCGAACATTAGCCTCGGTCGCATCGAGTGCGCAGGCAACACCGGTAATCTCCGCGGCAGGGTCGCCGACGGAGAGTCCTACATGGTCCCAACTCTCGGCATCAGTCTTGGGGTAGCGCGCCAGCAGCGCGCGTTCAAGCTCGGCGACGATCATGCAGCACCTACGATCGAGAGCAGCGTCTGGGCAAAGTCGTCCAGGTCAGCCGGGTCCACGCGGTCATCGAAGGAGATGCGCAGTGCGCCTAGCGCCTGCTCGCGACCAATGCCCATGGCGCTGAGCACGTGGCTCGGGTCCATGCTGCCGCTCGAGCACGCCGAGCCTGCCGATACCTCAAAGCCGGCGGCGTCGAGTTTGATGATGAGCTCCTCGGAGTCCATGCCGTCAATGTAGATCGACACCATGCCGGGCAGACGATCGGCCTGCGTGTAGTCGCCCATGGTGGCGTGAATGCGCGGATGGGCCGTAAGCGTGGCGTAGAGCTTGTCGGAAAGGGCTTGCAGCGTCGCGCGCTCCTCGGCCACATGGGGCGTCAGCGTGCGGGCGGCGGCGGCAAAGGCCAGCTGCGTGCGCAGGTCCTGCGTGCCGGCACGACGTCCGGCTTCCTGTCCACCGCCAAAGATGCGCGGACGCAGCGGCGTGCGGTTCTTAAGGTAGAGCGCGCCGGATGCCACGGGGCCGCCGATCTTGTGCGCGGCAACGGTCATAGCATCGACGCCCAGCTCGGTGACATCGAGCGGAATATGCAGATAGCCCTGGATGGCATCGGTGTGGAACAGGGCGCCGACAGCATGTGCGGCGGCGGCCAGCTCGCGGATGGGCTGCACCACGCCGGTCTCGTTGTTGGCGACCATAATGCTCACGAGCGCCACGTCGTCGCCTAGCAGCTCGACAAGCGTGGCGGGCTCTATGTAGCCCATGCGGCAGGGCTGCACCAGGTCGACGCTAAAGCCTGCGGCACGCAGCAGCGGCAGGTTGTCCAGAATCGAATCGTGCTCGATGGCAGATACGATCACGCGGTTACGCTTACGGTCGCGCTGACGTGCACCCTCGGCAAGACCGAGTAGCGCCAGCTGGTTGGCTTCGGTGCCGCCGTTGGTCAGAACAATCTCAGACGGGCGAACGCGCGCGCCAAAGCTGCGGGCGATCTCGCGACGTGCAACCTCCAGACGCGCGGCAGCCTTGCGGCCGAGCGAGTGCAGCGAGTTGGGGTTGACGCCCGCTAGCTCGCTATCGTCGTACTCACGCTGCGCAAGGCGCGCCTCGGCGCGCATGGGCGTCGAGGCGGCGTAGTCAAGGTTCACGGGTATGCGGTTTTGACCTGCGGTCATAAGGTTTTATGCCTCCTGTGCAGCCTCGTTGCCCAGCTTCTGCAGCAGCGCAACCTCGGCAGCGGGATCTTCGGACTTAAATACGGCAGAACCGGCCACGAGCACGTTGGCGCCGGCCTTGACGACCTCGGCAATGTTCTTGGAAGAAATGCCACCGTCGACCTCGATGAGGGGCGACACACCGTGACGCTCGCACATGGCCTTGAGCTCGTGGAGCTTAGCGATGGTGCCCGAGATAAAGCTCTGACCGCCAAAGCCGGGGTTCACGCTCATCAACAGCACGATATCGACGACGTCGATGATGCTCTCGAGTACGCACACGGGGGTGGCGGGGTTGAGCACCACGCCAGCCTTGACGCCGCGCTGCTGCAGATGGGTGAGCGTGCGGTGCAGGTGCGTGGAAGCTTCGTAGTGCACGGTGATCATGTCGGCACCGGCGTCGGCGTACCAATCGACCGTCTCGTCGGGGTTCGATACCATGAGGTGCGCGTCGACCGGCACATCGGTGGAGCGCTTGACGGCCTTAAGGATGTCAACGCCAAAGGTCAGGTTGCCGGTAAAGTGGCCGTCCATGACGTCGAAGTGCACGTAGTCGGCGCCGGCAATCTTGTCGAGCTCGCCCTTGAGGTTGGCCATATCGGCCGAAAGGACGGACGGAGCGATTTTGATGGAACCCATGGTAGAAGCCTTTCTGCGCTAGTCGGTGAGTCCGTAGAACTCTTGGGAGGGGACGCGGTCGGTGAGAATCTCGAGCGCCCTATCCAAAGTAACACCGTTGTAGAGCGTTTGCTCCACGGCAAAGGTGAGCGGAATGTCTACGCCCAGTGAACGGGCAAGTTCGCTGACGCTGCGAGCCGCGACGGCGCCCTCGACCACCATATGCGTGCGCGTCTGATACTCATCGAGCGACACGCCATGAGCGAACTCGTAGCCAAAGGTGCGGTTGCGCGAATGCTCCGAGGTGCAGGTGGCAATGAGGTCGCCCATGCCGGCAAGCCCCATGCAGGTCATAGCCTGCCCGCCGCGGGCATGCACCAGACGGCTGATCTCGGCCAGGCCGCGCGTCATGATAAGGGCGAGCGTATTGTCGCCCGCACCGGTGCCGGCGGAGATGCCACATACGATGGCGATGACGTTTTTCATAGCGCCGCAAACCTCGACACCGGTCATGTCCTGCGACAGGTAGATGCGGAAGGCCGTGGACAGCAGCAGGTCCTTAAAGGTCTCCCCTATCTGCGGATCTTTGCTGGCGATGACGGCGGCAGAGAGCCCGCCGCGGCAGATTTCCTCGGCATGGTTGGGGCCCGAGAGTGCCGCCACGCGCGACTCGTTACCGATCTCGCTGGCGATGACCTCGCTCATGAGCAGGCCGGACTCGGGCTCGATGCCCTTGGTGAGGCACAGAACCGGCGTCTCGCCCGCGATGAACGGAGCCGCCTGGTGGCAGACGTCGCGCAGGTGCGTCGAAGGCACGGCAAAGATGATGGCCTCGGCGCCGTCGAGCGCCTGGGCCAAGTCCGTCGTGGCGACAACGTTTTCCGGCAGCGTGTAGTCCACCAGATAGCGGGGGTTACGGTGCTCGCCGTTAATGCCGGCGGCCGTCTGCTCGCTATGGGCCCACATGGTCACGCGCTCGGCTCGCGCGGCGGCAAGGCCGGCGACGGCGGTTCCCCAGGAGCCGGAGCCAATCAGCGCAACATTCATGACTCTCTCCTACTTATCGTCGGGCTCGGTGACGCGCTTGGTAAACGAGAGCTTGGACTCCTTACCGGTCATGAGCTTTTTGATGTTCGCGCGATGGGCCCACACCACGGTGATGCCGATCATCGCCATGCAAAACTTGAGGCCCAGGCTGCTGTACGGAAAGACCGCGCAGGCAGCGATGGGAAGACCGATGGCGGCGGCAAGTGAGCCCACCGACACGTACTTGGTGATGGCGACGGCCACGATAAACATGCCCAGCAGCGACAGGCCAATGGGCCAGTACCAGGCGAGGATGACGCCGAGGCCCACGGCGATACCCTTACCGCCGTGGAAGTTGAGGTAGGGCGAGAAGATGTGTCCCCACACGGCAGCCAGGCAGATGACGCCGAGCATCCAGTCGCCGGCGGCACCGGGAGCCATGATGCTCACAGGGAAGCCATAGCCCACGCTCGCGATGAGCGGACGCGCGATAAGGACGCAGATGGCGCCCTTAAGGCAGTCGAGCAGCAGCGTGAGCGCGGCCACTTTGGGGCCGGCCACGCGCAGCGCGTTGGTGGTGCCGATGTTGCCGGAGCCCGCCTTGCGAATGTCCGTGTGGTTGAACACGCGGCCCAGGATCAAGCCAAACGGAATCGCTCCGATAAAGAACGAGACCACAGCGCAGATGGCGGTCAGCAGGATCGGATTATGCATCCTTTTGCTCCTTCTTCCTAAAGAAGAGTCGAATGGGCGTGCCGGAAAAATCGAAGGTCGAGCGCATACGGTTCTCCACGTAGCGCTGGTAGGTGTCGTTGACCAGGTCGCTGTGGTTGACGAAAAACGTAAACGTCGGCGGGTTGACGCCCGTCTGGGTCACGTAGTGCATGCGCAGACGACGCTTGCCGTCCACCACGGTGTGGCCGAACTCGCGCAGGTCGGTGAGGAACGTGTTGAGGCGCGAGGTGCTGATCTTTTGCGAACGCGTCTTCTCGGCGGCGTCGACCATCGCCCAGATCTTCTCGACGCTGCGGCCGGTCAGAGCAGAGATGCGCAGGTACTGGGCCCAGGGAGCCATGACGCCCAGACGGCGGTCGACGGTCTCCATGCAGGCCTCGCGCTTGCGGTCATCGTCGAGCAGGTCCCACTTGTTGAGCAGCACCACGATGGCGCAGCCGCGCTCGATGGCAAGACCCATGACCTTCTGGTCCTGCTCGGTAACGCCCACGGAGGAGTCGACGACGAGCAGCGCCACGTCGGCGCGGTCGATGGCGCGCAGGCCGCGGACCATGGAGTAGTACTCGATGTTCTCGTATACGGTGCTCTTCTTGCGAATGCCCGCGGTGTCGACCATGCGGTAATGCTTGCCGTTGCGCTCCACGACCGTATCGATGGCGTCGCGCGTCGTGCCGGCAATGTTGGACACGATGGAGCGGTCGGCACCCAGGATGCGGTTGAACAGCGAGGACTTGCCGGCGTTGGGGCGGCCGATGATGGCGACGTTCAGCGCATCGGGGAACTCGTCGGCGACCTCGTCCTCTTCCTCGGGGAGCAGGGCCACGATGTCGTCGAGCAGGTCGCCCGTGCCGTGGCCATGCAGGGCCGAGAGCGGCGTGGGCTCACCGATGCCAAGCGAATAGAACTCCCAGATGCTGTCGTTCTCGCGATCGGGGTTGTCGAGCTTATTCACCAGCAGAAAGACCGGCTTGTCGCAGCGCTTGAGCATGCGAGCGACCGATTCGTCCTCCTCGGTGACGCCGGTGCGGCCGTCGACCACAAACAGGATGACGGCGGCTTCCTCGGCGGCGGCGAGGGCCTGGTCGCGGATGGACGTGGCAAAGACGTCATCGCTTTTGAGCGGTTCGATGCCGCCCGTGTCGACGATGGTAAACTCACGGCCGTTCCAGTCGGCCGTGTGATACGAGCGGTCGCGCGTAACGCCGCGGGACTCGTGGACGATGGCGTCCGAGGTCTGGGCTAGGCGGTTAACGAGCGTGGACTTGCCCACGTTGGGGCGTCCGACGACGGCGACGATAGGTTTCATCTGCTCTCCTTTAATGGATAGGGTCAGTGGAATTAGTAAAGTCGGCAGGCACAATGCCAAGGATGTGCTCCAGGGTATCGAGCAGCTCATGCGGCATGGTCGACACCACATGAACCTCGGCGCCGCGACTGGTAAGGCTTGCGAGTAAATCGTCACGATGATACTCGTCAAGCGTCATGCCGTCAGCGTTGAACATGAGCTTAGGCACAAAGAGCATAACCCCCGACAGGTCTTGCGGCAGCTGCTCAAGGATATCGCTCGCGACGATGAGGCCGGTCACGTCCACGTTGCCGCCAAAGTAGCGGTTCTTGATGGCCGTGACGGTGCCGGAAAGGCCCTGTGGAGACTCCACGAAGCGGGCGACGGTATCGCGTGCGCTGGCGCCCGAAAGACATAACAGGCGCTGGCCGCGGTCGGTCATAGCCTTGCGAACGCGGGCAAGGCGCTCGGCGTCGGCGGCAAGCACGTCGTCTGTCTCGTCCAGATACGAGCGGATCATGCCGATGCCGTCGTAGTACTGCGGGTAACCGTCGTAAAAGTCTGCCTCGGGCGGCTCGATGCCGGCGTCCAGATAGAACTCGTCGCTCATCTGGAACGTGTGGCGGCCAAAGCGCTCGAAGGCACGATCCTGGTAGGGACGGATCATGGCGATGGTTTCGCGCGCGAGCTCGGGCTTGTCGCTGTAGGACCAGCTAAAGCGGTTCTGGTGCTTGGTAAAACCGAGCGGCACAATGCCCAGGCTGGTGATCTGCTCGTGCTCCTCACAAAAGCGTAGGGTCTTTTCCAGCTCCTCGCCGTCGTTCATGCCGGGGCACAAAACGATCTGCGCGTGAATCTCGATGCCGGCAGCCATGATGGCCTCGAGCACATCCATGCCGCGCTGGGCGTTGCGGCCCATCATGCGGCGGCGAACGTCGGGGCTCACGGCGTGGACCGACACGTTCATGGGACTCATGTTGCGGTCGATGACGTTTTGCACGTCCTCGTCGGAGAGATTCGTAAGCGTGACAAAGTTACCTTGCAAAAAGCTCAGGCGGTAGTCGTCATCGCGGATGTAGAGCGTGGAGCGACCGCCCTTGGGCAGCATGGTCATAAAGCAGAACACGCAGGCGTTTACACAGGTGCGCATGCCGTCAAAGATGGGGCCGTCGAACTCAAGGCCCCAGTCCTCTCCCGGAAAGCGGTCGAGCTCCACGGGGGTGACGGTGCCGTCGCGCGGATCGAAAACCTCAAGGTCGACGGTGTCGTCATCGGCTTCCCAAAGCCATACGATCATGTCGGTGAGTTGCTCGCCGTTGACCGTGAGCACGCGCATGCCCGGCTCGATACCCACATCCCATGCGGGCGATTCGGGGCGCACGTTCTTTACGAGCGCGCCATCACCCGGCTCGGGGTCGCGGCTGCGCCCGTAATCGGCCACCTCGGCGGCGTATGCGGGTACGGTCTGGTCCATGATTAGCGGCAAAGCTCCTTGATGCGCGCGACGGCGCGTTCGATGTGTTCTTGCGGGGTGGAGGCTCCGGCGGTGATGCCGATATGGCGCGCGCTGGCAAACCATGCGGCCTCGAGCTCGGAAGCTTCCTCGATGTGATGCGTGTGCTCGCAGACGTCGGCGCAGATTTGCGCCAGGCGACGGGTGTTGCCCGAGTTCTTGCCGCCCACCACGACCATGCAGTCGCAGCGGTTGGCAAGCGACGCGGCTGCCTGCTGCCGTTCGCTCGTGGCGGCGCAGATGGTGTTGATCACGCGCAGTTCCTGCACACGCGGGGTGATGGAGGCCACAACCTCGGCCAGGTTCTGCGCGGTTTGGGTGGTCTGCACAACCAGGCCCACCTTGCCCTTGAGCGGCAGCGCGTCAGCATCGGCGGCGCAGCTCACGACTTGAGCGTCATCACCAGCGTGGCCCAGAATGCCCTCGACCTCGGGGTGGCCCGGCTCGCCCACGACGATCACGCGGTAGCCCTCGCGCACCAGGCGCTCGGCCGCCACGTGGACCTTCTTCACGTAGGGGCAGGTGGCGTCGACCACGGTAAGGCCGCGCTCGCGAGCGGCGTCGATGACCTGCGGCACCACACCGTGCGCGCGAATGATCACGGTGCCCGATGCGGCATCGTCTAGGGTCTCGGCCAGACCGACGCCTGCCTCGGCAAGCTCGCGCACCACGATGGGGTTATGGATGAGCGGGCCCAGCGTGTGGACCTGAGCGCTCTCCCCCGCCTGCGGGGCGGCCGCCAGGGCCATATCGAGTGCGCGCTGCACGCCGTAGCAGGTGCCGGCGTGGGCAGCGATCTCAATGGTAGGGGCGTCCGCCTTTCCGGCAACGGCCTCGACGGTGTTCATGACTTCCTCGCCCATAGCTAGAACCTACCCGGGTGCTCGGCGCACAGGTCATCGCGCATGGCGTAGACGCGACTCATGGCCTCGGACTCGAACCAAGCCAGGCGCTCCTTACGCTTGAGCTCGGCCGGAGCGTCGGATAGCGAGATGGCCTTGCCGGCGCGGATCCAGCACTTTTTGGGGCGCATGAGCTTTTTGCCCGCAGGCGTGATATCGGACCAGCCGCAGATGGCGAGCGGGTTGACGGGTGCCTTGCCCATCTGGGCGATGAGCGCAAAGCCGCCGTGGACCTCGGGTTTAATCTCGCGCGAACGGATGCGCGTGCCCTCGGGGAAGATCAGGACGTCCTCGCCGCGTTGTAGCGCATGCTGGGCGGCGCGCAGGCACTTCATGTCGGCGGTGCCGCGCTCGACGGGAATGCCGCCCACGCGGCTAAAGGCCCAGCGCACGATCTTGCTCTTGGCAAACTCGGATTTAAAAATGGGGCGCACGCGGCGGCCGCCAAAGAACAGTGCCGTCTCTACAGCCAGGAGCTCGGCCATCGAGGTGTGGTTGCAGATGACCACGCTGCCGCGGCCTTCCTGGCGCTCAAACAGCAAGTCGGCGTCCTCTACCTTCCAGCGCCACATGAGCTTGGAGAAGACCCACAGGATGCCCATGACCACGGCGACGGTGCCGCGGATGAGCGCGGGGAACTCGGCGTAGGGGGCGTTGTAGTAATCCTCGGGCGTCTGCTTAAACAGGCGCATGGGCTACCTCCTTTGGTTGATGAGGTCCTCGATAATGCGGACGACCTCATCGATGGTGTGGGCGGTGGAGTCGACGTGCACCGCGTCCTCGGCGGGCACGAGCGGCGCGACCTCGCGGCTGCTATCGAGCTTATCGCGCTGCTTGAGGGCGTCGAGGGTCTCGTCGACCTCGGTCTCGAGCTGTGCGTCGCTGAGCGGCTGGGCGTCGTTTTGGTGGCGCTGCAGCACGCGGCGACGGGCGCGCTCGCGCGGGTCGGCGGTCAGGAAGACCTTGACCTGCGCGTTGGGGAACACGACGGTGCCGATGTCGCGACCCTCGGCGACGATGTCGCGGTCCTCGGCGGCGCGGCGCTGGTGGATGAGCATGGCCGCGCGCACGCCCGGGTAGGCCGAGACCTTGGATACGTTGGCGTCGACCTGTGGGGTGCGGATGGCAGCCGAGGCGTCCTTGCCGTCGATGGTCAGGCGCGTGTCCTCGCCGGTGCCGTTGGTAAAGCGAATCTCGATCTGCTCGGCGAGGGCGTCGATGGCCGCCTCGTCATCCAGGTCGATGCCGCGGTCGAGCGCGGCGAAGGTGACGGCGCGATACATGGCGCCCGTGTCGAGCTTGTTAAAGCCAAGCTGGCGGGCGATCTCCTTGGCGATAGTGGACTTGCCGGAACCGGCGGGGCCGTCGATGGCGACGATCATGTAATGCTTCCTTTCGGTGGTTGACGTACTGGTATGGGACGCTGGCGCTGCGGCTTGGCGGGTTGCCTAGCTCGTGTAGCGCTCACGGTAGGTGTTGCGCTTGGGCGCGGAGCCGTGGCTGCCGTGGTGACGCGTGCGGGTCGCGGTGTTGGTTGCCGGCGCGGCGCTGCGTTTGGAGCTTGCCTGCTTGGGCGGAATACCGCCGGACTTGAGGATCTGCACCTCGCGGTCGGTAAGCTCGCGCCAAGAGCCCTTGGCAACGTCCTTAAGCTCCAGACCGGCAAAGTTACAGCGGTGCAGGCGAATCACCGGGTGGTGGATCTTGCTCAGCATGCGCTTGACCTGGTTCTTGCGCCCCTCGCGGATGATGACCTCCACGGCGGTGGTGCCGGGCTTAACGCCTTGCGGAGCCACCGCCTCGGCCTCGCGAGCGTTAATGACGCGGCAGATTGCCGGCTGGCACAGGCCGTCGTCGAGCTCGATGCCGCGACGCAGCGGCGTGAGGTCGCGGTCGGACAGTTCGCCGTCAACGAGTGCCTGGTAGGTCTTATAGACGTGCTTGCTGGGATGCAGCAGGTCCTGCGACAGGTCGCCGTCGGTGGTAAAGAGCAAAAGGCCCGTGGTGTCGCGGTCCAGGCGACCCACCGGGAAGAGCCCTGGAAAGCGGTCACGCGGAACCAGGTCGGCCACGCAAGGGCGCTCCTGTGGATCGCTCATGGTGGTGAGGTAGCCGGTCGGCTTGTAGAGCATTAGGTACACGGCGCCCTGGCCGAGCTTGACGGGCATGCCGTCGACCTCGATCTGGTCGCGGTCGACGTCGACCTTGGTGCCCAGTTCGGTCGCGACCTGGCCGTTAACGGTCACGCGGCCGGCGGTCATCAGGTCCTCCGAGCCGCGGCGGCTCGCCACGCCCGCGCGCGCCAAAAAGCGCTGCAGGCGCATGGTGTGCGGGTAGACGGGCTGGGCGTCGGGCGCTGCGGTGTCCGTGGCGCTTGCGATGCGCGCCTCCCCTGCTTCGTTAATCCTCGTCATGCATGTCCTCCGAGCTGACACCGCTGGTCAGGATCTCATCATCTGCGTCGTCCTCAACATCGGTATCGAGAAGTTCGCGCTCTTCGTCCAGGTCCTCGGCCTGCTCTTCGAGCGTGGACTGGATGCTGCGGCCGCTTAGGCGCTCGCGGATAAACTGACGCGACTGCTCGTCGGGGGCAAACTGTTCCAGGTCGGGCAGATCGCGGGTGGAGCGCAGACCGAACTTCTCCAAAAAGGCGTTGGTCGTGCCGTAGATGATGGCCTGACCGCGCTGGGGGTCGCGGCCGAGCTCGCGCACCAGACCCTTGTCAACGAGCGACGCGATGACGCCGTCGGAGTTGACGCCGCGGATGCCCTTGACCACCTCGCGCGTGACGGGCTGGTGGTAGGCGATGACGGCCAGGGTCTCGAGCGCCGCCTGCGACAGTTTTTGCGTGTCCCAGCTCAGTACATAGGCCTCGACCACATCGTGGTAGGCGGGGTGTGTAAACAGACGCCAGCCACCGGCGACTTCGCGCAGCTGAAAGCCGCGATTGGCCTCCTCGTACTCAACCTTGAGCTCGGCCAACAGCGACGCGCACTCTCCCGGGGCGATATCCAGCGCACCTGCCAGCGCGGGTGCGCTCACGGGGTCGCTCGACACCAGCAGCAGCGCCTCGAGGGCGCCTTTGAGACTGTTTGCCTCTAGCGTGGAAAGGGTTGACATGGTTGCCGCTCCTATTCGGTGAGCTCGGGGCCCTCGCCGGGCACGTATGCCTCGGCGCCCTCGACGCGGTTGATTTGAATGGTTCCAAAAATCTTGTCCTGGCTCAGCGTAAGCGAGCCGCGCTTGGCGAGCTCGAGCATGGCCAGAAAGGTGACAACGAGCTGCTCAGTCGTGGCGTCGCCGTCCAGCAGCTCGCGGAAGGTGCAGGTTTGGTGCGCCATGGTAAAGCGGTCGACCGAGGCCACCGTCAGGTCGAGCGGCACGCGATGCGGAGCCACGTGCTCGGCCTCCAGCAGGAAGGTCTGGCGCTTGCCGTCCAGGTCGGCGCAGATGACGGCGAGGCCGCGCAGCGTGATGCCGGTCAGGTAGTCGGGCATAAGACCCAAAAACTCGGGGTCGGGACCGGCCACGCGCGGATGCATGCGGCTCTCGGCCTGCATGCGCGCGCCAAGGGCCGCCGCCGCGCCCTTAAACTGCTTGTAGGCGATCAGGCGCTGGATCAGGACCTCGCGCAGGGCGTCGCCGTCGAGCGCGCTGAGTTCCTCGAGGTCTTCGTCGTCCTCGTCATCGTCGACGGATTTGCTGGGGGCCTCCTGGGGCACCAGCGAGGCGGCCTTGATGTCCAAAAGGGTTGCCGCGACCAGCAAAAAGTCGCTCGCCACATCTAGGTCTAGCGCCTCGATGCGCTCGACCTCGGCAAGGTACTGCTCGGCCACCTCGCTGATCGAGATGGCGCCGATATCAACTTTTTGGCGGGTTACCAGCTGCAGCAGCAGGTCGAACGGTCCGCTGTAGACCTGCGTCGACACGCGATACGACATCTTCGACCTCCTTTGACGGCGCCTTCGCGGCGCGGTTTGGGTGCATGTTGCGACCGTTTTGCACGGTCGACCTGTTAGTTTACCTTAGATACCGGCGATTGCGAAGTTGAGCAGCTGCTCAGCAAGCGGATACACGGTAACGTCGAAATAGCGGCCGATTACATCGATGCCGGTCCACATAGGCAGCAGGTACAGCACCAGGATGAGGATGGGCATAGCGTATTGTTGCAGACGGTAATAGTTGTTGAGCGCCTTGCCTTTGAGGAAGGGCACGATGATCGACGAGCCGTCGAGCGGCGGGATCGGGATGAGGTTAAAGAACGCGAGCGACAGGTTGACCACGATAAAGGTGGCGCCGAAGTTCATGATTTGGGACGCCACGGCAAAGGACATGCTGGTGTAGAGGTTGCCGTATGTCGCGTGCATGAGAGCGGCCGCAAGGCATGCCAGCGCGATGTTCGATGCGGGGCCGGCCACGCTCACCAGGACCTCGTCGCGCTTGGGGTGCTTAAGGTTATTGAGGTATACGGGCACGGGCTTGGCAAAGGCGAACACCGGACCGCCGGCGGCGAGCATCAGCAGCGGTAGGAGAATGGTACCGAACGGGTCGATATGGTTGAGTGGGTTGAGCGAAACACGGCCGCGCGAACGGGCCGTCTTATCGCCGAGCGCCCAGGCCGCAGCGGCATGCGCGCTCTCGTGGATGACGATACCAACGATGACGGCAACGGCGCTGGCAAGCAGGTTCATGAAGTAGCTGCTGGACATGGCGATCCCCTAGCGGACGCGGCGCGAGGCACGCGTGAGCAGGTAATCGGCCACAAACAGGATGACGGCCACGATGGCGTAATCCAGGCGGAACACACCGCCAAAGGGCGATGTGATGACGCCGTAGCCGGCGATAGCACTCGGCAGCGCGCGCGAAAGCTCAACGACAAAGCCGACGATCTGCAGCTTGGCGGTCAGGCCGCTAAAGCACAGCAGCACGGTCATCGCGCTCATAAAGATGCCGCAGATGCGACAGGCGACGGCGATGATGCTCATCGCCACGGCAGCGGCCTTACGAGAGTTCACGCGCGGTCTCCTCTTCGATCTGGGTGGAAAGCTCGAGCCATTCGTCCTCGAGCTTGGGTAGCTCTTGCTTAAGGCCGTTATATTCCCCCAGCGCGGCGTTGAACTTGTCCTGATCGGCATAAAGCTCTTCGCTTGCCATCAATTCCATAAGCTCGTCATAGCGGGCTCGCTTTTTGTCGAGTTCCGCCTCGATCTTCTTGAGCTGGTTGCGCACACCCTTGAGCTTTTTGTTGAGCGCGGCGCGGGCTTGGGCCTCGGCGCGCTTTTGCTCCTTGGTCTTTTTTCCCTCGGCAGGCTTGGAGACGGTGGCGGGCGCATCGGGTTGGGCCGCGGTGACCTTGGCGGACTTGGCTGTGGCCGGTGCGCTCTCCCCTGCCGCCTCGGCGGCGGCGCGGGCCGCGAGGTCCTCACGCTTGTAGAGGTAGTAGTCGTAGTCGCCATCGTAGACCGTGACCTTGCCATCGCGGATGTCAATGATGCGGTTGGCCACAGCGCGTACCAGGTGCTCGTCGTGGCTGATCAGCACGATGGTGCCGGGGAAGTTCTGCAGGGCGTTCTCGAGCATGTCCACCGAGTCGATGTCCAGGTGGTTAGTGGGCTCGTCCAGGCACAGGAGCGCCTCGGGGGCCACGAGCATCTTTGCCAGGGCCAGACGCGCCTTTTCGCCGCCGGAGAGGACGCGAACCTGCTTTTCGATGGAATCGTTGTCGCTAAACAGGAAGGCGCCCAGCAGGCTACGCTGCTGAGGCACGGTCCACTTGGGCGTAACGGTGTCGATCTCTTGCAGGACGGTATTGGACTCGGTCATACCCTCGAGTGCGTGCTGGGCGTAGTAGGCGACGCCGACGTTGGTGCCCAGGTCGCGGGTGCCGGTGGTGGGCGGCTCCAGGCCGGCGAGGATCTTCATGAGGGTGGACTTACCGGCGCCGTTGGGGCCGACGAGCGCCACATGCTCGCCACGGTAGAGCTTGAGGTCGATGTCGCTGTAAATGTGCTTATCGCCGTATGACTTGGAGACGCCCTCGAGGCCCACGACCATGTCGCCGGAGCGCGGCGGGTCGGGGAACTTAAAGTCGATGTGCTTGTGGCCTTCGGGCAGGATGACAAGCTCCTTTTTGATCTGCTCGATCTTGCGGATGCGCTCCTGCGCCTGGGCGGCCTTAGTGGGCTTATAGCGGAACTTATCGACGAAGACCTGCATATGCGCGATGTCGCGCTCCTGGGCGGCGCGCTTGGCGCGCATCTGCTCCAGATTGTCCTCGCGCTGCTTGAGGTAGCTGCTGTAGTTGCCGGTGTAGGTGGTCACGCGGCGGTTCTCGAGGGCGGCGACGTGGTCGACGCAGGCGTCCATGAAGGCGCGGTCGTGGCTGACGATGAGGACGGCGCCGTCGTAGTTGGCGATAAAGCCGCGCAGCCACTGGACGCTCTCGAGGTCCAGGTGGTTGGTGGGCTCGTCGAGCAGCAGCAGGTCGGGGTGGCGCAGGAAGAGCTTAGCAAGCGCGATGCGCATCTGCCAGCCGCCCGAGAACTCGGAGCACGGGCGCTCAAAGTCGGTGACCTTAAAGCCCAGGCCGGACAGGATTTTGCGGGCGTTGCTCTCGAGCTCGTAGCCGCCCAGGTGCTCAAAGCGGTCCTGGACCTGGCCGTACTCGTTGAGGAGTGCATCGACGTCCTTCCCCTGTTCGGAGAGTTCGGTGATCTTAGCCTGCAGCTCGTTGGCGCGCTCACCCATGCGGCGAATTTCCTTGGCAGCGGCCATGACCTCGGCAAGGATGGTGGTGTCCTTTTGCTCCAGGTTGGTTTCCTGCTCCAGGTAGCCCACCTGGCAGTCCTTGGCGTACTGGACCTGGCCGGCGTCGGGGCTGTCGATGCCCATGATGATTTTGAGCATGGTGGTTTTGCCGGCGCCGTTGGGTCCCACGAGCGCGAAGCGCTCGCCGGGGTTGATCTGGAAGGACGCGCCGCTAAAGAGGACGCGTGCGCCGAAGCTTTTTTCGATCTTGTCGACCAGGAGGATCATGGTGCCGCCTTTGACCTTGTGTGCCAATATGAAAAAAGGCCCCAACTTGCGTTGGAGCCTCATTCAATGCTCGGGTGGAGACGAGGGGGATCGAACCCCTGACCTCTTGACTGCCAGTCAAGCGCTCTCCCAGCTGAGCTACGCCCCCGTGCGAAAAAGTACTATACGGGAACTCGGACCACGATGCAAGGACAATTTTGGAAAATTTCGCAGCCGCGGCGCGGGCCGCCATCCGCCCAACGGCCGTCCCGCTGGCGCCAGGCCCATTACCGGGGCCAATCGCGCTCCCGCCGACCCGGCGATTTCAAAACCATGCCGGTTTACGGGGCCAGGCCGGGAACCTCCGAGCATGCCGTCATCGGTAAAATCAAAACCGCAGGTAGACGGCTTGCGCATTCCGTGGAATGCAGGGCATGGACGGCCGGTCCGGGTCCAGCCCCGTAATCCGGCATAGTTTTGAAATGGTTCCTGTCAACCAGCATAATCTTTTACGTGGATTTGAACCGCAAACGTTTATCAAAGCAATTTGGCAGGCATATGGAGTGTGAACTATAGCAAAAAGAAGCCGGGCTATTTGCCCGGCCCCTTGATTCTCTGGTGGGCCCTCCGGGATTCGAACCCAGAACCCAGGGATTATGAGTCCCCTGCGCTAACCGTTGCGCCAAGAGCCCTTATAAAATGGCGTGTGCGATAGAGGCCAATAGAACAGATCCCTATCTTGAACCACGTCGTGAAATACTACCATGCACGCGGCGCCCGTTCAACGGACGATCTTGTCGACCAGGAGGATCATGGTGCCGCCTTTGACCTTGTGTGCCTATATGAAAAAAGGCCCCAACTTGCGTTGGAGCCTCATTCAATGCTCGGGTGGAGACGAGGGGGATCGAACCCCTGACCTCTTGACTGCCAGTCAAGCGCTCTCCCAGCTGAGCTACGCCCCCGTGCGAAAAAGTACTATACGGGAACTCGGACCACGATGCAAGGACAATTTTGGAAAATTTCGCAGCCGCGGCGCGGGCCGCCATCCGCCCAACGGCCGTCCCGCTGGCGCCAGGCCCATTACCGGGGCCAATCGCGCTCCCGCCGACCCGGCGATTTCAAAACCATGCCGGTTTACGGGGCCAGGCCGGGAACCTCCGAGCATGCCGTCATCGGTAAAATCAAAACCGCAGGTAGACGGCTTGCGCATTCCGTGGAATGCAGGGCATGGACGGCCGGTCCGGGTCCAGCCCCGTAATCCGGCATGGTTTTGAAATGACACTGGTTCGCCAACATGCAAATATGCTCGTTCAAATGCCTTGTCGCAGCTAATTTCCGATTTCCAACCAGTTGCACAAAACATTTGCTCGCAGTCTCGTCTCTGCGCACTTCATTGCCTCAGTTTTGGCTTTATAGCGAATCCCTAAACGGTCGCAGACACTTCTGACTATGGTGTCTAGCTGCTTTGAATCGTTGAGCATATCGTGAGTCACCAGGAACACGTCGAAACCCATGCTCTGGAGCGCAGTCATGCGCTCAGCATCGTGGTCGAGTACTGCGCCCGACCCATGGATGACCTCACCTTGGATCTCGATAATAACTGCCTTCATTAGGATTGGGTTTACGATCACGATGTCGCCGTAGCAGACCTTTTGACCTGCGATGCTTTGGGCTGCAACGGATAGAGGGGTTAAATCGTTGAGGTACACGTATCTGAATCCTGAACCACCTAGACGTCGAGAACGACTTAGAAGCAGTACCCCCGCAACCTCGAGTGGAGACGCAGCAATGCCGATAACCTGCTGAGCGGCATCATAAAATTGCTTTCCCCACATTTGACTTTTGACCTTCTTGGCGAAACGATGCAGGTCGCTCAGTTCGATGAGCGGCTTTCTCATCCAAAGCGAAGTACCTTTGAGTTTCGTAACCTCTCTTCCGTCCTCACGCTTGTTCGTTTGGTCTTCATTATCTGGTACCTTTACGGTTGCACGGGCATAAACTCGTTTCCAAGGAACCTCGTCTTCGCCTTCTCCAAGTTCGAACAGATCCTGCGTACTGGAATTGCGATTCTCCTCTACCGCCATTTTTAACTGTATTTCGGCAGCGGGGGTCGGCTCGAAAACAGAAAACCAGCCGCAAAGTTCGTACATAGCTAGTACGAGATCTATTTGGGACACAAAGCGTGTCATAGTAAATAACGTGTTAAGCGGATTGGTGACACTAAAGCCTAAATGAGTGTCGATTGTTGTGCCGGCATCCGATGCCCCTTCCCAGCGAATAGTGGAGCGCAATCCCGAGTGGTGATTACAACAACCTGGCGAAGCAACAGCGATAACCGGGGTCTTGAGGACTTCGGTTACAAAAGGGGCTTGGGATAGAGCTCGCCAGCCGTCTTCGGAATTGGGCAGGCGCGGGTAGAGGTCGCGCACCTGCGGTGGGCAGCGCCAGTAGCGGAATGCGGTGTTTGCGCAGATGATCTCGTCCATATGGGCCTCCCCTAGCTTTGGCTGCGTGCCGTTATGTTTGCAGGTAGACCGATTATCAATGGCGGCATCATGCGGGTGAGTACCGGAAGCTGACCAAATGCTGGCCAATAGCTTGACGCATTGCGCCTAAAGATCGCCGTGCGGCACAAATCTGCTGGTAGGAGTTCTGGGGCCGTGGTCCCTATCTCCACATTTGTGCGTGAATCCCATGGCAAATTCAATGAAAGAGCGCATGAGCTTTATGCAAAACGCGCGATGACGTCAGTTCAGGAGAGATCAGCTAGATACGCATTTAAAAATTTCGATTCGATTTTGGTGTCAGATTTGGTGTCAAGCTTGGTGTCAAATAGAAAAAGGTCAGAGGTTTAACACCTCTGACCTACGCTTTTGATGGTGGGCGATACAAGATTCGAACTTGTGACCCCATCCGTGTGAAGGATATGCTCTACCCCTGAGCCAATCGCCCGTCGCCTTTCGGCAAAAGAGATACTAACATAGCCGTACGTGGTTTACCAAGAACTTTTTGCCATCGATTTTAAATTCGTGGGTGCTAGCCAGGCCAAAACAACCAAAGCAATCGGCAAAACCGCAGCTTAATCACCCTTTATCGTTTAATCCAGGAAGTCTCGGGGCGGCAGATAAGTCGCGCGTTGTTGTAGGCCATGTCAAGTGTGAGGCAGGTGCGCGCGGCATAGAAGCCGTCCTCGCGCTGGATGGTCAGCGCCAGCTCGGGCTTGTCGCCGGTTAGGCACAGCGGCAGCAGCAGTTGGATCCGGCCGCCGTAGAACTGCGGCACGGCGAGCGTGTAATTGGCGGCGGCGCGACGGGCGGCTTCGACGACGGCGCCCTCAAAGGCGCGGCGCAGCAGCAGCGAGTTTCCCTCCCTCATCAGGCTGGCGGGGATGCGCGTAAGGTTCTCCTCATCGCCCAGAATGTGGTCGATGTTGGAGCGGATGGGAAGGCGGTAGTCAAAGACTAGCTCGGAGGGGTCCTCGGCAAAGCGCACGCGGCACGGCAGGTACTCAAATGAGACCAGCATGGGGTCGCTCTCCTTAAAGAAGCCCTTCAAAAACCAGCGCTGGCGCGCGTCGGGCTTGGTGTTGGGTTCAAACAGGCCATAGATGGTCTCGTAGCGGCGCGTGTACAGGCCGGTGTTAAACAGGCAGCGGTCGTCATCGAACACCAGCGGTAGGTTGGACGGCGCGGTCTGGTCCACGTCGCGCTCGGTCAGGAACACCGCCCGGCTAAATGAAAACGACAGGTAGTTTCTGAGGATGCGGTTGCCGGGACCCCAGTCCTCGGGGTCGGCGAGGTCGACCAGGCGGTCGTAGCAGGGCTCGGGGCAAAACGCGAAGTCGTACACATTACTGCACAGGGTGCTGGGGATCTCCATGTGGTGTCCAATCAATTCATTAACTGGCGTGCGGATGCTTAGATTCTATACGAGCGACAGATCGCCCGTGCCCGTAACGAATCCGCAGCGCAGCTCTTCGGCTAGCTCGCTGTTCGTGCGGCGACTGGAAACGAGGTCCTGGATCCAGGCGTAGTACTGGTTGTCTTTTGGTTCGGGGCTGTCAGACAGCACGACCGGAGTGCCTGCGAACCTTAAGACGGACAACGCAAAGACAAGGCTGGTTCGTTTGTTACCGTCTTCAAAGATGTGGTCCTTGACCATGTGCTCGGCCACGTAGGTGACCTGGTCAAAGATGTCTGCGAAGCGATCGGTCGGCGATTGACCGAATATCGTACAGAATGCACCCGCAAGCACGGACTCGACGCATCCAAGCTCAAGCGCGGCCCGGTCGCCTGTGGCGTCGGTTGTATAGCAGCGTCCGACCGTCATCAGCGTGCTGTGCAGGCGCATCACGGTCGCGGCCATATCTTCGAGCGAACCGGCATCATCGAGCACGAGCGGCGCGAACGGATGCGCTCCCCGCTTCGTGTCCGCCATCATGAGTTCTCCAAGAGCCTGAGCGCGTTGGGCATGTTCGAAATGGTCAGCCGAATAGCTTCGTCGATTGACGTGGTGCCGCCGAGCAAAATCGGTGATGCTGAATTTGCCACGTGCGCAGTTGAATGATCTTCTTGAGCAACGCAATCAGCGCCGTCATCTTGTTGAACATAGCTCCAAGGCATGTCTGACTCCTCTATAGCTTTACAGACGAAATAGCCTGCGAGTCGTACTCCAGAGCAATCGGTTGCCAGACGAGGTCTTCGATGGTGCAGTTTAGGGTGTCTGCAAGCGCCAATGCCGAGGAAACCGAGGCGCGGCGTAGGTCGAGCTGGTTCTGCTCGTAGAGTTGTATGGCGCGAAGCTTAACCCCCGATTGGGCGGCGAGCTGTTTTTGCGTTAGTCCGGCAGCCTTTCGTGCCGCCTTGAGGCCCTTTTTGTCTGCCTGGGCGTTGTTCCATTTTTCGATGACAATCTGGGCGAATTTATCTTCGGAGGCCTCGTGGAGCGGATGGTACGAGCCGATGATCCAATCGAGCGGAGCGACTTCGAGTAGCTTATTAAAGCCCAAGCTGCTCATCCATTGCGTATAGGCCATAACCCACCCCGCCCAATACTGAGGCGAACGGTCGAACGGATAGGTCTCCCTGCATTCGACGGGGGTCAGTCCCGCATGGGCGATGATATCGCGCGCGAGCTCGTCGCCCGCCATGCCGCAGACGACGCGAGGTATACCGCGCTCAAACTGTTTCATCTCAAGAGCGTTCGACATGATCGCCGTCAACTCGGCTGGAGTCAGCCCTTGGTCACAGAGAGCAAAATCGACCGCCTCGCCCAGCGTTCTCATTGCATCCTCGAGATACATCTCACTGTAGGCGTGGGTCATCGCCCGTCATCCCCTCTCGAATGATATCGACGATACGTATTCCCTCAAACGGGTTTTCGGCAAGGAGCTCCCGATACTGCGCCCTTGCCGCTTCATCTCGTTCCTTGGCCAATGGACCATACAGATCTTGCTGCGCACGTTCAAATCCAGCAAAACGAATGCTCTTAAACGCACGCTCGCTTTTGAGCACAATCTGCTCCCCCAGGTTACCGAGCCTCATAGATCGTCCAAGCTGATCGACGGTGATCGTATTGTTTACAAAAGCTCTGGCATAGCTAAAGTACGAGTCGTCCGCACGCCACCCCCTTATTACGTCGCAAGTGCTCGTCTGAGGTAGAAAGTGATCATGGAGATATTCGCACGCCCCCGCGGCAATGGCGGTATCTTTGCGAAAAGAACGATGCTCAACGAGCAACGCTATCCAATGCAGGACGCAATATTGCGGCGATAGCAAGTCGAGAACTTTGAGATCGGCTATATCGAGTTCATAGCGATTCGCAAAGCCATCGGCATCGCGCGAGCATGCCCATTCCCTTGCAAGGTCGAGGCTCTCTGTGCAATAGAATCCCTGTCCATAGTCGTTATGGATTTTCCCCAGGCCAAGCTGGGGAGTCTCAATGATTTTCTGAGAACCATGCCACAGTTCCACGCGAGTCTCCTAACAGGTATCGCTCTAGCGATAGTATAACATACTATCGCTAGAGCGATACCTGTATTCAAATAGCAAGAGGGTGTCTGGAACCGAGTTTGAGTTCAATACTGGCTTCTAAGGCTCGCCGAGTCCGGAAGTATGCGACAAAATTCTGACTTGCTGATCATGCCGGAGCACACTAACGCCTCGTCCTGCTTACAGAGCTTCATAGACACGCACCTCATCTTGCTCGATGCTTTTGCGGAATGCCGGGCGCATGTGCTCTGGTGGGTTGGTGACGATATCAACCTTTCGCCCAAGTTCCCTCTCGAGCTCATGGGAGAGTTCGTAAAGCGTGCCGAACGTCATGGTGTTGCCGCAAACTAGACGCAAGTCAATATCGCTATCGGGCGTTTGCTCGCCTCGGGCAAACGAGCCAAATAAATAGGCTTCGCAGACGTCGTATTGAGCCAGCACGCGGGTGACGGCAGTGGATATGTCGGTAGGCGAAATCATGAGTTAATTACCGTTCAACAGTTGAGCGTCAGTGGGCCAGCGCCGATGCCGCCGGTCCGGCTTTTTGCCGTTCTGCAAGCTCAAAGATAAGCGGGCGTTTGATCTAGCGAACTCGGTCAAAAAATCCAGATCGTCGGTAGAAAACCCTTCGACGTTGAACCATTTGGTCACAGGCAAGAAGCATTCCGCATGGTCAATGCCAAGGTCAACCGGACGCTAGACGGCTACGCGAACGGTTCCGTCTTCTCTTGTCTCCGAGTAGGCAAACTGAGTGCCGTCATCTAGCTGAACATAGCTCCAAAGCATTGCTACCTCGTTTACAACTTATTGAGTTAAAAGCCTGCCCCTAACGCGGGTTGAATCACACTAGTTACCCGACCCAAATACGTCATCTACAAGATCAGGCAAGTCTGTCCATACTTGATAGGCGACAACGTTGTCCGGATTCATTTCTCTTGCACGACGTTTATTATCCGTATTGTGCTTTGCGGCATTGGTCAAAGCCTGGCCCTTGTTGCCGTCAATCATTTCGAGATTTACCGACTTGAACTTTGACGCGGAAGACCTGTTGGGGTCAGTAGATTTTAGAACGCCAAGGTCGCGCGCTCTTTTCTCACATTGTGGCGTCGATGCAAAAGTTTCCGGGCATGGTGAGACATGATCGATAAGCCATATTTCAAAGCATGGGTTGGAGATCGCGAGCCTAACTCCCTTTGTCTTTGCTTCTCGTTCTGCTGCGGCTAGGTTTCTGAACTCATCTGAATCGACCACGATCCATGCGGAACTCAATGCTTCGATTTCGCCTGCTTTAACGGCCTTTTTATCTGAATCGAGCTCTCGCGAAAGCTGCTTGGCGACCTTCAAGGGGTCTCCGTCAATATGCCGATACCGCACGTTTCCGCGAACGTCCATTTCAGTAATAAGGAAGTTAAAGTATTCGGTTTCGGTCACCTTTCCATTGGACACAATTAGATGGCGCTTTCGCTTGGCTCTTGTCTGCTTTTTGCGGCCGCGAGTAAGTCCCCTTCTTTCTGTTTTAGCCATCTATGTCAGCGCCTTCCTTCATAAGTTGGGCCACAAGTTGATGAAAACTTGGGCTGGGCAGCGGCACATAGACTCCGTTCATATAATTGCGCCCCAGATTCTCATTTGCGCGAGGGGAATATTCCATAGCAGCAATTAATTGCGAAGCACCTTCAGAGTCCTTTTCTACAAACCAAACCTGATCACGTTCAAGCACCTCTTCCATGGGACTCGTGCGCGTCATCAAGGTGACATCATGAGTTGAGAAGATCAGCTGCGCACCCCTTGGATTAGTGCTGGGATCGGCAAACAGTGAGACAAAGTCGCGCAACAGCGTGGGATGAAGGCTCGAATCAAGCTCGTCAATTACCGTTGTGGCCCCACTGCTTAAAGAGCGTAAGACTACCGAGAAAAACGCCAGCGCAGCTTTTGTGCCCTCCGATTCATGGGCGGAGTCCAGCCAAAAGCCATCTCCCGAGCCTTTGTGGTGGAAGAACAGGTCATAAGCGAACGACCATTTAAAGTTAACTGATATTTTATTGCGCGCCTCTTGTGGAATATCATCGGGTCCGATGAGTGAATCTTTTAAACTAGGGACGCCTTCAGCTTGACGAACGCCCATGCCATCAATTCCGATGTCAGCATATTTAATGAGCTGAGATAGCATTTGGGCTCGAGGGTCATCGTTAATAAACAGTTTTTTAATGGTTGCAAGTTCTGCTAGATAATGCGTTGCGTCGTAGAGATAGACATCGTTGGCGAGAGCAGCGAATGCCGGCTGAATCACATTATTGCCTGCCGCCGCGGCAACAGATAAGAACAAGGAGTTTTTACGCGTGAGATCCCAAAGCTGTTTTTTAGCGCCCGTAAAGGAGCTGCCAAATTTAATCGACTGTTTCCCGTTTACCGAAGAACGGTCATAGAGGAGGGACGGTTGTTTCGATCGGTATACGGTGAGGTTCTCATAAGTAACCTCATTTTTGTTTACACCAAATGAAAACTCATACTTCAAATTGCTGGCGGTAAATTCAATCGAGAACTCGGTATCACTTGATCGAGACTCTGAGTCAAGTAAAAAAGGAATGACAGGTATATGAGAATTCGAATCACCTGTTGCGTAACCGTTGCGAATAAAATACGAAACAAAGTCCAGGGCGTCTAAGAAATTTGATTTGCCTGACGCGTTTGCACCGTAAATTGCGGCTGCTCGCACGGGCCCAAATTCCTTTTTGCTCGAAATCGGTTCAAATGAGAACTGTTGAGCGTCTCGAAAGCTCTGAAAGTTCTTAAATGAGAAATTGAGGATCATCTTTAGAATCCTTCTCGAAAGAGTCGACGCCCGCAGACATCCTTTAATAACAAAGACAATTATATTGTTTTAAAACCAATATTTGTTAGCTTTGAACAAATATCGGTTTTAAATTGAGATTTTAGGCAATGAACCTTATAAGTACGTATGACATAATGTCTGAAGCATAATTCTCTACGCTGATATTAAGAGCAATCTTCAGTGACGGTGTCTCTTAATCTCACTCACTATGCCGGCGCATCTCTTCTCAATGCTGCCGGGAAAGAGCGAAGCTTCGGTAATGCCAAGTTTACTCAACTCGTTCAGTATTGATGCTTTTCTATCAGATGGCACTATGCAACGACCGGTTATTACGGGGCTGTCTTTGGGTAGTGGACTTATGAATTCCTCAAACGAAAAATAAGGATCTTCACCACGAATGTCATTTGGGAAAAGGATATATTGCCCCGACTGAGCGGCTTGCCTATCGAGATATCTAGTTCCGTAGACAAATAATGTGTCTTCGCAGCACTCCTTAAACCATTTTGCCTGATCGGTTGGTTCAGGGCAATTTGAAAGCACTAGATCACGTTGATAGTCAAAGTATGGTCTAGATATTGCAAGTGAAGCAAAGTCTGATAACACTTTAGAGTTCATAAACAGATGCCACGAGTCCGCGATTGCCTGACAGATGGGATATTCCTGCTTATCCCCTCCCGGTCGCCTAAAGATAAATACTTCGCCCACGTCATCCAGATTTCCGCAGGCGAAATAGAGGGCGGCAAGTGCGTTTGAAGTGACATCTAATAGTCTGGAGGGGACTCCGTAGTGCTGGAGACAGGCTAAAAGATCAATCGGAAGCAAATCTCGTTTAAAAATATTTGGCAATATACGGCAGGCGGTTTCAATAATATCCGCCTCGTGCTTAAGGGTGCCTATGATAGGAGAAATGGCGTCAGATCCCGGTTTACGCCAAAGACTGTCTCTTCCGATTGACGGAACAAGATCAAACTTAGTGGATCCTTGTCCACGAAACACAAATGTAGACTCAATTGTTTGGGCGTCACCATCTATTGTTGGTGAAAGTTCGTTGATGTATTTGATATACGAGGCTACATCTTCAACCTCAACTTTAGTTTCATTAGACATATATCAATCCTTTAGTGGAATAAGAAGCTTTATAAACGGCAGCATTTGGATTGCAATTATCTTATCGCTCTGGCAGATGGGGTGTAAGGCTCAACAGGGGTAACGGGTTGTGAAGCTATCAAGCACAGCTAAAAAGTGCCGTCGCAGCTATAGCTGATACGGCACCAATCTCTAAGAAGTTGATTCAGTAGAAGGTTAAAGACTTCTACAATAGCTGCATTCACCTCTCCCCTGGTCTCACTTTAACGGGTCTTTAGCAGCGATATGCGGCAGCCAGGAGCGCTGTTCCCAGAAGGAATAGCGTCACGGAAGCGGCGATCCAGCTGGTGTCGCCGGTCTTGGGAAGCGCTGTTGTGTTCGAGGTGATGCTCTTGGGCTAGGAGGACGTAGACACTGTGGTCTTGGTCGCTATGTTAGTCTTGGGCGACGTAGCCGTTTAGCTCCAGGTGGTCGGCAACGGTCCAGGCCCAGCCGGAGCCCGATGCACTGCGAGCCGGACCCCGGCATGCAATCAGAGAAAGGAAGGGACGTTTTGTGGCCTCCACATAGCGTCCCTTCCTCAAATTATCGTGTGAATATGATTTAAGCATACGGCGGAGCCTGAAACCACTATGCTCCAACTTGGCTACAAATCATAATTCTGCAACGTCGAATACTTGAGAAGCAATTGATAGCGCGGATGTCCCGATCGAACAGCCCGCTTGTAAAGCTTGATATATTTTTCAAATCCCTTTTGAACTGCGAATTCATTTCCGCGAAGAGCTTCATATTCGTTCTGGCGCAAGTGTGGACGCACCTGTTGATCTATATATTCTGGCTTGTCTACAACAACGGCTTTCGAATAATCAATTCCGCATTTGTTTTCGGGATCGGTAAAGAATGCGTGCCCATGGCGAATATGCGAGCGAAATGGTATGGCCCACGTATGTCCCTCTATTTCGACCAAAAAGACGATGTAAGGACGATTTTGCTTTTGTTCTATCTCTTTGAACGGCGGGTTTGGATGATCTTTGTAGAACGAGTTTGTCAAAAAGACGATTTTAGAATTCATGCAGACCCTCCGAAAAAAAACGCCTCCAACCCAAAGAGATTGAAGGCATCTTCTCAGTGGGCTTTCTTTTGATTCCGTTGGTCGCGCCCTACGACCAAAATCTTCTCAGTGGGCTTTCTTTTGATTTCGTTGGTCGCGCCCTACGACCAATTTCTGTTTTAAGTATACCCAAGTAACAAAGGAAATGACTGAGGTTTCGAAAAAATGAATTAGGCAGAATTGTGCAGAATTGTGCAGAGTCAAATAACAAATACCCCGTGTCATTTTTTACCCTTCGTTCGGAAGCAGAAGCCTGGTATATATCTGGAAGATGGCAAGAAGAAATAGGTCCTCCATGGTTTCGATTCTCTCGTCATCGAAACCTCCGGGGCACCCATAGTCCTTATCGTTGACCTCGTTACCAGAGCCGTAGGTCGCCGCGTAGAATGCAACGGTCGTCGCGAACCGGCAGGCATCAATCTCGGAGCTCGATTCGAATTGATACTCATTTTTTAGATGGGAAATAGGGGTGAAGGAAGCGTCCCTCGACTCGAAGGCCTCGGAAAGGACTTTACGGATAAGATAATCGTACTCCAGGGTACAGCTATCAGGGGGCAGGAACGAAGAGTCCAAGCACTCAGGAAGAAGGTCAACCCGAGGTGCTGGCAGTCTCTCCCCCGCATACCTTTCCAGGCTGCGAAGCACGTATTTCCCGTCATCATAAAGAACAGGTTCATCTTCTGGGAAGCGGTCACGGAGGGCGGCTTCGACTGCGGCGATGCAACGGACGAACAGGTCATTCTCTTTCCTGACCCGCAAGTCAATATCGCTGAATTTAAGAACCAGATTCTGCACCTCCGGCACAAGGCAGCAGAATTCCCAATACATCTTACGTGAATAATGGAAAAGAGCATTGTGCATGGCGGCGACAGCGCAAAGCGGAATTAAGCCTCTGTCTGTGTAATACTTCGAGATAAACTCGACCGCCTGCGCCTTATTCCCTTCGGCGTGTCTGCGTTCGTCTCTTTCGTCCTGGCGGCGCTCGAATTCTTCCATGCGCTTACTCTGGCAATACTGTTTCATGCCAATGATGGCTGTTACAAGTAAAGAGATAACCGCGCATATTAATTCAGCCCATTCGTTAGGTTGATTTCCGATCTCAGCCGAACACATTGAGCGGATAGGCCGTTCTCGCAGCTAGCCGAACGCCCCCGCGGCCCCTCCTGGGGTCCGGGGGCGCCGTTTTCCCAGTTGAAGGAACGGTGGAGATGTGTTTCGATGGGTCCGGTGGCCATGCTCCGCCCGCCGCCCGGCACCTCTTCCCAGACTCAGCCGGACGGTCGGTCCGTCTATTCCGTTTTTCCTCTAGGCTAGGCCAGCGGGGCATCGCCCCTCTCTGCGCGCGCCCTCTCGATGAGCCCCGGCGTCAGGTCGAGATCGCCGAGCGGCACGTCCCCCACGCCGTAGGCGTCCAGCAGCGCCGCCGCGTCCTCCCCGAGCATCGCCCTGAAGGCGCGCGCGGGCGTCGAGAAGCCGAGCGCGCCGCGGGGCTCGGAGTTCACGTGCGACATGGCCAGCGCCAGGTCGGCCGGGGCGAGCCGGTCGAACCTGATTCCGGCGCCCTTGGGCAGCAGCCTCCTTATCTCGACGTGGTTTCGCTCGCAGGCGCCCTTCTGGTCGCTGCGCCTCGGGTCGCAGTAGAACAGCCTCGTCTCGCCCGGCCCCTCGCCGAGCAGCGCCGCGACCGCCGCCTCGTCGGAGAACTCGGCGCCGTTGTCGGTGAGCACGGCGCGGAAGGCCCTGCCCACGCCGTCGGCGCCGAGGACCTCCCTGATACCGCCCAGGGCGTCCGCGACGCACCCGGCGGTCTTCTCCTCCAGCGGCAGCGCGAGCTGGAGCCTGCTGGGGCGGTGCAGCAGCGTGAGCAGGCAGGCCGAGTCCTCCCGGGCGCCCTCGACGGTGTCCATCTCCCAGGCCGCGGCGCACGCGTCCTCCCCGAGGGCGAGGAACGCGGCATGCGACCTGCGGGCGGAGTGGCGGGTCGCCGCCCGGCCCGCGGCGCGCTTCCTCGGCCTGTAGCCGACCTTGCGCCTGAGCTCCATGTTGGTCATGCCGTCGTAGCCCGCCGAGACCCAGCGGTAGACGGTCGACGGCGACAGGTCCACCGGGCCGCCGTTGCGCGCCGCCATCTGCTCGGGCGACAGCCCCCGGCGCAGGCAGTCCCCTATCGCCTCCAGCCTGGCCGCCGCGGCGGGCTCGTCGGCGTCTATCCCGCGCCTGGACGAGACGAGGACCGAGTCGGCGCACAGCTGCGCGGCCCGGGCCTCGTAGAAGACGTGGGGGCGGCGCTTGCAGCCGATCGCGCGGTACCGCCCGCAGCCGTTGCAGCATCGCGGCCACGCGGCCAGGCGCGGGCAGGCCGCCGACAGGTCGGCGGAGGCGTCCACGCGCTCGCCGCGCCTGGCCTTCGGCGCCGTCACGAACCTGTGCGACGCCACCTCGGCGCTCACCGTCGAGGGCGACCTGCCCAGCTCCCTCGCGATCTCCCTGCACGACGCCCTGCGCTCCAGCATCCTCTGGACCGTGTCCCGCTCGTGCCTCGTGAGCCTTCCGTAGGCCCTCGGGACCGCCCTCGCGGAGCCGCTGTTCCTCTTTCCGGACATGGCGTCCTCCGATCTCCCGGGGCCGGCCGGTCCGGCCCTCAGGGTATCGGGTTCCCACATTCATCCGCACATGTGCGGATGAATGTGGGAAGTGTTCGGATGAAGTTGATAATCAAGGAGCCCATTCGTTACACTTCACAAGATGCTCCCAGAATACTAAATGATGTTGCAATTCTATATACCAAGCAATTCTACGCATGGGACATAGACTTCGACTGCATCAGCCGGGTATACGCAAAAGAGGGGCTATACCATACTGCTCGCACTAAAAATGAACTCAGCGAATTTAAATCCGCCTTGTGCCCGACCATGATCGCCGTATTGCGGAGCTCCGTGTACTGCCGATATTGTGCTTGGGCACCGGAGCCTACATAGGTCCCGGTGCCCTTATTGTTGCTTGTGGTCTGCCCCACTTTATTGTTAATTCTTTTCTCGCGTATATTATCCCGGGTCTCGTTGTCACGATTCGGCCCATGGCTGCGTCCGTATGGCCTCTGCCTTCGATAATTGGGCGCCTATAAACAAACAAATAGCTATTCTTGTAGATGCCCCTTTCTTCCAAATGGCAGCTATCTCAACAACGACATGCGGCAGCTAGAAGCACTGTCCCCAGCAGGAAAAGCGTCGCAGAAGCGGCTATCCAGCTGCTGTCGCCGGTCTTGGGGAGTGCCGCAGTTGTCGCGGTGGCAGCCTTGGGCTTGGGGACTTTGGCGGCCGTGGTCTTGGTTACTGTCGTTGTTGTCCTGGTTGTTGTGGCCGCGGGTTTCAGCGAGGGATTTGCCGTGGGCCCCGTGGTGTGCTCTCCAGCAGCGGGGCTTGAATCGACGGGAGACTTGTCCGTGCCATCGCCCGGCACCTCGTCCCTGTCAGTCTCCCCCGCCGGAGGCGTGGCGACATCGGGCTCAACCACCACATGCGGTGCCACCGCGCCGGAGGCATCCAACACGCCACCAGCACCAAAGGCCCCGCCAGCAGGCGCCACAAACCGCGCGGACACAAGCGACCCGCCCGCGCACGCAACGCCGCCGTCGGCACCGGCCGCATCGAGCCACGAGGCGTCGACGGAAAGACGACAGCCGGCCGCACCATCGCCAAGGCCCGCATCCTGCAGATACACGCCGTAGGCGCGCACGCCCGCTCCGGACCCGGCGCCCGCGGCAACGACGCGCCCGCCGCCGCGCACGGCCATGTCGCCTGCGATCACGCCGGCGACCGCCTCGTCCGTGATATCGGCCCCGTCCGCCCGGGCATCGACGGTGCAGCCGTCCACCGCGAGCGCCTGAGAGACGTGGATCCCGCACTGCGAGCCCGTCGCCGTCAGGGTCCCGGTACCGCGAAGCGTCAGGTTGCCCCACACCTCCATGCCGCACAGCGTGATGTCCGCATCGGGCGCATGCGACTCCGTCACGGAGTTTTGCCCGGCAAGCGTCAGCACCAGGTCGCCCTCGGCGCCGATGGCCTCGCCCGCGTAGCCGTCAAGCTCCAGGTGGTCGGCATCGGTCCAGGCCCAGCCGGGGCCCGACGCGCCCGGCTCGTAGTACGTCGCGCCCGCGATGATGAGGCTCTCCGCGCCCGCGGCATAAGAAGGCCCGCCCAGCAAAACGCATAGGCAGGCCATGGCGGTAAACATCTTGCAGTCCCTTTTAATGAGAAGGCAAATCGTTATAACCGAGTTTGTCCGAACATCGCGTAAGGCATGAGTCAGGTCGAAGGTGTTCATCGAGACGACAGGGACAGAGATGCCTTAATAGGTCGTCTCGATCCGGGCGAACCCCTCGTACCTAGGATCGACGCGCCTCGATAGAGAACGCGGGGGCGCAGTTTGCCGCATTCCGCTCATCGACAGTGTTGGGCCATCGCTTTAAGGAACCTGTCGATGAAAAGGAAGAGTCTGGTAGCGTATGGCCACACGCAGGATCTACTGGCGAGCGCATTGCGCAACCTTTTGCAGAGCAAACCGCTGCCAGGGCCTGGTTTGGAGACGATATTCCAGCCTAGGATGGGAGGCAATCATCATTGCGCAGCTAAATCTCCAACAATGTTGAACAAATAGGATGTCATTTGCTTGAAATCCGGATAGCTTTGGTGGTGTCGATATTAAGGGAGCTATCGGAACAGCTCATCATGGCTGCCGGTGCGTTCGAAGAAAGCTACCTCTTCGTTTGATGACCATATGACAAGCCAGTCGCCAGAGTTTGCTACGTGACATTCGTTTCGCCCTGCCCAGTTGCCGCTTAGCCGGTGCATATTATGGCGTCGTTTTAATATGTCCATTGACTCGGGTGTATTCTGTAGCACCAGGTCAATTAGCTTTTGAAGCTCGGATAGATCCCATTTACGGCGCTTTGCTTTTTTCTTTAAATCGCGGGAGAAGGCTGCAGAGAACTCTGCGGTTAACGTGCTCATTGTGCCATCGCCGCAGCGATAAGATCGGCGCCATTGTCAAAACGTCCTTTTTTGCCAGATGCAAGAAACGCGTCCCCCTCGCGAATGGCCTCAAGGCTTTCGGCATTGGGCTCCTCAGGGGCAAAAGTCAACGGGATGCGATGGGTGTTGACCATTTGCTTGAAGAACGCGCGCGTCACGGACGACAAATCAAGTCCATAGTAATCAGCCACTTCTGCTGCCTCGCGTTTGAGGTCATCGTCAACCCTAATGGTTAATGTTGAGCTTGCCATTTTTGGACCCTCCAATCGTGTGAGTGCAACCTTAGTATAACGCACATACACTAGTAGATTATGTAATTACAATCAATTAACTAAGCCTTTTAGTGATACGGCACCTCATACATTGCATGCAGTAAAAAGGCAACGCTCCCTTTCGGAAAGCGTTGCCTTTAAAGCTTCCACAGGGCTCTTGTATTGCAGCTAGGTATGCCGCACGCCCCAACAGCGATATGCGGCACCTAGAAGCCCCAGTCCCAACAGGAGTAGCGTAAAGGACGCGGCGATCCAGTTGCTGTCGCCGGTCTTGGGGAGTGCCGCAGTTGTCGCGGCGGCAGCATTGGGCTTGGAGGCCTTGGCGACCGTGGTCATGGTCACTGTCATTCTTGTCTTGGTTGTCGCGGCTGCGGGTTTCAGCGAGGGATTTGCCGTGGGCCCCGTGGTGTGCTCTCCAGCAGCGGGGCTTGAATCGACGGGAGACTTGTCCGTGCCATCGCCCGGCACCTCGTCCCTGTCAGTCTCCCCCGCCGGAGGCGTGGCGACATCGGGCTCAACCACCACATGCGGTGCCACCGCGCCGGAGGCATCCAACACGCCACCAGCACCAAAGGCCCCGCCAGCAGGCGCCACAAACCGCGCGGACACAAGCGACCCGCCCGCGCACGCAACGCCGCCGTCGGCACCGGCCGCATCGAGCCACGAGGCGTCGACGGAAAGACGACAGCCGGCCGCACCATCGCCAAGGCCCGCATCCTGCAGATACACGCCGTAGGCGCGCACGCCCGCTCCGGACCCGGCGCCCGCGGCAACGACGCGCCCGCCGCCGCGCACGGCCATGTCGCCTGCGATCACGCCGGCGACCGCCTCGTCCGTGATATCGGCCCCGTCCGCCCGGGCATCGACGGTGCAGCCGTCCACCGCGAGCGCCTGAGAGACGTGGATCCCGCACTGCGAGCCCGTCGCCGTCAGGGTCCCGGTACCGCGAAGCGTCAGGTTGCCCCACACCTCCATGCCGCACAGCGTGATGTCCGCATCGGGCGCATGCGACTCCGTCACGGAGTTTTGCCCGGCAAGCGTCAGCACCAGGTCGCCCTCGGCGCCGATGGCCTCGCCCGCGTAGCCGTCAAGCTCCAGGTGGTCGGCATCGGTCCAGGCCCAGCCGGGGCCCGACACGCCCGGCTCGTAGTACGTCGCGCCCGCGATGATGAGGCTCTCAGCGCCCGCGGCATAAGAAGGCCCGCCCAGCAAAACACATAGGCAGGCCATGGCAACAATCGCAATGTAATGACGGCTGGTGTAGGACTCGGCAGCAAACATACCCGCTCCGATCTTCGCAGAGCCAATAGAATGTGCACCAGAAAATGCCCTGGTAGCAGCAGCTATTAGTTTAGCGAAATCAGGCCGTAAACAAAGAAAATGCCTCTGAGCTGTGCCAACAATTAGGTGTAAATCGTTTTGCCAATCGGTGAAAGGAAATTGGATATCGTTAAGATGGCAAATCAAAATACCTTAGGCTTCGGAACTTTCTAGATGTGCATTGATAGAATCAACGGCGTTGTCAAAGCGACTGGGCTCCTCCGTTGCCAAGAATGCCTCTCTTTCGCGAATAGCCTCAAGGGTCTCTGAGCCAAGCGCTCTGTAATCAAAATGGCTCGGGATGGAGTCCGTATCTTTTAAATCAGCTGCGGCTAGCTTTACGGTTTTCCATTTCCCAGTTTTCGGGTCCTTCCATATCCGAGCGGAGACAACATCGTCAGCTGCAACAGCATCCACTACGCTTATCGCTTCTGCAAACATGGCGCTTCGTTCGGCAAAAAACATCTACTCGAATGTCCGCCCCTGTTTTTATTTCTGCAATTAGCGCTGCTGTCCATCTTTAGCAGTCATGGTTCTTTGATTCAAAACTTGGGCTAGAACGTGATGGAGCTGGGAATAGAGATCCCGGCTCCCTTGTTATGCGCAGCCCTTGCTATGCGATTTGTTTCCTGGAGGTAGTATCTCCGATGTCCGGCTTTAGGCCCAGTGCTTAGTCTTCCAATCAGAGCAAAACTTGTCGTTCTACTTCGTGAAAAGCGCTTGGCGTAATAATTCTTGCGGAGCTATTTCGACCTAGCTTAGATGAAGCGGCCGACGTATCACCCGCGCGGCTTTGCGGCGTTCCCTCTATATTTTAGTGCCTTAGTTTGTTTGGAATAGTCGAAATCTCCTCTTTGGTGATAACAACGCCTCAATCAGCAGCAAAATAATAATTCATAGAAGTTTATATGCTGCTTAGTCGTCAGTCTTCTCCTGTTCCTCATGCGTTTCCTTATTTTTCAGCAATGCTAGATAACGCTCGAGTTCAGAAAGAGAGCCGCGGTATTTTTCAAATCGACGAGAATCATAAAAATAGATAACGAACTGATTATTGTCATCCAAAAAGCCCACTCGTAAATCAAGGGGTTCATGGAAGTACTGGCTTCCAGCGTTTTGCGATTCATCAAAAATCGGGTACTGCAACTTTTCAATCACAATGGCAGGCTGTCTGTAGTTTGGCAGCGTACGATTGCGCATACCAGGTTTCCAAGAGACAACGTCCCCCGTAGATAACGATTCAATCGAAATATACGCCTCGTAGGACTTCTTCAGTTCCTGTATGGCAGAGTCATCGTCTTTGGTCACATCCAAAGAGTTGATAAATTTCTTCACATCGTCAGATTCCAAATTATGTGTCAGCATATCCACTAACGGTATGTCCTGGATAGGATTATCAATCATTTTTACCCCACTAAAATGTTTCTGTCGGAAATTTGCTTATTAGCAAAGTTACTGTCGCGGTTATATGTGCTTTCATTATTAACTGCTGAATCGTTCTCTACATAAGCGTTGCAAAGATCGACCCTACATTTAGCAATGGAGCAAATCTCAGCATATTCGGCAATGGCGCTCTGCACATCTTTATTAAGATCAAGAAGTTTTGTCGCGCGTAAAAAGCTGGAAGTACTTATAAATAGGGTTTCGATTATCTGTTTTGATAACTCGTTAGTGGGAATTCGCAGACACTTGGAAACCGTTCTTAGCAGAGCGGATTTGAACTCGGAATCCATCAATGACGAATACCATTCGTTCTTGTTGCTTGATTCAGCAAGCTCCGCATTCAGACGTGAAACAGAATCGCGGATAATCCCAATCGTTTTGATTGCATCTGGATCAGAAAAGATATGAGAGCCGTCATTGGACTGATAGCATTCATTTAAGTGCGGAAGAGCTTTTGCGCTCATTTTGAATTTGGGTGCTGAATGTACAGCCCTATAGGCCGCAAGCACCGACAAAAGCGTACATAGGCCCGTCAATAATGAAATTAGGAACTCTAGTGCGTTCACTCTTTATCGCCATTCTCGCTGCGACCGAGGCTCCATACATCTCGAATCAACGATTCCAAATCATCGGCACTAATAATGTACCCATCATCGCTCACTTCATCTTCCACAAATTCATCTGGCTCATAGCTCATGTCGCTGCCGGCACAAGACATAGCTGCCAAATATGCTGAGACGGATAGTGCGACCAGTGAATTAATGAAAGGAGACATGCTCGCCTGCTCTTTAAGATAAGAAGACTCAAACAGTATCTGGTTGACTGCCAGCCCACAAGACAACAAAAGCGAAAGCATTAATAAGAGAATTCCAACGCCCCATTTAATACCCGAGTGAATTTCTGAACAGTTGCCATGAATTAGCTCAACACAAAGAAGTGAAGCAGAAGAAAAGCTGAAAGCCGCCTTGCTCAGATCGCTCAATAAATACGCGCAGAAAGACTGTAGCCCAGAGATTTGAAGCAATATGCCACAGGCTATTGTCGGAAGAAGAATGCCTACCAGATTCCAGATGAAGGCAATGCTGAAATCAACAAGAAACTGATGACGCTGTCGTAAGCCTTTAACAGAGTTCACGATATTACTAATTAATGTTTCAATCAGAGTAGTCACCGAAATCCAGCGATTGTCTAAGATAGATGAATGCCAAATAAAGCCAGAATCTATCGGGTAAAGAGTGAAAACAGGATGTTAGGGACCTCGGACAAAATCTCGGACCCAATCTGGGTCCAGGAGGGAGTCCGATGTATACGAAAGAGGAGCGCGAGGGGATTCTCTGGGAGTTCCACCGGAGCGGCCTGTCCGCCCCCGCCGCCTGCAGGAGCCTGCCGCTTTTCCCGAACAAGGACAACCTGTATGCTTGGCTCAAGCTGGAGGAGGCGGGCGAGCTGACCGCCCGTGAGATGCCCGACCGGGCGGAGCGCATGCACTGCTCGCACGGCGAGGGCAGCCCCGCATTCGCCGCGAGGCGACCGGGCACCGAGCCCGCCTCCCCGCGGAAGCGTCGAGCCGAAGGGGGCGCGGGCAAGATGGAGAGGACCGGGCGCGGAGGGGCCGGCGGCGAGCCGCCCGAGCAGACCGACTGGCGGGACTGGGGCCTGGAGGGGCTTCCCGACGACCCCGCCGAGCGCGCCCGCGAGGCCGAGGTCAGGCTCGCCGAGGCCCTGGCGGTGTTGGACGTCCTAAAAGCACCAGGCCCTGGCTCTTTGACGAACGAGGAGAAGCACAGGGCGGGAGAGGCGGCGAGGAGGCTCTCGCCGGCGGTGAGGCTCGCGGACGTGACCAGGACCCTGTCGATCCCGAAGAGCACCTATCTTGACCAGGCGCCCAGGATCTCGAGGCCCGACCCCAAGGCCGCGCTCAGGGAGCGCGTGCACGCGTCGTTCGAGGCGAGCGGCGGCGCCTACGGGCCTGAGTCCGTGACCGCCGACCTCAGGAGGGGACCCGGCGAGCCCGTCTCGTGGCGCGAGCTCGCGCCCGGGGACGCCGAGAGCCCCGTCGTCGCGTCCGAGAAGGTCGTGCGCCGGATCATGCGCGAGGAGGGCCTGGTCGCCCGCAAGGCGGCGCAGATGCGCCGGAGGGCGAGGTACCGCAGCTACCGGGGCGAGCTCGCGGAGCGCCCGGCCAACGTCCCACTGCGCGCGGACGGGACGCACGACTTCCGCGCGCCCGCGCCCGGCCTGCTCGTGGTCACCGACGTCACGGAGTTCAGGCTCGACGGGTACAGGGCGTACCTGTCGCCCGCGATCGACTGCTTCGACGGGTGGCCGATCTGCTGGAGGGTCTCGGTCCACGCCGACTCCGACCTGATGGTCGGCATGCTCAGGGACCTGGTGGGGATAGTCGGGCCGACCGAGGACCGGCCGCTCACGGTGCACACCGACGGCGGCGCCGTCTACATGGGGCGCGAGTGGCGCGAGGCGTGCGGCCCCGGGGTGGTGCGCTCGATGTCGAGGAGGGCCCGGAGCCCCGACAACGCGCGCGCCGAGGGGTTCTTCGGCACGCTCAAGTGCGACTTCTTCGAGGGCAGGGACTGGACCGGCGTGCCGTTCGACGAGTTCTCCCGCCTGCTCGGCGAATATATCGAGTGGTACAGGGACGGCAAGCTCAAGAAGGACCTAGGATGGAAGACCATTAGGGAGTATCGCGAGGAGATGGGCCATGCGGCATAGCGCCGGGACATGGTCCGGAAAAACGTCCGAGGTCCCTTAAATCCTAGATTTAGAGCTTCTTCAAACGACGTTTAATAGCGCCAAGTTTACCGCGAACGCACTGTCGAAGAGACTGGCGGAATTTCCACTTAGCCATAAGGTTCGGGATGGAAGATCCGGAGGCCACGTCATTCAAGAACTCCTCCCGCTTCGGATGTGGGGACACGGAGCGAATAAGGCTGGGATTACCGGCAACGACCTCGTCAAGCGTCGCCGAACCGCTCAAAGTGATCCTCGAAATAGCCTTGAAAGCACGCTCACCCTTCTTGGTATTACATAGGACTGCCGAGACACCCTTGGAACAGTCGACCTCGGGATGAATATTCTGAAATCCCCAGAAATCACCGAGTGTAATATCGGCTCCGCTCGAGCGCTTTGCGGGACATGCAAGACACGACGAACGTAGGCTCGCATTGGCCAGGAACACTTTCATATACCAATCTTCACCGAACACTCGGGACTCAGTATCCCCGGTGTTGTCTTTCTCCGCTGCGTGCTTGTACGCAGCGGAGTAAGACAACCATCCGGTTGTCTTACTCCGCATATTAACGTCGCAGACGTCAGACCCGAAGGCCTCGCCTCGGTAGTCAATCCATCGTGACCAGAGCTCAGGAGAGGGAACACCATGACAGATGACGTCGACGGACAGAAAAAGGTCACTCTCACCGAGCTTCCCGAGATATCCACTCATGCCTGCGACCTGGCAGGCGGTGCCGGCGAAGAGGACACGTCGACCGGAACGAATTGCATTACGAACCCCTCTGTACACATCTTTCCCGATAGAGCTCTGCACGTATTTGGAACGCATGACGGCATCGAGACCGGCTTCGTTGCCGATGAGCACGTGGCGGACCGAGCGGCACCCCTCATCGAAGGCCGCGCCGCAGACTACACCGCCTTCCGAAAGCACCCTGCGAGCAAGGAGCCCGAAAATACCGCCAGATGAGGACCGATCCAGCAGCTCTGATGAGTCGGACTTCGCCCATGAGACTGATTGCAGCTGGTCGACAGATCGCTCCCCTATCGCAGGACAGACTTGCTCGCAAGCGCCACAGTCAATGCAAATTTCGGGATTCACAATAGGACGGGAAAAGCCGAGATGGTCTCGCTCCATGGAAATACACCCTTTTGGGCAGGCGGCGGAGCAGGCACCACAGCCGCAGCAGGCGTCAGAGAGCGTACAAATCGCAGTTTTAGGCATTGATGACCCCTAACGGAGGAATGGAACTCTGGCGGTAATCCCCGCCTTCTCATTTGAATCAAGCACGAACAGCCACATAGCAATCGCGAATAGCACGGTGTATACGGCGCCCGATGCGAGAAACAGTAACCAGCTCGTGACGGGAAGAAAAATGCTTAGCCCTTTGCAGGCGACAAGGACCAGCGCAGACGTCAGCGCTACAGGAAGGTTGCGTTTCCAGAAGTAGATCATGTCAAGCCCGATGCGGTTTTGGTAATACCAGTTCATAAAGAGACCGTTGCCCAACACGATACTCGCAATGTAGGCAATCGCAGGAGCCCAGTAACCTAGATAAGGAGAAGCAATCCAGGTGAAGACAACGTTCAGAACCGCCATGAATAAATAGACGACACTTCGAGCCTTATGCCTATTCTTAGCGCGCTGTATTTCGATGCCGGTATTCTGGCATAGCGGCACTCCAAGGGGTAGCGCCATCGCACAAATCAGATAATAGGCATCTAGGAAGCCCTCGCCCGCCCACTTAGTGATAAAAAACCGTCCAAGCAAAGAAAACCCGCAGTATATCCAGCAGAAAAGGAACATCTGGTAACGACCCACGCGCGTCATGAGGCGGGTAAGCTCCGCGTTGTCGTCCGAGGTTGCCACAATGCGATTGATCTTCGGCACGAAAACGTTTGACATCACGGTTGAAAGCGAAACGAACACACTTCTAACCTGCAAGCCGACGGCGAAGACCGACACAGTAATTGCGCTTGTCAAGACGCCCAGCAGTATGTTAGGAACGCTCTGGTTTACGAGCTCGCAAACCTGGTTGCCGAAAATCCAAGCACTAAAGGCGGCAACAGAGCAGAATAAATCCCTATCAAACCTCCGTACATCGAAGCGCATACCGAGCTTCACGATGGCGAAACGAGCATTAAGAACGAGCAGCGTCACGTTTACCGCAAGCTGAGCCAGAGCGACGCCAACAGCCCCCATCCCAAAGCAAAGTAATAAATACGCCACACCGGGCGTCGCTAAGGACGTGAACATTTGGCGTGACTGTTGGAAGCGAAACTGCTCATGCGCAAGTATGTAGGCATCGAAAATAGTAGAGAAGAGGGTACACGCCACGCTGAATGCCATGATCGCCATGAGCTCACCTGCAAGCCCAACCTGAGCGGTCGTGAAGCTACCCGAGAAGAATGTCTCAACGTTAGAGGCGAACATAAGCCCAAGAGTAAGAGCGGCTGCGCAAATAACAACATACAGGATGAGGTACATGCCATTAAGCGAGCGAATGTCCCGCTCGGTTCCCCTGGCCTTCTTCTGCGTATAAAAACGAATATAAGCGTCCGAGAAACCGAATGTAAGTAATGAAAGTGAGAACACAAACGAGTTAGAAGTCTGGAAAACACCATAATCTGCCTGGCCTACGAACGCGATGAGCATTGGTGTATAAACCAAATTAACTATATTTTTAATAATGATATTCAAATAGCCTAGTAAAGCTCCTAGACGTCTTTCATTTCCCACAGCAAATAACACCCCAAGAAACACAAACGATTGAAATTAATTGAATTAAATAGACACGGAACTTCCCGTGTAAAAAGAAAATATCGCTAGCATAGAAATGAACATCGGTGAATCGTATAGTGGATTTCCGCAAAAGGAGTAAAGAATGAAGAACGCTACAATTCCAGCGGAAGCAAGTACTAAGCTCCTTGTACCAGCCGAGTAACTATCCAGATGAATTGAAGTTTCAAAAGCCCCCTTTATTAAAATGAAAAAAGGAATTATAGCAAGTGACAAACCGAATAACCCAGTTTCAGCTAATAGCTGAAGGAGCACACAGTGTGCAGCAACAGATACAACAGGTGTACCGCCATCAATCCAACTAAACTTATAGGAAGCCCAACCTTGACCAAATATGGGTCTATTTGTCCATTGATCTAAAGCGTGCTGCCAGAGATAGGTTCTACCAGATAGTAGTTCATCCGCATTTCCAGACGTTTCGGAAAATCGGTCAAACACAAAGCTTAGCTGAGGAAAATAGATAGAAGAAATCCCGAAAGCAATCAAAATCAATAAAACAATAAGACAAAATTTTACAAACTTGCTGATGCCCTTAGTCCGATTAGCCAAATAAAACATTAACGTAAAGGCAGCAATGGAAAACATTAGGTGAGCTCTCTTGGTGGTAAGCAGCAATGCAATTGCGCTAATGCCGCAAAGCAAACAGCCTATTTTTGAATGCCTAGAGCCGGAAAATGCAACGCCCGAACTTAAAATAAAGCATAGGCTCGTATACATTCCATTCCAACTATAACTTCCCGACAGTGCGGACCTGTAGTCTCTTGCAGTAGGATATTGTGAAAGAGATGAATTTCGAATAATTTGTCTTCCAAAATCAGGTAATAGATAAAAAGAAATTGTTGCAAGACAATGAATCAGGCACATGACCAGGAAAACGATGAAAAAGGGTTTGACCCATCTCGTATCGCCGGAAGCCAAGGCAAATGCTAGTGCACCAAAAACAAATAGATAATAGTCCGAATCTACAACACCATTCAGCAACGTTCCTAGAACCGATAGACCGACGATTGGAATAAACGATAACGATCTAAGTGCTATTTGACTTGGCTTGCAATGCAGCAGTAATAACAACAAAAAGCCAATAAAAAATAAGGGCAGGCCAATAATAGTTGGCATTAAGTGTTTAAAGCAGGGCTGCAAAAGTAGTAGAACAGAAACAAAGTAGTCAGTGTTATGCCTCACGGCATTATTAATCCTAGACATCCAATGCCTTTCTAAGGTATTGGATAAATTCAATACGTTTTGATTCCAACAACCCAACCGTTATGTCTCTTTGGTCATTAGATATTTCTGGAATAGCGCCGTACCCCTCTACATTCCCAACTTGATAGGTCTTAAGAAGGGTCGCAATACGTGAATAAGTTGAAAGTTTTTCCGAACGATGGAAAACCCTAAAGGGTGTACCGAAAAGAGTAGAAAAGACTGATGCATGGAACGAATCTGTTAAAACAAGATTGGCCTTATCGATAAGACCAATGAAATCTTGGGGACCACACGCATAATAAATTGAATTGTTATCAAGTAAATCAATGACTTGATAACTGTCATCATCGATTCCGTATATGTAATCCGAAAGATTTCCGGACCAACCACCCAAGAAGTAAACTAAAACATATTTCTGGTGGGGAACAAATGAATAGTCAGCGACCTCACGCCACTTATGATCTGAAATGGCTAGGGTTGGATCAATGAGCACTTTCGGTCTTTTCCCAACAAGAGATTCCACAAGAGCAGCGCCCTCTTCTTCTCTCACGGAAATAGATTTATAGCTAGATAAAGCCAGCCTGTATTCATCAATGCAGGATTCAGGTAACTCGGATACCCCGAAACTTGGAGCAACGGCGATTTTTTGACCACACTCCGCAAATTCAAGTAATTTTGTATGCTTGAATAAGTCGGCGTTAGGATTCCAAACCTGATCGCTTCCAACACAAAAATAAGAATACTTTTTAGATAAATGCCTAATTTGGTAAGGGAAAATCACATATTTGATTTTTTGACCAGAAACAAACTTTCTAAATCTATTATCCCTTTTTTTAGTATTACTAGACTTAAAACAAGCCCTAAAAAACGTCCTTATTTGAGCTGCTAAATAACTTAGTCCTAGCTTTCGATATAAAACAATAGTTTCGGGGTAGAAGCCCAATTCTGAAAGAGCGCAGTCCAAAGCATATCCTTGCAAACGATTTCCATAGTTATAGAGACCGAACAAGGAAATAATACCGATTTTATTGATCTGATTCTTATTTTGCATTATCAAATACCTCCATTATTTTATTACAGGACAGCGAACTATCAGAAAACCTATCCCAGGCAAACTCTTGGCCTGCTTTAGCTATCTTCCTTGATTTTTCAAAATCATTTATTGAACCAATCAAAAGTGAAGCTAATTCGTCAACCGTGTTAAACAGAAGACCATTGCCATTGTTAAGCAATTCTGCTGTTCCTGAAGTATTTCTACCGACTACCAAAGAGCCCGACAACAAACCTTCCACTGTTACTCGACCAAAGGACTCGGACATAGAGCAATTTAAACAAATATCCGAGTCTTCTAACACGGCGTAAGATTCGTCAACCTGACCAAGGAACTTCACATAGTTGCTAATATTATTTTCCTTAATAAAAGATAATAACTGGTCAAAATAACCGCTATCCTTTATATCTCCAGCAATTAATAAGGTGAGTTCATAGCCTCTAGCATGCACTATGGAAATTGCTCGAACAGCATCATACTGTCCTTTAGCTGGAAAAATACTTCCAATCAGAGCAATGTTCGGAATACCTTTTCTAAAAATCTTACGATCCCGATAATCGGGGACTGGAATGGAATCATAAACGATAATTGGATTAATAATTCTTTTACAGCTATGTAAAGTGTCAGCGGCAGACTTTGAAACAGCAATAACTGAATTTGCAGTACTAATTAAACTGCGCTGAACTTTAGGAAAATAAAGCGTCCTTCCGCTTTCCCAATTTAGTAATTCTCGAATATGCCAAATTAGCGGAATATTTAATATCTTTGACGCGAAACAGCCCGTACCCACTGCAGATGTATTTATATGAATAGCACATGGTTTTACGGTAAGTAAAAATAGGAACAAGCGAATCTCAGCAGCTACATTAATAAACAGTTTAATATGCAGTTTGATGAGTAGTTTAAGTATTCCATCTGAAGTAGACTTAGACCAAGGCTTAAACTTAATTACCTTCACTGGAACGTCTAATTCAACAACAGCTTTTGCAAACTCACCATCATAAGGAACAATAAGAGCACAGCGATAATCACTGGCACATTCTTCTTTGATGAGCTCATAGAGGCACAATTCAGCACCTCCTAAAAAATCACCGGACCCACTAATATGTAAAACTTTCAGTGATCTATTCAAACTGAGCACCATGCACCTTTGTATTAATAGCTTCAAATATTTGAGTGAAAACCACAATCGATCACGGCTATCATTTGGCCGATTTTTCTCGTACCAGATTTCCATGCTTTTGATTTGATTAAGTTAGTGAAATTCTGAACCGGAGACCCTTTGCATGTATTTGTACAATACTTCACAATACCGCGTTGATTGTCTGACAAAAGTTCATTGAACACTTCTCCAAAGTATTCTGCTTGTTTGGAGATAGCGTCTTGACGGTATTTAAATGTACCGATCTTTTTGGCCCAGCACAATAATGAGAATCTAATTGCTCCAACATCATTGGCAGAATGTTGACGATATAACGACGTAGATTTGTCAACATAATCAATAGCACCAAATGCTGAGCAAATGATACAAAGCCACCAATCATGCATAATAATATTTTCGTTTGTTCCACCAATCCGAGCAAGGTCCGTAGCAGCTTTGTTAATCATCATCGTACAACCGGCACCCACTGATTGTGCAAGCATATGAGAAAATCTAGTTCGTAGTGGGTTAATATTTGAATAGCTGGTAAAACTATCGTCAATAATATTTAAATCTGAATCCACTACTGTCATATCTGTAAATACTAAACAGGGAACATTACTTTCATGACTTTTTTCAATTGATTGAATACGATCAAGAGAGATTTCTATTTTATTGGGAAGCCAGACATCATCTTGATCACAAAACATCACATATGGAGAGTTAGCTTGACTTAATAAATATAGAAAGTTAGATTTTGCGGAACCAAAACGTATGCCCTTAGAAACAATTCGAACCCTAGCGTCTCGTTCAGCGAACTGACTAACAATATCAAGAGTATTGTCCGATGAGCAGTCGTCAGAAATCAAGAGCTCCCAGTTCTCATATGATTGTGCTTGAAGTGACTTAATTTGTTCGCAAATATAATTCTGGCCGTTATAAGTTGCCATTAAAATATCTACATCCGCCATTATTTAACCTCTCACAATAAATTACCCATGACGAGGTACTCCCCCAGCTCTTCCTCCCAGTCGGGCATGTGGAACCCGACCGACTCAAGCCTGGAAAGGTCGAGCGCGGAGTGGACCGGGCGCGGGGCGATGGGGCCCGCGGCGCTCGCGTAGTAGTCGGCGGTGCTGACCGGCACGACCTTCTCGCCGTTGCCGTTGGCGGCCTCGAAGACGGCGCGCGCGATGTCCGCCCAGCTCTTAACGGAGCCGGAGCCGGTGCAGTCGTAGGTGCCGTAGGGGGCGTGCGTCCCCAGCACGTGGAAGATGGCCTCGGCCATGTCGCGCGTGAAGGTCAGGCG
>CBCTFW010000015.1:0-52274 GCA_965146285.1 uncultured Collinsella sp.
CGAGGCCGAGCGCAAAATGGATTCTAAAAAACACCTTGCCAAATAGGAGCGTCAGCACACCAACCAGGCCAATGGCGCCAAAGCACATAAGCATGGTGTTGATGACATTTTTGCGCCTGGACAGGCCGCCATAGAAAAACGCCAAGCCCGGTGTCATTAAAAACACGAGCATGGTGCAGACGAGCATAAACGTTGTCGATCCCGTATCGTACATTCGCTCTCCCTTGGTCGCATGAACGTTGTCGGCGCCCATAATGCGGCCGAGGGGCAACTGGTGTAGACCAGATACGGCGTTGTTAAACGCAGCGTTGTCGAATGGAAATGCTGCCGCAATCTTGGAAACGGCGCGGCAACGGGCGCGAAACGAACGGGAAATACGCGAGCAAGGAAGCCGTGAGCGTGCCCGTCCCGGCTAGCGGCGGAACAGCTCGCGGGCTCGGTCGCGGAGGTCGGTAGCCCGAATGACACCTTCGTAGCGATTGATGCGCAGACGCGGGAAGGCGTTAAAGAAGCGTAGGTCGCGGCGGCTGAGTGACACGCTCGGCACCGGGCGGCTCATGCGCTTGCCGGCAAGGCGACGACTGAGCGACGGACGCGGCATGCTCGGCGCGGCATCGGCCACGCGGCGGGCGGCAAGCGCCAGGCCGCGAGCACCATCCGCGATAAACGTCGGCATCGAAGCCTTCTCGCGCAGGGCATCGAGCGCGGCGTCACCCAGCTCGGCCAGCCACGCGTTAACGGCACGGCTACGGATGTGCGTCTGTGCTACCGAGTCAATCGTAGAATCGGGAATACGTTCGAGCACTGAGTCCGAGGCATCGGCAAGCGACTCATTGATGCGGTCGGCAAGGTCGGCCCGGACGCGCTCCAGCTGATCGGACAGACGCCGCCAGCTCGCCAACGAGCACAACGCGTCGACCATCATCGCGACCGCGACGATAAAGGCGGACAGCCGCACAATCAGCACCGGCAGATGGCCAAGCAGCCCCAGCAATGCCGGCTCCACTAAACGGCAAATACACAACGCACCCAAGCCAAACGCGCAGGCCCAGTACAGGCAGATGCGTCCGTGCAAGTTAAACGGCAGGTGCGAGTAATCCCAAAAGCGAGCGCCCGTTGTTTTTTCCAACAGCACGCCTACGCTGTACTCAATCACGCTGCATACGAGCGCTGCAGCGACAAACTGGCTCGAGGCATCCGGAATCCCACGCAACAGCAGCCAGCAGGCAATGCCGCCCACACCATAGATAGGACAACACGGCCCCAGCAAAAAGCCACTGTTGGCAAATCGTCCGTGATTGAGCATGGCGCATACTGTCGACTCCCATGCCCAACCGCAAAACCCGTAAAAGGCAAACGAGAGCACCAGTGCCGAGAGTGGGCAGGCGGCAAGCGTCGCGCCGTCAAACGCCATGTCGATCGCGGTCCCCACCGTCTACCCTCTCCTCTTCTCGCTCGATTCTTTACTCACGCTATCGTCCGTCTCGTCCTTGCGCGGCAGGCGGCCGGCGACCGTCTCACGCAGAGCACACCATTTATCCGCCAGGCAAACAATCCACGCCTCGCGACACGTCGGCGGCACGGGCACCAGCGGAAACATATGCCGCACGATGATATTCCGCTCGCGCAACGTCAGTTCAAAATCTTCCTCGGCACGCGCCAGGGCAAAAAACGGGTGGCGAAAGCCATGCAGCCGATGGCTTGGATCGGGATCGTGCCAGTCATAGAGAAAGTAATCGTGCAGCAGGGCTCCGCGCAGCAACGAAGCACGGTCGACCGAAATGCCAGCACGGCCCAAGCACTCGGCAAAGGACAGGCTCGCCCGCGCTACCGAAGTCACATGTGCATAGACCGTCACGTCGCCATGTTGGATAAACTCGCGCGTCAGGTCCAGACGGCCCGCCTGTGCCAGTTGACGGGCAGCATGGTCTACTTCGCACGCGATGTTCTCGGCACGAACGACATCGGACATGCTGCCTCCTTCCAGCGACTCACAGCGGCAAGCCACGGCTTGTGCACAATCGATAAAAACATCATGGAACACATCAGTATGGCATCGGACAAAACGTTTTGCCCCGCCAGTTGGCGAATTACCGCGCCGCCGTCACATATCAAACGCCAAAATGTGCGAGACTGTCTTGTGCAATTGTGTCGGCCGAGGGAGCGCCGGCGCTCGATTCGCATGGAGTAACCCACAACGATGCTGCTTACGCAAACGACAACGCCCGAGGACGTCAAGGCTCTTAATCGCGCCGAGCTCCCGCAGCTCTGCGGCGAGATCCGCCAGGCAATCCTCGAAAGCTCCGCCGCCGTCGGCGGGCACGTTGCCCCCAACCTGGGCGTCGTTGAGCTTACGGTTGCGCTTCATCGCGTGTTTAACTCTCCCACCGACAAGATTGTCTTTGACGTGTCGCACCAGACCTACGCTCACAAGGCGCTGACCGGGCGCGCGTACACCTATATCGATCCGGAACGTTATGGTGAGGCTTCTGGCTTTGCCAATCCCGACGAGTCCGAGCACGACCTGTTCGCCATGGGCCATACCTCGACCTCGGTGAGCCTGGGCTGCGGCCTGGCGCACGCTCGCGACCTGGCGGGCGATACGTACAACGTCATTACCGTTATTGGCGACGGCTCGCTTTCGGGCGGCCTGGCGTTTGAGGGCTTTAACAATGCCGCCGAACTCGATAGCAACCTGATCATCATCGTCAATGACAACGACCAGTCCATTGCCGAGAACCATGGCGGCCTGTATCGCAATCTGGCCGAGCTGCGCGCCAGCAACGGCACCTGCGAGCGCAACGTTTTCCGCGCGATGGGGCTCGACTACCGCTATCTGGACGCCGGTAACGATGTGTTGGCCCTCGTCGACGCGCTGCAGGAACTGCGCAATATCGATCATCCCATCGTGCTGCACGTCTCCACCGCCAAGGGCAAGGGCTTTGAGCCAGCCCAAAGCGACCCCGAGCGCTGGCACCACGTGGGTCCGTTTGACATGGCGACCGGGCGCAAGCTCTGCCCGGGCCATCCGAGCGAGCCCGCGCCGCGCACCTATGCTGACATTACGGGCGAGGCGCTCAGCGCCGCCATCGAGCGCGATCCGCAGGTCGTGGGCATCACGGCTGCCACGCCCTACATCATGGGCTTTACACCCGAGCTTCGCGCTACCGCCGGCAAACAGTTTGTTGACGTGGGCATTGCCGAGGAGCACGCCGTGACTTTTGCCACCGCGCTTGCGCGCTCGGGCGCCAAGCCAGTCTTTGGTGTGTACGGCACGTTTTTGCAGCGCGCCTACGACGAGCTATGGCACGACCTGTGCCTCAACGACGCCCCCGCAACCATCCTGGTGTTTGGCGCATCAATCTTTGGCACCACATCCGAGACGCACCTCTCGTTCTTTGATATTTCTATGCTGGGCGCTCTTCCCAACATGCACTACTTGGCGCCGGCCTGCATGGAGGAATATCTGTCCATGCTGAGCTGGTCGCTCGACCACCGCGAGCATCCCGTGGCAATCCGCGTACCGGGCATCGGCCTGGTGAGCCGTCCCGACCTTGCGCCCGCCGAAGACACCGACTACAGCGCCGTTCGCTATAACGTGGTGCGTCAGGGCCGCGACGTTGCCGTGCTTGCGCTCGGCGACTTCTTTGAGTTGGGCGAGCGCGTGGCAAACCGCTTGGCCGCCGAGTACGGCATCGAGGCCACGCTCGTCAACCCGCGCTTTGCAACCGAGCTCGATCGCGAGTTCCTCGACAGCCTTGTCGCCGAGCATCGCGTTGTCGTCACCCTCGAGGACGGCATCTTGGACGGCGGCTGGGGCGAGCGCGTGGCGTGCTACCTGGCCTGCACGCCCGTGCGCACGCGCACCTTCGGCATCGCCAAGGGCTTCCCCGACCGCTACGACCCCAACGAACTGCTCGCGCAGAACGGCATGACGGTCGAGAACATGGCCGCCGAAGCCGCAAGACTACTCAACGAGTAAGAAAACCTCCGCAAGGAAAGCACCCCCCTGCGGAGGTTTTTGTTTTCGCGACGCGATTATCTCAATCTGTAACATCTAGGGCCCGAATTCCCGTCTAACTGTTACAGATCGAGATAAGACGTCGTAGTCCCAGACCTTTGTCTCAATCTGTAACAGATAGGGACCTTTTGACCGTCTAACTGTTACAGATCGAGACATTCGAATTCCCCTGAAGAGAAAATCTCGATCTGTAACAGTCACTCGGCAAAAATGGCTGCAGATGTTACAGATCGAGACAAAACAGCAAGGCATGCCGCTGCATCGGTCAGAACCACCACAAAGGTGCCTGTCCCTTTTTGGTAGGTAGAATAACCCATAAGACAAGTATGTTTCTGAGTTATTTCGTGTTGACCCATTTGAGCGCAATAGGGTATAACTCTACTCAACCACTAGGATTTTTTGAGAAAGGTGTTCTCCTATGAGCAAGAACCTCTCCCAGCAGGTCGTTCTCGACCGCCGCGGCTTCGTTGCCGCCACCTTCGCAACCGTCGCCGGCCTTGGTCTTGCCGGCTGCTCCGACACCAGCGCCGAGGCCGACAAGGGTTCCGCCGCCGGCTCCTCCAAGGGCTCCGAGGATACCGAGGTTTCCGCTACGCTCGATGCCAAGGCATTCGACAAGCTCGTCGACAACGGCCCCAAAGCCGACGACGATGCCATCGCCGCCAGCACCTGGGCCACGGCCGTCAAGGACGCCGGCGTCTTTAAGATCGGTGGCGTTCAGACCTCCACGCTCTTCTCCCTCCTCAACGAGAAAGACGGTCAGACCCGCGGCTTCGATGCCGGTATCGCACAGCTCCTGTCCAACTACATTCTGGGCGAGAACAAGGTCGAGATCACCCAGGTGACCTCGGACACGCGCGAGTCCGTCCTGCAGAACGGCCAGGTCGACGCCGTCTTTGCCACCTACACCATCACTGACGAGCGCAAGAAGCTCGTCTCCTTTGCCGGCCCCTACTACTACACCCAGCAAGCCATCCTGGTACTCGCCGATAACGACGACATCAAGAGCGTCGACGACCTGGCCGACAAGAACGTCGCCGTCCAGTCCGGCTCCAACGGCCCTGCCATCCTGGAGGAGCTCGCACCCAAGGCCAGCCAGCAGGAGTTCAAGACCGACGAGGAGGCCCGCCAGGCACTCCAGCAGGGTCGCGTTGACGCCTACGTCATCGATAACAATATGCAGCAGAGCGCCCTGGTCCGCGAGCCCGGTAAGTACAAGATCGCCGGCAAGCCCTTCGGCAGCAAGGAACCCTATGGCATCGGCCTGCCGCTCGATTCCGACGGCGTCGCCTTTGTCAACGACTTCCTTAAGAAGATTGAGGACGACGGCACCTGGACCGAGCTGTGGCAGATCTGCATCGGCGACCGCACGGGCGACACCAATGTTCCCGAGCTGCCCGAGATCGGCGCCTAGGCAGCGAGCCTGGTAACGGCCGCAACGAAACCATATGGAAACGCACGATGCGCTTTATTGCGGTAAACTGTTTCCTCACAGAGTTGTCGGGGCTTCCGTACACACGGAAGCCCCTTTCCTTATCGGCGGGAGGTCCGCATGAGTCTCTCCGAGCTCTGGTCGCTCTATGGCCAGAACTATATCGACGCGCTGCTAGCAACCTGGGGCATGACGCTTGAGTCGTTTGCCATCGCCATGGTGCTGGCCGTCGCCGTCACCGTGATGCGCGTGTCGCCGCTCAAGCCGCTGCGCGTCTTTGGCGACCTGTATGTCCAGGTCTTCCGTAACATCCCCGGCATCGCGCTGCTCATCATCGTCGTCTATGCGCTGCCGCCGCTCAAGGTCGTCCTGCCCTACCGCACCTGCGTTATCGTCGCCACGGTCCTTTTGGGCTCGGCCTTTGGCTCCGAAAACTTTATGAGCGGCATCAACACCGTCGGCGTCGGCCAGGTGGAAGCCGCACGCTCGCTGGGCATGAACTTTAGCCGCATCCTCGCCAAGATCGTGATTCCGCAGGCGCTGCGCTCGAGCGTGCTGCCCATGACTAACCTCTTTATCGCCGTCATGCTCACCACCGCACTCGGCAGCCAGGTGCCGCTTAAACCGCAGGAGCTCACCGGCGTGGTGAGCTACATCAACACGCGCTCGCTCGGCGGCGTCGCCGCGTTCTTTATCTCGGCGCTCGGCTACCTGGGCACGGCCTTTGTGGTGAGCCACATTGGCAACTACATCGATAAGAAGGTGAGGATCCTCCGATGAGCAAGCATTCCTCCCCTGCACTCACCATGCGCGATGCGCTCTACGAGGCTCCCGGCCCCAAGATGCGCGCCAAGATTCGCATCGGCACCGCCATCTCACTCGTCGCCGTGGCCGCGCTCGTCGCCCTGGTGCTGCAGCGCTTCTATGTGACCGGCCAGCTTTCGGTCCACTATTGGTATTTCTTTACGCACCTCACCACCTGGAAGTTCTTGCTTGCCGGCTTTGAGGGCACCGTTAAAGTCGCACTCACCGCTGGCGCCATCGCGCTGGTGCTGGGCTTAGCCCTTATGCTCGGCCGCACCAGCGACATTAAGCCGCTGCAGCTGGTCTGCCGCGTGCTCACCGATTTCTTCCGCGGCGTACCGAGCCTTCTGTTCATTTACTTCTTCTTTTTGGTGCTGCCCCAGTACAAGATTGCGCTGCCGTCGTTTTGGATGCTCACGCTTCCCGTCGCGCTCGCTGCCGCCGGCGTGCTGGCCGAGATCTTCCGTGCCGGCGTCAACGCCGTGCCGCGTGGCCAGGTCGAGGCGGCCCAGGCGCTCGGCCTCTCCAAGACTAAAATCACCTTTAAAATCGTGTTGCCGCAGGCTATTCGGTTTATCATTCCGTCGTTGATTTCGCAGCTTGTGGTCGTAGTCAAAGACACCACCGTCGCCTACGTGGTGAGCTACCCCGACCTCATGCAAAATGCCCGCGTGCTCATTACCAACTACGACGCCCTCGTGTCGGTCTACCTGGTAATCGCGGTCATCTACATCCTCATCAACGTCGCGATTAACAAGGCTGCTGTCTACGTTTCGCACAAGACCGGCGCGACCATCATCCGCTAAGCACCCACGTTCTCAAAGCATAAGGAGCCGAGCACCATGGCACAGAGCACTTCTACTTCTGGCAACCAGCCGCTTATCGAGCTCAAGCACGTCGATAAGCACTATGGCGACCTGCACGTTCTCAACGACATCAATCTGTCGGTCGACCGCGGCGAGGTCGTCGTTGTGATCGGACCCTCGGGCTCGGGCAAGTCGACCATGTGCCGAACCATCAACCGCTTGGAGACCATCGACTCGGGCGAGATCCTCATCGAAGGTCAGCCCCTGCCGCAGGAAGGCAAAGACCTTGCCCGTATGCGCGCCGAGCTGGGCATGGTGTTTCAGCAGTTCAACCTGTTTGCACATATGACGGTGCTGCAGAACGTCATGCTGGGGCCGGTCGACGTGCTGGGCGTGTCAAAGGAGGAAGCTCGTGAGCGCGCCATGGACCTGCTGAGCCGCGTGGGCGTGGCCGAGCAGGCCGACAAGGTGCCCGCACAGCTTTCGGGCGGCCAGCAACAGCGCGTGGCCATCGCCCGTTCACTCGCCATGCAGCCCAAGGCCATGCTCTTTGACGAGCCCACGAGCGCCCTTGACCCCGAAATGATCAACGAGGTGCTCGAAGTCATGGTCCGTCTGGCCCAGCAGGGCATGACGATGATCGTCATTACGCACGAGATGAACTTTGCCCGCCGCGTGGCCGATCGCGTCGTCTTTATGGCCGACGGCCAGATCGTGGAAACCGGCACGCCCGACGAGTTCTTCGACCATCCCCAGACCAAGCGTGCCCAGGACTTCCTCAACTCCATCAAGGGCCACTAACCCAATTGCCACGCGGGCGAATTCGTCAGTAACGTTTGTCCCGCGCCACCCCTGTGCCATGTCCACCCGGATTCGAAAGCCACACCCATGATCGGAACCCGTACCTCATCGTCCTACACCCCGCACGTCGACGTTGCCCCCGCCGACCGTCCGCTCATCCTGGTGGCGCCGCGTTGGGAAGAGGCAAAGCCGTTTTTAAGCGAGACGCTCTCCCCCAACGAGGAAATCGCAAGCGTCTTTGTCGATGCCATCCTTGCCGCCGGCGGCCTGCCGCTGCAGATGTCCATCACCGAGGACATTGAGGTCATCCGTCATTACGTCGATATCGCCGACGGCATCGCCATTCCCGGCGGCCCGGACGTCAACCCCAAGCGCTGGGGCGATGATCGACCCTACGACCCCACCCTCTGCTGCGAGATCCGCGATAGCTTTGAGTTTAAGCTGGTCGGCGAGGTGCTCCGCGCCAAAAAGCCGCTCTTTACCACCTGCCGCGGCACGCAGTTGCTCAATGTCGCCACCGGCGGCACCCTGTGCATGGACGTGCCGAGCCTGGGCGCTCGCGAGGGCCGCACGCAGTGGCGCCATACCCACGTGCTCAACGACCCCGTGCATCCCGTCGAGGTCGTGCCGGGCTCGCTGCTGGAGCGCGCGCTTGGCGGGCACAGGCTGATCCAGACCAACTCCGCACACCACTGCTGCGTCGACCGTCTGGGCAAAAGCACGCGCTTGGTCGCCAAGGCAACCGATAGCGTTCCCGAGTGCATCGAAGTCGAAGGCCAGCCGTTCTGCCTGGGCGTACAATGGCACCCTGAGTACACGTGGAAGACGCTCGAGACCGACTTTAACCTGTGGAAGTCGTTTGTCGAGGCAGCGGCCAAGGTCAAGCAGGCTCGCTAGTTCGCGAGCCACACAACAGATAAGGGCGCCCCGCCGGCCACATGGTCCGACGGGGTGCCCTTTTGCCTATACGCGGCAGGCACACAGCCCAAGGCTCACAACCTCTTACTCGCCCGCCTCGCGCAGAGCCGACATCGTAGCCGCATATTGCTGCTGCAGCGCATGCATTCCCTCGCGAGCGCCGTCAACGGCATCGGCGCCGCGCAGCGCCTCGGTCACCACGACCGCCGGCTCGTACAGATTATCAAATCCCAGGTTCTGGCTCACGCCCTTGAGCGTGTGCGCTGCCATAAACGCACCTTCGGCGTCTCCTGCCGCCATGGCGGCCTCCAGCTTGTCCATGCTCTCGTCATCCAAAAACTTGAGGGCAAAGCGGGCAAGCATTTCCTCGCCCATCAGCCGAGCGCACGCGTCATCATAATTAGCGCCGATCTTCTCATACGCCTCACGCATGGAAATCATGGATTAAAACTCCTTTGGTCAAACTAAATCGTGGGAAACGCGACAACGTCGGCGGGGCGTGCCAACGTCTCGGCAATACGGTCTTGCACCTCGAGCAGGCAGTCGAGCAACAGCGGGTTAAAGGTGCCGCACTTACCGTCCAGGATCATCTGGATCGCCTCCTTGTGCGGGATAGCGTCCTTGTACACGCGCACGCTCGTCAGCGCATCATACACGTCGGCCACCGAGACCACCTGCGCGGCGATGGGGATATCGTCGCCCTTAAGGCCATCGGGATAGCCCTTGCCGTCCCAGCGCTCGTGATGCCAACGCGCAATCTGGTACGCATATTCCATAAGCGCATTGCCGACGTGATGGCGGCCCAGCTCAAGCAACATGTCGGCGCCGATCGTGGTATGCGTCTTCATAATCTCGAACTCCTCGGGCGTAAGGCGCCCGGGTTTGTTGAGAATCGCATCGTCAATCGACATCTTGCCGATATCGTGCAGCGCCGAAGCCAGGGCAATCGTGGAGCGTTCCTCATTGTCGAGGGAGATCGTGTCGCTACGCTGGACCAGACAGTCAAGCAGCAGCTCGGTCAGCTTCTCGATGTTCGTAACGTGCCTGCCGCTCTCGCCGTTGCGAAGCTCCATGACGCCGGCCATGATGTCGATGAGCATGCGACTGTTCTTGACACGCTCGTTGTACTGTTGGGACAGCAGGCTCGTCAGGCGGCGCTGTTTGGCGTATAGGCGGATGGTATTGCTTACACGGCGGCGCACGACACGGGAGTCAAACGGGCGGTTGATATAGTCCGAGGCGCCCAGCTCGTACGCGCGCAGCACCGCATCGTCGGAATCTTCGCTCGAAATCATGATGAAAGGCAGATTGTCGATACCCGATCGGCGCGACAGATCGGCCAGCACCTCAAAGCCGCTTATGCCCGGCATGACAATATCCAGCAGCACGAGCGACAACTCATCGCCATAGCGGTCGACCATGTCGAGCGCCGTACGACCGTTGTCGGCCTCGAGGATGCAATACTCGTCCTTGAGCATCTCGTTGAGAATGGCTCGGTTCATTTCGGAGTCATCGACAATAAGCACCAAAGGCTTTTCGCTTTGGAAGGCTTCGATGGAATCGGCATCGGTCACGACCGTACCGGCTTTTGCCTTAGCGCGGCTCAATAACTGGACAGCGCGGCCAACTCCCTCATCGACCGTCTCGCCATGAATGCGAACGCCACCAACACATGCCGTCAAGCTCACGTACTCATGGCCCGGAACAATCGTGGCATGAACGGCATCGGACACCTGATGCAGGCGACGGGTGAAGTCATCGGAGGGAATATTGGGCATGACGACCACAAACTTATCGCAGCCATAGCGCACAAGCTCGTCAGTCGAACGAATCCCGCTGCGTATGGCTGTCGCCACGGCACCGAGCGCAAGGTCGCCGGCATGACGGCCACACGTATCGTTGAAGACCCTAAAATCATCAAGGTCGATCACCGCCACGCCGGCCTTCATGCGGGCGCTACGGAGCTTTTCCTCGTAATATCGGCGATTGCGCACACTCGTCAGCACGTCGGTGTAGACAAGGTCCTCTTCTGCGGCCTCCTGCTCATCGATCGGACGCACCATCAGCAGGACGTGAGGCTCGCCCTCGACCTTCAGAGGGCGCAGGCGGGCGCGGTACTCAACGCCATCGTTGAGCAGTTGCTCCGACACCTCATCGGAGTCTGCCAAGGCCTCAAGACTTGACTGACGCAGACAAGGGCAGCGATCGCCGGCGAGCAAGCAGTTAGGCTCGCTCTTAATCTGATCGGCCGACAGCAAACGTACCACGGGGTAGGTCTTCGCGACACGGGCGACCTCGGCGGCAGCCTCCTCGTCGGTTAGATTGACCTCGTGATTATTGAGCATATGGGGCCCTTCCTATCGTTACGCACGGCAACGGTGCATATCAATTGGTACAAGGGTAGCATCTAACAGCTGAAGGCAAACGCGCGATTATCGTTACATTTTTATGACCTGGCAAACGGCGGTAATGGAGCCGCGGGCGCGCGGTTATGGGCGCATTCGTTAACAATGACGAAACGCTAACAGCCCCTCTCCCCGCAGGTCATCGAGCGTGCTAACGCTCCAAGACATCGCGAACGGCGTTTGCCGCCGTAACGGGGCGATCGCGCAGACCGTTATGCGCGCCCGGGATCGTCACAAGGGGGCAATCGAGATATTCGGCAGCCGCTCGCGTGCCAGCCTCGCGGGGTGTATCGACCGAAAGCTCGCCCAAAAACACGGCCGACACCGCCTTTGACGCGCGGGCGCGCTCCCAGTCGGGAGCATATGTCATATTTGTTCCATATTCGTTCGCCATAAAGCAACGACCATTGCGCAGGGCATGTTTGACTTCCGCTTCGGTCGTCCCAGGAGCCTCGGGGTCCAAGTCGCCGAGGGCTCCCAAGAAAAGCCGGAGCGCCCTTGAAACCTTTCCAGCCGCAATCATATCGAGCAAAACCGGAGCTGCGCCCATGCCGACGCCTTCGGCCGACACAGCCGGCTCATGCAGAATCGCACGGGCGACGAGATGGGGTTCAGTACGAAGAAGCTCCAGCGCCACCAACGTACCGGCGCTATGCGCAAGCACATTTGCCGGAGCGCCAACGTGTTCGATCACGGCTTGCAGGTCGGCGGCCTGAGCGGCAAGATCATAGCTGTCGTCTGCCGCATCGCTGCTGTCACCGCAGCCGCGGCGGTCGTAGGCAATTACGCGGTAGTTGCGACTGAGCTCACAAGCGATACCGTCAAAAAATGTGCCGTCGACACAAGCGCCGTGCACGCACACCAAGACAGGAGTATCAGGCGACACATCCGGGCCGGCATATTCGCGACAGGCAATCGTGGTGCCCGTATTCTCGACCGTAAAATCCATGTTGTGCCCCCATCATCAACGCTCATCCGGTTGCACGTCAGTGCGGTTGGATGGACCCGTATTGCCTTACGCCTTGTTAACAGATTAACTGTACCCGACCCGAGGCTTTTCGTGGCACGGCATAATGAGCGACGTGAAAAAACGAAACTTGTAAAGCAAGAGCCCACACCTTGCTTTGGAGCCGATGCTATGCTTAGGCACAATTGTCTTGAGGAGCATATGCCTATGTCTACGTTTTTGAATGCCAGCCCCATCTTTGGGCCCGTTCGCAGCCGTCGCCTTGGTCTCTCGCTCGGCGTCAACATGATGCCGGCCAGCGGCAAAATCTGCACGTTCGACTGCATTTACTGCGAAAACGGCCTCAACGCCGAGCGCCCCTGCCATGAGCCGTACAACACAGCTGCCGTGGTACTCGACGCGCTCGAGGCAAAGCTGCGCGAGATGGCAGCCGAGGGCGAGCTCCCCGATGTGATCACCTTCGCAGGCAACGGCGAACCCACCGCCGCGCCGGAGTTTCCGCAGGCCATCGCCGGCGCCGTCGCACTGCGCAACGAGCTTGCCCCAAACTCCAAGATCGCCGTGCTCTCCAACGGCACGCGCGCCGACCGCCCCGAGGTGCACGACGCGCTCATGATGGTCGACGACAACATTCTTAAGCTCGACACTGTCGACCCGGCGTTTATCCAGCTGCTCGACCAGCCCGTTGGCCCCTACGACGTCGAGCACCAGATTGAGACGTTCGCAAGCTTTGACGGTCACGTTATTATCCAGACGATCTTTTTAACCGGCGAGTATCAGGGCAAGCCCATCGACAACACCGGCGAGGAGTACGTTGCCCCCTGGCTCGCGGCGCTTGAGCGCATTCGCCCACAAGAAGCGACCATCTACACGGTGGCGCGCGAGACACCGGTCGCCGGCCTTGCCAAAGCAGCGCCCGAGGCCCTCGACGCCATCGCCGCGCGCGTGCGCGCCCTCGGCATTCCCTGCCAGGTGAGCTACTAGCAAAACCACGCAGCAGCTAGTGCCCGCCACCCCGCTCCATCAGTTGCGGTGATATAGTTCCTGTTTATGCTGTTAAACCGCTTAAATCGGAACTATATCACCGCAACTTTAATGGACGCGTGGGTGGGCTATACTAGCTGCGGATGAAAGGAAGTTAGCCATGTTTGACAACGGACCCGTGCCCGGTCGCAACGACGCTTGCTGGTGCGGCAGCGGCAAAAAATATAAGAAATGCCATAGCGCCTTCGACGAGCGCCTCGAGCGCTTGTGGGAAGAGGGCTGGGAGGTTCTGCCCCGCACGCTCTACAAGACGCCCGCCGATATCGAGGGCATCAAGCGCTCGGCAGCCATCAACGTGGGCGTGCTCGATTATGTGGGCGAGCATATCTCCGCGGGCATGACCACCAACCAGATCGACCAGATGATCTACGACTACACCGTCGAGCACGGTGGCACGCCGGCCGACCTCAACTACGAGGGCTATCCCAAGAGTGTGTGCACCTCGATCAACGATGTGGTCTGCCACGGTATCCCCTGCGACACGGACGTGCTGCACGAGGGCGACATCATCAACGTCGACTGCTCCACGATTCTTGACGGCTACTTTAGCGACTCGAGCCGCATGTTCTGCATCGGCGAGGTCTCTGCCGAGCGCCAGCACCTGGTCGAGGTCACCCGTGCCAGCGTGGAGGCGGGTCTGGCCGCCGTCAAGCCGTGGCTGCCGCTGTCCGTGATGGCCGAGGCCGTGCAAAAGACGGTCGAGGACGCCGGCTTTAGCGTGGTGCGCGAGTACGGCGGGCACGGCATTGGCAAAGAGTTCCACGAGGACCCATTTGTGGGCTTTACCACCGAGGCGCCCGATGTGGACACCATCATGGCTCCGGGCATGGTCTTTACCATCGAGCCCATGGTCAACGCCGGAGCGCCCGACATCAAGATTAGCAAGGGCGACGGCTGGTGCGTGCGCACCAAGGACGGTAGCGATTCGGCTCAGTGCGAGGTGCAGCTCGTGGTGACCGAGGACGGTTACGAGCTGCTGAGCTGGTAGCCGTGGATGCGCCGGGCTTCGCGATAGATATGTTAACCATCGCGAAGCTCGGCATTTTTATAGCGTTTTGCCTGATAAAACCTGCCAAAATAAACCTGTCCCTTTTTGGCAGGTCGAGCGGAGAGGACTGCTTGTGAACATCCTGGTTTTGTTGCCCGTCAATGACCGCCATCATGCGATCCTCGAGTCGAGCGCTCCAGGCGAGGACTTTATCTACACGAGCGCCGACGCCGCCACGCGCAAGCAGGTCGCCGATGCCGACGTGATCCTGGGCAACATCGACCCTGGCATGCTCACGGCATGCGACCATCTCCAGCTGTTGCAATTGCAGACCGCCGGCTATGACGACTACCTTGCCGCCGGCACTGTGCCGGCCGACGCCAAATTGTCTTGCTCGGTGGGCGCCTACGGCCAGGCCGTAAGCGAGCACATGTTTGCCATGGTGCTGTCTATGATGAAGCGCCTGCCCGGCTATCACGACTTGCAGCGCGAGCATCGCTGGGAGGATTTGGGCCCGGTCACCTCGCTCAAAAACGCCAACGTGCTGGTGCTGGGCGCGGGCGATATCGGCGGCCACTTCGCCACGCTCTGCCGCAGCATGGGCGCGCACGTCCGCGGCATCAAGCGCCATCCGCTCGTCTACCCCATTGTATTTGAGGACATGGACGGCATGGATGCCCTGTCTGAGCGCCTGGCCGAGGCCGATGTCGTCACATCCTTTATGCCGAGCACGCCCGAGACCCGCGGTCTGGCGAATGCCAAGTTCTTCGCCGCGATGAAGCCGGGCGCCTTCTTTGCCAACGGCGGCCGCGGCGATCTTGTGGTCGCCGACGACTTGGTTGTCGCTCTGGAGTCGGGACATCTCGCCGGTGCCGCGGTCGACGTCACCGACCCCGAGCCGCTGCCTGAGACAAGCCCGCTGTGGGATGCGCCCAACATGCTCATCACGCCGCACGTCTCCGGTTGGTTCCATCTGGCCGCCACGCTCAACAACGTGGTCGACATCGCCGCGGAAAATCTTCGCCATCTGCAAGCCGGCGAAACCCTGCGCTGCTGGATCGAACATTAAGAATTACGCCGTTTTACAAACGGCGTAATGAGCCGACGCTGCGAGCCCGCCGTTTGGCCAATCTGCCGTTCAATTTTAAAGGCGCGACCAGAAGGTCAGCGCCTTTTCATTTCACGGCACCTTGGCTCAAACGGCGGGCTCTCGCTGACTTTTATTCGACCTGCGGGATCTGACTAGCGCAGGCTCTGCCTATGAAGTCCTAGCAGTTCCGTCTTGTCGTTGGCGTTGAAGCATTTGCCCAGATAAAACCTGCCAAAATTGTCATCTCATCTTGGTCGATTTTAGAGCTCCACGCTTTCGGCGCCGTTGATGGTTAGGTTTCGCTCGTAGAAGGCGGTGAGGGCACGGATGGCGTACATCACGTCGCGTACGCCGCCGGTCTCGTAGCCTGAGTGCATGGCCAGCTGCGGCAGGCCCACGTCCACGGCGTGCATGCTCGCCTGCATGTTCGACAGGTTACCGAGCGTGGAGCCACCCGCCATATCGCTCTTGTTGGCGAAGGCCTGCGTGGGCACGTCGGCGTCATCGCAGATGGCCTGGAACACCGCGCGGCTAAAGGCATCGGTGCAGTAGTGCTGGTTGGCGGCTTCCTTGATAACGATGCCGCCGTTGAGTACAACCTGATTGCGGGCATCGCACTTCTCGGCGTGGTTGGGGTGCACAGCATGTGCATTGTCGCAGCTTACAAGCATCGAGGCGGCAAGGGCGCGATGGTACGACTCGTCGTCAAAGCCCAGAGATCCGTTGATGCGGCGCAGCGCGTCGGCCAAGAAGGTCGACATGGCGCCCTGCTTGGTCTCGGAGCCAACCTCCTCGTTATCGAAGCAGCAGAAGACCGAGACGTCGTGCGCGTTCTCGGCGCCCAAAAATGCCTGTAGCGAGGTATAGGCGCAGGCCAGGTCGTCGAGCTTGGGCGTCGAGATAAACTCGTCTGCCCAGCCCCAAATGCGCGCATCCTGACGATTGACTAGGAACAGATCGCGGCCCAGAATCTGCTCGGGCTCAACGTCCAGCTCTTCGGCAATCAGAGCATCAAAATCGCCCTGCTTAAGCTCGCCGGCGCTAATGAGCGGGCACAGGTCAACGGCTCGGTTGGGAGCAAAGCCCTCGTTAACGCCGCGGTTCATGTGGATGGCAAGGCTCGGGATAATAGCGACCTCGCGCTCGGTGGCAAGCAGACGGCTCTCAATACGGTCGCCCTCGCGCACCAGCACGCGGCCCGCGAGCGCCAGCGGGCGATCGAACCAGGTGTAGTCGATCATGCCGCCGTAGGCCTCGGTGTTCAGGCGCAGCGTCTCGCCCGCGCCGTCGAGCTCGGGCACGGCCTTAACCTTAAACGTCGGCGAGTCGCTGTGCGACGCCGTCAGCTGAAAATGATAGTCGCCGGCAACGCCGTCCTCGCCCCACGTCGCGGCCAGGTCCTCGCCCACCTTAAAGGCGATGACACTCGAGGTATTGCGCTGCGTGTAATAACGCCCGCCCGGCTCGATATCCCATGCCGCGTTCTCGGGCAGGTAGGTAAAGCCCGCCTCGTCGAGCTCGGCCATAATGGTCGCCGCCGTATGGAACATGCTGGGGCATGCCTCGATAAAGTCGATAAGGTCGTTGGCGGCCTCGATATCGTCGGCAGTCACGTGCACGCGCTCGGGCGTTTCCTGATCCGTCATGCTCTCCCCTTTCGCTGGGTTGATGGTCCCCTCCAGCATACCCCGCCGCGCCAGCGCCGCGCCTTTCATTCCATGTTTAATCCCACGCCGCTCGCCAAGTTGAGCCATCATGCCCGTGCACCTTTTGCGACAATTACGCTAACAGGACGAGAGGAGCCGTCATGAAGCCACGTAACATTGCCATCGCCTGCGGTGTTGCAGGAACCGCCGTCGGCATCGCCATTGCCGCCGGTATCGTTTATCACAAACAAATCAAGTCCGCCGCGTCGCTCAAACGCTTGACCGGCTACGCGGATGGCTATGACCTGTACGCAATCGACATCGCCTACGACTACGATCTTGATCGCATCATCTCCGCTGGCGTGCGCGACGACCAGACCTATATCGATGCCGTGGTGGCCCAGGTGCTGCCCGGTGTGCCGGCACATGTCCAGGCGCCCCAGTTTGCCTGCAGCGCTTTTGTCGCCATAGATGCCGAAGGCCGCGTGCGTACCGGTCGAAATTACGACTTTAAGGACGACACCTCGGCGCTGCTGGTGCGCAATCACCCACGAGGCGGCTATGCCTCCATCGGGCTTGCCGCCCTTAACAACCTGGGCGATAACACACCGCTTGACTCCGTCGCCGGACGCGCCGCTGCACTCATGGGCCCGTTTGCCCAGCTCGACGGTGTTAACGAATGCGGCGTGTCCATTGCCGTACTCACTCTGGATTCCAAACCCTGTGACCAGGACACGCAACGCCCCGTCATCAACACTTCGCTCGCCATCCGCCTTGTGCTCGACCGCGCGGCTACCACGCAGGAGGCCGTAGACTTGCTTTCTGCCTACGACATGCACGCCATGGCAGGACGCGATTACCACTTCTTTATCAACGACGCCTCCGGTGACGCGCGCGTAGTAGAGTGGGATCCGCGCGATCCGGACCGCGCTTTCAAAGCGACTCCTGTATGCCAGGTTACGAACTTCTACGCCTGCCATGGCGACGAAGTACTGCCCAACCAAAAGAATGGCGAGCTTGGCCATGGTAAAGAGCGCGCCATCGCAATCGCCGATGTCCTTGACGCCCATGTCGGTGCCCAGGACGAGGCAGTCGCTTGGAAGGCCCTACGCGCCGCAGCGCAAGAGCCCAATCCGGAAGACATCACCAGCAATACGCAGTGGTCGGTCGTCTTTGACAACACCGAGCCCGCTGCCGCCATCACGCTGCGCCGCCACTGGGGCGACGTCGATGCCTTCGCGCTGTAAGGCGCTGGCACCTTCGTCCTTACGCTCGCCTGACGTTGCTTACATTTCCATACGCTTGAGCTAACACGTTTTACCCCCGCATCAACAGTGTGCGGAGGTAAACTTATGCGCATGTTATAACTTGCCCGGAAGGATTCGCCATGCTTAGGATCGGTCTTCTTACTAGTGGCGGCGACTGCCAGGCGCTCAACGCCACCATGCGCGGCATCGTCAAAACGCTTATGACCAATAGCGAAGAGCCTATCGAGATTTATGGCTTTGAGGACGGCTATCAGGGCCTTATCTACAGCAGGTTCCGCGTCATGACGCCCGCCGATTTTAGCGGTATCCTCACCCGCGGCGGCACCATCCTAGGCACGAGCCGCACGCCGTTCAAGCGCCTGAACATTCCCGAGGCCGACGGCGTCGAGAAGGTGCCCGCGATGGTCCACACCTATCACAAGTTGCAGCTCGACTGCCTGTTTATGCTGGGCGGCAACGGCTCCACCAAGACCGCCAACCGCCTGCGCGAAGAGGGCCTCAACGTTATCGCCCTGCCCAAGACCATCGATAACGACACCTGGGGCACCGAGATGACCTTTGGCTTTACGAGCGCCATCGACGTCGCAACCAAGTGCATCGACGACATCCACACTACCGCCTCGAGCCACGGGCGCGTGTTCGTTATCGAGATTATGGGCCACAAGGTTGGCTGGATCCCGCTGTATGCCGGCGTCGCGGGCGGTGCGGATGTCATCTTGATTCCCGAGATCCCCTACGACATGGACCAGGTCATCAAGACCATCGAGCATCGCATGGAGACCGGCAGCCGCTTTACCATCGTGGCCGTCGCCGAGGGCGCTATCTCCAAGGAGGACGCGGCGCTGTCCAAGAAGGAGTACAAGAAGAAGCTCGCCGAGCGCACGAGCCCGTCGATCGTCTACGACATCGCCAAGGAGATCGAGGCCAAGACCGGTCGCGAGACCCGTGTCGCTATCCCCGGTCACACGCAACGCGGCGGCCAGCCCGACGCTCAGGACCGCATCTTTGCGACCCAGTGCGGCGTCGAGGCCGCGCTTGGCTGCCTGCGCGGCGAGTTTGGCTACATGATTGCCTTGCGTGACGGCAAGATGTGCCACATGCCGCTCGAGGAGGTCGCCGGCAAGCTCAAGTATGTCGACCCACAGAGCGATCTGGTGCGCGAGGCCAAGGCGTTGGGCATCAGCTTCGGCGACGAATAGCCTCGGCCGAAACTGCTCTCATCGGGCCCTCCGACCCCGCCCGACGTATTTCGATTTGGCTCCTCCCTTGACTCCGTCAAAGGTCGCCAATCGAAATCGTCGGGCGGGGTCGGAGGGCCCTGCGTTTACAAACTCGCCGAGGCTATTCGTCTTCTTGCTGCGGGTGTCTGGTCTGAAATTAAGTTGCGGTGGAATAGTTCCTGCTTAGCCCGGAAATGGCTGTATCTAGGAACTATTCCACCGCAACTTACTGAGTGGGGGCCCTTGGCTGCTACTTGCACTGACATTTTTCCTGAAATGGCTGGTCGTTAGGGGTTGCTACCGATAGTTGCGGTAGGGTTGGGGCAGATTCTAACTAGAAATGGTGGTCGCTACCGGTTGTTCTCGGCATACTCGGCTCATTCGATTACGGTCACCACATGAAAGGAACTGCCATGGATCTTGCGATGGCACAGCGGCTCGTTGATCGCCGCAAGGCTGCCGGGCTTTCTCAGGAGGCGCTTGCCGCCCAGCTGGGTGTGAGTCGTCAGGCTGTTAGTAAATGGGAGCGCAGCGAATCCTCGCCCGATACCGATAACCTTATTGCGCTCGCCGCGCTGTATGGCGTGTCGCTGGATGAACTGCTGTATGGGAAGGCGGCCAACAATGCCGACGACCTGGAGGACGGTAGCGCCGGCACCGAGACGGCGGATGTGGCTGGCGAGGCCGAAGATTCTACCGAGCACGCTGATTGCAGCGATAAGCCACTTGTCGATATTTCCCTCGCGCGCGGCATCCACGTTATTGATCCCAACAAAGGCGAAGAGGTTCATGTTGGCTGGAGTGGCATTCATGTAGCTAACGAGCGCAAGGGTGAAGAGGTCCATGTGGGGCCAGGCGGATTGCATATCGATACGCTTGAGGACGATGGACATAGCGTGCACACCAATGACGACGGCACCGTCACCATCGACGGCGAGACGTTTTCCAGCTGGAAGGAAGCACACGACAAGCTCGACCATCATGGCAAGCATTTCCACACCAAGGTCGGACGTACATGGAACAAATTCCCCTTCCCCGCGCTTGTCGCCCTCGCCTATCTGGTGCTCGGTATTGTCTACGGCACATGGGCTACGGGACTCTTCCTCGTCTTTTTGATTCCCGTCTATTACGCGCTTGGCGACTTTATCGACCAACGCCACTTATCTAAGCTGATCAATGTCGTCTATTCAGTCAGTGCCGAGGCATGGTTCCTCTACATGTGGTTCTGCCTGGGGCAACCCCATCCCGCCTGGGTAATCCTCATCACCATCCCGGTCGTAAAAGCACTCATGCGTTGGTGCCGCAAACAATGGAAGCATCGCAAGCGAGCCTAAACCATCCCAGCCCGACAGCAGCACCCAACTAACACTCCCCCGCCCATCCCTCCTAAGTTGCGGTGATATAGTTCCGGTTTTAGCCTTGAATAGTCGAATTTAGGAACTATTCCACCACAACTTACGCATGATCGGAGCGGCTACAGCACAAGCGTCGGCGTTCGTTTGATGGTCCACCACGAAAAGGGGCTATCTACTACGTTTAACTCGATGGGGCCAACCATGACCGCCTTTTTCGAAAATCGACAGGCCTTCTACCTGCGGTTTTATTTTTCGTTTCCCCGGCATGGTTGAGGGTATCCAATTAAACGTAGTAGATAGGCCCGTTTTGTGGCATGCGACCCACTCAAGCCCAATCTCGAAGGCTAAAGAGAGCCTCTCATCCACGCCTGCGAGCGAAAACCAAATAGAATGAAAGGCAAATGGAAAGCCCGTTTGACGAGCGGAGGACATATGCGCGACGTAGCCGAAAGCGACTGAAAGCTGTTTAAGAAAATGCTTCCTCAATGGCAAGAACGTTATATGGAAAAGCTCATCAGCCAGTACGTTGAGATGCTGAACGGCGACAGTGAAGCGTCCAGTAGATTTTGGGCACTAGAAGAGCGCCTCAATAGAGACAAGCTGTCCTCAGGCGTAATTGCAAACGACATTCGCCGCAGCACAATGCACCGCGAGATAGCCAATTTGCTTATCGACAGCGTGATCACCCTTGACGACCTTGACGGTTTTACCAAGGACATTAAGAGCTATGCGCAACACTGGATTGGCCAGTAAGAGCACCGAACGACAAACATCCCCAGCAAAACGGGGCAAACGCCGGGCCACCTATAGGCTGTCCGGCGTTTGCCCAGATAAAACCTGCCAAAATAAACCTGTCCCTTTTTGGCAGGTTACTCGGCACTCTTGAGGGCACCGACCATGTCGATCTTGTTGAGGGTACGATTGGTGGCGAGGTTGACGATAAACGTAAAGCCAAAGGCCAGCAGCACGGATAGCACATAGCTTAGCGGCTCGACCTCAACGTCAAAGTACAGCGACGGCATCTGCAAAATGTACGTAAAACTCTCGGCCAGCAAGCCGCCCAGTGGCACGCCCAGCGCGGCGCCAATCGCCGTGAGTATCAGCGTCTCCTTGTTGACGTAATGGTGCACCTCGCCACGGCGGAAGCCCAGCACCTTGATGGTCGCCAGCTCGCGTTCGCGCTCGGAGATATTCGTGTTGGACAGCGTAAACACCACCACAAACGATAGGCACGCCGCCATAAAGGTCACAAGCACCACGACCGAATTGATAATCGTAAAGTTTGCCTCGTAGTTCTGCCAATGCTCGGCCGTGCTCGAAATCGTAAGCCAACCGTCACTCTTAAGATTCTTGCTAAACGCAATCTGGTCGGCCGGCGAGCCCTTAAGCAGCACAAAGACGCCGTCAAGGCGTGCGCTTCGACCAAACGCGCGCTCATAGGTGCCCTGCGTCATGTAAAGCGTGTTGCCCAGATAGTTGAGCGAAATGTCACTGACTTTGACCTTGGCAACATTGAGCGACGAATCCTGGACGTGCGCCGTATCGCCCGGCTGAATCCCCAGCACCAGCTGCGAGCTCTTGCTTAAATACACGTCCCCGTCACGCAGGGCGAGCGGTTCTTTGGACTCATCCTCCAGGCGCACGTAATCGCCCAAGTCACCCGTGCGGTCATCAGGAATCACGATGAGCTGCACGGTCTCGCTCTTTCCGCCGAATGTAAAGGTGACGTTGTCGGTCATAATCGGCAGCGTCGAAGTCACGGTCACGTTGGAATCATTGGCCGCACTGCGCTCATCCAATGCCGCGCACGTCTGCGAAAAATCGTCGGGATTGGCGACCGCCAGCAGGTCATAGCGCGTGATATGCCCGTACTGCTTGGGCGACAGCGCGACCGACGTGTCGCGGATGCCCATGCCGCAGATCACGAGCGCCGTGCAGCCGGCGATACCGAAGATGGTCATAAAGGCACGTTTTTTGTACCGGAATAGGTTACGCGCCGCTACCTTGTTTAAGAAGCCCATGCGGTGCCAGATAAAGCCGATACGCTCAAGCAAGATGCGCGAGCCGGCACGCGGCGCCTTGGGGCGCATGAGCGAAGCCGGCGTCTCGGCCATCTCGTGGCGGCAGGCGATAATCGTAGCGCCCACCACGCCCACGGCAAACAGCGCCACCGACACGAGCGACGACACGATGTCGTACGAAAGCAGCATCTGGGGCAGCGAGTACATGTCGTCGAACACCGTAAACAGAAACAGCGGAAGGCCCACAAATCCGATGATGTTGCCGAGCACGCCGCCGATCAGACACGCCCACAGCGAGTAGTCCACGTATTTGGACAGGATACGCTCGCGCGAGTAGCCGAGCGCCTTATACAGGCCGATGAGCGTGCGCTCCTCCTCAACCATACGCGTGGCGGTGGTGAGGCTGATGAGCACGGCGACGATAAAGAAGATAAACGGGAACACCGTGGCGATGGCCTCAATTGACGAGCTATCGCTCTCGACGCTCGAGTAGCTTGCGATGTTACCGCGGTCCTGGATGTACCAAGTGCATTCGCCCAGATCGGAAAGCTCGGCGCGGGCATCGGCAAAATGCTGGTCAGCGGCGGCGCGGCGCTGGTCCAGGTCAGCTTGCGCCTGTGCACGTTCGTCGCTGCCCTCGGCCATACGGTCGATGTTGCCCTGTTCAATCCCAAAGAGCATATTCGCCTGGCGCTCGGCCGCATCCAAGCTTGCCGGTGTGTCGACCGTCAGCTCCTGAGCGCGCGCCTTCTCACGCTCCTCGCGGATCTTCTCGATATTGCCCTTGACCTCGTTGATCTTTGTCGTGTAGGCATCCGAATAGGAGTTGAGGCTCTTGGCTCCCTCGACGATCACGTGGACCGAGGAGTAGGAAGAAGATGTCGCGGCGTCCTCGTTCACATAGAACTTATAGTCCGCAGCCGAAGCAGCGCGAAAGGCGTTGACTGTCGAGTCGGAGCTCACGTCGGTGGGATCGAGGACCTCGGCCGTAATGGTGTAATCGCCCGCGGCAAACTGGTCCTTGGCACTTTGGTTCGACGAGCTCGCGTCATTGGCGGCAAAACTCACCGTATCGCCGAGCTTTTTGCCCGAAGCCTTAAGGAACTTCGAAGTCACCGCGACCTCACCGGCGCTCTCGGGCAAATCGCCGCTCACCAGCACCGGTTGATCGATATTCTCCTTGGAAAGACTCTGCACGACCACGCGCTCGCGCGTTGTGCCCACGGCGGTGTAGGCGGTCTCGGTGTAGATACCCTCGGCCGTCTCGACGCCGTCGACCTCTTGGATAGCCGCAAGATCGTCGCGCGTAAGGCCATAGGTCGACTGCACGTTAATGTCATAGACATTCTGCTGGTCAAAATAGGCGTCGACCGAATCGCGCAAATCTTCGCAGCCTGCCTTAAGACCGCACATCACGCTCACGCCAAGCGCGGTGATGACCACGATTGACAAGAAGCGCTTAAGACTGCCTCGGATTGTGCGGTAGATGCCACGGCGAAAAACCGTCGGCACCATATCGTTTGAGCTTTGGGCAGTGCGGTAGGTCGTAAAATCCTGCTCGCGCTCCGTGTTCTGCGCGTCGCGGCGTAGGCTGTTTTGGCGGTCCTGGTCCATGGGCGCTACCACTCGATCGTCTCAATAGGCACGGGATTTTGCTGGACCGTCTCGCTCTCCACGCGGCCGCTCTTAAAGCGGATCAGGCGATCGGCCATGGGCGCCAGCGCGGAGTTGTGGGTGATGATAATGACCGTAATGCCCTGCTTGCGACACGTGTCCTGTAGCAGCTGCAAGATCTGCTTGCCAGTTTTGTAGTCAAGCGCGCCCGTGGGCTCGTCGCACAGAAGCAGCTTGGGGTTCTTGGCCAGTGCGCGTGCAATGGACACACGCTGCTGCTCGCCACCCGAAAGCTGCGCCGGAAAGTTAGCAAGGCGGTCGCCCAGGCCAACCTGACGAAGCGTTTGCTCGGCATCGAGCGAATCGGGGCAAATCTGTGCCGCGAGCTCAACGTTTTCAAGCGCCGTCAGGTTGGGGACCAGATTGTAGAACTGGAAGACAAAGCCGACGTCGGCGCGGCGGTATTCCACGAGCTGCGCCTCGTTAGCAGAGCTCACGTCGCGCCCGTCCACCGTTACGGTGCCGGAGGTTACCGTGTCCATACCGCCCAGGATGTTGAGCGCCGTGGTCTTGCCGGCACCCGAGGCGCCCAGGATAATGGCGAGCTCACCGCGCTCGACCGTAAAACTCGCGCCGTCGAGCGCGTGAATGCGGGCGTCTCCTTCGCCGTATGCCTTGATGACGTCTTTGAATTCGATATAAGCCATCGATTAATTCCCCTCTGGTCGGATAACTCTTTAGTATTACCCATTTCGCACCGACCAAAAAGGGACAGGTTTATTTTGGCAGGTTTTATATGGGGAAACGGCAACCATAGATGAGGCGCCGGGAAGGCAGAGAAATCATCGACGGGGTCAGGCCGACCGCCAAACACAACGCACGCATCTCAATCTGTCAGCCAAATCATTCGAACAGCTGTTCGTTTCTATGATATGATTCAGCTATCTAAGCAGGCCAATACGCAGAAAGGCGGCCAACATGGCGTTCGACTTTAAGAAGGAATGCAAGGAGCTCTACAGACCTGCAAGCAAGCCGAGTATCATAACTGTCCCGCCTATGAACTACGTTGCCGTTCGCGGAAAGGGCGACCCAAATACCGAAGGTGGCGAGTATCAAAACGCCCTGCCGCTACTTTACGGCATCGCCTATACCGTCAAGATGTCGAAGAAAGGCTCAAGGAGTATCGAGGGCTATTTCGACTTTGTGGTACCGCCGCTCGAGGGCTTCTGGTGGCAAGACTCCCCGAGCGGCGACATCGATTATGTACGCAAGGACGATTTCAACTTTATCTCGTGCATCCGCCTGCCCGATTTCGTCACCCGAGATGACTTTGACTGGGCAGTCGCGGAAGCCACAACCAAAAAGAAACTGGACTTTTCCGCCGTCGAGCTGCTTAAAGTTAACGAGGGTCTCTGCGTTCAATGCATGCACACCGGGCCCTACGACAACGAACCGGCGACCGTAAACGCTATGCATGAATACACGACCGAGCAGGGCTATGTCCCCGACTTCTCAGACACCCGTTTACATCACGAAATCTATCTCTCCGATCCACGTAAATGTGCACCGGAGAAACTTAAGACTGTGGTTCGTCATCCCATCAAGCGCGCTGAATAGCGTGGGGCGTCATTTCACGCGCTAGGTTTTAAGCCAGCCAACCAGCCGCCTCCTAGGCCGTCCGGTAATAATCTTGACGCGGCCCGTCGTATCTTATATCCCTTAGGGGAAACTGCGTCCCGTTCTGCAGCCTCAAACTGGGATGCAGTTTCCGCTAGACGCCCCAAGAGGAAAGTGCGTCCCACTCCGCAGCGTCACGCCGGGACGTACCCTCAGTCCACGCCCTCTCCCGCCGGCGTTTCCCCAGATAAAACCTGCCAAAATAAACCTGTCCCTTTTTGGCAGGTTTTAGAGGCGGACGGTGAAGGTAATCTGGTCGCTGTGGCCGCAGACAGAAGCGCTCCCGCCATGGGCCTCGGCGATGGCACGCACCACGGATAGGCCCACGCCCGAGCCGCCCGTCTTGGAGTTACGCGAGACATCTGCGCGGTAGAAGCGGTCGAACAGCCGATCCAGGTCACCCTCGGGCAGCTCATCAACAGCATTCGATACGACAAGCTCGGCGGTGCCCTTACCCTGACCGCGCGAGACGGCACGCAGGCTCAGCTCAATTACACTGCCCTCGCTCGCATAGCGCGTGGCGTTATCCAGCAGCAACTCAACCACCTGCGCCACCGCTGCAGCGTCGGCATGGGCCCGCACGCCGCTCGCAATCGACGTCGACAGGCGCTTGCCACGCGAAACCGCCACCGACTCAAACGGCGCCGCCGCCTTGTCCACTGCCTCCGAAAGGTCGATCGATGTCATGGTAAAGCCGGCCGAACCCTCGTCCATACGCGCTAGGAACACCAGACGCTCCGTCAGCGCCGTCAGCCGCGCGACCTGCTCGTGAATGCTCTGCGTCCACTCGCTCTCGCCGCTCTCAATTTCCTGTACCTCGTTAGCGGCGTCGATCACGGCCAACGGCGTCTTGATCTCGTGACTTGCATCGGTAATAAAGCGCTTTTGCTTGCTGTAGCTCTCGACCATCGGTCGAATCACCGCGCCCGAGGCACCCGCCACAATTGCAAGCACCGCCAGCCAGCCAATGCAGCTGATTGCCACGCTCGCACTCAAAAACGAATGAAAGCTTGCAAGCTCGCGCGAGCAGTCCACGAACACATAGGTTGTCTCGTCGCCCTGAACCGTAACCGTATAGCGGTAGTTACCAGAAAAGCCCGAGGTCCAACCCTTGGAATATAGTCCCGCAGCGATGCGTGCAGCACGCTTAGCGCCCACCGCGGCAATGCGGGCCGTGTTGACATCGGTCACCTGCCCACCGGCAATCGACACCGTAAAGTAGCGCGTGTCGAAGGGAGACTCCGCCGTCATACCTTCAAAATGCCCGGCGCGCACGGCCACCCGGTCACCGGCAGCGGTCTTACCGGCGCCCACATCCTGGCCGGGGTCGGTCTTAGGCTCATCCTCCCAATCAATGCCATCCTTGCCTGCCAAGATATAGTCCAGACGAGTATCGGCCATCTTGCAGACATGCGAATAATTGACGATGTTGATGCCGGCGATGATGAGTGTGAGCACCACGGTCACGGCACCCATGGCAACCAGGATGAACTTGCGACGCAGACGACGTCCCATTGCACTGGCAGCATCGACGCGCCCCGGATTACCCGAGTCCGCGCCCATGCCGAGCTTTGCCGCCATGCGCTTCCACCACGCGCTCGCGCTCACGCTTATTCGCCCTCCTCGACAACCTCGAGCGAATATCCCTGATTGCGCGACGCGCGGATGGCCACGTTGGCACCCAGCGCCGTCAGCTTTTTGCGCAGGTACGAGATATAGACCCACACCACGTTGGCGCCTTCGGGCGCATCCTCGCCCCAGACCTCGAGCATGAGGCGCTCGGTGGGCATACGCGTGCCGGCGTTGCGCATAAAGAGCTCCATAAGCTGAAACTCACGATTAGCCAGATGCTCCTCGCCCAAAGGCCCAACGAGTGTGCACGATGCCGTGTCGAGGCGCACGTTGCCCACACTGAGCGTCGTGGCGTCAATTGCCGTCGCGGCACGCGTCATAGCACGAATACGCGCAAGCAGTTCCTTGGCGGCAAACGGCTTGGTCAAGTAATCGTTGGCACCGGCATCCAGACCCTCGACCTTATCGGACACCTCGCTTTTTGCCGTGAGCATGATGATGGGCAGTCGCTTTCCGGCGGCGCGTGTACGCTTGAGCACCTCGATGCCGTCCATGCCGGGCATCATGATGTCCAGGATTGCGGCGTCGTAATCGTTGGTGAGTAGATTCTCGAGCGCCGTCAAGCCGTCGAGCGCGGTGTCGACCTCGTAGTCGCTATGTTGAAGAATCGCGGTGAGGGCGCGGGAGAGACCAGGTTCGTCCTCGGCAAGCATCAGCTTCATAGTTGCTCCTTTGGCGAGCGGCTATACAGATTTCGATACTGCCGATGATAACGCACTGCCAGTCGCCTTAGCGCAGCCTTAGCTGCTCGACCTGCGCGTTTTTAAATACGCAGGATATGGCTTAGCCAAACTTAAGGCCCAGATACCGAGGGCTTGGACGCATGCCGGCCGCGGTAGAACAGCTTCGTCGCGAGGACAGCCATACCGCCTCGCGATGGCATGCCGAGACCATGTCGTCCCCTTTGATGACGGGGCCGCACGTATAGACGGCCCCGCACCCATGCGATTGGAGCACATTATGGACAACTTGTTCGACAGCAATACCAACGGGGTCATCGACAATGAGACCGCCGAGTCCGCCGCAGCGCGCCAGCATGCGAGAGGCGGCGGCGCCACAGTCGTCAACCCGCTCTATGCGGGTGAGCCCGCTGGGGAGCATTCCGCGCCCGTCAACTCACCGGTGTCCGAACCCGATGCCGGAGCATATGTCGTTGAGCCCGCCCCGCAGCAGGGGGCTCCGGCAAAGGAACGCGACGGTAAGCAGCCCGGTCGCGCCGCCAACCTGCTGCTGGTTGCAACGCTCGCCGCCGTTTATGGCCTCGCTGGTGGGCTTGCAGGCGGCGCCATCATGAGCGCCGCGACCGGCGGAACGGCCCAGGCCGCGCAGGGCGGCATGGGTGGCGGCCAGGGCGGCATGCAGGGCGGCGGGGCACCGAGCGCGGATGGCGTTACAAATAGCAGCGGCGATGGCGCCTCGGATGGTAGCGCTCCGAGTGGGCAGGCGCCCACGGGCACACCCGACGCGAGCGGTTCTGTCGATGGCTCGACCGATGGCAGCTCAACCGACGCCCCGGGCGATGCGCCTGCGGACACGAGTGCCGACGCCGACACCTCGCAGACTTCCCTTTCAGCCTAGCCGTTCGTACGCTCATACAGAAAGGCACGATCATGACCAAGCCCGACATCATCGCGCAGGACGCCCGCACCGTACCTGCGACCACGCAAAACCGCCCCGCGCCCGCAACCGCTCAACCACAAACCAAGGCAGCGACGGAGCGAGCAACCCAAAGCACGCCCTCCCCTTCTTCCATCCTCAACTGCGGAGAGCCGCGCGAAGTCGACTGCGACTTTGTCATCCCCGTCTTTAACGAGCAGGCCGAGCTCGGCTCCTCAATCATGCTGCTGATGGATCAGCTGCGCCAGATTTCGCTTCATGCCAAGTCGTTTACCTGGCAAATCGTGATTGCCGACAACGCCAGCAGCGACAAGACTTGGGAGCTCGCCCGCATCCTCGCCTGCAAGTTTCCCTTTACACTCCGTGCCATCCGCATTCCCCAAAAGGGTCGCGGTCGTGCGCTCAAAATCGCATGGAGCACGTCCAAGGCCCGCGTGCGCGCCTATATGGATGTCGACCTCTCCACCGATATTCGGCAGATTCCCGAGCTTGTCGGCCCCATTCTGGACGGACGCGCCGACGTTTGCTTTGGCTCACGCCTGCTGCCGGCGTCGCGCGTGGAACGCTGCGCCAAGCGTGAGTTTATCTCGCGCTCGTACAACCGCATGCTGCAGAGCTATCTGGACGTTCATTTTCACGATGCGCAGTGCGGGTTTAAGGCGATTTCTGCCGAGGCCGCAGACACACTGCTGCCGCTCATCCAGGACAACGAATGGTTCTTCGATACCGAGCTTCTGGTCCTGGCCGAACGCATGGGCATCGCATCCTGCGAGTTTGCCGTGCGATGGAAGGAAGATCCCGGCACCACGGTGCACATCGTCGACACGGTGCGCAAAGACCTTTCCGGCATGAAGCGGCTCAAAGCGAGCGAGGGGCAGATAGGCGCTACGCCGACAAGCGCGTATCGTTATCCCCTCAAGCAGGCGGCGGATGCCTGATGAGCTTTGATACCCTTCGCCGATCAGCACATGTCTCGCAGGGGGCGCGCTCTCTTCGCCGCGAGCTGTGCGCGTCCTCGGCTCCATCGCTCGCCCCCGCCCGCGACCCGATCGACTGGATCGCCGTTGCACTGCTCATGCTTGCAGCCACATTCGTCTTCTTTTGGAACCTGACCGCCTCGGGCTACGCCAACGAGTTTTACAGCGCCGCGGCGCAGGCGGGCTCCAAGAACTGGGAGGCTTTCCTGTGGGGCAGCCTAGATGCCGGCAACGCCATTACCGTCGATAAGCCGCCCGCGTCCATTTGGCTCATGGCGCTTTCGGTGCGCCTGCTGGGCTTGAGCTCGTTTGCGATCCTGCTGCCGCAGGTGCTCATGGGCGTGGTATGCACTTATCTGCTGTATGCCACCGTGCGCCGCGTGTGGGGCAACGCCGCGGGCATTGCCGCGGGCGCCGTGTTTATCACCACACCGGTTGCGGCCCTCATGTTCCGCTTTAACAATCCCGACGCCCTGCTCATCTTGCTTATGCTGAGCGCCGCCGCCTGCGTACTGCGTGGGCTCGAGCTGCCGGCGGACCGCCATGGCAACCGCGTACGCACCCGTTGGTACGCCGTGGCCGGGCTGTTGATCGGCTTAGGCTTTTTGACCAAACAGTTCCAAGTGCTTTTGGTGCTCCCTGGCTTTGGTCTGGCCATGTTGCTGCTTTCGCCCACACCGTGGCCGCGCCGCCTGCTCGACGCTGTCGTGGCACTCGGTGCCATGGTTGTCGGCGCCGGCTGGTGGGTAGCGCTCACCGTGCTGGTGCCGAGCGGCTCGCGCCCCTACTTTGGCGGATCGCAAACCGACTCGTTTATCGAACTTACCTTTAGCTACAACGGCCTGGGGCGCCTGATCGGCAACGAAACCGGTTCGGTCATCCCCGGAGCGTCCGAGGCGCTCAACGGCGCCAGCCAGGGCGGCATGTGGGGCGAAACTGGCCTGTTTCGTCTGTGGACGAGCGACTTTGGCGACCAGATTACCTGGCTCGCCCCCATCGCCTTCGCTGCCATTATTCTCAGCCTTATCGCCGCCACGCCTGCAAAAAAGGGACAGGTTTATTTTGGTAGGTTTTATCTGGGAAAACGCGAGCGCGAAGTCGACCCGGACACCGTCACGCGCATTCGCCGCGCGCAGATTGTCATCTTTGGCACCTGGCTTGTCGTGACCTGGCTCGTCTTTAGCTTTATGGCCGGCATCTTCCACGCCTACTACACCGTGGCGCTCTCCCCCGCCATCGCGGTACTGGTCGCCACATGCGGCGCCAGCCTGCTCGAGCTGCGCGATCACCCCTGGATGCCGGGTGTCGCGGGACTTTTGATCGCCATAACGAGCGCCTGGGATATGGCGCTGATATTACGCTCCGGCAGCTTTGTCTGGCTGGGCGTCTGCATCGACGTGATTGGCGTGGTGGCAGGACTTGCACTCTGCATCATCGGCTTTTGGATGCAGGATTGCCTGCCTACGACATGGCCTTTGACTCTGAAACACGGCGCCCGCGGCGTTGCGACGATCGGCATCGTTGCCCTCTTAGCTGGGCCGATTGTTTGGACCGCCTGCACGATTTCGACCGGGCACGCTGGCTCGATCGTCACGGCAGGACCCGGTGGCAGCATGGGCGGTGGCCCTGGCGGTGGCAGTCCCGGCGGCAACGGGGCTACGCCTGACGGCGGGTCTGGCCTGCTCGGCGGCACGTCCGCCAACGACAGCCTGGTCGAGCTGCTCACACAAAATGCCAGTGGTTACCGCTGGGCAGCAGCGACCACGGGATCGCAAAACGCTGCGAGCTACCAGCTGGCAAGCGAGCTTCCCGTCATGGCCATCGGTGGCTTTAACGGATCGGATCCCGCGCCCACGCTCGATGAGTTCAAGGTCTACGTTGCCCAAGGCCTCATCCGCTACTACATCGCAAGCGGCGGCATGAGTGGCGGTATGGGCGGCACGCAGATGGGCGGCTCGAGCGCTGCAAGCGAGATCGCCGAATGGGTCGCTCAAAACTACACGGCCCAGACCATCGGCAACACAACCGTCTACGACCTGCAAGAGCAATAGGGGTTTCCTGCCGCTAAACAAAAGGCGCCGCGAAAGGACAGCGACTCGTCCCTTCGCGGCGCCTTCGTCATGCAAAGTGCCCTGGTGCTATTCCTCGTACGAGCCCTCAAGCCGAAGCAGCCACTCCTTGCGATCAAGCCCGCCAGCATATCCGTTAAGCGAGCCGTCGGCCGCGACCACGCGATGGCACGGCACGATAATCGAAATGGGGTTACGCGCAACCGCAGCCCCCACGGCACGGGGAGACACAACGGGTGCCTCGTTTCCCGGTACACGATGTCGAGCCGCAACACGCTGGGCGATCTCGCCATATGTAGCGACCTCGCCACGCGGAATAGAAAGCAGCTCGTACCAAACTTCACGCTGAAACGCCGTGCCAATCAAATGCAACGGCGGCGTAAACTGAGGTTCCTGCCCTGCAAAATAAGCATTCAGCCAAGCCCACGAACGCTCAAGTACCGAAGAAGCCGCACCATTTGCGGGACTTACCGACGACATGCCGCCAGCACCAGAAACCGCATCGGCGCCTTCAACATGTTCGGGATCTTCTTTGAGAAGCGTGGAGCCAAAGTGCTCCTGCCCCTCAAACCAAAGCCCCGTCAAACCGCGGCCATCAGCGGCAAGCAGGATTTCGCCCAAAGGCGAAGCAAACGTCGTCGTGACCACCAGCGGCTCCTTTCAAAACTCCGCAACATAATACCGCGAATTGTGCAGACAACCCCAATCGACCCCAAAGTCACCTCAGGCAGCAGACGCGAAGCGCCGCAGCTGCCGGCCGCGCCCCACAGTCCCCAAAGGCGGCAGGCGCAAAGCGCCGAGGCCGCCGCCGGAACCAGGGCCCGCAACAGCCACGTGCCCCCCACATCAGCCCAGCGGCCCCAACCAACAACGGCCCCGTCGCAGACCGCTTGCAGCAGCGTCACCGCAGGCGGGGGCCGGGCTTAGTTTTCAGAACACTCCGCAGACCAGTGTGGCGCCTTGTCCGCGGCTCCGAAGGAGCAGGACAAGGCGCCACACATGGTCGAGGACGTTCTGAAAACTAAGCCCGGCCCCCGCCGGACAGGTCACACTACTCGCAGAGCAGCTTAGCGATCTGGACGGCGTTGGTTGCCGCGCCCTTACGGATTTGGTCGCCGCAGCACCAGAAGGTGATGCCGCGCGCAGCCTCGGGGTTCGAGATGTCGCGGCGCACGCGGCCGACCCAAATCAGGTCCTGGTCGGAGGTGTCCATCGGCATGGGGAAGCGGTCGTGTGCATCCTCGGCAGCCATATCGTCAACCAGCTTGACGCCGGGAGCGGTAGCAAGCGCAGCACGGGCCTCCTCAACCGTAATATCGCGCTCAAACTCGAGCGTAATGCTCTCGGAGTGCGAACGCAGCACGGGCACGCGCACGCAGGTGCAGTTCACGCGCAGCTCGGGCAGGTGCATGATCTTACGGCCCTCGTTCTGCAGCTTCATCTCCTCGGAGGTAAAGCCTTCCTCCTTGACACCGCCAATCTGCGGAATCAGGTTGCTCGCCAGCTGGGCGGCAAACGCGTGCGGCTCGGGAATCTCCTCGCCGCGGCCCAGGGCGGCCAGCTGAGCCTCGAGCTCGGCCATACCGGGAGCGCCGGCACCCGAAGCCGCCTGATACGTCGAAACGATCATGCGCTTCACGCCGGCGAGCTGATGCAGCGGCCACGTGGGAACCAGGCCGATGATGGTCGCACAGTTGGGATTGGCGATAAGGCCGTGATGCCACTTGATATCGTCGGCATTGATCTCGGGCACGACCAGCGGCACCTCGGGATCCATGCGGAAGGCATGGCTGTTGTCGACCACGACGGCGTCGCGCTTGACGGCCTCGGGCAGTAGCTCCTTGGCGATATCGTCGCCGGCAGCACCGAGTACGATGTCGCAGCCCTCAAAGGCCTCGGGGCAAGCCTCCTCAATCACGATCTGCTCGCCACGGAACTCGACGGTCTTGCCCGCAGAGCGCGCGCTCGCCAGCAGCTTGAGCTTACCGACCGGAAACTCCTGCTCGTTGAGGCACTCGAGCATCTGGGTGCCCACGGCTCCCGTCGCGCCCAAAATAGCAACCGTGTACTGTTTCATGCTTCCCCCTTTAAAGGTTTTGGCTTTTGCCCGCACGCCGAGCAGGCCGATTATTGTTGCCAGTGTATACAAGAACGGGGCAGGCACGAAACCCGCCCCGTCGAAACGAAACCGAAACGAAACGCCCCGCCGTAGATTTTTGAAACATGACCCAAAAATCTACCGTGCAGTCGCTACTTTTTGAGCGCAGCCAGAGCGGGATTGACCGGCGCGGGAGCCTCCAAGTCGGAGACCTTCACAATGCCATTCTCATCGGAGAAGGCACGGTAGATGGTCTGAATCGCCAGGTCGAAGTCCTTCTCCTCGACACCGATAATGATGTTGATCTCGTCACAGCTCTGCGAGATCATGCGCACACTCACGCCGGCCTGGCCAAGCATACCAAACAGATGGCCCGAGATACCTGCGCGGCCGCGCAGGTTACGGCCGACGGTAGCGATGAGCGCCAGGCCCTCGACAACCTCGATCTCGAGCGGCTCGACCTCCTGCTGAATGTCGCCCACGAGTGAGTACAGTGAATCGTGCACATCCTGCTCCTGTACCACGGCGCCAAAGCGGTCGACACCGGTGGGCATGTGCTCGACGGAAACGTCATAACGCTCGAAGACCGAAAGCGCGCGGCGCATAAAGCCGACGCGGGGCTTGGTGCGGTCGCGGGCGACGTTGATGGCGACAAAACCGCGCTTGCCGGTCACGCCGGTAATGATGGGCTCTGCCTCGCCCTCGTCAGCCGTCTCGCTAATGATGGTGCCGGGGTCCTGCGGCGCATTGGTGTTCTTGATGACCAGCGGAATACCAGCCTCGCGCACGGGGAACACGGCCTCCTCGTGCAGGACGCTCGCACCCATGTACGAAAGCTCGCGCAGCTCCTCGTAGGTAACACGCGCAATGGGCTGAGCCTCGGGAACAATACGCGGATCGGCAGAATAGAAGCCCGAGACGTCGGTCCAGTTCTCGTACAGGTCGGCACCCAGGCACTTGGCCAGAATCGAGCCGGAAATATCGCCGCCGCCACGGTCGAGCAGCTTGATCTGGCCCTCACGCGTCGCGCCGTAGAAACCGGGCATAACAAAGCCGCCCTGCTGACCGTACTCCTGCACCAGCTCGGAGGTGCGATTCATGCTGAGCGTACCGTCGTGATGGAACGCCACAACCGTCGCGGCGTCCAGGAACGGCAGGCCCAGGTACTCGGCCATCAGGCGAGCGGTGAAATACTCGCCGCGGCTCACGAGCTCCTCGGTAGAGTAGCCGCCCGAGCGGGCGCGCTCGGCAAAGGCCGCGAACTCCTCGCGGATGGGATAGGTGAGCTCCAGCTCGTCAGCGATATCAAAATAGCGCTGGCCGATGTCCTCGAGCAGTTCCTCGCACGACACGTGATACTTAACGTGCGCGTTAACCAGGTAGAGCAGGTCGGTCACCTTGGTGTCGCCCTTAAAGCGGCGGCCGCAGGCGGAAACCACCACAAAACGGCGGGCAGGGTCGGCGTCGACGATGGCCTTGATCTTCTTGAAGTGTTCAGCGTCGGCGACCGACGAGCCGCCAAACTTGGCAATCTTAATCATGGGCTTGAGGTTACCTTTCTAAAAAGCCTCTGCAAACCTATTTTGCGCGCTCTGATACCATGGTTTCACCGATTGGGACCAAGGCATCCGAGGAGCAGTGTTATATGGGAACTTATCATAGTACACGAGGACGCACTTTATCGTGCTCAAGTAAGGTGGCAATCCGTACCGGCATCGCTCCCGACGGGGGTTTGTTTGTCTCGGACGAGCTCGGCACCCAGCAGGTCGATATCAGCTCGCTTGCAGATAAATCGTACTTTGAAATCGCTCAAGATGTGTTGGGAATGTTACTGAATGATTACACGGCCGAAGAAATTTCGGCGTGTGTCGACGAGGCATACCGCGGCACGTTCGCGAGTGAAGAGGTTACGCCGCTCGTCAAACTCGACGCTGCGCCGGGCGCCGACGCCCCTCAGACCTATGTGATGGAGCTCTTTGGCGGCCCCACAAGCGCCTTCAAGGACGTCGCCCTGCAGATGCTCCCCCGTCTGATGGCCCGCACTTCCGCCAGGGACGGCGGCGCTGAGCGCATCATGATCGTCACCGCCACGTCGGGCGACACGGGCAAGGCCGCGCTCGCCGGTTTTGCCGACGCTCCGGGCACGGGCATCACCGTCTTTTATCCCGAGGGCAAGGTCAGCCGCGTCCAGAACCTGCAGATGTCCACGCAGGAGGGCGATAACGTCGCCGTCTGCGGCATCCGCGGCAACTTCGACGACGCCCAGAGTGCCGTCAAGCGCATCTTTGCCGATAAGGAGCTTGCCGAGCGCTTGGAGGCCGCCGGCACGGTGCTTTCGAGCGCCAACTCCATCAACGTCGGCCGCCTGGTACCGCAGGTCGTCTACTACTTTGCCGCCTATGCGCAGCTGCTGCGCGCCGGCGCCATCGAGGCCGGCGACGCCGTGGAGTTCTGCGTACCGACCGGCAACTTTGGCGATATCTTGGCCGGCTACTACGCCAAGCGCATGGGTCTGCCCGTCGCCAAGCTCGTCGTGGCGAGCGACAAGAACAACGTGCTTGCCGACTTCCTGACCACCGGCGTTTACGACCGTAACCGCCCGTTCTTCACGACCATCTCGCCGTCGATGGACATCCTTATTAGCTCCAACCTGGAGCGCATGCTGTACTTCCTGTCCAACGGCGACTGCGAGCTCGTTGCCGGCCTTATGGAGCAGCTGGCACAGACTGGTCGCTACGAGGTTCCCGCCGACCTGCTGGCAAAGATTCAGAGCGTCTTTGGCTGCGGTTGGGCCAGCGAGGACGAGGTCCGCACTGCCATCAAGAGCTGCTGGGATGCGAACGGCTACGTGATCGACCCGCACACCGCTTGCGGCTATCACGTCTTTGAAAAAGTCGCTCCCGCCGAGGGTGCCAAGGCCCGCGTGCTGCTTTCGACCGCAAGCCCCTACAAGTTCCCGCGCGCCTGCTGCGACGCCCTGGGGCTCGACGTTCCCGAGGACGACTTTGAGGCCATGCACGTGCTCGAGCAGGCAACCAACACGGTCGCCCCGGCACAGCTCGCCGAGCTCGAGTCCAAGCCCGTCCGCTTCGAAGACGTCTGCGACGTCGATGAGATGGCCAGCTACGTAGAGCAGGCTGCAAAAAAGATAGCAACCAACTAAACCCCTTATAAGGCGCCGGCGAAAGCCGGCGCACCTTCTTTTATCAGATACCTACCGGGATGATGACGAACGTGCATAGCGTGCCTGGCTGTTTAGTTCGTCGCGAGTTCCGCACGCAAAGGAAAGCACTTAATGTGCTTTCCGTCTTGCGCAGGACTGCCCGAGCAGCGAACTAAACAGCCAGGCACGCCAGGAGGACTCACATGATCAAGATCACCGTCCCAGCAACAAGCGCCAACTTGGGCATTGGCTACGATACCCTCGGCATGGCCGTCAGCCTCTACTCGCACTTTACCTTTGAGCGCGCCGACAAGCTCACCATCACGGGCTGCCCCGAGGAGTTCCAAAACGAGAATAACCTGGTCTACGTGAGCTTTGTGGATGCACTGGCCGCATGGGGCGAGCCGGCCTTCCCCGTCGCCATCGACATTCAGACCGACGTGCCCGTCGCCCGCGGCCTGGGTTCCAGCTCAACCTGCGTCGTCGCTGGCATCATGGCGGCCGCCGCGCTGACGGGCCACACCGTCGACCGCGCCGAGCTCGTCCGCATTGCCACCGAGGTCGAAGGGCATCCCGATAACGTCGCCCCCGCTATCCTGGGCGGCGCCGTCTGCTCCTTTACGCCGACCGATTCGCTTCCCCAGTGCCTGCGCTACGAGGTAAGCGATCGCTTGCGTTTTATTACCGTGATTCCGCCCTACGAGGTACATACGAGCGAGGCGCGCAAGGTTGTGCCGCAGGAGATTCCACTCTCCACTGCCGTATGGCAAATGGGCCGCATCGCCGGCATGACGCGCGGCCTGGAAACCGGCGACCTGGACCTGATTGCCGCCGCTAATGACGACCGCATCCAGGAGCCCTATCGTCGCCGCCTCATCCCCGACTACAACGCCGTGCGCGATACCTGCCTTAACGGCGGCGCCAAGACCATCTGGATTAGTGGTTCGGGCTCGACCCTCATGGCCGTGACTGACGACACCATCGTGGCAAAGTTCCTGCAGGTCAAGCTGCGTGAGCAGTTCCCCAAGTGTGACACGCATATTCTGACGTGCGACACCGAGGGCGCTCAAATCGAGTACCTGTAGCGCCCTGCCTCATTGCTCTCACCGGTCCCCTTGGGGCTTCCCCTGAAAACGTCCTCGATCATGAATTGCCCCGTCGTGCGCTTCGCGCGACGGGGCAATTCGATCTGCGGATTGTTTTCAGGGGAAGCCCCAAGGGGACCTGCGCAGCCTCGACAGGATAATCGCATTCGCTGATTTAATCTTGTGCTCCAACGGAGCCACAGACGAGAGGCCTTCGCGCTGCGGAATAATTTTGAGGGGAACACCCCGACCATCCCTGCGTTTACCTTGCTGAGGATGTCTACAGGGACCCACGCTTTGAAGGGGCGCCGGGCAGATAGGGGCTTTTTAGGTTACATAATAAACTGTTTATCTATGCTACTATTTAACTAGGCATCGCAGTATGGAGGTGGTCAAAGTGTTACGCACACTCAAAGCTTCGTTTTTCCTCTCGATACTTTTGATATTACCGATATGTTTCTCGTTTAGCCCTTCGACTGCTTATGCTGCAGAAAGCGATGCTGTCGCAATTTCTGGCGCAACCCAAGATTTTGATTTAACGAAAGGTCCCGAGCAGTCTCATCAAATCAAGCTTAAGGATGGGACCGTTGCAGTAATAGGAATTAAAAAAACCAATGAACCCAGCCTGATATGGGACAGTTACTACAACAACGCATCTGGAACTTGGACTATCTATTACAACAGTCCTTTTATTTATCGCGAATTCAAGATCAAGATAGCGAACTCGCTCATTACCAGCGCTTGGGGACAAAACTATACGACTATCGGCTGTACGGTAACTAACGAGTCCTTTATATGGAACTCGAAACAGGCGACATATCGACTCAACTATGAATCGATGGGGATGACGTCCGGTATCGCCGTGTTGCAAGCGACCATGGAAGGCAGCACGCTCCACACCTATGCAAACTAGACTCACATCAATTGAGGAAGTTCAATGATCCCAATTCCTGCACGCTCAGACATTATGATCGCTCTCGTTTGGATTCTCGTCGGAGTGCTTATTTGGCGTATCTGCAAATGGGTTAAAAACAAGAAATAGTTGATAAAACGTATATGCCATTTATGCGATGCTTGGGGCCGTTAAATCGGCCCCTATTTCTATAGCTTTTCAAGCAGCAGTCACCCATTTGGAAGTCGCAATGCCATTCATACGATTTCGGCCCTTTAAGCCGCTATCTATTGGTAGGGACTCTTGCTGGTAAGGAGCGCTTACTAGATACAAACCTTGGCAATATATTGGTTTAGGCGGCGCTGGTTTCTTTGTATTCGAAGACTGGCTCTAGGAGATCTTCGATGTTGCAGTGGAGGGCTTTTGCTATGGCTCTTACGCTTGTTACCGAAGCTTCATTGATGTTTCTCTGGCGCTGCTCGTACATTTGGATTGAGCGGAGTGACACACCCGATTCGTATGCTAGATCTTGTTGGGTTTTCTTAAGCTTCTTTCTTGCTAACGCAAGTTTGGTTTGCCTGGACGCTTTTTTCGCCATATCGCAGACGAGGCGAGCCACGCGTTCCTCCGAGGCTTCGTGCCAGGGATAGTACAGACTGCGCAGTGCGTCAAACGGAACGACATGCAGCAGGTCTTCGAAAGACTCCCCTAAACGCCACTGCAGATATGCCAGTATCCAGCCTGTCCAATACTCTGGCGTCTTCTCAAAACGATAGGTGCGATCCGGTATAAACCCGCTCTGATAGCCGGACCTTTCAGCGATAAGCGCGAACAGCTCAACGCCCGATTTTCCCGATACGACCCATGCGTTGCCGCGTTCGAACTCGCGAGCTACGCCGCTCAGGCAAAAGAGTTCAGCAACTTCCGATCCTTCGGCTCCATAATCGTTAACGGCATAATCAAAGCAGTCGCCGAGGTTGTTCATTGCATCCTCGAGGTAATAGATGGGATATGTTCTACTCGGTCCACAATTCGTCAACTCTTGGATCATCTAAATCAACCCTCCCTGTCATTAAATCCCTAATGTAGACACCCTCAGAGTCGAATCCATTCACAGTATCCAGGTACTTGCGCCGCGCGTTCTGTTCTCGCTTAAAGCGCTTGGGATAATACTCAGATCCCAACGCCTGCCTCCATTCGCGGAATCTGATTACTGAAAACGCACGCTCACTCATAAGAGCGTATTGGATGCCCAAATCGCCCAAACGCATAATGAGTTGCAGTTGCCTAAGCGAGATCATGCCGTTAACGAACTGTCTTGCAAACGAAAAGTAAGAATCGTCGGCGCGATAACCTCGAATTACGTCATAGGGAGAAATATCAATTAGGCAGTTATCCAGCAGATAGCGAAGTCCTTCGCGCGCCAGCGGTGTCGAAACATTGAACTCCCTATTGTTAGCCAAAATCGCAAGCCAATTGAGAATTGAAAACTCCCCGGACTCCAAGTCCAAGACCGCAAGACCATCCATATCGAGCTCATATCGATTCGCGATACCATCGGACTCGGTCCGACATGCCCACTCCATTGCCATTTCCTCATGCGGCGTGCAATAAAACCCACACCCATAGTCATTGAATTGTCTGCATTTATCCAACGACGGATGCTCGACAACAACCTCCGACCCGTGCCAAAGCTCCATATCGACCTCCAAACAAAAATATCACCCCAGTGATAGTTTACCAATAACTATCACTGGGGTGATATAGGTGGGAGCTTTTGAAGGGTTGCGGCCCGATTAGAGGCAAGCCTCGGCGATGCGCTTTTTGAGTTCGTCGATGCCGGTACCGGTTTGGGAGCTTGTGATGATTACGTTTTCGGCCGGGACGTTGAGCTGCTTTTTGATGGCTGCTGCCTGGCGGGCCTGCTGGGTGCGGCTGAGCTTGTCGGCCTTGGTGAGGCAGACGATAAAGTTGAACTCGTTGCCCTGCAGGTAGTCGATCATGTCATGGTCGAGCTTACTCGGGTCGTGACGAATATCCACCAGCGACACAACCAGGTTAAAGCTGCGCTCCGAGTCGAAGAAGTCACCGATAAGTTCTGCCCAGCGGTCACGCTCGGCCTTGGAACGACGGGCGAAACCATAACCCGGCAGGTCGACGAAGTGCACGTCGTCAGCCTCAAAGAAGTTGATGTTGCTCGTCTTGCCCGGTGTGCTCGAAACCTTGACGAGGTTTTTGCGGCCAAAAAGCTTGTTCATGATCGACGACTTGCCCACGTTGGAGCGGCCGACGAAGCTCACCTCGGGGCAAGTGGACTCGGGAATCTGCGAAACCTTGCCATAGCTGGCAACGAACTTGGCAAGCTGGTAGTTAATGGAATCGGCCATGGACACTCCTTGGTCGTAGGTTCTTACAAAAAAAGCGCGCTAATAGATAGCAGCGATACGGCGAACGATATCGAGCGTAATGCCACTCGCGGTGCGGGCATACTCGAACAGGTCGAACTCGCGGTCGCAAATCGCATCGTACGCCTCGTCACAATTATCGCTGATAGCGCGCAGCACCAGGCAATCGACACCATTTTTGGTTGCGACGTGGGCAATTGCCGCGCCCTCCATGCCGACACAATCGGCATGCGTCGCCTCGATAGCGTCGTTGCGCATGGCGGCGCCCGTCACAAAGCGGTTACCCGTGGCAATCGTGCCGACCAGGAACTGCTTTGCGCCCTCGTTCGAAGCTGCTGCATTTGTCGAAGCATCAACAAACCCACGCTCAGCAAGCACATCGGCAGCAATATCGACCAGCGCAGGCGTCGAGCCAAACTCCTCGAGCCCCGGTGCAGACTCGGCGATAAGCGCAGTATCGGTATCCAGATAGCGCAGGCATTTGCCGATGACCACGTCGTCGATATGGAGCTTGGGGTTCAAACCGCCCGCGATACCCGAAAGCACAACTGCCTGTGGAGCATACTTGCTAATGAGGTGCTGTGTTGCGGCGGCAGCGTTTACCGTGCCCATACCCGCCGTCGTGGCGACAATCGACAGGCCGTCGAGCCCGCCGGTCACAACGTTCAAGCCCGCCTCCTGTACCATGCAAACGTTACTCAACTCTTCCTTAATCTGCATGATCTCTTTTTCGAGTGCACCGATAATCGCGATGGTAGCCATGCCATTCCCCAAACCTATACGAAATTCTCAACCACGGTATGGTACCAGCATTTTGTTTGACCTCGTCAAACGAACACGCTAGGCCAGCGCAGCTCGCGTATCAAACAGAGCCTTTGCAATCGCAGCCGTAACCTCGCTCGAGCGGTCGCTCCACGGCATCGATGTCATGATGCTCATGACATAGGTACGGCCATCGATGTCGATAAGGCCCGCATCGCATGTCGAATAGCAACCATCCTCGCTAATCCAGCCTGCCTTGTTGCGCACCAAGGCTTGGTCGTCCGCAATGCCATCACGGATAAATGAGCGCGATGTTGATGACAGCAGTTCAGATAACCACTGGGAGGTCTCACTGCCCCTGCTCAAATACTCACTCATCTCGCGCCACAACTTGGCCGAGGTGCGCGGGCAATAAGTGGGAAAATCACTCATCGGATCGAGTGCGGTATCGTAATCGATGCCAAGACCGACAATCCAATCCTCGTAACCGACACGGTCAAACGCCGCGCGTAACGCAATAAACGAATCGTTGTCCGAATTAACGACCGAGGCCTCGATGAGTTCGCGAACCGTCAGCCAGCCCATACTGTAGCCGCCATAGGTGCCCAGAGTATCATCGAGCGATACTTGCCCTGTCTCGACCAGGGATTCACAGACGTAGAGCACATAGAGCGCCTTATAACTACTCGCACCGTAAACCTCGACATCGGCGTTATACGTCACGCCCTTGCCGCTCGACAAATCGTAAAACACCACGCCCACATCGCCCAATTCCCGGGCCTGATCAAGGGCATCTTGGAGTGCGGCGAGGCTCTCATCCTCCAGGGCGGGGATCTGGTCATCAACCAATGAGAAGGTCTGCACGGTATCGCCTGAGGGAATATCGTTAAAGTCCGCCTTCGAAAGCCTCGTCTTAAGGCTCGCTGTCGACAGGGTTTGACTTGCGGTGGCTTTAGATTCAGAGACCTTTTTGTTTTGCGTCTGTACCGTTGACGCATCTGAGTGTGCCATTCGCTCCGACGCGTAGGTTTTGGCGGTAATTCCGAGGATAATAACCGCCAACGTTAGCATCCCAACGGCGGCAATCTTCGTCACGCGGATGCGAACGTCAGCGAGGCCACGCGAAGGCGTGCCCTTCGTCTCATATCTGCTGCCATGCTGCGGCACATACTCGTCCCGCGATGCGTTGCTTCGCACGTGGTCTCCTGACTGCTACCGTTTATATACGAGCAGCATAATACCGAGCAGGCATTTCTTTCCAAAGATATTCAGCGGCGTTTAAGGTGTCTTTAAAGAAACCACAAGCGTATTTATCCAAATGGCACGATTCTGTTGCGCATCTCCGCCCAAAACGCAGTTGCGGTGGAATAGTTCCTGTTTGGGCAGCATAAGCCGAAAAACAAGAACTATTCCACCGCAATTTGACGGGGCTCTTTGGCAATCAACTTGGTGCCCAGGGGCACTCATTTAAGTCTGTCCCCAATGAGTGCCCTTGGGGAGCAGAATGGCTCGCTAGCCGATAGCGTTTTTGAGTTCCGCGCGGCGCTTTTTCATGCCCGTCATGACGGCGTTGCGCAGCTCGGGCATGCGCGTGGTATCCATCTGTGGAACGCCCTCGAGCTTATAGGGAATGCCCAATTGCTCGTACTTGACGACACCCATCGTGTGATACGGCAACATCTCCAGGCCGACCACGTTGTGCCACGGGGCGATTAGACGACCGAGCGCCTCGCACTCCTCCACCGTATCGGTGATACCCGGCACCACCACATGGCGAATAACAACCTTAATCTTGCGACGCGCGAGCTCATCACCAAACGCCAGGATGCGTGCGGGATCGCAACCGGTCAGCTTTTTATGCTCGACGGGATCGGCGTGTTTAATGTCGAGCAGCACCATATCGGTCTCGTTGAGTACGGCATCGAACTTCTCGGGATGCGCGGGATCGAACGCATAGCCGCAGCTATCCAAGCAGGTATGCACGCGACCATCGGGGTTATTGTGCATGGCGCGGAACAGGTCGGCTAAAAACGCGGGCTGTAGGAGCGGCTCGCCGCCGGACACCGTAATACCGCCGCTGCGGTAAAACTCATGGTTGCTCTGGAACTCGTCCATCAGGTGCTCGACGGTCACCATGGTGCCGCCGTTAACCGACCAGGTGTCGGGGTTGTGGCAATACGCACAGCGCATGGGGCAGCCCTGAACAAACACCACAAAGCGAATGCCGGGTCCATCGACCGTTCCCATCGTCTCAATCGAATGCACGCGGCCCAGGGCAAACGCGGAGTCCTCAGGACGAGCGTCCACACCCTCGAGCGTCATCTCAGCCATTCCCGCTACCTTGCCTCTCATTGGTTTTAGCTACATAAATGCCAGAGTCATTCTAGCCTATATGCTTGATGGCGAAACGGTTTAGCGGTCAATTGGATTGTCCTATTTGGCCCCATGCAAAAGCGACGGGAAGGTTGTCGCAACCCGCCCGCCGTCAAGGCAATAGAAATCGATAGACGCCAGGCTTTACGCCTTGAGCGTGAGCACCGCGCCGAAGGCGGTCGGGCCGCAATGGCTCGAGATGACGCCGCCAACCTGAGTCCAGGTAATATCCTTAAAGCCCAGGTCATGCGCATAGACCTCCATGTCGTCGCGCAGCTCCTGGGAAAGGCCCACCGAATACGCCAGGCCAATGTGCGAGTAGTCAATCTCGCCCTTCGCAACCATGTGGTCAATAAAGGCGCGGGCGCACTTGAGCATAGAGCCGCGGAACTTCTTGGTCGCCACGAACTTGCCGCCCGTCACCTCAATGCAGGGCTTAATCTTGAGCAGGTGGGCGCCAAGGAATGCCACGTTGGACAGACGACCGCCTGCCTTAAGGAAGGCTAGGTCGGTTGGGACAAAGCCCAGCAGCACACGGTCCATGACGGAATTCGTAAAAGCAAAGATCTCGTCGACGGTGGCATCGGGGTGAGCCTCGATGTATTTGGCGGTCTCGACGACAACGAGCGACTGGCCCACCGAGACAAAGCGCGTGTCCATGGAGTAGACGTAGTCGCGACCCTTGGCGGCGATCTTCGATGATTGATGCGAGCAGGTCGTGGCCTCGGAGTACGCAAGATGCAGAATGGTCGCATCGGGCTGCTCGGCATGGATACGGTCATACACGTGAGCAAAATCCGCAGGCGCGCAGCCACTCGTCTTAGGCATAACACCGAGCTCGTTGCAGCGCGAGTAAATCTCGAGCGGATCGATTGAACCATCTTCAACGGTCTCGTCGCCAACTGTGACGTGCATGGGCACGCGCACGATGCCGTAGCGCTCGCAGAGCTCCGGCGTCACATCCGACCCAGACTCAACCACGATTACGTACTTGCCCATTATTATCACGACCCATCTCGACATTGGCTTTTCAATACATGGCACGCGCCGCCGCACTGTTGCACAACGGCGGCAGAGCGCCAAAAAGACGCCGCCCCTTGCACACAACAAAGGACAGCGTCTCCCTGGAAAACTCCGTGCTTATTTAGGATTCTACACGGTTTGCAACAATGTGTTACTTACTCCGCAAACGGCAGCTATACACGATAAACGGTAGTTCGCTGCGGCAACTGCGACACATTCCGCCCGGCAAGTCCAATCGTGCTCCACGCACGGTTAATGCGCGAGGCGGTAGAAATTCATCGATGCCGCACCCTCGGCGTGCAGCTCCATCGCCGGAACCGCCGGCGAATAGGTACGGCTCGTAAGTGCCGCCTCGCCGCCATTTGCAAAAATCTCGACCATCGTAGTGTCCGAAAGCACGCGTAGGTCGCGAAGCTCGCCGAGCTCAATCGACCTCTGGTCGCGCCCATAGCCTTCGTCACCCATATCGAGGGTAAGCATCCCGTCCGTATAACGCACAAAGACACCCTTGCGGATTTCCAGCTCGACCATCTTGGCGCCCTCGCAGGAAACCACAAGATCAAACAGACGGCCCGGCTCCTCAACGGTTTCACCGCCTGTCGCGCGAACGCAGTCGCCGCGCATCCTCTCAATCTCGTGCGCCGGCTGCTGGCAGAGCTTACCATCGCGCATGCTCAGCTCTCGCGGCACCGTCAACGCGCACTGCCACCCGCGCGCCACCGTCGGGTTTTCCGCCGTCGCATCGGGGCAACCCGACCATCCGATCATCAAACGCCGGCCTGCAGCATCCTCAAAGGACTGCGGAGCATAGAAATCAAAACCGGCATCGACCATCGGGGGCATGCCCTGCCCGGTGATCTTAAAACTCGGCGCCTCCCAATCGGCCTCGATAGGGAACCACACGCACTGATGCGGATTGCGGTAACGCCAACCATCGGCAGGCACACCCTGCGGACAGCAAACGAGAATAAGCTCGCCATCAAGCTCAAACAGATCAGGGCACTCCCACATAAAGCCAAACTTCTCGCCCAGCTCAATGCGCGTCGCATAGCTCCAGACCCCTAAATCACGCGAAGTATAGACAAGCGCGCAGCCACGGTCGTCTTTCGTACGAGCGCCCAGAACCATGTAGTAGATACCATCGTGCTCAAGGATCTTGGGGTCGCGCACGTGCGTACCGATATCGTCGGGGCAATCGACTGGTCCAACAGCCATGCGCTTCTCGCCCAATTCGTCGGGATTCTCGGCAACCATATGAATCTGGTTTTGCTCACGGCCCGTCAACACGTAGTCGTAATCATCGCGGTCAAAATGCTTGACGTTGCCGGTATAGAAGTAGTGAATCTTGCCATCACGTACAAAGGCAGAACCAGAATACGCTCCGCTCGAATCCAAATCGGAATCGGGGAACAGCACGGGGCCGTGATTCTCGTACGTCACAAAATCCTTTGTCGTCAGATGGTTCCAAAGCACTGGACCGCCATGCGCAGCATCGAACGGATCGTATTGATGATAGATGTGATACGTATCACCAATCTGAACCAAACCGTTGGGGTCGTTGAGCCAGCCAAGCTCAGGCTCCACATGGAACAGAAGCCTATCGGGGTCGGACGCGATGCGAGCCGCCGTCTCATCCTGTCCGACACGCCACTGCTCATAGTCCGCGCGTGTCACCTTGTTTTTTTGATTTAACATCGCCGTTGACTTTCTCGTCTATGGGGAAGGACGCTCGACTCACACGAGTCGAACGCCCTTCCTCAAATGGACTTATCCTCAGATTACACTGAACGGCTCAACTAGAAGCTAACGTCGAAGCCAGCGCCAGCGCCCTCTTCATCGGTGGTCGGCACGCCCTTTGCCTTGTTGTAGGCAAAGATCAAGACGATCGGCACGATAAAGGCGATGAGATTGCCAGCCACATACCACACGAGGGTCTCGGGCGTGACGATGAGCAGGCCAAGCACGCCGGTCAGACCCTGACCGATAGCGCGCACCTCAAAGAGCTTGACGAAGGCACCGCCGCAGCCTGCACCGATGCATGCGCAGATGAACGGAATGATCGAATAGCGCATGTTTGCAGCAAAGATAGCGGGCTCGGAGATTCCGACCAGCGTCGGGATAAAGGACGACATGCAGATGTTGCGCTCTTTGGAGTGCTTCTTGTGAATGAGGTACATACCGATGGCGCCGCCGCCCTGGGCGATGATGGAAACCGACCAGATGGCCTGGATGTAGTTGAAGCCAGTCGTGGCAACAAGGTTTGCCTCGATACCCTGGATGAACTGATGCGTACCGGTAACGACGAGCGGCTGCAGGAACGCGGCGAAGACAAAGGCACCAAAGACGCCCATCCTGTTGTACAGGATATCGATTACGCCGGCGAGGACGTCACCGATCAGGTTGCCGAGCGGGCCGAACACGGTGAACAGGGCAACGTTAGCAAGAATCAGGGTAACGGTCGGGACAAAGACGAACGAAACGACCTCGGGGATGTACTTCTGGGCAATCTTTTCGACCTTAGCCATAAACCAGGCAGTCAGGATTGCGGGGAACACACCGCCCTGGAAAGCAACCATGGGAATGGATAGCGGACCGAAGTTCCAGTACTCAGCACCCGTCGGGTCCATAACGAACGTGTTGCGGTTCATGAGGCTCGGGTGAACCATGACGATACCGACGAGGATGCCCAGGATCGGGTTACCGCCAAAACGCTTGACCGCGCTGTACATAACCAGGACAGGCAGGTAGTCGAACGTGGTGGCGATAATGGCAAAGAAGCTTGCGAGGTTCTTGAGGAACTCGCTGTGATCGGCGAGGCTGCCCTCCATGCCAAAGAGGCCGTTGGCAACGATCAGCGACTTAAGGCCGATGATGATAGCGGCACCGACGAAGGCAGGAATGATGGGGATAAAGATGTCCGAGAACACCTTGAGGACCGAGAAGAACTTGCCTTTCTTGTCCGCCTCGGCACCCTTGACCTCGGAAGCGCTGATCTCCTTGACGCCAGTCAGAGCCATAAAGGCGTCGTAAACCTTGTTGACGGTACCGGTACCAAAGATGATCATGAGCTGGCCGCTGTTGTACAGCACGCCCTTGACGCCATCGATGTTCTCGAGCTCGGCCTTGTTGTATTTGCTCGTATCCTTGAGCACCAGACGCAGACGGGTCACGCAATGCGTGGCGCCCTCGATATTCTCCAGTCCGCCGACGTTGTCGACGACTTGCTGGGACACTGCCTTGTAGTCCATGTTCCTCTCCATTCCTTTTCTAAATCATAAAACGGTTCGTTGCCGCTACAGAGACGCGATCGTTGCGTTTGCGCACTTGAGCGCACCGTCGGTGACGGTAAGCGCCACACCCTGGCCCTGCTTGTTGCAGAAGCGAGCGTTGAGCGCAACATCATCGACAAAGATGGTCGCGATGTCGTCGTCGACGACCAGACGCACATGGTGAGTGCCCTCGCCCTTAAAGAACAACGGACGCTCGAGGCCCATGTTGTTGACCTGGAACCACGGGTACTGGGGAGCCGGCGTGAACTCGAGCTTGCCCTCGCGCAGGTTGGCGCGGAACTCATAGGCAAGACCGGTCTCGGCGTCCTCGGCGAACTTGACCGAGAAGCCGGCAGCGTTACCGCCGAGCTCAATGTCGGCATCGAGCAAGTAGGTGGAGCCGGCATCCGCGGCGAGCACCTGCTCGACCTTGCCCGACTCGCAGGAAAGCTCAAAGGTCTCGACTGCCTTAGCCTCGCCAAAGGCGCCAAGCATGCTGTCGGGGAGCTTGGTGCCGAGCGTTCCGTCGGCACGCTGAACGATCTCGAGGGGCATAAAGGTGCCACCCCATAGGTAAGAGCTGGGGTCGCCGCCCTCGTCACGCGTAGGAACCCAACCAAAGAGAACGCGACGCTCGCCATCGAATGCGGTGCGAGCGGCGTAGTACGCGCGGCCGTCGAAGGAGTCGTCAGCGGGGGTAATCCAAGGACCGTTGATGGACTTGGACATGCGGTAACGGGTCTTGTTGCCGTCGCTGTACTCGGAAAAGACGAGGTACCACCAGTCGCCCATCTTAAAGAGATCAGGCATCTCAAACATGGTGTACAGGCCCGGGTTCCACCAGTCGCCCTGGAACTCCCAGTTGGCCAGATCCTTGGAGGTGAACTTGACCAGGCGGCCGGTCATCAGACGCTTGTCCTCGCCCACACGCGTGCCGAGGATGAGCATGTACTCTTCGTTCTCCTCATCCCAAAGCACAAAGGGATCGCGCCAGTTGCGGTCATCGTAACCCTCCTGGGGCGGAAGCAGCGTCTCGGCGATGTTCTTCTCCCACTTGACGGCGTCGTCGCTCGTTGCGTGAAGAAGAACCTGCTTCATCAAACGTGCGCGGACCTTATCGCGATTGCAACCAGTGTAGAGCGCATGGTACTTGTCGCCCACCTTAAACACCGTGCCGGCATAAATGTACTGGTCGACTTCCTCGTCGCCGCCACGCTCAAGGCTCTCGCCAAAGTCCTTGTAGTTGACGAAATCCTTGGTCGTAGCGAGTGCCCAGCCAAACGGCTCTCCGAAAGGTTCGGGGTTACGCGTGTCACGCTGATGATAGAGATAGAACGTGCCGTCCTCGCCGTACGGCATGATGTCGCCTACCCAAATTCCCTCAGGCTGGTAATACACCTTGTGCATCCGAGACTTCCTTTCCACGACATACTAACTCGGTACAATGGCAAGATATGTCAATCGTTTTCATATGTCAAACGTTTTCACACCAATACGTCTTTTCGCAGTTCCAGTCGTCGGCAAACGGTTGACATATGCCGGTGAACGGTCATCAGAGGCGTTTGAGGAATTCTTTTGGCACGGGATGAACTACGCGGTTTTGCCCTCGATAAGCTCAACGGGAAGCTTGATATTCGACTCGGGCTTTTCACCGTTAATAAGAGCAACGATGGATTGCGCCGCGAGCTCTCCGATGCGATCGATATCTTGACGTACGGTTGTTAAGTCAGGCATAAACGTCATAGTGCGGCGGGCACCATCCGCGCCCACGACCTTAATGTCGTCTGGAGCGCTCAAGCCGCGCTGCTTCATCACGTTGAGACAGATGGCCGCCATCGTATCGTCTCCCGCAAAGATGCCGTCAATATCGGGGTTCTCATCGAGGATCTTCGCAACGACCGCGCCCTTTTCGTCGTCGGGCTTAACGAACTCAACCTCACGGACAAGCGCGGACAAGCCGGCCTGCTCAACAACATCGAGGTAGGCATCGGTACGCTTATTGGCAGGCATGCGCATGCGGCTATTGCTGCGCAGGCACAGGATACGCCTGCAGCCGTCATCAATCAGACGGCGCGTGGCGAGCTCGCCAATGCCATAGCTGTCACTTGCAATCTGGACAGAGCCCTCGCCAAGATCGCAGTCGATGCCAACCAGGCTCAAGCCCATCTCGGCATATGCCTCGGCACCGATATTGAGGGAGTTGACGATGACGCCGTCGACCATATTGCGGCGGAGCATGTCGATATAGGAACGCTCAAGATCGGGTCGATTGGCGCTGTTGCACAGCAACATCTTAAAGCCATTTTCCGCCAACGTGCGCTCGACCGCCTGCACAACCTGAGCATGGAACGGGCTGCTCACAAAGGGAACGATCATACCGATAAGATTAAGGCGACCGTTGAGCATGGCACGGGCGATATCGTTGGGCGTATAGTTGATGCGCTCCATCGCGGCATGGACCTTATCGCGGGTCTCTTGGCTAATATAGCCGCGATTATTCAGCACGCGAGATACCGTAGTAGGCGAAACCCCCGCCACCGCTGCAACTTCCTTGATGCCAGGCTTAGCAGAATCCTTAGAACGAGCGCCCTCGCGAGCCATAGCACCCTCCCCCATCAACATGTCATACGTTTACATACGAACAAAGCATACCCCAACAACAGCGGGAAGACGGTAACAGCACAAGTAAGTAAACGACTCATCCAAATAATTAGGAGAGTTCCGCCTAAAGGGTGACTACACAGGACCCAGCCAGGGCTGTTTGGGCTACCTCCCAAAATATTCCGCACTGATATTTTCTGTATTGAAGACGTCGATGATGCACCCGTATAC
>CBCTFW010000016.1:0-51505 GCA_965146285.1 uncultured Collinsella sp.
GTATACGGGTGCATCATCGACGTCTTCAATACAGAAAATATCAGTGCGGAATATTCCGGAGAGAAGTCCCCGTCCCGCCCCCGGATTCCCTGCGTTTACGGCCTTGAGGTCGGCGGGCGTAGAAGGACGTGGTCGATAGGAGTACGTGTCCCTTCGCTGTTTCGCGCTTTGCGCGAAAGGCGCGCTACTTTGGGATGGGTGGGGAACGTGGTTGCTTTGGCAACTGATCCCCGCCACAAATTACCCTTGGCATACTTGCGCGAGAACCTGCTCGTGCTACACTTGCAATTGCTGTTTCAGGGCGGGGTGGAATTCCCCACTGGCGGTAAATCGGGCGGTGTCAAAGGGACGCCGTGGCGCAGGCGAGGTGTCTGCGACCGAGCCGATGAGTCCGCGACCCGTGCGTGTGTTGGTTCGCATGCCGGCTGAACTGGTGAGATCCCAGTACCAACGGTTAGAGTCCGGATGAAAGAGGCAGGTGATCTTATGTCTGAACAGTCGCAGCATATCCATTTTGAGAACACGAATAGGTGGAGCACCAAACAGCTCGTTACCATGGCGTTGATGTGTGCCTTGGGAGCCCTGTTTATGTACGTGCAGCTGCCTATCCTTCCTTCGGCGCCGTTTTTGACGTATGACCCGTCGCTGGTGCCGGCGATGGTGTGTGGATTTGCGTATGGCCCTGGTGCCGGCACCGCTGTTGCCGCCATGGCGATTGTTATCCATGCGCTTACCACGGGCGACTGGGTCGGTGCGCTTATGAACCTGGTTGCCACGCTGGGCTACATTCTGCCCGCGGCTATCGTCTATCAGAAGATGCATACCTATAAGGGTGCCGTGATTGGCCTGGTGCTCGGCGTTATTGCCGCTACGGCGTTGTCTATGGTCGCAAACCTTACCATTGGCGTATGGTTCTGGTATGGCTCGGTCGATGTGATCGCCCCGCTCATGATTCCTGCCGTGCTGCCGTTCAACCTTATCAAGACCGTGCTTAACTCGGTGTTGACACTGGCGGTGTATAAAGCGGTCTCCAACCTCATCACGCCTAAAAAGGACCAGGTCAAAGGCCGCGCATGATTGAGTGTCGGGGCGTTTCCTTTAGCTATGACGGTGCCGTGTCGGCACTCGACGGCGTCGATCTGAACATCGAGGATGGCGAGTTTTTCTGCATCCTCGGTGGCAATGGGTCGGGCAAGTCGACGTTTGCCAAGCATCTGAATGCGCTGTTGCAATCCGATGCGGGCACGGTGCGCGTCAACGGCATGGATGCGTCCGATCCCGAGCTGGTCTACGACATTCGTTCGACCGCGGGCATGGTGTTCCAGAATCCCGATGATCAGCTGGTGGCAACGCTTGTCGAAGATGACGTTGCGTTCGGTCCCGAAAACCTTGGCGTGCCATCGGCGCAAATTGCGCAGCGCGTACGCGAGGCGCTGAAGGGCGTGGGCCTGGTGGGCTTTGAGCGCCACGAGACCCATGCGCTCTCGGGCGGACAAAAGCAGCGCGTGGCGCTCGCCGGCGTACTTGCCATGGAGCCGCGCGTGCTTATCTTGGACGAGGCCTCCTCGATGCTCGATCCGCGCGGACGCAAGGGTCTTATGAAAGCGTGCCGCGCACTCCACGATCGCGGCATGACTATCGTGATGATTACGCACTTTATGGAAGAGGCTGCCGAGGCCGATCGTGTCGCCGTGTTTCAGACGGGACGAGTTGCCATGCTGGGCACGCCCGAGGAGATTCTGACGCGGGCGAATGAACTCGCTCAGCTCAACCTTGACATGCCAGAGTCGTGCCGTTTGGGCACGGCGCTTCGTGCGAAGGGCGTGCCTGTTCATGCGCAGGTGCGCGAGGCGGGTATGGTTGCCGAGGTTGTGGAGACTTATGCCGAGCGAAGTGGGGCAGGCACTGTGGGGCAGTCTTCCGCACCCCAATCGGAAATCGTTGGCGGTACGGTTTCGGCAGACAACGAAGATAACGTACCAGAGCCCGTTATCGAACTATCCCATGTTTCGTACAGTTATTCGCTCAGTCCGCGCGAGCGCCGCCGCTGGCATAAGCGCTCGGCCACTGCGGACAAATCGAACAAACAGGCTCTCTGGGGAAACGACCCAAGCAGCCCGTGGGCGCTGCGCGATGTATCGCTGACGGTGCGTCGCGGCGAGTTCCTGGGCTTGGCAGGTCATACCGGTTCGGGTAAGTCGACGCTGGTCCAGCATCTCAACGGTTTGATTCGCCCCCAGGAGGGATCCGTTCGCGCGCTGGGGCTCGATCTGTCAAACAAGAAAGACGCCGCCGCGGTTAAGGCCAAGGTCGGCGTGGTGTTTCAATATCCTGAGCGCCAGCTGTTTGCCGAAACCGTGGCGCAGGACGTGGCGTTTGGTCCGCATAACCTTGGCTTGCCGCAAGATGAAGTCGACCGTCGTGTCGAGTCATCGCTCTCACGCGTGGGCCTCGACCTTTCCACGGTCGGCGACAAGAGTCCCTTTGAGCTTTCGGGCGGTCAGCAACGGCGTGTGGCATTCGCCGGCGTGCTCGCCATGGAGCCCGAAGTCCTGGTGCTCGATGAACCCATGGCGGGGCTCGATCCGGCTGCGCGCAGGGATTTCCTTGAGCTTATCGATCGACTTCACCGCGATGGCCTGACCGTTGTCATGGTTTCGCATAGTATGGATGACCTGGCCAATTGCTGTGACCGCATCGTCGTAATGAACAAAGGTGCGGTGTTTGCCGAGGGCACGCCCGCTCAGGTGTTTGCGCATGCGGATGAGCTTAAATCGATCGGCTTGGGTGTTCCCGCTGCCCAGCGCATGGCGCTGGCGCTTGCGAAGGCAGGCGTGCCGCTGCGCTTTGACGGCCTCTATACGGTTGAGTCGTTGGCAGTCGAACTGTCAGACTTGCTGCTCGGTTGTGCGGATGGTCCTTCGGGCGCTTCGCATCGGGCCGATTCCAGTGCGTCCGCACGAGAGGAGGGCTGCTAATGGAGGCGTTTTCGTTTGGCAGCTACTATCCCGGCGATAGTGCGATCCACCGCCTGGACCCGCGAACTAAGTTGCTCTTGGGCTTTGTGTTTCTGATCACGACGCTCACAGTCAGCAGCTTCCGCGGACTGGTCCCGGTCGCAATCTTCGTTGTCCTGATCTATACCGTGTCCCGGGTGCCGTTGCGCCGGGTCCTATCATCGATGGCGCCGCTGCTGGCAATCGTCGTCGTGGTCGCGGTGCTCAACTTGTTTACCGATCAGAGTGGGCGCATTCTGTGGCAGCTCGGCTTTTTGCAGATAAGCGAGGGCTCGCTGCGTTCTGCGGCGTTTATGGCGTGCCGCCTGACCCTGATGATGGCCGGCATGAGCGCCATTACGCTCACCACCCCCACGCTCGACCTCACCGCGGGCTTTGAGCGTCTGCTCGCACCGTTTGCGCGCGTGGGGCTTCCGGCGCATGAGCTCGGCATGATCATGGGTATCGCGTTGCGCTTTATGCCGCAGTTCGCTACCGAGATGAAGCAGACGGCCGATGCGCAGGCGAGCCGCGGTGCGCGCGTGACGGGAGGCCCGCTCGGCGGCGTGCGTATGCTCGGCAGTGTGGCCATTCCGCTGTTCACGGGCGTGTTCCGTCATGCCGAAACGCTTTCGGCCGCCATGGATGCGCGTTGCTATCACGGCGAACAGGGACGCACGCGTCTGCATGCACTTACGTTTGGCCGCGGCGATGCGTTGGCGGCGGTGGTGACGGCGTTGCTGCTCATCTGCGTCATCGTCATCAACCTTCAACTTGTTTAGGCGCGATTCGAGCGCAAGAAAGGGGTCCCTATGACCGACAACGACCGCACGGCTCAGCTTGAGCGCGCCTGTTCGTATCTCAGGCGCATTCCGGCGTGGTATCTGGCCACGACCGATGTAGCCGACGGGCATCAGCCTCGCGTGAGGCCGTTTTCGTTTGCCATGGTCGATGACGGTAAACTGTGGTTTTGTACGTCGCGCGACAAAGATGTGTGGGCGGAGCTGAGCGCGAATCCCAAGTTTGAGGTATCGGGCTGGAAGCCGGGGGAATGTTGGATCGTATTGACCGGCGAAGCCGCACTTGAGGACGACGCAGTTGCGAGCGACAAGGTGCGTCAAGCGGGTTTTAAGCACATGGTGGGCATTGGCGAGGAACACGAGAGTGCCAACGACGGCCGCCTTGCTTTCTTTTCGGTCCGCAATATTGCCGCGCGCTTCTGTGATATCGACGGCAGGGAGGAGCGCCTGGAGCTCTAGCTCGCACAAACCAGGTTCCCAAACTAACTAGTACAGGAGGAAACGTGGACGGATTGAATACGGTGTTGGAGTATCTGACGTCGGTGCCGGCATGGTATTTGGCGACGAGCGTTGACGGACAGCCTCATGTGCGTCCGTTTTCGTTTGCGCAGATCCAGGATGGCAAGCTGTGGTTTGTAACAGCGCGCACCAAAGATGTGTGGCAAGAGCTGCTGCAAAACCAGCGCTTTGAGGCCACGAGTTGGTGGCCGGGCCATGGCTGGCTCATCTTGCGCGGGCGTGCCGGCTTGGATGACCGGGCTTTAGGCGAAATGCGCGAAGCCGGGTGGAAGCATCTAGAGCACCTGGGCGAGCACTATGAGGGGCCTAACGACCCCACGCTCGTCTTCTTTAGCGTCGAGGATCTCGAGGCTTTTATCTGCAATCACGACGAATGGGTGCCGGTCGAGCTCTAGCCGGCTGGCTCATCCTAACAACTTGGTTTTCGCATGGGCGGGCCCCGTATTGCCCGACGCCGTTAGGAGCGCCGGTCAATACGGGGCCCGCTCCATTTGTCAATTCCTTCAAGCGAATGTGTCGGGAATGTTTCAATGCATGAATATGCAAGCCATTTACGTGTTCATGCATCTTTTGGTGCTAAAGTTTCAACCCACTTCATAACGACCACTGCGAAATGCGCATCGGTGCATAAATCGCAGACAAGGAGTCTGATATGTCATTGAAGGTTGGAATCGTCGGCGCGGCTGGATATGCCGGAGCCGAGCTCATTCGCCTCGTGCTCGGCCATCCCGAGTTTGAACTTGTTGCCATTACGTCCAACGCCGATGCCGGCCAGCCGCTGTCCGCGGTGTATCCGAGCTTTGCTGGCGTGAGCGATCTGGTTTTCACCACGCATGACGCCCCCGAGCTTAAGAGCTGCGATGCGGTTTTTCTTGCCGTGCCGCACACGGCTGCCATGGCACAGGTGCCCGCGCTGCTTGCATCGGGCGTCTCCTGCTTTGATCTTTCGGCCGACTACCGCCTGAACGACGCGTCTGTCTTTGAGGCATGGTATGCCGCCGAGCATACGAGCCCCGAGCTGCTCAAGACCCGTGCCTTTGGCCTGCCCGAGCTGTTCTGCCAGGACTTGGAGACCGCTGCTTCCAGCCATGCTGCTGGCAGGCCCGTGTTGGTCGCCTGCGCCGGCTGCTATCCCACCGCAACGAGCCTTGCTGCCGCTCCTGCCGTGCGTGCGGGCTGGGTGGCCGAGAACGGTCCCGTGATTGTCGATGCCATCAGCGGTGTGACGGGTGCCGGCAAGTCCTGCAACGCTCGTACGCATTTTTGCAGCGCCGACGAGAATTTGGAGGCCTACGGCGTGGGCAAGCATCGTCACACGCCCGAAATCGAGCAAATCCTCGGTCTAACCGATCGCGTCGTTTTTACCCCGCACCTGGCACCGCTCAAGCGCGGCCTGCTCTCCACGGTGACGCTGCCGCTCACGCCGCAGGCCATCGACTCCCTGGCTCTTGAGGATGTCGTCGACTATTACAAGCAGTTCTACGCTGGACGCACCTTTGTGCGCGTGCTCGACGCCGGCCAGCAGCCCAAGACGGCTTCGGTTGTCGGAACCAACGCCGCCCAGATTGGCCTCGCGCTCAACAAGCGCGCGGGCGTGCTGGTGGCGACGGGCGCCATTGACAATCTGTGCAAGGGCGCTGCGGGCCAAGCGGTCCAGTGCGCCAATATCGTCTTTGGCTTTGACGAGCGACGAGGCCTGCCCACAGTGGCGTGCCCGGTGTAGCACATTCGATTGTTAACGATTTGGTAGTCGGGCATCGAGTGAGGCGCCACTCTTAAGCTGGTCTCATGATCACGACTGGCATGGCGCACCAACCGATGCCCGTTTTTTGTTTGATATAAGGAGTCATAAAGACGATGAATACCGACCTGATTGATATCAAGATTCGCGCCGTCGAGGGTGGCGTTACGGCAGCTGCCGGCTTTAAGGCCGCAGGCATCCATGCGGGATTCCGGAAGAATCCCGAGCGCTTGGACTATGCGCTCGTCGTGCCCGATAAGCCCTGTCCCGGTGCCGGCGTGTTTACCATCAATCGCTTTTGCGCGGCGCCCGTGCAGGTGAGCCGTGCCAACCTGGGCGGTGCCGACAAGGGCTACGGTATCATCGCCGGTGTTTCGGTCAACTCTGGCAATGCCAACGCCGCCACGGGTGAGACAGGCCTTGCATGCGCGCGCGAGACGTGCAGCATCGCATCGCAGGTCATCGGCTGCGAGCCCCAACAGATCCTGGTTGCCTCCACGGGTGTGATCGGGCAGATTCTGCCGATCGACACGTTTGAGACCGCCATTCCTGCTGCCTACGAGGCACTCTCCGCCCACGGTGGCGCCGATGCCGCTCGCGCCATCATGACGACCGACACGCATTCCAAGGAGTACGCCGTGTCCTACGTCAGTGAGGCTGCGGGTCATGCGAGCAATGTCTATACGGTAGGCGGAATGTGCAAGGGCTCGGGCATGATCATGCCCAACATGGCCACCATGATTGCAGTTATCACCACCGATGCCCCCGTCGAGCCTGCGGCACTTCATGCCCTGCTGCTCTCGACCGTCAAGCAGACCTTTAATAAAGTGACGGTCGATTCCGACACCTCGACCAACGACACCTGCATCATGCTTGCTTCTGGCGCTGCTGCCGCAGATGCCGAGGCCATCGTCGAGGGCACTGACGCCTTTGACGAGCTGGCCTTTGCCGTGCACGAGGTGTGCGAGAGCCTGGCGCGCAACATTGCGGCCGATGGCGAGGGTGCGTCAAAGCTCGTGACGGTTAACGTTACCGGCGCCGTGAACGACGAGGAGGCCGATATCGCCGCTCGCGCCGTTGCCAACTCGCCGCTCGTTAAGACCTGCATCGCCGGCCACGACTGCAACTGGGGCCGCGTCGCCATGGCACTCGGCAAGTGCGGCGTTAAGTTTAATCAGGAAGACGTTTCCATCGACATGATGGGCATGCCTGTCTGTCGCGACGGTCTGACTGTTCCCTTTGACGAGGACGAGGCTCTACGACGTTTCGAGGCGCCCGAGATCGTGATCTCGGCCGACCTGGGCGCAGGCGACGCGGCAACGACCGTGTGGACCTGCGACCTCACGCATGAGTATATCTCCATCAACGGCGATTACCGTTCCTAGGTTCCAGGCACGCTGCGCATCTTGCCGCGATTGCGGACAGCGGAGCACGGCGCGATAACGATACGAAAGACGAGGCAGATTATGAAATTCGCACGCGATTGTCGTTCGAGCGAATCCAACGAAGCAACCGCGCAGCTGCTGTTCGAAGCGCTGCCGTGGATTAAGAACCTGACCGGCAAGACGGTTGTTATCAAATATGGCGGAGCCGCCATGGTTGATGAGCAGCTGCGCCGCGACGTGATGAGCGACATCGTTTTGCTCAAGATCATCGGTATGCGCCCCGTCATCGTGCACGGCGGCGGCAAGGCTATCAACGAGGCGCTGAGCCATTACGATATTCCCGTCGAGTTTAAGAACGGCCAGCGTGTGACCACGCCGGCGACTATGGATATCGTGCGCGAGGTGCTGGGCGGCAAGGTCAACCAAGAGCTGGTTGCTGCCATCAACCACCACGGCAACCTGGCCGTGGGCGTGTCCGGCAGCGACGCCGGCACCCTTATCGCCGAGCCACTCGACCCAGAGCTCGGCCGCGTAGGCAAGGTCACGCACGTCAACACCGACTATATCGAGCGCCTGCTCGATAGCGAGTACATCCCCGTCATCGCTACCGTCGCGGCGGGGGAGGACGGCGGTTTCTTCAACATCAACGCCGACACCGCTGCCGGTGCCGTTGCCGCGGCGCTCCACGCGCATAAGGTGATCTTTTTGACCGATGTCGATGGCCTGTACAAGGACTTTAGCGACAAGGACTCGCTTATCTCCAACCTAACGCTCGACGAGGTTAACGAAATGCTCTACGGCGGCGAGGTCGATAAGGGCATGATTCCCAAGCTGCGTGCGGCCGTCGATGCGCTTACCGGCGGCGTATTTCGTGCCCACATCATTAACGGTACTACGCCGCATTCGCTGCTCCTGGAGCTGCTGACCGATGCCGGCATCGGCACCGTGATCCATTCCACCGAGACGGCTTACGAGTTCGATACGCATCCGCATCCGCTTTCGACGTTTGCTGCGCGTCTGACCGAGAACCTTGACGAGGTCGAGAAGCTCCAGACGGTCTAGCTGACTCGCAGCCGCCCCATTCCTGCACCCATAGGTCTGCGCCGTCCGGCGCTCAACGAAAGGCATCCCATGTCACTTGCAGCTCAGCAATCGCTTGAATTCCATTACGTTATGCATACCTTTGGCCGCTCTCCGGTCGAGTTTGTCGAGGGTCACGGCATGAAGCTCACCGGCGACGATGGCCGTGAGTACCTCGACTTTCTTGCCGGCATCGGCGTGTGCAGCCTAGGTCATGGCAACCTGGCTGTGCTCTCGGCGCTCGAGGCACAGACCAAAAAGCTCATGCATGTCTCCAATTACTTCTACATTGAGCAGCGCGGACAGGTTGCGGCGCTGCTGTCCAAGCTTGCTAACGACGACGTAGATGGTGCGCGCGTGCTTGCCGATGCCATTGCCGCCGGCGATGAGACCACGGCAGCTGCTCTTGGTGCCCCGGCTGCGGATGAGCAGGTTTGGGAGACCTTCTTTGCCAACTCTGGCGCCGAGGCCAATGAGGGCTCGATGAAGCTCGCGCGCCTGTACGCCAAGCGTGCCGGTAATGGCGGCAACACCATCGTGTGCATGCGCGGCGGCTTCCACGGCCGTACGCTCGAGACCATTGCCGCCACCATGCAGGATTGGCTGCAGGACAGCTTCCGCCCGCTGCCGGGTGGCTTTGTGGCCTGCACGCCCAACGATGTGGACGAGCTGCGTGCGATCTTTAAGCAGATGGGGAGCGAGATTTGTGCCGTGATGCTCGAGCCGATCCAGGGCGAGAGCGGTGTGCACCCCATGACCGAGGAGTTTATGGCTACGGCGCACGACTTGGCGCACGAGGTGGGTGCCGTGCTTATCGCCGACGAGGTCCAGTGCGGCATCTTCCGCTCCGGTAAGCCGTTTGCATTCCAAACCTATGGCGTGGAGCCCGACATCATGAGCCTTGCCAAGGGCATTGCCGACGGCGTGCCCATGGGTGCCGTTGTGGCAAAGAAGGAGATTGCCGACGTGTTTAAGCCGGGCGACCACGGCTCGACCTTTGGCGGTAGCTGCTTGGCCATCGCGGCGTGTGCCGCGACGCTCTCCGCGCTTGTGCGCGGCGATTATGCCGACCATGCTGCCAAGGTGGGTGCCTATATGGAGGCAAAGCTCGCCAAGCTGCCGCACGTGACCGAGGTACGTGGTCGCGGCTTGATGCTCGGCTGTGATTTGGATGATGCCGCGGGCGACGCGCATGATGTTGTTGCCCGCGCGCTGGCCGCCGGTGCCGTGATCAACGCTACGGGTGCGCATACGCTGCGTTTCCTGCCGCCACTCGTCTGCGAGGAAGCCGACGTGGACAGTCTGATCGAGATCCTGTCGGGTGTTTTGGGCTAACGCGGCGCAATAACTCAATTTGGACCGAGTTCCGGACTGCGGACGTGCCCTATGCGGCATGATTCAGCGGTCTGGAGCCCGTTTTGCCTTAGATTTGCTAAGGCAGGGAGACCTGCTGGTCAAAAAACATCAAATATGAGTACTGTTACCGATTTGGTAGCAGCAATTTTGGACTAATAAGGCCAGATGGCAAGTCGAAATGGCGATGAATACACGATTTTGATCTGACTGTTAGTCCTTATAATGGACATATGTTGCGTAACCTAAGCAAACACTATCTGTTTATATGTTGCAAGCAAAGTAGCAGTACTCATTTTTGCCATTATTTGGCCACGGACCTTGAAATAAGGGGTCCTTAGGGTTCGAATCCCTCTGCGATGGGCACAAACAAAAACGGTCCCCTTGCGAAGACCGTTTCCAAATCAGTGGTGGGCGATGAGGGATGTCCGCGTGCGGCTGGCGCCGCCCGCGCCCCGCTTCGTCGCTTCGCTCCTCGCGTGCTGCGCTGGAAAACGCTTCGCGTTTCCTCAGCTTCGCACCCTGTCGGGTTCGAATCCCTCTGCGATGGGTCCAAAAAAGAAAGGCCCCCATTGCTGGGAGCCTATCAAATCAGTGGTGGGCGATGAGGGATTCGAACCCCCAGCCTTGTGCGTGTAAAGCACCTGCGCTAACCGTTGCGCCAATCGCCCGTGCGGAGAGAGTATAGCAAAACAATCGCCTCATTCACCTCATATCCATTAAAGGTAACTCGCGCGTGTCACAGCGGAGCTGATTCAGTTGAGATTGCCTGAACATTCCGCCCCTCTTTACGCCCTCGGGTATACTCAAAAGCTACTGATTCGATTTGATGCCCAGCAACAGCAGAGGGGATAGTATATGTGCGGTTTTGTCGGTTTTGTCGGTGGGACGGATAACCAATCCGAGGTGCTCACCAAGATGATGGACCGCATCGTCCATCGCGGTCCCGACATGGGCGGTCAGTTTATCGACGGCCGCGTTGCCCTCGGCTTCCGCCGCCTGTCGATCCTCGACCTGACCGAGGCTGGCGCCCAACCCATGGCCAACGAGGACGGTAGCGTCGTCATTGTCTTCAACGGCGAGATCTACAACTTCCAAGAACTCCGTTCCGAGCTCGAGGCCAAGGGCTACAAGTTCCACTGCGGCGCCGACACCGAGAGCCTCCTGCACGGCTACGAGGAGTGGGGCGAGGCCGTCCTCGATCGCTTACGCGGTATGTACGCCTTCGTCATCTGGGACAAAAAGAAGAACAAGCTTTTTGGCGCCCGCGACATCTTTGGCATCAAGCCGCTTTACTACTATCCCATGGCCGATGCGGGCGACGGCGCTCCGGGCGTGCTCTTTGGTTCCGAGATCAAGAGCTTCCTGGACTACCCGCACTTCCACAAGGCGGTCAACAAAAAGGCCCTGCGTCCGTACATGACGCTGCAGTATTCGGCAACCGAGGAGACCTTCTTCGAGGGTGTCTACAAGCTTCCGCCGGCGCACTACTTTACCGTCGATATCCCGACCGGCAAGATGAACATCGAGCGCTACTGGGATTGCGATTACTCTGCCGTCGAGAAGCCGTTCGAGGAGTACGTCGACGAGCTGGACGAGGTCGTGCACGAGAGCGTCGAGGCCCATCGCATCGCCGACGTCAAGGTCGCGTCGTTCCTCTCCGGTGGCGTCGACTCTAGCTACATCGCCGCTTGCCTCATGCCCGACAAGACCTTCTCGGTGGGCTTTGACTACAAGAACTTCAACGAGACCAACTACGCCAAGGAGCTTTCCGATAAGCTCGGCGTCGAGAACGTTCGCAAGATGATTACCGCCGACGAGTTCTTCGGTGCGCTCGAGGACATCCAGTATCACATGGACGAGCCGCAGTCCAACCTGTCTTCCGTGCCGCTGTGGTTCTTGGCCGAGATGGCCCGCAAGGACGTCACCGTCGTGCTTTCGGGCGAAGGTGCCGACGAGCTCTTTGGCGGCTACGCCTACTACGAGGATACGGTCCCGGTGCGCAAGTACAAAAAGATGGTGCCGCTGCCCATCCGTCGCGCGCTCGGTAACCTGGCGCTGCATATGCCGTACTTCAAGGGCCATAACTTCCTGGTCAAGGGTGCCGAGATCCCCGAGAAGTCGTTCCTGGGACAGGCTCTGGTATGGCCGGAGCGCGAGGTCGACGGCGTGCTCAAGCCCGAGTACAACACCGGCGACGGCGCCTTCGAGCTCGCTGCACCCATCTACGCACGCGTGAAGGGTCAGCCCGAACTGGTCAAGAAGCAGTACCTGGACATGAACATGTGGCTCCCGGGCGACATTCTGCTCAAGGCCGACAAGATGTGCATGGCGCACTCGCTGGAGCTGCGCGTGCCCTTCCTGGACCGCAAAGTCATGGAGTTCGCCGAGCACATTCCCGACCGCTACCGCATCAACGAGAACGGCAACAAGCAGGTACTCCGCCACGCTGCCAACAAGTCGCTGCCCGATGAGTGGGCCACCCGTCCCAAGGTGGGCTTCCCGGTGCCGATTGTCTACTGGCTGCGCGAGCAAAAGTGGTACGACTATGTCAAGGAGTACTTCACCGCGCCGTGGGCAAGTGAGTTCTTCAATACCGACGAGCTCATGCACCTGCTCGATCTGCACTTTGCGGGCAAGGGCGATTTCCAGCGCAAGATCTATACGCCGCTCGTGTTCCTAGTGTGGTACAAGCGCTTCTTTATCGACGAGGGCCAGCCTTCTGTTCAGGCTGCCTAGCCTCGGCTTACGAACGCCTGCGCGTAACGGCTCCTCCGGGAGCCGTTTTTGCGTGGGTGCGTTTCAGTTACTATAAAACCGTCCCTGCCAAATGGCTGAGAAAGGTGAAAGATGCACCATTCGGATTCCGCGACCGTGACCACGGTCGATACGCTTGCCAAGCTTCTCGATGTGTGCGGCGAGCTGCGCGCATCAGAGCAGGTTGACGAGCGTGCCGTGACCGGCTGCTCGTTTGATTCGCGCGCGGTCTCGGCAGGTGACGTGTTCTTTTGCAAAGGTGCTGCCTTTAAGCCCGCGTTTTTGAGCATGGCGCTCGATGCGGGCGCCGTCGCATTTGTGTGCGAGGAGTCGCTGGTCGAGTCTCTGGAGCCGCTGGCGCAGGAGAGCGGTGCTGCGATGCTGGTTGTTAATAGTGTTCGCACGGCCATGGCCTTGTTGCCGCCGGAGGTCTACGACCGTCCCGACCACGACGTCAAGATCGTGGGCATCACCGGCACCAAGGGAAAGACCACGGCCGCTTTTATGCTCCAGTCCATCATCAAGGCGGCGGGCGAGTCCTGCGGCATGATCGGCTCGGTGAGTACCGACGATGGTATCGAGTGCTACGAGAGCACCAACACCACGCCCGAGGCCCCCGAGGTTTGGCGCCATATCGCCAACTGCCGCACGTCCGGTCGCCAGTCCATGGTCATGGAGGTCTCGAGCCAGGCGCTCAAGTACCAACGCGTCGAGAATCTGCCGTTTGACGTGGCGTGCTTCCTCAACATCGGCCGCGACCACATCTCGCCGATCGAACACCCCACGTTTGAGGATTATTTTGAGAGCAAACTCAGGATCTTTGACCAGGCAAAGACCGCCGTGGTGAATCTGGGCACCGAAGAGGTCGACCGTGTGCTGGAGGCAGCGTCGACGGCCGAGCGCTTGGTGACCGTTGGCGTCGAGCATCCCGAGGCAAGTCTGTGGGCGAGCGACGTACGCATGGTCGGCTTTAGCATCGAGTTCAACTTGCATGGCCTGTGTGCCGACGAGTCCGAGGCGGGGGAGAAGGTCCTGCTGGGCATCGCGGGCGACTTTAACGTGGAGAACGCGCTGGTCGCTATCGCCGCCGCGCGCGAGATCGGCATCGGTATCGAGGCTATCAAGAAGGGCCTCTCCAAACTGCGTGTGCCGGGCCGTATGGAGGTCGTGGAGTCGAAGGACGGCCGCGTGATCTGCGTCGTCGACTATGCGCACAACCAGCTTTCGTTCCGTTCGCTTTTCTCGTCGGTCAAGCGCGCGTTTCCCGCCAGCCCGGTCATCGCGGTGTTTGGCGCTGCCGGCGGCAAGGCGCAGGAGCGCCGCGAGCAGCTTCCGCGCGAGGCCGCACCGTATTCCGACCTGATGATCTTTGCCAATGAGGACCCGGCTCACGAGGACCCGATGAAGGTCTGTCGCGAGCTTGCCGAACATGTTCCCGACGATACGCCGAACAAGATCATCCTCGATCGCGAAGCTGCCGTGCATGCGGCGTTCAAGGCGGCGCGCGAGGAGTACGTCAACCCCGATGCTCCTACCATTGTCTTGCTGCTGGCAAAGGGTGACGAGGAGCTCATGCACGTGGGCGACGAGTTCGTGCCCATCGAGAGCGACCTTTCGTTGGCCAATCGCCTGATCGATGTTACCCAGTTTGACTAATGAACCATGATGGCGGCGGCGCCCTGAGTGCGCTGTCGCCATAAGCGTGTTCCCCCAATCAAAACATGCCGTCCAAGTCCAAACCCTTCTACGTAAACGGAGTAACCATGTCCCACAATACCCTGCCGACCGTCGCTGAGCTTTCGGGCGAGATGCGCGAGCGCTTGGCCAAGGTCAAGTACGTCTTTACCGACCTGGATGCCACGATGCTCGCACCCGGCTCGTGCGTGCTACGCGACAACGACGGCAACCCCTCGACCAAACTCGTCGAGGCCGTCGTGGCGCTCGCTCGCGCTGGTATTCAGGTGGTTCCCACCTCGGGCCGCAACCGTACCATGATCCACGAGGACGCGCGCGTGCTCGGCCTCAACTCCTACATCGGCGAGATGGGCGGCCTGGTCATGTACGACCTCAAAGCCAACGATTGGGAGTATCTGACCGGCGACATGCCCTACGACCCCTCTTGCGGCCTCACGCCGCACCAGGTGATCGAGCAGACCGGCGTGTGCGAGAAGATCCTTGCCCGCTGGCCGCACAAGATCGAGTACCACAACGACATGTCGACCGGCTACAAGTACCGTGAGGTCACCGTCGGCATGCGCGGCGATGTGCCCGACGATGAGGTTCAGGCCATCCTGGACGAGGCCGGCTGCGGTTTGATCTGGGCTTGCAACGGCCATCTGACTCACCTGTCCAAGCCGACGACGCTCGAGCTCGATCGCGTCGAGGACGGTCGCGCATTCAACATCAACCCCGCGGGCCTCAACAAAGGCGTCGCCATTGCGCGCTTCTGTGAGCACCTGGGGATCGAGCGCGAGGAGACGTTGGCGCTCGGCGACTCCGAGTCCGACTTCTACATGGCCGATCACGTGGGCACGTTCTGCCTGGTCGAGAATGGCCTGACGAGCGCCGGCGCGCCCGAGTTCCTGGCTGCTTGCGAGAACGCTTTCGTTACGCGCGGCAAAATTGTCGACGGTTGGGCGGCGACGGCAGAGCTGCTGGTCGCGGCGCGTTCGTAGCGCGGCGCCGCCGCACTTGGACATGTCTTTTCGAGAGAGACTGGTGAGGTAATGTCCGATATCGAGAATCCGGCAGGCGACACGCGCCCGATTGGCGTGTTCGATTCTGGTTTGGGCGGTCTGACGGTTGCGCGCGCGATTGCGACGGCGCTGCCGCACGAGTCCGTCTACTACTTTGGCGACACAAAGCGCTGTCCCTACGGCACGCGTACCGAGGATGAGGTGCGCTCGTTTGCGTTGCAGGCGGGTCGTTGGCTTTCGAAGCACGACGTCAAGATTATGGTCATCGCCTGCAACACGGCGACCGCTGCGGCCTTGCGTTTGGCCCAGCAGGTGCTCGACGTTCCCGTGATCGGCGTGATCGCGCCGGGTGCCCGTGCAGCAATCAACAGCACGCGTACGCGTCGCGTGGGCGTGCTCGCTACCAACCTCACCATTCGCTCGGGCGCCTACACGCGCGCCATTCAGGATCTAGATGCCGGCGTCGATGTATACGGCTGTCCTGCCTCGAGTTTTGTCGAGGTTGTCGAACACGAGCTCGCCTCGGGTGCACATCTGCAGGAACAGTGGCTTGAGAACGAGGACATCTTCGATACGCCTGCCGTGCGTGCGCTGGTGGGTGCCACGGTTGAGCCGCTGCGCGACCACGGTATCGATACCGTGGTGCTCGGCTGTACGCATTTTCCGCTGTTGGTGGGACCTATCCGCCATGCGCTGGGGCCTGGGGTGCGCGTCGTGAGTTCCGCCGAGGAGACCACACGCGAGCTGACCGATATCCTCACGCGCCGCGAGCAGCTGGCGGGCGACGCCGCCGAGCCGCAGCATCGTTTTGCCACGACGGCCGATAACATTGCCGAGTTTGCGGTGGCGGGTAGCTTTATCTTTGGTCAGCCGCTCAAGAGCATCGAACATATCGATATCGATGAGCTGAAATAGATACAAGGTCACCGACCAAAGGCTCACTTTCATCTTTTGCCGAAAGGAAATTTCTATGGAGTACATGCAGGTCAACCGCGCCAACGGTCGCGCCGCCAACGAGTTGCGCCCCGTTAAGCTCACCCGTGGCGTCATGAAGCACGCCCACGGCTCGTGTTTGGCCGAGTTCGGTGACACGCGCGTGCTGTGCGCCGCCACTATCGAGGAGGGCGTGCCGGGCTGGCGAAAGGGAGCTAAGGCCGGCTGGGTGACCGCGGAATACGCCATGCTGCCGGCGTCGACCGGCAAGCGCTGCAAGCGCGAACACGCCAACCGCAAGGGTCGCTCCATGGAGATCGAGCGCCTCATTGGCCGCAGCCTGCGTACCGTCGTCAACATGAAGGCGCTTGGCGAGTACACCGTCACCGTCGACTGCGATGTGATTCAGGCCGATGGCGGCACGCGTACAGCGAGCATCACCGGCGCCTGGGTGGCACTGCACGACGCCCTCGCCATGTGGGTCGAGGCGGGCAAGATCGAGCGCATCCCGCTTATCGGTCAGGTGGCTGCCATCTCCATGGGCGTTGTCGACGGCAATACGCTGCTTGACCTCGATTATTCCGAGGACAGTCATGCCGAGGTCGACATGAACCTCGTCGCCACCGACACCGGCGAGATGATCGAGCTCCAGGGCACCGGCGAGCAGGCGCCCTTTGACCGCAAACGCCTCAACGCCCTGCTCGACCTGGGCGACAAAGGTATCGCCGAGCTCATCGAGCTCCAGCGCCAAGCCCTCGCCTAACCTGCCAAAAGGGACAGGTTTATTTTGGTAGGTTTTATCTGCGGAGACGTCTAGACACAAGACTGCCGTTGATTGAGAGGGGAGAGGCAGAGGCCCTCGTCGCCCTCGGCGCGGTATTGCTATAGAGACAAGGAGGCCAGTTATGGCACTTGAGAAGATCGACATCGACACCCTCGACCCGGCGGCGACCATCGTCGTGGCAACCGGAAACGCTCATAAGCTCACCGAGATCGAGGCCATTTTGGGCAAGGTCATGCCCGAGGTTCGCTTTGTGGCGCTCGGCCAGCTGGGCGATTTTGAGGACCCCGAGGAAAACGGCACGACGTTTTTGGAGAACGCCATCATCAAGGCGCAGGCTGCGGTTGAGGAGACGGGCCTTATGGCCATTGCCGATGATTCTGGCTTGGTCGTTGATGCCCTGGACGGCGAGCCTGGCGTGTATAGCGCACGCTATGCGGGCGTGCACGGAGACGATGCCGCCAACAACGCCAAGCTTCTCGTGAATCTGGAGGGCGTGGCCGACGAGGGCCGCACTGCGCGCTTTATGAGCGTCGTCGCGCTCATCGACACGGACGGTTTGGTCACCTATGGCGAGGGCGCCTGCGAGGGCGTTATCGCGCACGAGGGCCGCGGCGATCACGGCTTTGGCTACGACCCGCTGTTCCTGCCGGTCGACACGCCGGGCAAGACCATGGCCGAGCTGACGGCTGACGAGAAGAACGCCATCAGCCATCGTTTCCACGCGCTCGAGCATCTGTCCGCCAAGCTGACAGGCGAGGAGTAGACCGTGCGTGCGGTGGTGCAGCGCGTGCTCAACGCCGGCGTGACGGTCGACGGCGAGTGCGTGGGCCGCATTGGACGCGGCTACCTGGTGCTGCTGGGTGTTGGCCATGGCGATACGCGTGCCGAGGCCGACAAGCTGTGGGGCAAGCTCCGCGGGCTGCGTATCAACGAGGACGAGAACGGCAAGACCAACTTGGCGCTTGCCGATGTCGACGGCGAGGTGCTCGTGGTGTCGCAGTTCACGCTGTTCGCCGACTGCCGCCACGGTCGCCGTCCGTCGTTTACGGATGCCGGCGCCCCCGATGTCGCCAACGAGCTCTACGAGTACTTCCTGACGCTTGTGCACGAGGACGTTGAGCATGTGGCGCACGGCATCTTTGGCGCCGACATGAAGGTCGACCTGGTCAACGACGGCCCATTCACCATCGTCTTGGACACCGACAACCTTTAGGTTACGCGGTTTTACCAAACCGCGTAACAACTGGTCATGCGAGGTTGTCGTCTGGTACGTATTTGGGACGGGGCTTATTTAGCTACTTGCGTATGGCCACAACAGGGTGCTATAGTATTAGAGTTTTGTCTATCTTAGGGGTATTATCCCCTTTTTGAATTGCACCTTCTGGAGGCCCTGTTCATGGAAGAGATGGAAGTCAATCACGTCGACGACATCCACGAGAAGCTGACCGATATGGTGGGCGATCGCGTCAAGGTTAAGGCCAACATGGGCCGTACCCGCGTCGTCGAGCGCATGGGCACCATCAAGAGCGTCCACCCGGCCGTCTTCATTGTCGAGGTTGACGAGCGTCGTGGCCGCAAGTCGCGTCAGTCCTACCAGTATATCGATGTGCTCACCGGTCAGGTCGAGCTGTTCGACCCCGAGAGCGGCGAGCACATCTTTACCCCGCTCGGCAATCAGCTCGAGGAGCATTAACGGTGACCGATTGGTCCCTGACTCTTTCCGCGCCGGCAAAGATTAACCTCTACCTGGGGGTTCATACCGAGCGCGATGACCGCGGCTACCACAGGGTCGATTCCCTGATGGCGGCCGTCGGTCTTTCCGATACCGTGACGGTCACGCCGGCGCAGGCGCTGACCGTCCAGACGGTTCCAGCATCAGATTTTCCCATGCAAAAGAATACGGCGTATCGGGCTGCGGTTGCTATGGCCGAGCATTATGGTCGCGAGGCAAACATCTGCGTGACGATTGAGAAGCGCATTCCATTGTGCGCTGGCTTGGGCGGCCCCTCGACGGATTCGGCCGCGGTCATTGTCGCCTTGGCGGAGCTCTGGGGCATTGATCGCACCGACCCAGCGCTCGACGATATTGCGCGGGGCATTGGTGCCGACGTCCCGTTCTTTTTGCACGCGAGTCCTGCGTTCTACGTAGGTGGGGGAGACGTGCTGGCAACTGAGTACCCCGCGCTGCCCGCGACGCCCGTCGTGCTGGTCAAGCCGCGCGAGGCAAGCGTTTCGACAATTGAAGCCTATCGACGTTTTGACGAGGCCCCGGTGCCTGCGGACAAGCCCGGCGCGATAGCTTCTGCCTTGCGTGCTGGTGATGCCGAGACGGCATATGCACTCATCCATAACAACCTTGGTGTCATTTCCGCACAGATGGAGTCGCAGATTCAAACGGTCCTCGACTGGCTGCGTAAACAGGACGGAACCGTTGCTGTAGATGTGTGCGGATCGGGTGCCTGCTCGTTTGCCATTTGCGACACCGCTGCCACGGCCGAAAGGCTTGCCGATGCTGCCCAGCAAAATGGCTGGTGGGCCTGCGCGACTGAGCTTATTCCCAACACGGTTCAAATCGACGCGCCAAAGAAATAAAAATTTCTCTAGCACGCGGCGAAAATCTTTGTTACTATAGTCGAGCTAACGGGTTGTGGCTCAGTTTGGTAGAGCACTGCGTTCGGGACGCAGGGGTCGCTGGTTCAAATCCAGTCAACCCGACCAGAGCATGAGGAGGGACCGCTTCTTGCGGTCCCTTTTTTTTAGCTAGTGTTGTGATACCGCGATACCCGCGGTATACTCATTCGAGCTTGTCTCGCTGTATTGTGGAGGTCTACATGTTTGGACTGAGGGCTCCTGAGCTCATCATTATTCTCGTCGTTGTCCTGATTATCTTCGGGCCCAAGAACCTGCCGAAGCTCGGCAAGTCCCTCGGCTCTACCGTCAAGAATATCCGCGAGGGTATGGAGGGCGACGATAAGGCCGAGACCAAGCAGGCCGAGGAGGTCGTGGTCGAGCAGTCCGAGGAGGACAAAGAGATCGCTGAGCTCGAGGCCAAGCTCGCTGCTGCCAAGAAGAAGCAGGCAGAGGACAGCGACGCGGACGCAGAGTAGTCCCATCCCTTTGGGGTGAGCACCTGACCGGCTTGCCCGCAGGCTAGCCGGTCTTTTTCGTTTTGTTGACAGTTGATTGTTGATCAGAGTTGGGGAGATATCCGTATGGACGCAAGCCAGATCGTACTGACCGCTGAGGGCCGCCAGAAGCTCGTCGAGGAGCTCGCTTGGCGTGAGGGCGATTACGCCAAGGAGATCGTCGAGGACATCAAGGAAGCCCGCGCGTTCGGCGACCTTTCGGAGAACTCCGAGTACGACGCCGCTAAGGACAAGCAGGCCCAGAACGCCGCTCGTATTGCCGAGATCCAGGCCATCCTCGCCAACGCTCAGGTTGCTGCCACCACGGGCGACCTGACCGTCTCCATCGGTTCCACCGTTTCGCTGATTGATCCCAACGGCGAGGTCATGGAAGTCACGCTCGTCGGTACCACCGAGACCAACTCGCTCGAGCACAAGATTTCCAACGAGTCTCCGGTCGGTCACGCCATCATCGGTCACGGCGAGGGTGATTCCGTCGAGGTCGTTACGCCTTCCGGCAAGACTCGCGTCTACACCATCGCCAAGATCGCACGCTAGACCACGGTCCCGCGTAAAGGTATGTTTTCGCTCCCTGGGACCGAATCCTGGGGAGCGTTTTAGTTTGAGGAGCTAACTTATGGCAGAGAACCAGAACGCCGCCGATCAGGCATCGACGCTCAACGACGAGCGCGCCACCCGCCTGGCCAAGCGCGCCGCCCTGTTCGAGGCGGGCCAGAACCCCTATCCCGAGCACTCTGAGCTTGAGGACTACGTCGCCGATATCGAGACTAAGTACGCCGATCTTGCCGATGGTGAGGACACCGAGGATGTCGTGAAGATCGCCGGCCGTGTGGTCGCCAAGCGCGGTCAGGGCAAGATCATGTTCATCGTCGTGCGCGATGCGACTGCCGAGATTCAACTGTTCTGCCGCATCAACGACATGGACGAGGCTGCCTGGAATACGCTCAAGGCCCTCGACCTGGGCGACATCCTGGGCGTGACCGGCGTGGTCGTGCGCACCCAGCGCGGCCAGCTTTCCGTTGCTCCTAAGAGCGCGACCCTGCTTGCCAAGGCCGTTCGTCCGCTGCCCGAGAAGTTCCACGGTCTTTCCGACAAGGAGACCCGCTATCGCCAGCGCTATGTCGACCTGATCGCCAACGACGACGTTCGCGAGACCTTCCGTAAGCGTTCGCAGATTCTCTCCACCTTCCGTCGCTTTATGGAGTCCGACGGCTACATGGAGGTCGAGACCCCCATCCTGCAGACCATCCAGGGCGGCGCTACTGCCAAGCCGTTCATTACCCACTTCAACGCGCTCGATCAGGAGTGCTACCTGCGTATTGCCACCGAGCTGCACCTCAAGCGCTGCATTGTCGGTGGTTTTGAGCGCGTGTTCGAGATCGGCCGCATCTTCCGTAACGAGGGCATGGACCTTACCCACAACCCCGAGTTCACCACGATGGAGGCCTACCGTGCCTTCTCCGACCTCGAGGGCATGAAGGCACTCGCCCAGGGTGTCATCAAGGCTGCCAACAAGGCCATCGGCAACCCCGAGGTCATCGAGTACCAGGGCCAGACCATCGACCTTTCTGGTGAGTGGGCCAGCCGTCCCATGACCGACATCGTCTCCGACGTGCTCGGCAAGCAGGTCACCATTGACACGCCAGTCGAGGAGCTTGCTGCCGCCGCGCGCGAGAAGGGCCTGGAGATCAAGCCCGAGTGGACTGCTGGCAAGATCATCGCCGAGATTTACGATGAGCTGGGCGAGGACACCATCGTCAACCCGACGTTCGTGTGCGATTACCCCATCGAGGTCAGCCCGCTTGCCAAGCGTTTTGAGGACGACCCGCGCCTGACGCACCGCTTTGAGCTGGTTATTGCCGGTCACGAGTACGCCAACGCGTTCTCCGAGCTCAACGACCCGGTCGACCAGGCCGAGCGCTTTGCCGCCCAGATGGCCGAGAAGGCCGGCGGTGACGACGAGGCCATGGAGTACGACGAGGACTACGTGCGCGCCCTCGAGTACGGTATGCCTCCCGCGGGCGGCATTGGCATTGGTATCGACCGCGTGGTCATGCTGCTCACCAACCAGGCTTCTATCCGCGACGTCCTGCTGTTCCCGCACATGAAGCCCGAGAAGGGTTTCCAGTCCGGTGCCGCTGCCGCCAAGGCTGCAGAGGCCGGCAACGCCGCGAGCCCATTCGTTAAGTCGCTTAAGCCCACGCTCGATTACTCCAAGATCGCCGTTGAGCCGCTGTTTGAGGAGTTCGTCGACTTTGATACCTTCTCCAAGAGCGATTTCCGCGCTGTGAAGGTCAAGGCATGCGAGGCCGTCAAGAAGTCCAAGAAGCTGCTGAACTTTACGCTCGACGACGGTACCGGTACCGACCGCACCATCCTCTCCGGTATTCACGCTTATTACGAGCCCGAGGACCTGGTCGGCAAGACCTTGCTCGCCATCACCAACCTGCCTCCGCGCAAGATGATGGGCATCCCCAGCTGCGGCATGCTCATCAGTGCCATCCACGAGGAGGATGGTGAGGAGCGCCTCAACCTGATCCAGCTCGACGCCTCCATCCCCGCCGGCGCAAAGATGTACTAACTAGTTACGCGGTTCTACGAACCGCGTAACGGCTCGACGCTGCGCGGGCCGCATTTGGACAATCTGACGTTCAACTTCAAGGGCGCGACCTAGGTGGTTACGCGGGTTTACCAACCCGCGTAACCAGTTGACGCTGCGCGCCGCCCAGGGCGACAATTTGTCATTCAAAAGGCAAGGCATGACCAGAAGGTCTATGCCTTGCCTTTTTCATGCCAACTTGTTCGCCCTGGACGTCGCTCGCTGTCCGTCCTCTACCTGCGGCGTTGACTTGGTTGACACTTAGAACATCGATGTAGTCATTGGGGACGTTCTTAAACGACTGCCCAACGGCTGTCGAGCACATGGCTCGCATGACAGTCGTCTCTTTTATGTTTCCTTTAGCCGTTGCTGCCTAGGATGGGGGTTAGTCGGTAGGAAGGGAGCGTCTATATGGACGACGCGAGCGAGCGTTCAATCGAAGAGGACATGCTCGATCAGTTCAATTACTTTGATGATGAGGACGAGGAGCTGATCGACCGTCGCGAGCCAGCGCCGCTTGATTCCTTTGATCTGGTCGATGAAGAGACTGATGAGGTTGAGGACGAATCAACGGAGCCCCCACAGCCTTCGCGCCTTGACTCGCTGCTTTCGAGAGCCCCCATGCACCACGGCGTTCGTGCCGGCGCGCTCCATATGAAAACTGACTGGCACCAGATCGTGACGGCAGGCGATGAGCTTGCCGTCGATGCGCCGCTCACCGATAAATCATCCATCATCTGCCGCACCGGCATGCTTATGCTGGCAAGCGGAACGGGTGCCTGGCGCGTGCGCGATACCATGAATCGTGTTGCCGCCGTACTCGGTGTCACCATCCACGTTGACTTAAGTCTTCTGTCGTTTGAGTGCACCTGCATCGAAGATGGCCACTGCTTTAACGAGGTTGTCAGCCTGCCCACAACGGGAGTCAATACCCATCGCATTTGGATGATGGAGAGCTTCTTAAAGGAAATCGAGACGTATGGGCGCCGGTTTACCGTGCACGAATACCACGAGATGCTCAAGACCGTTGAGAGTTCAAAACCCGATTACTCTCCCTGGCAACAGGGCCTTGCGGCAGCTTGTGCTTGCGGCGCCTTCGTCTTTTTGCTCGGCGGCGGCCCTATCGAGATGGCCTGCGCGTTTGTGGGCGCGGGTGTCGGCAACTTTGCCCGCTCCCATATTCTCAAGCAAGGCCTTGGTCAGTTCAGCGCGCTGACGACCGGCGTTGCGCTCGCTTGCGTTTCGTATCTGCTGGCATTGCTCGGCCTTGGCCAGGTCATACCGGGGGCAATGTCGCACCAAGAAGGCTATATCGGCGCCATGCTCTTTGTGATTCCCGGCTTTCCACTCATTACGGCAGGCCTCGACATCGCTAAGCTCGACATGCGAAGCGGTATCGAGCGCCTTTCATATGCCGTATCGATTATTGTGATGGCGACCCTCGTAGGTTGGATGGTTGCCGAGTGTGTTGGCCTGGCGCCGGACGACTTTGCCCCACTGGGCCTTTCGCCGCTTGCCCTTACGCTCCTGCGCGTGGTGATGAGCTTCGTTGGCGTATTCGGCTTCTCGGTGATGTTCAACAGCCCGGTAAAGATGGCCGCGGCAGCTGGGTTGATCGGCGCCGTGTCCAATACCCTGCGTCTGACCCTTGTCGATGCGCCGACGATGATTCCCTTCCTGGGCCTCAGCACGGGAATGCCTCCCGAGGCAGCAGCGTTTATCGGCGCGCTGGTATCGGGGCTGCTCGCAAGCTTGGCTGAAGTCAAGCTCACCTACCCGCGCATCGCCCTCACGGTGCCTTCGATTGTCATTATGGTGCCGGGCTTGTATCTGTATCGCTCGATGTATTACATGTGCACCTTCGACACGGTCAATATGCTCGGCTGGTTTGTGCGCGCAGTGCTCATCGTAGCGTTTCTGCCCGTTGGACTGGGTGTGGCGCGTACGCTCACCGACCCTCGCTGGCGCCACACCAGCTAATTGGTACAAGGGGGACAGGTTACTTTGCACCAAATGAGTTGCGGTGAAATAGGGACTGAATTGTTGCTTAAAGGGTCAAAACAGTCCGTATTCCACCGCAACTTATGGGGTCGGGGGTTTTGGTGCCCTGCATCTCCACAAACTCAACGCTTACGAAGCGCGCGCCGTTCGTGTTAGGGTAGTTCCACCACATAAGTAGTCGCAGACGCGCGTACCACGGGCGGGCGAGGTGAAGTTCCAACAGCTCCATCTTGCCCGCCCGTTTTTGTTGCGTGGCGCCGCGGTACAACACAGAGAGGAATCTGCCCTTTATGCCTATCAACAAACGAGAGAGCCTGCTGTTCACCTTTATCATGTGCTTTTGCATGGTGCTCTGGATGAGCATCTACAACGTTGCCCTGCAGCACGGGGCCATCAACGGCGAGGTCGTTGCCACTGCGTGGCTCGGCTTCCCCGTTGCCTACATTTTTGCCATGTGCTGCGACTGGTTCGTCGCCAGCCCGCTCGCCAAGGGTTTCGCCTTTAAGTACTTGGTCACGCCGGGCAAGAGCTCGCCACTTGCCATGACGCTCGCCGTCAGCTCCTGCATGGTCGTTCCCATGGTCATCATCATGTCGCTGTACGGTGCCTGTGAGGGTCTGACGCACATGCCCGGCGGCATCCTTGCGAACCTGTATTCCGTGCCCGCGATCTGGATGATCAACATCCCGCATAATTTTGTGATGGCGCTGCCGTGGAACCTTTTGGTAGCCGGTCCGATTTCCCGCTTCGTCTTCCGTCGCGCCTTCCCTGTGGGGACGGTTTTCGAGGAGGAGCATGCCGAGCTCTTGGAGCAGGCTATGGCTCCTGAGTGCGAGTAGCTCGCTTAGGGATCTGCTGAGCGCGGGCGACTTGCTTGGTTGGAGCCCTAAGCGTGGATAGCTCTCTCGGCGACATCGCGGGCGTGAGCGGTGCGCATGACCGGAGGGCCCGTGCTGCTCCGTTGCCCGACGTGCTAGCGCGCAGAACAATCTGTTGGTGCATTCGGCGGCTGCTGAAGCGTTTCGGCAGCCGCTTTTTATACGGAGTTTAAATACAACAGTCTGTTGTATTACGTAGAGTGGTATATCTCTAGCGGGAAAAATGCGAGAGACGGAGCATTATGGCGTTGCTAGTAGGACTGGACGTAGGGTCGACGACGACCAAAGTTTACGCGATGCACGAGGATATGACCGAGGCGTGGTGGGGATATCGCCGCCACGGGGCGTGTCAGACAGCGAGCGTGCGCGCCATGTTCGGCGAGCTCGCCGAGCGCTTTCCCCATGAGTCACTGCGCGTTGCGGTGACCGGCTCGGGTGCGCGCGATATCGCGACCGCGCTGGGCGCCTCGTACGTTCAGGAGGTGGTCGCCAACGCGCTCGCGATCAGCAGGTTCTATCCGCAGACGCGCTGCGCCATCGAGCTGGGCGGCCAAGACGCCAAGATGATCTTCTTCCGCACCAACGATAAGGGAGACATCGAGGTTGCCGACATGCGCATGAACGGCTCGTGCGCAGGCGGTACCGGTGCATTTATCGACGAGATGGCAAAGCTCATGGGGGTCGGCACCGAATCGGGCGAGTTCGAGCAGCTCGCAAGCCGGGGAACGACCGTCCACGAGGTCTCGGGCCGCTGCGGCGTGTACGCAAAGACCGATATCCAGCCGCTGCTCAACGAGGGCATTCCTACCACCGACCTGGCGCTTTCGGCGCTTCACGCGGTCGCCCGCCAAACGATCGGCGGTCTGGCCCAGGGTATCGACATCGAGCCGCCGGTAATCTTCGAGGGCGGTACGCTCGCCTACAACCCCACACTGGTCCGCGTGTTCCGGGAGCAACTGAATCTATCGGACGATCAGGTTATCGTCCCGCGCGATCCGCAGATCATGGTCGCGCGCGGTGCCGCCCTGTCGCTGACCGACATGTTCGCATCGTCCCAACCGATCGACCTTCCCGACGCTTTTGTCCGGCTGGATAAGCTCGAGACGGTCGCGCCCGCAAGCGGGGAGGGACGTCTTGCCCAGCCCTTTTTTGCCACACCTGCCGAGCAGGCGGATTTTACGGCACGCCATGGCAAAGAGACGCCGGCAAAGGGTCCGGATGCGTATGCGCCCGGAGAGACGGTGCGTGTGGCGCTCGGTATCGATTCGGGGAGCACGACGACCAAGTTCGCCCTGGTCGATGAGGCGGGTGAGCTTGTCGATTCGTTCTACGCGTCTAATAACGGCAGACCGCTCGACGTCGCCCAACAGGGTCTTGTCAGCTTGAAGAACCGCTGGGAGACAGCGGGAGTCACGCTTGCGATCGATGCCGTGGGCACCACGGGATACGGCGAGGAGCTTTTCGCGCGCGCGTTCCACGCCGACTACCATACGGTCGAGACGGTCGCGCACGCCCGCGCCGCGTGCGCATGCGTTCCCGATGCGACCTTCGTGCTCGACATCGGCGGACAGGATATGAAGGCCATCTGGCTCAACCACGGCGTGCTGACCGATATCGTCGTCAACGAGGCGTGCTCTGCGGGCTGCGGCTCGTTCCTCGAGGGTTTTGCCAAAAACCTCGGAATAGCCGTTGAGGATATCGCGACCGAGGCATTTTCGTCCAAAGCCCCCGCCGTTCTCGGCAGCCGCTGCACGGTGTTCATGAACAGCAGCGTCGTTTCCGAGCAGCGGCGCGGTAAGGGTCCGAGCGACATCATGGCCGGTCTCTGCCGTTCGATTATCGAGAACGTGTTCACCAAGGTCGTTCGCGTTTCAAATCTCAACCGTCTGGGCGACAAAGTCGTCGTCCAGGGCGGCACGTTCCGAAACGACGCGGTGCTGCGCGCATTCGAGCAGTATCTGGGCAAACCCGTCACGCGTGCGCCCCACCCGGGGCTGATGGGCGCTATCGGTATCGCCCTGCTCGCGCGCGAGGAATGCCGCAAGGGCGACGCCGGCACGTCGTTTATCGGGCTCGATGCCGTGGAGCGCTTCGAGCATCGCGAGTTCGGCGGCGTTACCTGCCGTCGGTGCAACAACCGCTGCCAGCGCGCGGTCGTGGCATTTGGCGACGGCTCGCTTTACGTCACGGGCAATCGCTGCCCGCGCGGCGGCGCCATCTCATGGGATGAGCTCGTGCGCAAGGTTCCCGCGGCGGAGGAGCTGCGTCCGCAGGGTGCTTGCGAGGCACAGGCGCCCGGCACGGGGCGCGACCGGACCGCGGCTGCCCCCAATCTCTTTGTCGACCGCGAGAAGCTGCTGTTCGAGTCGTACCCCACGGTTCTCGTCTGCGGGGGGCGCGATGTCACGATCGGCATTCCCCGTGTGCTCGAGTTCTGGGACACCATGCCGTTCTGGTCGACGTTCTTCAGCACGCTCGGCTTTAAGGTGCGCGTCTCGGGACGCAGCACCAAGGCGATGTACGAGCGCGGTCTGGCGCACGTCACATCCGACACCGTGTGCTTCCCGGCCAAGCTCGTCCACGGGCACATCCGCAATCTCGTCGACGCCGGCGTCGACCGCATCTTCATGCCCATCATCACGACGGTGCCCACCGAAAACACCGCCTCTACCAGCGAGTGGATGTGCGCCGTCGTAAAGGGATACCCCTACGTGATGCGCAATTCCGATAACCCGGAGGAGCGTTTCGGCGTTCCGTTCGATACGCCGCTGTTCCACTGGTACGACGAGGGCGACCGAAACCGCCAGCTCAAGGCGTGGTGCAAGGAGACCTTCGATATCGATGCCGACCTGGTTGCCAAGGCGACCGAGCAGGCGGACCGCGCGCAGGAGACGTTTGAGAACCAGCTGCAGCTGCGCGGCAGGCAGGTGCTCGAGAACGTGCACGAGGACGGCGGCTACGCGGTGGTGATCGCTTCGCGCCCGTACCACAACGACCCGCTGGTCAACCACGGGCTGCCCAAGCTCTTCTCTGAGCGCGGCATCCCCGTGCTGACGCCCGATGCGGTGCCGGGGGTCTGCAACGTCGATCTTTCCAACAGCCGCATCGACATCGTGAACAACTACCATGCGCGCATGCTGTCGTGCGCGGTCATCGTCGCATCGACGCCCGAGCTCGAGCTCGTGCAGATGGGCAGCTTCGGCTGCGGCCACGATGCGTATCTCACCGACGAGATCGCGCGCATGATGGGCGAGATGGGCTCCAAGGTTCCGATGATGATCAAGCTCGATGAGAGCGACGTCGCCGGTCCCATGGGCATTCGCGTGCGTTCGTTTATCGAGTCGGTCAACCGTCGTCGCGCGGAGGAGCGTGCCGAGGGCGCCCGGGTGCACGCGGTCCATCCGCTCGACGACCCGTATAAGGTCAAGTACACCAAGCGCGACCGGCACGACAAGATCGCGCTGGTCCCCAACACCTCCCATGCGTTCTGCAGGCTCATGACCGCGGCGATGCGCAATCAGGGCGTGCGCGCCGAGGCCCTTGATATCGGGCGCGAGGATGCCATCCGCCTGGGCAAACGCTATGTGCACAACGACATCTGCTTCCCCGCGCAAATCGTGATCGGCGAGGCGCTCGCGGCACTCGAGAGCGGTAAGTACGACCCGCACGACGTCGCCGTGGTGACTGGCAAGTATATCGGCGACTGCCGCCTGACGCACTACATGCCCCTGCTGCGCCGCGCGCTCGACGACGCGGGATACGACTATGTCCCGGTGCTCACCAACGACGACGTCGATGCCCACAATGCGCATCCGGGCTTCAAGCTCGGCCTTGGCCCGAGCATCCAGATCGCCTACGGTCTTCCCATGATCGATGCCCTCGAGGCCATGCTTAGGCGCATCCGTCCCTACGAGCTCGAGAAGGGCGCGGCGGACGCTGCGTTCGACCGCGCGCTCGATGAGGTTATCGAGGGCATGGAGCGCTCTGGGCTGAGAGGCCAGGCGACGGGCTTCAAACGCGCGCTTGCGATCATGGACGCCGTTCCGTACGACCGCTCGAACCCGCATCCGACCGTTCTCATCGTGGGCGAGTACCTGCTCAATTTCCATCTCGGCGCCAACCACGAGATCGAGCGCTACCTCGAGGACAACGGGCTCGAGGTCATCGAGGCGCGCATGACCGACGTGATCCGCAAGACCTATTTCTACAAGCATGCGCAGTCGCGCGAGTTCCACGTCGACCTGTCGCTGCCCGAAAAGGCCTGGTACGCCACGGCGGACAACCTGTTCGAGCTCGCGCACGACCGTTGCGACCGCCTGGGCGCGGCGAGCCCGCTCTACGAGCCGCCGACGCGCATGCCCGAGCTCGTGCGCGCGAGCGATAAGATCCTGCACCATACGTTCGATGCGGGCGAGGGCGTGCTGATTCCGGCGGAGATTCTCGAGCACGCCAAGCGCGGCTGCCGCAACTTCGTGATCCTGCAGCCGTTCGGGTGTCTGCCCAACCATGTCGTGGGGCGCGGGCTCATCCATGCGCTCAAGGAGCAGTATCCCACGGCGCAGTTCCTGCCGCTCGACTACGATCCCGACGTGAGCTTCGCCAACGTGGAGAACCGTCTTCAGATGCTCATCATGAACGCCAAGGCGCAGGGGTGCGGTGAGGCGCATGGCGAGACCGCGTAAGGACGCCGATGCGCCCGATGCACGCACCCGTATCATCGAGGCGTTTTGGGAGCTCATCGAGAACAACAGCATCTTCGAGCTGTCGGTTGGCGAGGTGACCCGCGCCGCCCAGTGCAATCGCGGAACGTTTTACTACTATTTTCACGATTTCGATGAACTCGTCGCCATCGCCATAGCCCAGCTGCTGCAGGATAACGAGCTCATCACCGATGCCCTCTGGCATTTTTCGAGCGAGGGCGACCTTTCGGCGTTCGACCGGCGCGACGTCCGCTGCCTGCTGCGGCGCATCGTCATCACCATGAGGGCGGGTGCCGCCGAGCAGGTCGTGCAGGGCATCCATACGATCATCATCGACCGCGTGAGAGAGATCGTCCACCCCGACGGAGAAGAGCTCAAGGCAGATTCGAGCTTTGCGGTGGGCTTTCTGGTCTCGGGCATCATGGGCTTTGTGATGGCGGTCGGCTTTGCCCGGGAGGGCGGCGAGGAGATAGACCTCGAGCAGCCGGGGGACAGCGCGTGCGCGTACCTGAGGGCGGTCGCCATGCAGACGGTGGAAACGGTCGCGCAAGTCGAGGGCGTCGATACATCCGAGCTGCTCGAACGCGTCTCCAAGGAGGCCGATGCCTATCGCGCATCGCGTGCGACGAGTCCCGACGTGGTGAAAGACGCCTAGGGTTTCTCTTGCGGGGCGCCTGTCGCGCATCGCGCGGTGAGTCCCGCGATGCGGTCATAACCTGCATTCATGTGAGCCGGGTTTATAGATATTCCTCCAGCTGTTAACATAGACAACCTGTGGGTAAAGAGACAAAAGCGCCGCCGACGGGCGGGCGTTTTGATTTCGATGAACTCATGTAAGGAAACGAGCATGTTAGATAGATTTACCGATCGAGCGCGCAAGGTCATGTCGATGGCCAAACAGGAGGCGCTCGATCTGCACTCAAATAAGGTGGGCACCGAGCACCTGCTGCTCGCACTCGCCAAGGAGGACGAGGGCATCGCTGCCGAGGCGCTGCGCTCGCTTGATATCTCCTACGACGACATCATGGACACACTCAAAGAGGTCCAGACCACCGTTCCCGAGCCCAGCGAGGAGACCGAGGCAGCCAAGCTCGCCTTTACACCGCTCGTCATTAGCGTGATGGAGCGTTCCTTCCGCGTGGCGCGCGAGAACAACCAGACCTACGTGTCGACCGAGCACTTGCTGATCGGCATCGTCGAAGAGGGCAACGGCATGGCCATGGACATCCTCATGCGCCTGGGTGTGTCGTCCGCCTCCATCAAAAAGGCTATCGAGAAACTCACCGCCAAGGATCAGGACAAGAAACGTCCGCTCGCCGGCGCCGGTGCCGGGCGTCCCGGTGCGGGCCTGCCGTTCTTTAGCGGCTCGGATGCCTCTCAGCAAAAGGGGAGTGGCACCGACACGCTCAAGCAGTTCGCGACCAACCTCACGCAGAAGGCGCGCGACGGCGAGCTCGACCCCGTGATTGGTCGCGAAAAGGAAGTCCAGCGTATGATGGAGATCCTTTCGCGCCGCACCAAGAACAACCCGCTCATTCTGGGCGACCCCGGCGTGGGCAAGACGGCCATCGTCGAGGGCCTGGCTCAGCAGATCGCCGCCGGCAACGTGCCCGAGAATCTTATGAACCAGAATATCTGGACGCTCGATCTGCCGGGTCTTGTCGCGGGTGCCAAGTATCGCGGTGAGTTTGAGGAGCGCCTCAAGAACGTGATCCAGGAGGCCACCGAAGCCGACGACGTCATCTTGTTTATCGACGAGATGCACACCATCATCGGTGCCGGTTCTGCCGAGGGTTCTATCGATGCGAGCTCTATGCTCAAGCCCGTGCTTGCGCGCGGTGCTTTCCAGATCATCGGTGCCACCACGGCCGAGGAGTTCCGCAAGTACCTCACCAAGGACCCGGCCTTCGAGCGTCGCTTCCAGACCATTGATGTCGAGGAGCCGAGCGTCGAGGACACGGTCAAGATCCTGACCGCGCTCAAGCCGCGCTACGAGGAGCACCACCATGTGCGCTACACGCAGGGTGCTATCGAGGCCGCCGCGAACCTTTCCAACCGCTACATCCAGGATCGCTTCCTGCCCGATAAGGCCATCGACCTCATCGACGAGGCCGGTGCCCGCGCTCGCATCGCCGCGAATCGCGCGCCCGAGCCGGTGCGCGAGGCCGAGCATCGTATAGAGGAGCTCAAGGCCGCCGCGCAGGAGGCCACCGAGGGCGATGACATGAACAAGGCCGCCGAGATCACCGAGCAGCAGAAGGCCGCGGAGATTGAACTCGCCGAGGCCAAGGCCGCCTGGACCGCCGAGCTCGACGCCAGCCCGCTCACTATCGACGTGAGCCAGATTGCCGACATCGTGTCCGTGACTTCGGGCGTGCCGGTGTCCTCGCTTACCGAGAGTGAGAGCCGTCGCCTGCTGCAAGCCGAAAGCGTGCTCAAGACGCGCATCATCGGCCAGGATGAGGCAGTCGAGGCCGTCGCCAAGGCCGTGCGCCGCAGCCGTTCGCCGCTCAAGGACCCGCGTCGCCCCGGCGGCAGCTTTATCTTCCTGGGTCCCACCGGCACAGGCAAGACCGAACTCGCCAAGACGCTCGCCGAGTACCTCTTTGGCAGCAAGGACGCGCTCATCAGCTTCGACATGTCGGAGTTCGGCAGCGAGTTCGAGGTCTCCAAGCTCATCGGAAGCCCTCCGGGTTACGTGGGCCATGACGAGGGCGGCCAGCTCACCAAGGCTGTGCGCCGTCACCCGTACTCGGTTGTGCTGTTCGACGAGATCGAGAAGGCGCACCCCGACATCTTCAACATTCTGTTGCAGGTGCTGGAGGAGGGTCGTCTGACCGATAGCCAAGGCAAGACGGTCGACTTCCGCAACACGGTGATCATCATGACGTCCAACGTGGGCGCCCGCGAGATCGCACAGGATGCGAGCGTTGGCTTTGGCACTACCGGCGAGCAGGGTCTCACGTCGAGTGAGATCCGCGGCCGTGCGATGGGCGAGCTCAAGCGCCTGTTCCGTCCCGAGCTGCTCAACCGTATCGATGACATCGTGGTGTTCCAGAAGCTTTCGGGCGAGAACCTCACCAAGATCGCGCACCTGCTGGTGGACGACCTGCGTCAGCGCCTGATTGCCAACGGCATGAACATCAAGCTCACCGATGCGGCCTATGACAAGATCGTGGCCGAGGGCACCGACCTCACCAACGGCGCGCGTCCGCTGCGCCGTGCTATTCAAAAGCTCATCGAGGACCCGCTGTCCGAGGAGCTCCTGGCCGGCGAGTGGGGCGAGGGCGATACCGTCCTGTGCGACGTGGCCGATGGCAAGTTTGTCTTTAGCCACGGCACGGGCGAGATCCCGGCACCGCGTCCGGCGGGCACGCTCGGTGGCGATACCGCCCCGGCGGCACCGCACACCGGCAACGCCGCGCCCGTGAGCGGCGGCGTGACCTCGGGCCCCGGCGGCATGATGCAAGCCGGTTCCGGCGCGCTGTAGGGATTAAACATACCTTGTATAACGGGGGCGTTTCCGATAAGGAGGCGCCTCCGTTTCTATTGAAATGTGCTTCAATCTGCCGTGCTATACTGAAATTGAGATTCAGTATAGCAAAGGAGTTGATATGACTACATCAATACTCGACACGCGGCCAGTTCAGATGAACGTGCGTATAGATCGCCAGCTCAAAGAGGCAGGAGACGCCGTACTGACTCATATTGGCATGACGCCGTCACAAGCTGTGAGGGAGCTGTGGCAGTACTTGACCGAGAACGGTCATATGCCCGTCGCAAAAAAGAATGATGACGAAGTCCTGCCTGACGACATACGATCGAAGGCGAGTTCGTCCCGCGTCTCGGAAGGGGCTGCGTTAATTTCGAATTTTTATGAGCGGTTCTCGATTCAGAGGCCGAGCCCCGATGAAGCCTTTGATTACGACGAGTTATACGATCAAATGATGAGCGAGAGATTCAGCGATTGGATCGAATTATGAGCGGCGTCGGAACGAAACGTGTGCTCAAGCTGTTGATCGACACGAACGTCTGGCTAGATTACTTTCTCGCTCGTACGAATGCGACCAGGCCGATAGTCGAGCTCCTTTCTCGCGCGGCGGAAGCGGAGGATATCGTCCTCTTCTCGTCCTCCCTGTCTGTCAAAGACGTCTATTACATTCTGGGAAGGACGATGAAGGCCGCCGCCCGCCGTGAGGGGGCTCTCACTCCCGAAGCCATTGCCGGTGCCGACGAGACAGCGTGGGCGTGTGTTCGCCTGATTCGGCAAAAGTCGATTATTGCCTCGGTCGGTGCAGACGAGGTCTTCGACTCCTTTGTGTTCAAGTATCATCACAACGACTTTGAGGACGACCTGATGCTGGGCGTCGCCAATCGCATTGATGCCGATTACGTCGTGACAGAGGACAAAAATCTCATCAAACATACCAATGGTGTATGCATTAATGTTCAACAGGCGTTGAAGTTGGTTGAAGGGTCCAACGTCCCTTCGACACGGCCCGTCTAACATGCTTTATCTTGATAAAGTGGCGTTTCCTCGCCGTTAGCCGATGATGCGAGGGCGCTCGGCGTTTTCGACTGGTTTATGCACGCAAAGTCTGGGAATATACAAGTCGCATGTCTTACTGTCTAACCAGTTGCGCCAAGGAGGCACCATGGACTACAAGATTACCGGCTACGAGCCCGCCCAGCTGTTCCATTTCTTTGAGGAGGTCAGCGCGATCCCCCGTGGGTCTGGCAACGAGAAGGGCATCAGCGATTTCCTGGTCGCGTTTGCCAAGGAGCGCGGTCTCGATGTGTATCAGGATGAGGTCTACAACGTTATCATTCGCAAGCCCGCATCTGCCGGCGCCGAGAATGCCCCGACCGTGATGCTGCAGGGCCACATCGACATGGTGTGTGACAAGCTGGGCTCCGTTGAGCACGACTTTACGACTGATGGTATCGACCTGGTCGTCAAGGACGGCGTCCTCACCGCTAACGGCACCACTCTGGGCGCCGACAACGGTATTGCCGTCGCTCTGATGCTCACTGTTCTCAATGACGATTCGATCGTTCACCCCGCCCTCGAGTGCGTATTCACCACCGACGAGGAGACTGGCCTGGTCGGCGCCGAGACGCTCGACAAGTCCCAGATTAGCGCCCGCACCATGATTAACCTTGACTCCGAGGAAGAGGGCGTTGCTACCGTCAGCTGCGCCGGCGGTGTCGTCGTTACCTACACCTGCCCGATCGCGCGCGAGCACAAGACCGGTAGCACCCTCACGCTCGACATCTCCGGCCTGCTGGGCGGCCACTCCGGCAGCGATATCAACCTGGAGCGCGGCAACGGCAACCTCATCATGGCCCGCATCATCGACCGCCTGATGGTTGCCGGCGAGCCCGCCATCGTTAGCTTTAACGGCGGCACCAAGGACAATGCCATCAACCGTGAGTGCAAGGCTGTTCTGGTCTACGCCGACCACGCTGCAGCCGAGGCCGCGGCCCAGATCGCAAAGGGCATCATCGCCGACGTTACTGCCGAGCTCGAGGTCTTCGACCCCGGCTTTACCTGCACGGTTGAGATTGCCGACAACACTGAGGTCGAGGCCATGGACGAGAAGTCCGCACTTGCCCTTATTCGCGCTCTGCGTCTTGCCCCCAACGGTGTGATCCGCCGCAATGTCGCCACCGACGGCTCCGTCGAGGTTTCCTCCAACATCGGCGTGGTTGCCACCTCTGACGACCAAGTCAAGATCATGCTGTCCCCGCGCTCCTCGATCACCTCGCTGCAGAACGAGTTCAAGGACCGCCTGCAGACGCTGGCCGATGTCCTGGGCTTTGACGCCAAGTTTGAGTTTGAGTATCCCGGCTGGAGCTATGCCGAGCATTCGCCGGTTCGCGACGTCTTTGTCGAGAGCTATCGCGAGCTCTTTGGCTCCGAGCTGCGCATCGAGTCCATTCACGCCGGCCTTGAGTGCGGCCTATTTGCCGAGGCCCTGCACGGCCTGGACGCCATCGCCGTGGGCCCGACGCTCTCCGATGTCCACACCCCGGACGAGAGCATGGAGCTCGCTTCTGCCGAGCGCTTCTACGAGCTGCTCATCGACGTCCTCAAGCGCCTTGCTGCGTAAAGGTCGCGCTAGCAGCAGTTCGAGCCACGTGCTAGCGGATTGCAAATGACATTACGAGAGGGGGCATCTGAGCTTTTGCGACGGGTGCCCCATCTCTTTTGTTTGATAATTGCGAAATTACGGCCACCTAGTCCATTTCTGCCCTGATGAGGTCGAGGGTGCGCTGGCAGTTTTCACGGACGGGGCCGAGCATATGCTCGCGCAGGTCCGCCATGCCGGGCAGGTCGGCGTATTCGTCCATGACCTCTTCCATGCAAACGGGTACCTCGTAGGCGAGGTCCATCATGGTCGCAAAGCAAAACTTCTCGGATAGCCCGGCATCGGCGAGCGTCGCCTCCAGCGCGGGGTCGCCCATACCGTGGTATCGGCGGATAGCGCCTGGACCGATGCGCCCCACACGATTTTCGCCGCCAACGCTCATGGCAAGGCGCGCCCGGCGGCGCATGCGCTCATACGCCAAACCCGACGCGACATCGTACATACGAGCCATCATGGCTGCGCCGTCGTTTCCAAGGAGCAGGGAATAGTTTTTCGCGTGCGCATCCGGTGCGCCGATAATGGCGTTGAAGAACAGTATCTGCGTAAACAGATACAGGTTAAGTTGATGGTGGCTCGTATTTACGAGGAGCTCTTGAATGTCGCGTGTGGTCGGGCCGCCGTCTGCCGTGTACTTTTGGGCGGGCATCACCCCAAGTGCCTGACAGAGGTCTTCTTGATGTAGGCGCCTGATCGTTCCGTCTTTGACTTTCACGCGGTCATAGCGCTCAACAATGAGGGCAGGTTCGTCCTCAAACATACGATATTCGACGTTTGCCGTTGCGATACCGGCGCGCTGGGCGCTTTTCATGCAGACAAACTCATTGAGAGCCTCGAGTTTAAATCCGATAACTCCATTTTTGAAAATATGCGTCGTGGGCGAGGAGCCCATGCATTCGCACCAGCGGCCGTTTATGAACGCGAGCGCGAACTTGCCCTGGTTGCCTCCAAGCGACCAACTTTCATCTAGACCCATCCACGATGCATCGCGGTCATCTCTGATCGACTTGAGACGAAGAGCAATTTCGTGGCCGTCTATAGGGCGGTATTCGCCAGCGCGATGCAGGACGGCGTCGGCATCTTCTTCGGCACAAAACTGCACTCCGCCCGGACAGTCGAGTCCGATATGGCTGAGCAGAGCAACGGGATTGTTGGGCCTAACGTCGAATTCGGCGGCAATCGCTTTTCGTTGGTCCTCGCTGTCGGGTAGAAGGCCAAACAGGTACGGATTCATGACCTGTTGGCCGTATGTGCGATTTGATACGGGTATGTTGGTCGATAGGGCTGGCCCGTCATAGTCATGATCGTAGGTAAAGCTGATAAGACCGTTCTCATCTTGCGTGAGCGTTCCCGCAGGTACGCCGCAAATAATGGTCCGAAGTGATGTTCTGGCCATTGGCTATTTCCCTTCGGGCTTGGTTTGGTTAGATGCGTTTGCGGCAATCGAGACTCCGAGATTGGACATGGCGAAATCGGCGAAGGCCCTGTCGTAGAGCTCGGACGTAAGGGGGGTATCTGCAAGAGCCGGAATGGTTGTGCTGCGACGGTTGCGATGATGAAGACGTTGGGCGTGATGGCGTCTGGAGGTGCTGCAAGGTTGATCAGCATGCGGGGCGTCGACTGGGTGCTCGTTTTTCGCTTCGTCGATATCCCCTTGAGCGGCGAGTGCCAGTCCAAGAGCATTGAAAATCGTCAGCAACTTGTCGAGTCGAATGCCGGTGGCGTCTCCTAGCTCGAGCGATGCGAGCAAGCGCTCCGAAACACCGGCCTTTTTGGCGAGGGCGGCACGGGTGAGACCCTGAGTCTCGCGTGCCTGGCGCACGTAGATGCCAGCTTGGCGCGGTGTGGTGATGGGAAGGGTATCCACGGCTATCTCCTAACGTGCAGACTTTTGCATATCAGTATGACATGCAAAAGTCTGCACGAATAGGCATTATGCAAAACTCTGCATGAGACTCCTACATTGACGTTGGCTTATGAGAGGCGTTTTTTATATCGCGAGAATCCCCAGATGCTCAAGCAAGATCTTAAGCCCGATGAGGATGAGCACGACGCCGCCCACGATGGTGGCGGGTTTTTCGTAGCGCGAGCCAAATGTGTGGCCGATCGCTACGCCGGCAACGGAGAAGACAAAGGTCGTGATGCCAATAAGCGATACGGCAGGAACGATGTCGACCGAGAGCGCCGCAAATGAGATGCCCACGGCCAGGGCGTCGATTGAGGTGGCGATGGCGAGGATCAGGTACTCGCCCAGGTCAATTTTTTCGGCATCCTTGCCGTCGCCTTCATCCTCGTCCTCGGTAAAGGCCTCCCACAGCATTTTGCCGCCGATGAAGGCCAAAAGGATAAAGGCGATCCAATGGTCGATGGGTCCGATGAAGCCCATGAATTGACTGCCGAGCGCCCATCCGATTACGGGCATGCCGGCCTGAAAGCCGCCAAAGAACAGGCCGAGCACCACGGCGACTTTAAGGTTGATCTTTTTCATGCCAAGGCCCTTGCAGATGGAAACGGCAAAGGCGTCCATCGAAAGGCCGATGGCGAGCAATACGAGCTCGGCGAGTCCCATGGCTTGGCTCCCTCTCTGCGGGCGGGCCCGCGTGTACCTCTTGAGGGAATAACAAAAAAGACCCGTGGCGTACGCGTTGCGCGCACAGCCACGAGTCTCGTTCATTAAGGCAAGCCAGGCCGCATCGGCCAGTGTGTTGACTTACCGCGCCACCGGAGGCGAATCCGGTCACGCGACTACTCCCTCATTTATGCGAATCCCGATGCTACCACATAAGCAGTCCATTTGGGTTGGGCTCTCAGCTGTGTTCGCTCATTCTGTAAGCATCGGATTTCGCAAGCGCCGCGGGGACAAACCGTGAGAAACTATTTAGCGTTTATGGAGCGTATACGATGGGAGCGATGCCTTGGATAAGAACGAGCTGCAAAAGCGTATGGAACAGGCCATTCGCCTGACGGCACCTGGCCAGCCGATCCGTACCGCCCTCGACATGATCATCGCCGGTCACCTGGGCGCCCTTATCTGCGTCGGCGACACCGAAAACGTGCTCGCTGCCGGTAACGACGGCTTCCCGCTCAACATTTCGTTCACCTCGAACCGTCTGTTCGAGCTCTCCAAGATGGACGGTGCCATCGTCATCGACGGCGACCTCACCCAGATCCTGCGCGCCAACTTCCACCTCAATCCCGATCCCTCGCTTGCCACGAGCGAGACGGGCATGCGTCACCGCACCGCCGCTCGCATGTCGGTGCTCACCGATGCCATCGTGATCTCGGTCTCGGCCCGTCGTGCCGTCGTCAACGTGTACGTTCACGGCAAGAGCTACGAGATCCAGCCCGTCACTACCATCATGAGCTCGGTCAACCAGCTCGTCGCCACGCTCCAGACTACCCGTCAGTCGCTCGATCGCTCCCTGCTGCGCCTGACGGCCCTCGAGCTCGACGACTACGTTACGCTCGCCGACATTACCGGTATTTTCTCGAGCTTCGAGATCATGCAGCAGGCAAAGACCGAGCTTAAGGACTGCATCGTCAAGCTGGGCAACCAGGGCAAGCTCGTGCAGATGCAGCTCGAGCAGCTCGCGGGCTCCAGCATGGATACCGAGTATGACCTGATGATTCGCGACTACGCGAGCGATTCCTCCGAGGCAAACGCCGAGAAGATCCGCGCCGAGCTCGCTCGCATGACGCCTAAGGACTTGTCCGACCCACAGCATGTGGCGGCGGTTCTGGGTTACGACGACCTGGACGAGGACTCCGTCATGACGCCGCTGGGCCTGCGCACGCTTTCGCGCGTGTCCGTCGTGCGCGACGGCGTGGCCGAGAAGATTGTCGACGAGTATGGCTCGCTGCAGGAGCTCATGGACGACATCAGCGAGGATCCGGAGCGCCTGGGCGACTTTGGCGTTAACAACCCTGCCATTCTTGCGGACTCCCTGTACCGCATGAAGGGCACCAAACAGGGGAACGCATAATGGCGCCCGTATGCGCCGTGGTCGTTGCCGGTGGCAGCGGCCAGCGCTTTGGTAACCCCGGTGGCAAGCAGCTCGTCAATGTAGCGGGCCGTCCGCTTATGAGCTGGTCCATCCGCGCGTTCGATCGGAGCGATAAGGTCGGCCACATCGTCGTGGTTTGCCCTGCCGAGCGTCGTGCCGAGATGCGCCGCCTGGCCATCGACCCGTTTGACTATGACACGCCCATCAGCATTGCCGATGCCGGCGATACCCGTCAGGATTCCACCCGTGCCGGCGTGCATGCGGTTCCGGCGGGCTTTGAATACGTCGCCATTCACGATGGCGCTCGTCCGCTCATTACGACCGAGGCCATCGACCACGCTATCGACGTGCTTGTGAGCGACCGCTCGCTCGACGGCGTCGTGTGCGGTCAGCCCGCGATCGACACGCTCAAGATCGTCGATGGCGACAATATCGTCGAGACGCCGCCGCGTGAGCTCTATTGGGCCGCGCAGACGCCGCAGATCTTTAGCGTCGACGCTATGAAGCGTGCCCATGCCGCGGCGATTGCCGAGGGCTTTATCGGCACCGATGATTCGTCGCTGGTCGAGCGCATGGGTGGGCGCGTCCGCTGCGTCCAGAGCCCACGCGACAACCTTAAGGTGACGGTGCCCGAGGACCTGCGTCCCGTAACCGCGATTCTGCTTGGCCGTATGGCCGAGGGAGAGGACCTTCCCCATGTTCAGTAACCTGCGCATTGGCCACGGCTACGACGTCCACCGTTTGGTGGAGGGGCGTCGATGTATCATCGGCGGGGTCGACATTCCCTACGAGCGCGGCCTGCTGGGCCACTCGGATGCCGATGTGCTCGCGCACGCCTTGGCCGACGCCATTCTGGGCGCCTGCCGCGGGGGAGACATCGGCAAGCTATTCCCCGACACCGATCCCGCCTACGAGGGTGCCGATTCGATGGTGCTGCTCGCTCGCGTGATGGACTATGCGCGCGAGCTGGGCTTTGAGTTTGTCGATGCCGATTGCACCATTGCCTGTCAGCAACCCAAGATCACCCCGCACCGCGATGCCATGCGCGCCAACCTTGCCCATGCCCTGGGCGTTGACGTCGAAAACGTGGGCGTCGCCGCCACTACGACCGAAAAGCTCGGTTGGGAAGGCCAGGGCGAGGGAATCGGCGCCTGGGCCGTCTGCCTGCTACAGAAAACCGTTAAGGAGTAACGAATGCGTATCTACAACAGCGCTACCCATAAAAAGGAAGAATTCCAGCCCATCGAGTCCGGCAAGGTCCGCATGTACGTGTGCGGCCCCACGGTCTACGACAACATCCACATCGGCAATGCCCGCACGTTCATCAGCTTTGACGTGATTCGTCGCTGGCTCATCGCGAGCGGCTACGAGGTCACGTTTGCCCAGAACCTCACCGATGTCGATGACAAGATCATCAAGCGCGCCAACGAGCAGGGCCGCACTGCCGCCGAGGTCGCGACGGAGTTCTCCGACAAGTTCATCGGCGTCATGCGCGCCGCCAACGTGCTCGATCCCGATGTGCGCCCCCGCGCCACCAAGGAGATCGGCCCCATGATCGCCATGATTAAGACGCTCATCGAGCAGGGCCACGCTTACGCCGCCGATAACGGCGACGTGTACTTTGCCGTGCGCAGCGATCCCAACTATGGCCAGGTCTCGGGCCGCAACATCGACGACCTTATGGTTGGTGCGCGCATCGAGGAGAACGAGGACAAGAACGACCCGCTCGACTTTGCCCTGTGGAAGGCCGCCAAGCCCGGCGAGCCCAGCTGGCCGAGCCCTTGGGGCGAGGGTCGTCCCGGTTGGCACACCGAGTGCGCCGCCATGGTGCATCGCTACCTGGGTACTCCGATCGACATCCACGGCGGCGGCTCCGACCTTGCCTTCCCGCATCACGAGAACGAGTGCGCCCAGGCCACCTGCGCCTGGCACCAGGGCTTCTCCAACACCTGGATGCACACGGGCATGCTGCTGGTAGACGGCGAGAAGATGTCCAAGTCGCTCGGCAACTTCTTTACGCTGGCCGAGGTCCTCGAGCAGCACTCCGCTGCCGCCCTGCGCCTGCTGATGCTGCAGACGAGCTATCGCTCGCCGCTCGACTTTTCTTGGGAGCGCCTGGAGGGTGCCGAGAACTCGCTCACGCGTATCGCCGGTACGGTCGAGAACCTGCGCTGGGCCGCGAACCATGCGACGGCCGATGCCGATGAGGCAGTATCCGAAGCGTTTGCCGCCAAGGCCGCCGAGACCCGTGCCACCTTTAAGGAGTGCATGGACGACGACTTTAACACCGCCGGTGCCATGGGTGCTGTCTTTGGCTTTGTCACCGAGTGCAATCAGTATCTGGAGCAGGCAGGCGACGCTGCCGACAAGGCCGCCGCGCTTGCCGCCGCCGACACGCTGGCCGAGCTGCACGATACGCTTGGCGTTGAGCTCCCCGAGCCTAAGGTCGAGCTGCCGCTGGGTCTGCTAGGCGTTGCCGCCGGCCTGGTCGCCTACACGGGTGACGACGTGGACGAGGCCGCTGCCAAGATTCTCGAGGCCCGCGCCGAGGCCCGCGCCGCCAAGAACTGGGATCTGGCCGACGCCATCCGCGACCAGCTCAAGGATCTGGGCCTCACCATTGAGGATACCGCCGCCGGCACCCGTATTAAGAGTCTCTAGTATTTGTCGACCGTTCGAGGTGCGGCAGATTGCCTTGAAAGAGGAGGGCATAGACCTGGTGATCATGCCCGATGATTGAAAGGCAAGGTGCCGTGGCTCGGACGGTCGATTCTTGTTCGTTATCTATTTAAGGAGGCCGTTTTATGGCCGACAATCGCAAGCGTGCACCTCGTGGCGGCAAGCAGGCTGCTTCTGGCTCGCGTCCGATTCGCCGCAACGATCGCGCTGCCGCTCCCAAGGGCCAGCGCGATCGTACCCAGGCCGCACGTCCGCAGCGCGATCGCAACCGCGATGCTGTCCAGGCTCCCAAGGGCGAGTTTATCGAAGGCCGCCGTGCTGCCGCCGAGGCGCTGCGTACCGGCTTTCCCGTCAAGTGCGCGCTCATCGCCGAGGGCGGGGAGCGCGATGCCGCTCTGTCTCGTCTGGTCGATGATCTCAACGCCGCGGGCGTCCGCATTAAGTATGTGCCGCGCGCGCAACTCGATGCGCTGTCGAGCCATGGCGCTCACCAGGGCATCGCGCTCGAGGTGGGCAACTTCCCCTACGCCGATGTTGCCGATATCCTCGACCGCGCGGGCGACGGTCCGGCGCTTGTCGTTGTGCTCGACCATGTGACCGACGACGGCAACTTTGGTGCCATCGTGCGCTCTGCCGAGGTCGTGGGCGCGGCCGGTGTCATCATTGCCAACAAGCGCGCCGCCGGTGTGACCGTTGGCAGCTACAAGACTTCTGCCGGCGCCGTCATGCATCTGCCTATCGCGCAGGTTCCCAATATCGCCCGTGCACTCGACGACCTCAAGGCCGCTGGCTTTTGGGTGGGCGGTGCCTCTGAGCACGCCGAAGGCAGTTGCTGGGATGCACCCTTCGAGGGCCGCGTGGCGCTCGTCATGGGCTCCGAGGGCGACGGCATCTCGCGCCTGGTGCTCGAGAAATGCGACTTTTTGACCAAGCTTCCCCAGCGCGGCATGACCGAGAGCCTCAATGTTGCCCAGGCGACCACGGCGCTGTGCTTTGAGTGGCTGCGCCGCAACGCCGGCGAGCTCATGGGGGAGGAGTAGCGCATGTCCAAAAAGAACCGTGCCAAGTCCAAGGCCAAGCGCTTTGGCGAGGGCTCGGCCAAGCCGATTGTTTCGGCCGCGACCTACGGCGTGGGCGGCAATGCGTTTGCGCAGGCCATCGCCGACCCGGTCTCGACGGTGCACTCCAACAAGCCCGAGCTGCTGGTGGTCGACGGTTACAACGTGATCCACTGCACGCCGCGCTACGAAAAGCTCGTGTACGACCATTCCGACGATCCGTATTCCAGCGACGTCCACGATATGGCGCGCACCGCCCTCATCAACGACGTCGCCGCCTTTGCTCAGGGCCGCTACGAGGCCGTAATCGTGTTTGACGGCGCGGGCAATATCTCCAACGAGCGCCCCAACCTGCCTGCTCGCGGCGTGCGTATCGAGTTTTCGCCGACGGGCGTATCGGCCGATACCGTGGTGCAAAAGCTCTGCATCGAGGCGCGCGAGGAAGGCCGCGCGTGCTCCGTGGTGTCGAGTGACGGCACGATCCAGGCCGTCGTCATGGGCAAGGGCGTCACGCGCATCTCGAGCCGTATGCTGGTGGACGAGATCAAACAGATCGATAACGACGTTCACGAGGCAGAGGAAGCTCCGCAGATCAAGATGACTCTGGGCAGCCGCCTGAGCCCCGATGCCCTGGCCAAGCTCAAGGCCCTTCGCGGGAGGTAGGGGAGTTGGCGGGGCAATGCTGCCTCGCTAACTCCATTCAGCGATGTCGATCATTCTTTCGAGGCGCCACGTTAGCGCCTCTTTTAGATAAGGCAGTCTCGCTGCTAGGGCATCGTTTTTAGACAGAATCTCGATTGCCTCGTCAACGAAGCCTTCGAGTTTGTCGCCGTCAAACCAGCCCATGTCCTCGACGAGCAACATTTGTTTGGCGGGGCTTGAATGAAACTGCGCGCTGGTAAAACTGTGCTCTCCTGCCCGAAGCTCCTCAAGAGAGATGTTGCACCAGAGCGATGACCCCGAATCGAAGATGGGTGCTGGTCTGCAGACCAGTGAGTTGACGTTTCGCACGAGGCCGAAGTTGCGCCAATGACGATCGTAGTTGGCGATGATGTCGTCACACACGATCATGCGGTCAAGGGCATCCTTGACGCCTGTTACCCCGAGTTCCTCGCAGTTTGCTACGTATCGCTCGTAGTCGGTTAGCCGTTCATCTGCGTTTGCGTGCTGGTTTACATAGAACGCGGGGACATACTCTTCTTCATCAGTTAAGAAGACATCGCATATGCTCAGGGCGGAAGTGCCCGTGCCCTCGAGCGAGTAAGGCACATAATCGCAGGCGTTTAGGATGCGACGGTGGAGCGCGGTCGCCACCAGCTCGTTATAAGGTTCCTGGTTTAGATGTGCACCTGCCTTGTGGAGGATTCGACGGTCATCCTCGCATGTCCAGTACTTTTGAAGATTGCCGTCCGAGGTGTTATCGGGCTTTGCGGCAGCTGCCTTGCCCTCTGGGGCGAAGGGCGCGATGCTGAGAGAGACGTCGTCAAAAGCATTATTGAAGAAATTGATATCTTCCCACGCGAGACCGGAGTCTTGGGGCCTGATCCAATACTGGTCGGATAAGGAGAGACCAAGATTTCGCTGTACGAGTTCATCGGGAACATCGACTGCGGCTTCTGCAAGCAGGGAGGCTAGCCCAATGCGTGCGAGCGGGATACCGCGGCCGCGCCACCAGATGCGGAAGGAGTCTAGCGATATGGGGCTATTAGGGCCAAATACTCCAATAGGGGCGTGGGCGTAATCGATGTCGGCACCGATGTGGGTAAAGTCTTTTCGCGATGTGCTGTAGACCAGCTGAGCGACTTCGTACGTGCGGTTCATGAGGGTGAACGCGATCTCGCTCTTACCGTGGCCGCGGCGGGGACGTCCCCCCGTTTTGGTCACAGAGCGGAGTCGCGTGTCGACGCTGTCTTTGTCGATGAGCCATACACCAGAAGCCTTGCGGGCCTCAAGTGCTCCGTTTTTTATGAGCTCCTGCACCCTGCGCGGAGTGATGCCGAGCAGCTCGGCGGCTTCTTTGGTAGTAAGCATCGCGAAACCCTTCGCCAGAACGAATAGTTCTATATATAGCAATTGTAATTAAAACTATTCGTTCTGGCGAATAGTTTTGAGATGTGGTCGGGTGAAGGGCCTGTTGCGCCTCGTCGGCAATTCCTTTATTCTTAATTGGCTTCGCGCGAAAGCGCCAAGTGTGCCAGTGTGGCGCAACGGTAGCGCAACTGATTTGTAATCAGTGGGTTGCAGGTTCGATTCCTGTCACTGGCTCCATGAGAGTTTCGGGCTCTGTCTCTATATGGGACAGGGCCCGTTTCTATTTAGGTGGTGCGCCATCGGGTTAGCGCCCATCCCGTTTTTGGTTTGTCTCGTCCTCCAGTTTGTCTAAATCTGTAACACCAAGACCGATATTTGGCATCTAACTGTTACAGATTGAGATGAAACTTAGGGTGTTTTAGGAATATCTTGATCTGTAACATGTAGAAGCGGAATAGGCCTCTTACTGTTACAGATCGAGACAAGGGCGGGTGCGGACCTGGATGTCCTGCTCGAGCGTGGATTTCTGGACACGCGAGCGAAGAAAATCTCCCGACCGGAGAACGAGCGTGGATAATTAACTTGGATAGGGAGCTAAGGTAAACACCGATTGTCTATCGACGGCTTTAGAAACAACGACCCCGATTTCATTGTGGAATCGGGGTCGTTTGTGCCTCAGGAATCCGAATGGATTAATCGAGCTCCTAAGGGACTTCTTGGGTTCTTGCTAATGGTCTGCCGAGGATGTCCCCAATGCAAACAGCGGGCATCTACTCAATATAGCTGGGGTTCTTCTTGATGATTACGCGTGCAGCGATGAAAGAGACGACGATGGCGATGATGGCGACAACGCATGCCAGCACGAAGTTGCCCATGGACCCATCGGGAGCGATAAAGATGAGTGCCGAAAGAAGGCCGGGGCATGCTCCCGCAACATACTCTTTCAGGACAAAGATGCCTGCAGGGAGTCCAGCGCAGAGCGCGCCGATTGCCGTGCCGACAAGCAGGCGGGGACGCTCGATGAGGCAACCGTAGAACGCGGGCTCGGTTACGCCACAGAGTGCGGTAACGGCAACCGTGGTGACCATACCCTTCTTCTCCTTGTTTCCCTTCATGGCAGTTGCCAGGGCGAGGCTCGTGCCGCCAATGCAGAGGTTCGAGATGAATCCAAAGATAATGGGTGCCCAACCGAGCTGCGCCAGGCTCGTAACTTCGATTGCGATGTAAGCCTTATCGAGACCGAGCATGACGAAATAGGGGTTAAGGGCTGCCAGGATCGGAGTAGCGATAAATGCCACGTTGTCCATAAGCCACGTGACGGCATCACTCAGCGCGTAGCCCATCATGCTGCCGGCGGGGCCAAGGATAATCAGCTCGACGGGCACGACGATGATCATGGTGAGCAGCGGCTTCAAGAACAGTTTGGTAACGTCGGGAATGATCTTCTGAAGGCTGCGGTCGACAAAGTACATGAACACAACGCCCAGTACGATGGGCACTACCGTACTCGAATAGTCGTTCGTCGGGATGGGGATACCAAGAAAGTCGAGACCCTCGGCACCGCTAATGGACGAGCTGATCATGATCGCGCCCAGCAATGCGCCCATGATGGGCTGCATCTTCATGACGGCTGCGAGCTGATAACCAAGATAAACGGGCAAGAAGCTAAACGAAGCGCTAAAGATCGCCAACAGGACCTGGGCGGTTCCGCTATCGGTGCTTAATCCGCAATAATTGACCAGGAGATTCTTGATCGAAAGAATGAGTCCGCCAACGATGAGCGCCGGGACGATGGGCATGAATACCTGTGCAGAGACGTTCCCGAATTTCTCAATCAAGCCCATGGCGGTGTTACCGCTTTTAATGCCTTCTGCAAGGTCTTTGGCGGTTTGGGCATCGTCGGCAACCGTGCCACCGCCGACTTCGATTCCCGCGAAGTCGAGGAAGTCGTTGTAAGCCTCGGTGACGTTTGGGCCGATGATCACCTGAAGCTGGCCACCGCTGACTACTGCCCCGAGCGCCTGATCGGCCGATTTGGCGAGCTGGAGATCGATGATCGAGGTGTCTCGTGCGTCGATGCGAAGGCGTGTCGCACAATGAGTTACCGATGTAATGTTCTCTTTGCCGCCAACAGCCTTTAGGACTGTTTCGGACATTGCCTGATATTTCATCTCTTTCTCCTAACCTTCCTGCTCCTGATACTTCGAGATAAGGTCTCGGTACCAATACCAGCTCTTTTTGGGGGTGCGCTCCAGATTGTTCTCGAAGTCGATATGGACAAGTCCGTATCGTTTTTCGTAGCCGTTGATCCAGCTATACAGATCCATCGTCGACCAGAGGTAGTAACCCTCAACGCGCGCGCCGTCGCGCTTAGCCCTCATCATGTGCTCGATGAACTGGCCCAGAAGCTCGATGCGGTCATCATCGTGGATCATTCCGTCTGTGTCTGGTTGCTCATAGGCGCCATGTCCGTTTTCCGTAATAAAGATGCGGGGCGCGTCATAGCGCTCGTGGACATCCATGATGGTTGAATACATGCAACTTGGGAGTATTTCGCGGCCCCATTTATTGCGGGGAACATTGCTGTCGCGGGCGCTTTCAAACAAGGGCGCAATGCATTTTCCTTCGACCCTTTTGCTCGAACTGCCCTTATTGTTCGCCGAAACGGCAAGCTCTCCACCGTGCCAGTCGGTTACATACTCTCGGCAATACACGTTGAGTCCAATAAAATCGACTTTACCGTCTCTGAATTCTTTTACGTCATTTGGGGATCGATAGAGCGAGACGCCAAGTTTTTCAAGGATTTCGTCCATTTCTGGCGGCAGTTGACCCTGAAGCGCTGGTGCCAGAATCATGCGATTGGCGAAAAAGTCTGCGTATCGAAATACGTCATCAGGGTGCTCGGTTGCCGGGTCGAGTTCGACAACGCCGCCATCGTGGACGGCGCCGATGATGCCGTCGTAGCCCATTTGACGATATGCTCGGACTGCGAGTGCGCTTGCGCGCATCAGGTTGTACTGAAACTGCATGTACGACTGAACATCGAGCGATCGATTGGGGGGATAGTTGCCCAACATGTTTACGCAGTAGCTGTAGAAATGCGGCTCGTTAACGGTAGCCCAGATTTTGACGCGGTCTCCAAAGCGCTCAAAGCAAATCTTGGCGTATTTGCAGAACCACTCTGCCATGTCGTTGTTCAGCCATCCGCCTTTGCAAGCAAGCGTGAATGGCAGATCGTAATGGAACAGCGTAACGTTGGGCTCTATGCCATTTTCGAGGCAGCAATCAATGACCCGATTATAAAAATCGATACCCTCTTCATTCACTTCGCCGATACCCGTGGGGATGATTCGACTCCATGAAAGAGAGAAGCGATAGGTGTTTTGTCCGCCTTCTTTCATCATGCGGATATCTTCTTCATAGCGATGGTAGAAGTCGCAAGATACATCACCGTCAACATGGTTGATGTTCTTATTGCTTGTGTGGCTAAAGAAATCCCACTCACCAAGGCCTTTGCCGTCTTCGTTCCAGGCACCCTCGCACTGATAAGACGCCGTGGCGGAACCCCAGAGAAACGGCATGTTGTTCACGTTGCCCATGAATCCCCTTTCCATCACTCAAAACACGGTGGATACGTGTGGCGGAATTATGATTAAGATGACGTCAACTGATTTGAATCATAGGAGAACGACCAAAGCTGTTTGATTCAATAAATGAACCATGATTTCGAGGAGAGCGGAAAGAGGGATCACGTGAATATCAATGACTTCGATGTGCTCAATCGCATTAGCTCCATCATCAACAGCGAGTTTGGGTCAAACGATGCCGCCATCGCTCGATATCTCATCGCTCACATTAGGCGTTCGAGCGAAATCAATGTTGCCGCAATAACCCGCGATGCATTCGTGACTCGTTCCGCTGTTCGTCGTTTCTGCAATCGATTGGGCTACCAGTCTCTTAGCGATTTGAAAGAATCATTTACTCAGTCAGTCTTTCCAAGCGACTTAAGCCATCGAGAGGAGGAATTTGGCTACGAGGAGTACAGGGCAGAGCTCGACGTTTGCATGATCGAGATGTTCGCTGAGGTTGAAAGCGGCGTGTCCGATATCGCTATTAAGCATCTTGTCGACGAAATTGATGGCCATAAAAACGTTGAAATCTGGTGCACCAATAATGTGAGCGCCAATCTCGTACGATTTCAGCAGGAAATGTTTTATGCGGGCAAGATAGTTCGCATAGTTGCTGGGGCTAACGTCGCGGAATTGAAAAACATGGGAGACGCTTCGCAGTCATTGATAATTCTCGTATCGGTCTCCGGGCTATTTGCGTCACAGGCGCGTGAGTATCTTGATTGCCGTTCGGGCAGGAAGATTCTAATTACTGCGTTTAGCAACGATGACAAATCGAGGTCTTTTGACCGTGTATATCGTCTTGGTAATGCGGGAAACGGAATTGACCGACTCGGCGTTTATTCGAAATACGCCATGACTTATTTTTTCGACTTGCTATCGTCGTGTTACTTGAGTCGCTACCCCTGCACCAAGGGGGAGCCGCTCTATGGGTCTACTTTGGCCTGGCCCGAGTAGTTGCGGCTTTACAGTTCTCTCGCCTGGAGAATGAACGTGGATAATCTGCCACTTTGGCCTTAGAGCCGCGCTAAAAGTGGGAGATAATCCACGCTCGATCGTGGCGTGGAAGCCCCGATCTCGACCTATATATAGGTGCAAATAAGCTGGTATCGAAGTTCGATACTGAAGGTGTACTCCACTACAGCAAAGTGTTACCTTGGGAAACGTCACCTCAGTATCCAAAACCACCGTCCTTCATATCCAAACTCAATAAAACCGCAGGTCACGGCTATATAGATACGCCCGGCACCGTGTATCTAGAGGTTTTCGTTGACAGCCCCCAAGGTGGCATCGTATTATCTTCTTCGTTCGCGGGGGCGGCGGTCCAAAAGACCAAAGGACCTGCGGATACTTGAACGATTGGGAGTTTGCCCGAGTGGTTAATGGGGACGGGCTGTAAACCCGTTGGCTCTGCCTACATAGGTTCGAATCCTATAGCTCCCACCCGTCAAGTGCCTGTATAGCTCAGTCGGTAGAGCACTTCGTTGGTAACGAAGAGGTCACCAGTTCAAGTCTGGTTGCAGGCTCCATCCGGCGGTGTAGCTCAGTTGGTTAGAGCACACGGTTCATACCCGTGGCGTCACTGGT
>CBCTFW010000017.1:0-49287 GCA_965146285.1 uncultured Collinsella sp.
AACGACGAATCGCAAAAGATCGATGACGTGCTCGACACATACTTTGATACCGAAAATCTGGTCTATTGGCTGGCGTTTCAGATCCTGACGGGCAACTGCGATACGCAGAACCGTAATTGCTATCTGTACAGCCCGCTCAACTCAAATACCTGGTACTTTTTGGATTGGGATAACGACGGCATGCTGCGTAAGCTTGAGCTGAGCCTGACGGGGTTCTCGGATTATGCGAGCTGGGAGCGCGGCGTAAGCAACTACTGGGGCAACGTGCTATTCAATCGTGCGTTGCGCAGCAAGTCGTTCCGCAGCGAACTCGACCGTGCCGTCAAGGACTTGCGCTCGTATTTGACCGAGACTCGCCTGACCAAGATGATCAAGCACTACCGCGAGGTGACTGAATCCCTGGTCTTTGCTTCGCCCGATATCAACAATCTGCCTGTCACCAAGGACCAATACGAGCAGATCGCCGCGGCGATTCCCTCCGAGATCGAGGAGAACTACAAGAGCTTTCGCGAGAGTTTTAAAAAGCCTATGCCGTTCTACATCGGCGTGCCGCAGATCGATAACGGTAAGCTGCGCATTAACTGGGATGCGTCCTACGACTTTGAGGCGCGCGAAATTCGCTACACCGTAGAGCTTGCGAGCGACTATGCCATAAGCGACGTGGTCTTTAAGGCCGAGGACGTGCTGCTTCCCGAGGTGACCTGCGATGCGCCCGATACCGGTCAGTATTTTGTGCGCGTGCGTGCCACCAACTCCGACGGCTATACGCAAGATGCGTTTGACTACTATGTGACCGACGACGGCAAGCACTACGGCATGAAGTGTTTTTACGTGAAAGACGGCTGTAAGGTCGTAGAGGATACGTATGAGGAGGGCTAGCGCGCTGCTTGAGCGCCTGGCGGCACCGCCTGTGCGTGCCACGCAGGAGCGTTACCGCCACGAGCTCAAATATCTCATTAACGAGGGCGAGCACGCCGCGCTTACCTGTCGCATGGCGCCGGTGTTTAAGCTGGACAAGCATGCGCGGGCGGGCGGTTACACCATTCGCAGCCTGTACTTTGACGACTACTGCAACTCGGCCTACGAGGAAAAAGACGCCGGCATTCTCATGCGCAAAAAGTATCGCGTACGCATCTATAACGGCAGCGACAAGGTGATTAAGCTCGAGCGCAAAAAGAAGTACGGCAGCTGGATCTACAAGGAGGATGCGCCGCTCACGCGTGGCGAGTTTGAGCAGATTCTGGCTGGCGACTACGGCTTTTTGCTAAGGAGTCCCTATCCGCTCTGCCGCGAGTTCTACATCGAGTGTATCTGCAACATGATGCGCCCGCGGACCATCGTGGACTACGAGCGCGTGCCGTGGGTGATGGATGAGGGCACCGTGCGCATTACGTTTGACATGAACGTGCGCGCGGCGGTGGGTAGCTTTGACATCTTTGATGCGACCTTGCCCGCATTGCCTGTGCTGGAGCCCGGCAAGCTGGTGATGGAGGTCAAGTTTACGGAGTTTTGTCCGCAGCTGGTGCGCGATATGGTGCCGCCGGGCGCGACCGAGCTTACGGCGGTCTCCAAGTACTGCCTCTGTTACGAAAAGACCGCCTACCTGCGCGGTTTTAACTATTGGGAATCGGATTTTGAGAACCGAGGGGATATTTAGACCATGAGCACCAGGGACTTTTTTAAGAACTCCGTCTTGGAGGCGTTTGGCCAGGTCGACCCTGCCAAGATTGGCCTTTCGCTGCTTGTGGCGCTCGCCATGGGCATCCTGATCTATTACGTGTACAAGCGCTTTTTTACCGGCGTGGTGTATTCGCGCAGTTTTGCCGTGACGCTCGTGGGTATGTGCGTGCTTACTTGCATGGTTACGCTCGCGATCTCGACGAACGTGGTCATCTCGCTCGGTATGGTCGGTGCTCTGTCAATCGTCCGCTACCGTACGGCGGTCAAGGACCCGCTCGACCTGCTGTATCTGTTTTGGGCCATTACCACGGGCATTACGGCCGGCGCCGGCATGTATGCGCTCGTGGGGCTCACGGCGGTGGTGATCGTGGTGATGATTGCCGGCTTTGCGAGCCACCAAGACAAGGCTCGCGTGTACATGATGGTCATCCACTACACGGGCCAGACCACCGGCGATGATATCGTGCGCGCATTTGGGCGCACCAAGTTCACCGTTAAGTCCAAGACTATGCGCGGCGACAAGGTCGAAATGGCCGCCGAGGTGTTCTCGGATGGTGTGGATATGCCCTATGCTGACGCCATTCGCGCTCTCGACGGCGTGGAGGACCTCACGCTCATTCAATATAACGGCGAGTACCACGGGTAGCTTTTAGTTCCGGCGTTCTGACGAACGCCGGACCGGTCGACGCTGCGCGGGCATCTGCCGGGCGATCTGCCGCTCAAACCGTCGCTCGCGTACATAAAGTACGCTTCGCTCCTCTTTCGCGGCACCTCGCCACGGCAGCTGCCCGCTCGCTGGCGCTTGCTCGACCTGGGCGGTTGAAATGATCCATGGGCCCGTCTCATTTGCTCAATTTGCTGGCATGGGTTGGGTATTATGGTGAAAGCGATTTCAACGACAGGGGTGCTCGTGGTAAAGATGAAGGATGTGGCCGAGCTGGCCGGCGTTTCGAGCGCCGCCGTCTCGCGCTACCTCAACGGTGGGTATATCTCGGCGGATAAGGCCGAGCGCATTAAGCAGGCGATTGAGCTGACCGGATACGTGCGGTCCAGCCAGGCTCGTGCACTGCGCACCGGCTCCACCAAGCTCATCGGCGTCATCGTGCCCAAGATCAACTCGGAGTCCGTGAGCCGCATTACCGCCGGCATTGGCCAGGTGCTTGGTCGCCGTGGCTACCAGATGCTGCTTGCCAATACCGACAACGCCCCTGATCGCGAGCTCGAATACCTCGATTTATTCCAAAACCATCCGGTCGATGGCATTGTGCTGGTGGCTACTATGATTACTGACGAGCACCGTCGGGCGATTGAGTCGTGCCGCGTGCCCATCGTGCTGATCGGCCAACATGTCGAGGGCGTGGCGTGCGTCTATCACGACGATTACGAGGCCGCCTTTGAGCTGGGCCATGCGCTTGCGGGTCGCGTGGACGGCAAGATTGCCTATATTGGAGTTACCGAAGAGGACCGCGCGGCCGGTTATGACCGCCGTCGCGGTTTTGAGGCCGGCTTGCGCGCCGCGGACAACCCGCTCGATGCTGCTTTGATTCGCCTGGGCTCGTTTACGCTCGACTCGGGCTATGGTGCGGCACGTGAACTGCTTTCCGTCGCTCCAGATGTTTCGTTTATCGCCTGCGCGACCGACACCATGGCTGCGGGCGCGCTTCGTGCCATCGATGAGGTTCGCGGCATGGGCGAGGGTATACACCGCGTGAGTGGTTTTGGTGACAACGCTTTTTTGCGCGCGCTGACGGGCGGCATTCCCACCGTGCATTATGGCTACCTGACCAGTGGCGTCGAGGCGACCAATATGTTGCTCAACACGCTCGATGGCGTGGAGGGGGAGAGCGGTCTCAAGACGCTCAAACTTGGGCATCAGCTTATGAATGTCTAGGCTTTGGGCACGTCTGCCTGCCGCTGAGCCGCCTCTTTTTGCTTTAAAACTACCTTTCGCCGGCTTTTTCCTACCGTTCACCCTTCTGTGAAAACGATTACAGACATATGAAACTGAAAACGATTACAGTGTAAGTGTCAAAGATGGCCGGGTGCAGATGCGCCCGTTGGAGGAAAGGGAAGTCATGGACTACCGCAAATCAGCCCAAGAGGTGCTCGACAACATCGGTGGCGCCGGCAACGTTGTTTCGGCCGCACACTGCGCCACGCGTCTGCGCCTTGTGATTGCCGATAACGCCAAGGTCGACAAGGAGGCCCTCGAGAATATCGACGGCGCCAAGGGCGTCTTTGAGGCCCAGGGCCAGCTCCAGATTATTTTTGGCACTGGCACCGTCAATAAGGTCTACGACGAGTTCATTGCGCTCAGCGGCGTCGAGGCTGCCACCAAGGCCGAGGTCAAGGAGGCAGCGGCGCAGCAGCAGAACATCTTTATGCGTGCCATTAAGGTGCTCGGCGACGTCTTTGTCCCCATCATCCCCGCCATCGTGGCTTCGGGCCTTCTGCTGGGCATTATGAGCGCCCTCAACTTTATGGCCTCCAACGGCTTTATCGCGCTCGACACCAATAACTTTATTTATAAGATTGCCGACCTGGTCTCGGGCACGTCTTTTGGCATTCTGCAGATCCTGATCGGTTACTCCGCCGCTAAGGCCTTTGGCGCCAACCCGTACCTGGGTGCCGTCGTCGGCGGTGCGTTTATCAACTCCTCGCTGCAGAGCGCCTACACGGTTGCCTCCGAGGGCGTTCAGACTATGGTCACCGTCATTCCCGGCGTGTACAGCTTTGAGTGGGTCGGCTATCAGGGTCATGTGATCCCCATCGTCATCGCCTGCGCCATTCTGGCCTTCCTCGAGAAGCGTCTGCATAAGATCGTTCCCGAGATGTTCGACCTCTTTGTGACCCCGCTCGTCTCGGTGTTCGTGACCGTGCTCGTGACGCTCGTTGCCGTCGGCCCCATCTTTGTCTGGGCCGAGAACGCCATCCTCGGTCTGATCCAGGCCCTGCTGACCCTGCCCTTCGGCATCGGTTCCTTTATCGTCGGCCTGTTCTATGCCCCCACGGTCGTTACCGGTATCCACCAGATGTACACCGCCATCGACCTGGGCCAGCTTGCCCAGTACGGCGTGACCTACTGGCTGCCCATCGCCAGTGCTGCCAACATCGCTCAGGGTGGCGCCGCACTCGCCGTTGCCTTTAAGACCCGCGATGCCAAGATCAAGGGTCTGGCGCTTCCTTCGGCCCTGTCCGCCTTCATGGGCATTACCGAGCCTGCCATCTTTGGTGTGAACCTGCGCTTCTTTAAGCCCTTCATCGCCGGCTGCATCGGCGGCGGTTGCGGTGCCCTGGTCTGTGCGCTCACTTCGCTGGCTGCCTCCGGCACGGGCGTTACCGGTATCTTCGGTATCCTGCTGTGCCTGGCCCAACCCGTGCAGTACGCGATCATGTTTGCGGTCGCCGCGCTGGTTTCCTTTGCCGTCTCGTTTGTCCTGTACAAGGACGAGCCCAAGGCTTCCGAGCAGGCCTAAGAGCTTTTGATTGAGGGGATGCCCGCGGGTTGTATGCTCGCGGGCGTTTCTCGTATCTGGTGCCGATCTCTGGTGCCTTGTTGCTTTCGATCCGTTAGGACTTTGATATGTCTAATGCACTTGGTCGCGACCTTGCAAAGCTGGTCGCCGCTGTTGACGCCGCCGCCTCTGAGTGCGGCCATGGCGCGTATGGCCAGCGCTTCCATATAATGCCGCCGGCGGGCTGGCTCAACGACCCCAACGGTCTTTGCCAGGCAGGCGGCGTGTTCCATGCCTATTTTCAGTATGCGCCGTTTGATGTCGAGGGTGGCGTTAAGGCCTGGGGCCATGCGACGAGCCGCGACCTTATGACGTGGGACTATGTTGGCGCTCCGTTGCTGCCCGACGAGCCGTTCGATTGCCACGGTGTGTATTCGGGCTCCGCGCTTGCCGAGGACGGTCGCATTCGCGTGCTCTATACGGGCAACGTTAAGCTTCCCGATGCGGACGGCACGTACGACTACGTCAATACCGGCCGCCGCGCCGATACTGTTTATGTCGAGAGCGTTGATGGCCTTGCCGGTCGGGAGTTCAGCCAAAAGCGCGTGGTGCTGGCGTCCGAGGATTATCCCGAGGATTTGACCTGCCACGTGCGTGACCCCAAGGTGTGGCGCGATGATGATGGGCGTTACCACATGGTGCTGGGCGCGCGTCGTCGCGTGGACGGTCCGCATGTCGATAGTCGATTTTGCGCCATGCACGGCGAGGGTGCCGGGCGCGATGTGGGTGAGATCCTGGTGTATGGCTCGGCCGATATGCTGAGTTGGGAGCTCGAGAGCCGTGTGTCTACGCCCGAGCGCTTTGGCTTTATGTGGGAGTGCCCGGGATACCTTGAGCTTGAGGCGGATGGCGGTGTACCGGCGAAGTGGCTGTCCTTCTCGCCCCAGGGCCTCAAGGGCGGTCGTTGGGACCGCGGCAATGTATATGCAGCGGGCTACATGCCTGTAACGGGCGACATTACGGGCGGCAATGACGCTTATGAGCTGGGCGAGTTCCGCCTGTGGGACGCCGGTTTTGACTTCTATGCTCCGCAGGAGTTCACGGCCGAGGACGGTCGCCATATTCTAATCGGCTGGATGGGCATGCCCGATGAGCCGACCTATGGCAACGACCCCACCGTGGCGTGCGGCTGGCAGCACTGCATGACGGTGCCGCGTGAGCTTACAGCCGGTGCTGGCGGCGTGGTACTGCAGCAGCCGGCGCGCGAGATCGAGCGCCATTATGCCTCGGTACGTGTGGGGGAGGGCTCGTTGGAGGTTGCCGGCGATACCTGTTTTGACGTTGTTGTTGACGGTGTCGACGGCGCGTTTACCGCGACCGTTGATGGCGAGCTAAAGCTGGTGCTTGTTCCCGCCGAGGGCGAACTGCCCTCGCGCTTTGAGATGCGATTTACCGATGAGAGTCGCGCTTCTGCCGGCTGCGGTCGTACCGTGCGTTGGGAGTCCGTCGACGAGGTTAGTAACGTGCGCATTGTTGGCGATGTTTCCTCGGTCGAGGTGTTTGTGAACGATGGTGCGCTCGTGTTCTCGACGCGCATCTATCCCGAGGCCTATGGCGTGACCGTTGACGCTCCGGGCGCGAATGTGACCTACCACGCGCTCAACATCTAAGCGATTCGTCGCATATCGGCGCTATACTGCAGCCGTAGCCCACGATGCGGGAAACATCCGCATCGTGGGTTTTTGTTATGGAGGGAAGGTGCCGTATGGGCGTACAGCAGCTAGAAGAGGCCTGGGCTTTGAGGGCCAGCGCGCGTGAGGCGCGGTTGCTTGCGGCGTCGCATGTGCCGGCAGCGCTGTCGTTGCTGGGGATTGTACGGCCCGGCGATCGTCTGGTGGCCTTTGCGGATGACTTTGCCGATGCGTTTGCGAGCGGCTTTGATGACTGCGATGTTGTGCTCGTGGGCTCGCCGTCCGCCGAGGCGTTTGTCGCCGCATCCGAGGGCTTTGATGCTTCGTTTGATGCCGAGGGTCCGCACCTGTGGTGGTTCGTCAACTCCATCGGCGGGTTTGGTCTGCGTGTGCCCGATCTGCGTGCGCTGGGTCGGGCGGCGCGTGAGGCCCATGCGCTGCTGGTTGTTGACAACACCGTGGCGTCGGCTTTTGGCTGCGATCCGCTGCGGCTGGGTGCTGCGCTGTCGTTCGAAGCGCTTGACCGTGTGTGCGCCGGTGAGGCTCCACGCAAGCTCGTTGCTGCTTCGGTGGCGCGCTCGCAGCTCAAGCGCCATCGTGTGGATGCCGCTGCCGAGTGCGCGCACGTATTGTTTGCAGGCTGCGGTGCGTCGGCGCTCGACCTTTCTGCCGAGGAGACCGACGTGCTGGAGCGTGGGCTTTCCTCGCTTAACGTCCGCATGCAGGCGCATTTCGACCGCGCCCGTGCGCTGGCCGAGTATCTGGCCGCCAACGAGATGGTGCGCAACGTTCGCTATCCCGGGCTGAGTTCGCATCCCGACCATGCGGCTGCAACGGGAATCCTCGAGCACGGCTTTGGACCGGCAGTTGAGTTTGATCTTATCGAACGTAGCGCGGGCGAGCTGTTCGATGCTTTGCCCGGGGAGTTTCGCACATCGCCCGTCGGCGGCGCAACGACGCGCCTTTCGGCCCCACGCGGCAAGCAGGGGAGCACCATCCGCCTCTTCGCCGGTACCGACGACCCCTTGATCGTGGCCGCCACCCTAGATAATGCCCTCCGCAACTAGCTAAATCATCCTCGACTTCATAAGTTGCGGTGAAATAGGGATTGATTTACGGCTTTAACCGCATAAACAGTCCCTATTTCACCGCAACTTATGAGAATGGGTTGTGTGGCTATAAGGCCCCGTCCCAAATGAGCTACTTTTTGATGCTGGCGATGAGGGCGTTGGCTTTGGTGGCGATGACGTTGTTGATGTCGGCCTGCAGCTTCTCGTAGACTGCTATGGCTCGCTCGCCGGCGGGGGTGAGCGTGGATCCGCGGGCACCGTCGCGCTCGATGAGTTTGCATCCCAGCTGACCTTCTGCCTCGTTTACAATGCGCCAGGCCTTGGAATACGCCATGCCCATGCTCTTGGCGGCGCGGTTGAGCGAGTGCTCGCGGGCGATGCCCTGCAGCAGTAAGACGCAGCCGTGGCCGAACACGCCCGGCAGATCTTTGTCGCACGCTTGAATGACCAACTTTGCCGTCGTCTTGTACTCCATGTGCTCCACGTCTCCCCGCTAAAGTGTTTGCTGGGCAAACGCAAAGCCTGCGTCAAACCCTCGTGTGCTCTTCTTAAAACATGCATTGTAGCAGTCAAAGTGCGTTAAGATACTTCCCCAGTATTGGGCGCCCAAGGTTGGGCTGGGTCCTACGAGGCCTGCAGCCGACCGGTCGCATGGAAAAAGGAGAAACATGGCTACGTTCTTTCCCGGTGAGTCCCACACGTTTTCGGAGTATCTGCTGGTCCCTGGTTACTCGTCCTCGCAGTGCATCCCCAACAACGTCTCTCTTAAGACGCCGCTAACCCGCTTTAAGCGCGGTGAGAAGCCGGCAATCACCCTGAACATCCCCATGGTTTCCGCCATCATGCAGTCCGTCTCGGGCGTCGACATGGGTGTCGCGCTCGCTACCGAGGGTGGCCTGTCCTTCATTTACGGTTCCCAGAGCGCCGAGTCCGAGGCCGCTATGGTCAAGGCCGTCAAGGATCACAAGGCTGGCTTCGTTCAGTCCGATTCCACTCTGACCCCCGACATGACCATGGAGCAGGTCATCGAGCTCAAGGAGAAGACCGGTCACTCCACTATGCCGGTCACCGACGACGGCACTCCCAAGGGTAAGCTCCTGGGCATCGTCACCAGCCGTGACTATCGCCCCAGCCGCGATGATCACCAGACAAAGGTCTCCGAGTTTATGACCCCGCGTGAGCAGCTCATCGTGGGCGACAAGAACATCAGCCTCAAGGTCGCTAACGACGTCATCTGGGACAACAAGCTCAACGCCCTGCCCATTGTCGACGACAACGATCACCTGATGGGCATTGTCTTCCGCAAGGACTACGACAGCCACAAGACCAACCCCAACGAGCTGCTTGACGGCGACAAGCGCTACATGGTCGGCGCCGGTATCAACACCCGCGATTATGCCGAGCGCGTGCCGCTGCTCATCGAGGCTGGTGCCGACGTTCTGTGCATCGACTCCTCCGAGGGCTTCAGCGAGTGGCAGAAGCGCACCATCGAGTGGATCCGCGCCAACTATGGCGAGGACGTCAAGGTTGGTGCCGGTAACGTCGTCGACGCCGAGGGCTTCCGCTTCCTGGCCGACTGCGGTGCCGACTTCATCAAGGTCGGTATCGGCGGCGGTTCCATCTGCATCACCCGCGAGACCAAGGGTATCGGCCGTGGCCAGGCCACCGCGCTGATCGACGTCTGCCGCGCCCGTGACGAGTACTACGAGGAGACCGGTGTCTACGTGCCCGTTTGCTCCGATGGTGGCATTGTCTACGACTACCACATGACGCTTGCCCTTGCCATGGGTGCCGACTTTATGATGCTGGGTCGCTACTTCGCCCGCTTCGACGAGAGCCCGACCGAGCGCGTCAACGTCAACGGCCAGTACATGAAGGAGTACTGGGGCGAGGGTTCTGCGCGTGCTCGCAACTGGCAGCGCTACGACTTGGGCGGCGCCGCGAAGCTCAGCTTCGTCGAGGGCGTCGACTCCTACGTTCCCTACGCCGGCTCCCTCAAGGACGGCGTGGGCGGCACGCTCTATAAGGTCAAGTCCACGATGTGCAACTGCGGTGCCCTCTCGATCCCCGAGCTCCAGGAAAAGGCACGCCTAACGCTGGTCAGCTCCACCTCCATCGTCGAAGGCGGCGCCCACGATGTTGTGGTCAAGGATTCGCAGCAGTCTGTGTCTTATCGATAGGATAAGAGCTGAACATAAAGGTTGAGTATCAACCACGTTATTTAGATAAAGCGAGATGCATGCAAGTCGCAGGCATCTCGCTTGTCGTATTTGCTATCATCATGCGAGTTAACGATGCGGCGGGGCGTTCTTACCTTTGCTCGCTGCAAGTTCCGCACGAGCCGAAGAGCACTTAATGTGCTCTTCGTGCGAGCAGGACTGTCCGCAGCAGCGAGTAAAGGTAAGAACGCCCCGCCCCAACCCAGCTAACAAAGGAGCTGATATGTGCGATTGCACAGATCATAAGGACGAGATTCCTGCCTACGACGCGCAGGCCATTGAGTCCCGGTGGATGAAGGCCTGGGAGGACTCCAACCTCTTTGCCGTCGACACCGACGACAGCAAGCCCAAGAAGTACGTGCTCGAGATGTTCCCGTATCCGTCGGGCGACCTGCACATGGGCCACGCGCGCAACTATACCATCGGCGATGCCATGGCCCGTCAGGCCCGCATGCGCGGCTACGACGTGCTGCACCCCATCGGCTTTGACGCCTTTGGCCTGCCCGCCGAGAACGCCGCCATCAAGCACAACACGCAGGCTGCCGCCTGGACGTATAAGAACATGGACCAGGCGCTCGCCACGATGAAGCGCATGGGCTTCTCCTACGATCTGGATCGCATGGTCAAGACCTGCAGCCCCGACTACTATCGCTGGGGCCAGTGGATCTTTGAGAAGATGTGGGAAAAGGGCCTGGTCTACCGTAAGAAGAACCCGGTCAACTGGTGCCCCACCTGCAAGACCGTTCTGGCCAACGAGCAGGTTACCGAGGGCAAGTGCTGGCGCTGTGGCACCGAGCCCGAGAAGCGCGACCTTGAGCAGTGGTACTACAAGATTACCGAGTACTCTCAGGAGCTGCTCGACGACCTGGAGAAGCTCCCCGGCTGGCCCGAGCGCGTCAAGCAGATGCAGGCCAACTGGATCGGTCGCTCCGAGGGCGCCGAGGTCGACTTTACCCTGTGCGACCAGGATGGCGAGCCCATCGAGGGCGACGAGGGTAAGATCACCGTCTTCACCACGCGCGCCGATACCCTTTTTGGCGTCTCCTTCTTTGTCCTGGCTCCCGAGTACGCCGGCCTGCACGAGCTCGTCGAGGGCACGGAGTACGAGGAGGCCGTCACCAAGATCGTCGAGGACTCCAAGCATATCTCTGCCGTCGAGCGTGCCCAGGGCACCCTCGAGAAGCACGGCGCTTTTACCGGCCGCTACGTGGTGAACCCCGTGAACGGCGAGAAGGTCCCCGTGTGGGTTGCCGATTATGTCGTTGCCGACTACGGTACCGGTGCCGTCATGGCCGTTCCCTGTGGCGACCAGCGCGACTTTGAGTTTGCCCGTAAGTACGACCTGCCGATCGTGCCGATCATCCTGGACGATGACGATCGCGCTGCCGTCGAGGCCAGCGGCGAGACCATCGATACCTTCCATGCCGAGACCGTCGACTGGGATTGCGCCCACGCTGCCGAGGGCACGCTCGTCCAGTCTGGCAAGTACACCGGAATGCGCGGCGGCAAGCACTCCGAGGGCGAGGCTGCGATCGTGGCCGACCTCGAGGCCATGGGCTGCGGTCGTCGCAAGGTCGAGTTCCGTCTGCGCGACTGGCTCATCAGCCGTCAGCGCTATTGGGGCAACCCCATCCCGGCTATCCACTGCGAGCACTGCGGCATCGTGCCCGTGCCCGAGGATCAGCTGCCGGTGACGCTGCCCGAGAACCTGGACCTGGGCGCAGGCGAGACCCTCGCCGAGTGCAAAGAGTTCTATGAGACTACCTGCCCGGTCTGCGGCCGCCCGGCCAAGCGCGAGACCGATACCATGGATACCTTTACCTGCTCCAGCTGGTATTACCTGCGCTATACCGATCCTCACAACACCGAGCTGCCCTTCTCCCGAGAGGCCGCCGACCGTTGGATGCCTGTCGATAACTACATCGGCGGCATCGAGCACGCCATTCTGCACCTGCTCTACAGCCGCTTCTTTACCAAGGCCCTGCGTGACCTGGGCCTGCTGAGCGTGGACGAGCCCTTCACCAACCTGTTGTGCCAGGGCATGGTCAAGGACGAGAGCGGCGACACCATGTCCAAGTCCAAGGGCAATGTCGTGCCTCCGAGCTCGGTCATCGAGCCCTACGGCGCCGACACCATGCGTTTGGCGATCCTGTTTATCGCCCCGCCCGAGAAGGACTTCGACTGGGATCCCAAGGCCGTTGAGGGCGCCAACCGCTTCATCAAGCGCGCCTGGCGTATCGTTTGGCAGCTCGTCCAGTCCGGCGACGCCAACGTGGCCTTCGACAAGTCCGCGCTCGACGAGGTCGCGATGAAGCTCTATCGCGAGCGTCACCGCACCATCGCCAAGTGCACCGAGGACTTCGATCGCGGCCAGTTCAACACCGCCATCTCGGCCGTCATGGAGCTCGTCAACGCGGCGAGCGCCTACCTCAACGCCACCGAGGATACCGCCCGCGACAAGGCGCTGTGCTACGGCGTGGCTAAGGATATCGTGAGCGTCCTTGCCCCCATCTGCCCGTTCTGGGCCGACGAGCTGTGGCACGAGGCCCTCGGCTGCGAGGGCAACGCCTACACCGCCGCCTGGCCCGAGTTCGACCTGGCCGAGTCCGTTGAGGACACGGTGCAGATTGTGGTCCAGGTGCTCGGCAAGGTCCGCGGCCGCGTCGACGTTGCCCGCGATGCCTCAAATGAGGATATGCAGGCTGCCGCCGAGGTCGCTGTCGCCAAGTGGCTCGAGGGCAAGACGGTCGTCAAGGCCATCTGCGTGCCCGGCAAGCTGGTCAACCTGGTGGTCAAGTAAGCACTGCGCGCTTAACTGGCGCATAAAAGACGAGGGGCGATCCGGTTGGGTCGTCCCTCGTCTTGTGTTTTATGCCCTGCTTAGTCAGCGCGTCGCACCTTCTTCTATGGGATGTGTACCAGGTCCCTAAAGTAAACGTTGCCCGTTGCCTCTTCGAACATCCAAATGTTGAGGTAGATGTCGTTGAGGTCGTTGTTCACATCAAAGTCCGGATCGTCGAAGGTGCCCACAAAGGTGAGCATGGCGCGCGTTTCTTCTCCGGCGGCGACCGGTTGGCGCATGCGTACGTCGCGGGCCTTACCGTTGACGTAGGCATATGAGTCCACATCGCCAAACATCATGTCGACACCGGTGTTGTTGGACACCGTAAAGACGAGCGCGGCGTCCCCGTAGCCGTCGGTGTCCTTTCCCACGCAGGTAACATGGACGCTCTCGTCTGCCTCAAGGTCGATGGGGAACTGTTCTTGGGAATCGGGACCCAAGCTCTGGGGATCGATTTCGTCTTCGTTGATTTTATCGAAGCTACCCTGTGGCGTCGTTTCCTCGGCAGCTTCGGTGCTTCCGGGAGTCGGCTCAGATGGCCCGGTTTTGCCATCGATATTGCTGCATCCCATCAGGGCGAACGAGCAGACTGCGATGGCGAGCGCGGTCGTGCAGAGGGTGCCGAGACGTTTCATGGGTGCCTCCTTGCCGTAGGGTTTTGGAAGGTTGTGCGGCCAATGCGCGCGGCCGGCCTTTTGCTGCAGAATGTCCCTAGCTGTAGTTTGGCCGATGTGCACCCAAGAGCGGAATGCCCATAGGGCCCGATTCGCTTGGCGGGTTGGGACGTTTGGCCCGTTTTGGCCCTTTTGGGGGAGCGCCATATGGGGGTTCTCGCCCAATTATCCGTTTCTTGTGGAGAACCTGTGCTTGCACTCATCTGCAGGTTTGCGTTGTGCTTGCACGTTTCCGCAGCTATTGGTATAGTTTGCTTGCAAATGAAGTTGTAATTGAAAGAAGTGGGGTTTCGGCCCCGCTTCTTTTTTGTATGGATGGAGGTGCCGCAATGGTCAAGACCAAGACCGAGCAGGCGATCATCGACGCGCTCGAGGCCGTCGCTCCCCAGCATGATGTCGACATCGTCGACGTCGAGCTCGTGGGTGCCACCAAGGCCCCCTGCGTGCGCGTGCGTATCGAGGGTGCCGAGGGTCAGAGCCTTTCGCTCAACGACGTCACGGCCAACACCAAGTGGGTCGGCGATGTGATCGAGGAGCTTGACCCTATCTCTTCGAGCTATACGCTCGAGGTGTCGAGCCCGGGCATGGCGCGCCCGCTACGCCGCCCGTGCGACTTTGCCCGCTTTGTGGGCGAGAACTGTGAGCTCACCTCCACTGCCACCGAGGGCCGTCGCAAGTACGCCGGCAAGATTGCCGCCGCCACCGAGACGAACGTGACCCTCGAGCTCGAGGACGGCGAGTCCGTTACCCTCGATTTCTCTGATGTTAAAAAGTGCAAGTTGAAGCCCACCTACGACTTCAAGCCCGCGAAGGAAGGAAAGTAAGATGGCAGCATCCGACATGATGTCCGCCCTGATGGAGCTTTGCCAGGAGAAGCACATCGACCAGCTCTACCTGATCGACCGCCTGGAGCAGTCGCTCGCCAAGAGCTATGCCGAGATCCTGCATCTTGAGTGGGGCGCCAAGGTGACCATTGACCGCACCACCGGCAAGATCTACGTCTACCGCCTGGAGCCGATCGACGATTCCATGGACGAGGAGGGCAACTTCACCGAGTTTGAGGAGATCGACGTCACCCCCAAGAACACGAGCCGCATCGCCGCCCAGCACGCCAAGGCCGAGATCAACGCCATCGTGCGCAACTCCGCCCGCGAGCAGATCTACGAGGAGTTCTCCGGCCGCATCGGTGACCTCATCAGCGGTACCGTGCTGCAGTCCACGCCCGACTTCACGATCGTCAAGATTCGCGAGGGCGTCGAGGCCGAGCTGCCGCACTTCGACCAGCGCCGTTACGAGAACGAGCGCAACGAGCGTCCGATGGGCGAGCGCTACCTGCACAACCAGCACATCAAGGCCGTGATCATCGACGTTCGCGACCCCAACTCCAACCTGCAGCCGGTTCGTGGCGAGCACAGCCGTCCGCCGATTGTCATCTCCCGTACCCACCCCGAGCTCATGCGTCGTCTGTTTGAGCAGGAGGTGCCCGAGATCTATGAGGGCACCGTCCAGATCAAGTCGATCGCCCGCGAGCCCGGCCAGCGCTCCAAGGTCGCCGTCCACTCGCTCGACGACCGTCTGGATCCCGTGGGCGCCTGCGTCGGCCCCAAGGGCAGCCGTGTTCGCGCTGTCGTGGGCGAGCTCCGTGGCGAGCGCGTCGACGTCATCCTGTGGGATGCCGATCCTGCCGTCTACGTCGCCAACGCCCTGTCGCCCGCTAAGGTCACCCGCGTCCTCATCGACGAGGAGAAGGCCTACGCCGGCGTCATCGTGCCCGACGACCAGTTGTCCCTCGCCATCGGCAAGGAGGGCCAGAACGCCCGCCTCGCCGCGCGCCTGACCGGCTGGCACATCGACATCAAGTCCGAGACGCTTGCCGCCGACATCCTCAAGAACGTTCCCGTTCACGAGGAGCCCGCCGCCGACCTGATCGGTGACGAGGAGGACGAGGACGTCCGCCGCTGCGAGTACGTGTCCGAGGACGGCATCCAGTGCCGCAACCAGGCTCGTCCCGGCTCCCGTTTCTGCGGTGTCCACGACACCGACGCCTTCGATGATGCGGAGGACCTGATCTAGCGCGCGGTTGCGCCGGGCGGGTCCCGGCGCGTCTCCCACGCTCGTTCAGTCTCTAGGCACCCAAGGTGCCAGAAAGGGTAGGTGAAGTCATATGGCAAAAGTCCGTGTGTCCACCCTGGCCAAAGAGTTCGGCATGACCTCCAAGGAACTGATGGGTCATCTCGCCGATATGAAGATTCCCGCTAAGTCCGCTTCCTCCACCTTGGAGGACGCTTATGTCGCTATGGTCCGCAAGCAGCTCGCCTCGGTGATCGAGGCCCGCGCCCAGGAAGTCGAGGCCGCCAAGCAGGCCGAGGAGCAGGCAGCTGCCGCCGAGGAGGCCGCTCGCGCCGCTGAGGCCGAGCGCGAGCGCATCGCCGCCGAGAAGGCCCGCGAGGAGGAGCGTCGCCAGTTCGCCGCAGCCCAGGCTGCCGAGGAGGCTGCCCGCGCCGAGGCCGAGGCCAAGAAGAAGGCCGAGCAGGAGCGCCTTGCCCGCGAGAAGGAGGAGGCTGCCCGCGAGGCCCAGCGCCGCGCCGTTCCCGCTTCCGACTCCGGTTCGCGTTTCCGTTCGCTGCTCGACCAGATCGCCGCACAGGAGACCGTGCTCAAGGAGAAGAAGGACGCCGAGGACAAGGCCAAGGCCGAGCGCGCCGCCGAGCGCGGTAACCGTCGTGGCGGCAACAACGACCGCCGCGGTGGCCGTCGTAACGATCGCAACGCTTCCGACAACAACTCCGAGCGCAACGCCTCCGAGAGCCGTCCGCACAGCCATCGCACCAACGCCAGCAACAACGTCGCTGCCGGCATGGACTTCCCCAACCCCGACAAGCAGGGCAAGGGCAAGAAGCGCAAGGGCGGTCACAACAACGAAGAGGACCACTACAGCCGCATGGCTCGCGAGGCCGAGGAGTACAGCCGCGAGAAGGTGCTCGAGGAGGCTCGTGCCGCCGTCGAGGAGGCCTCTCGCGAGTCCACCGGTCGCCGCAAGAAGCGCAAGGAGAAGCGCGAGCGCGAGGCTGCCAAGGCTCAGGAGGAGCGCAAGATAGAGGAGGCGCTGGCCCAGGGCGTGAACCCCGAGGACCTCGACGCCATCAAGGTCTCCCAGGGCGTTACCGTCCAGGAGCTTGCCGAGGCGCTCGACGTTCCGGCCAACGACATCATCAAGCGCCTGTTCCTGCTGGGTACTCCGCTCACGATGACGCAGTCCATGTCCGACGACCTTGTCGAGCTCGTTGCCGACGACCTGGGCCGTCAGATTAAGATCATCACCCCCGAGGAGGAGAACACCTTCTCGTTCTACGACGATCCCGCCGACCTTAAGCCGCGCGCCCCGGTCGTCACCGTCATGGGCCACGTCGACCACGGCAAGACGTCGCTGCTCGACGCCATCCGTCACACCGGCGTTGCTGCCGGCGAGGCGGGCGGCATTACGCAGGCCATCGGCGCTTCGCAGGTCATGATCAACGACCGCAAGATCACCTTTATCGATACCCCGGGTCACGCCACCTTTACGGCTATGCGTGCCCGTGGCGCCAAGGTGACCGACATCGTCATCCTGATCGTCGCCGCCGACGACGGCGTCATGCCCCAGACGGTCGAGTCGATTAACCACGCCAAGGCTGCCGGCGTACCCATCGTCGTTGCCGTCAACAAGATCGATAAGCCGGGCGCCAACCCCGACCGTGTGCGTCAGGAGCTCACCGAGTACGGCGTCATCCCCGAGGAGTGGGGCGGACAGAACATGTTCGTCAACATCTCGGCCAAGCAGAAGATCGGTATCGACGACCTTCTGGAGACCGTGCTGCTCCAGGCCGACGTGCTCGAGCTCAAGGCCAACCCGGACACCTTTGCCTCCGGCAACGTCCTCGAGGCCAAGCTCGACAAGGGCCGCGGCTCGGTCGCTACCGTGCTCGTGACCCGCGGTACCCTGCACGTGGGCGATACGCTGGTCGCCGGCCTTACCTACGGTCGCGTCCGCGCCATGCTCGACCCCAAGGGTCGCGCCGTCACCGAGGCTGGCCCCTCCGACGCCGTCGAGATCCTGGGCCTGCAGTCCGTGCCCAACGCCGGTGACGAGTTCCGCGTGTTCGAGGACGAGCGCGAGGCTCGTGCCCTGGCCGACGAGCGTTCGCTCAAGGCCCGTATCGAGGAGCAGAGCCGCGTCAAGCACGTCACGCTCGAGAACCTCTTCGAGACTATTGCCGACGCCGAGGTCAAGGAGCTCAACCTGATCATCAAGGCAGACGTCCAGGGTTCCATCGAGGCCCTTCAGGACTCGCTCGACAAGATGGATCAGTCCGAGGTTCGCATCAACACGATCCACTCCGCTGTCGGCGCCATCAACGAGACCGACGTCGTCCTGGCCGACGCCTCCAACGCCATCATCATCGGCTTTGGCGTCCGTCCCGACGGTAAGGCCCGCTCCGCTGCCGAGCGCGAGGGCGTCGAGATCCGTTGCTACGACGTTATCTACAAGTGCCTCGAGGAGCTCGACGCCGCCCGTATCGGCATGCTCAAGCCCACCGAGGTCGAGGTCGCCACGGGTACCGCGACCGTCCTGGACACCTTCAAGGTGCCCAAAGTCGGTATCGCCGCCGGTGTCCGCGTCGAGGAGGGCGAGATCGCCGCGACCGATTCCGTGCGTCTGGTGCGCGACGGTATCGTGGTCTTCAACGGCAAGATCGCCTCGATGCGCCACTACAAGGACGAGGCCAAGAGCCTCAAGAGCGGTTCCGAGGGCGGCATTGGCCTGGAGAACTTCCAGGACATCAAGCCCGGCGACCAGATCGAGGGTTACCGCATCGACCAGGTTGCCCGTACCGAGTAGGGGGTAGCGCTATGAAGCAAACGCAGGCAACCCGCCGTCTGGGCGAGCAGCTTCGCGAGAAGCTCGGTTATATCCTGCTCTTTGAGGTTTCCGATCCGCGTCTCGACCTGGTTACTTTGACCGCGGTCGAGGTCGCGGTGGACCGTTCCTTCGCGCGCGTGTACGTGTCGTGCGATGCGAGCCGCTACGACGAGGTCATGGAGGCGCTCGCAAGCGCCAAGGGCCGTATTCGTAGCCTGTTGGCTCGCTCGCTCGATTGGCGTGTCACGCCCGAGCTCGATTTTCGCATCGATCGCTCGACCGATGAGGCCGAGCGCATCACGCGTGCGCTGGAAAACGTTCCCGCCACGCTTGCGATCGAAAAGGACGAGGACGGCTATCCGATAGCGGATGCCGCCCAGGAGGCAGCTTTAGATGACTAATTCCGCCGACCTCGCCTCGTGCGAGTCTGCAGATATTCAGCGACGCATCCTCGAGCTCATCGAGGGTGCGTCCTCCATTGCGATTTCGGGACACACTTCTCCCGATGGCGACGCCCTGGGCTCCGTATTGGGTCTGGGCCTTTCGCTCATGAAGTTTTTCCCCAACAAGGACATTGCGCTGCTGCTGGCAGACGATGACCCGGTTCCTCGCATTTACCGCTTTATGGAAGGCTCCGACCGCCTGGTGCCGGCATCTGCGTACGCCGGCAATCCTGACCTGTTCATCTCGGTGGACGTACCGGTCGTCGAGCGCCTCAATAATTCCGCCGAGGTGCTTCGTCGCTCCAAGCATGTGGTGTGCTTCGATCATCATCCGGCGCGCGAGGAGTTTGCCGAGCTGAGCCTGAGGCGCGTCGATGCCGCGGCCTGCGCCATGATCATCGACCGTTTCTTGGACAATTGCGGCATTGTCGCACGTGATGGCGTTGCGACCTGCCTGCTGTGTGGCTTGGTTACCGATACCGGCCGTTTTCAGTACCAAAACGCCGATGCTGCCGCGTTCCATGCGGCCTCGCGCCTGGTGGCGCACGGTGCCGATCCGGCGCGCGTTGCGCTCGAGGTCTACCAGAGCATGCGCGTCGAGTTTTTGCACCTCAAGTCCATTGTCATGGGCCGTATCAAGACGGTCGCGCACGGGCGCGTGGCGTATAGCTATGCCTTCCAGAGCGACCTTGAGGCCTGCGGCGTCACCTCGGATGAATGTGACGGTCTGGTCGATGTGGTGCGTTCGGTGATGGGCGTCGAGGTCTGCCTGTTCTTAAAGGGCATCGACGGCGATACCAAGGTGCGCGGCAACCTGCGCTCCAAGGGTGACCTCGATGTGTCCGAGATCGCTGCCAACTTTGGCGGTGGCGGGCATCATGCCGCCGCCGGCTTTTCCAACAACGGAACAATTCGCGAGACGCTCGCCGTGGCACTTCCCATGCTGGCCGAGCTGGTGGGGGAGGATCCCGCTTCGGTGACCGTCGAGCTTTAACTTTTTGGATGGTACATGGCTCGTCGTACGCCTTCTCAACTGAATATGCTGCTCGCCGTCGATAAGCCGGTGGGCTGCACGTCCCACGATGTGGTCTCGCAATGCCGACGCGCCCTCCATGAGCGGCGCGTCGGCCATGCCGGCACGCTCGACCCCATGGCATCCGGCGTCATGGTGGTGGGCGTGGGCCAGGCTACTCGTCTGCTGGGCATGCTAACCCTCGATACCAAAAGCTATGTCGCCGACATCTCGTTTGGCGCCGAGACTAATACCGATGATGCGGAGGGCGAGGCGGTCTGCACGGTAGCTGTTGCCAACGAGCTCCGCGATCCTGCCTATGCCCGTGAGCGCTTGGCTGCCATGCTTGGTCCGCAGATGCAGGTGCCGCCGGCGTTTTCGGCTATCTCGGTCAATGGCGTTCGCGCCTACAAGTCTGCTCGCGCGGGTAATGCGGTGGACCTACCTCCGCGCCTCGTCGAGGTCTATGCCGCTGACCTGATCGCCGTGGGTGGCGAAGGTGATACATGTGTGTGGACGGTGGCGTTCTCGGTGAGCAAGGGCACCTACATTCGTGCGCTCGCTCGCGACCTGGGCCGTGCTTGTGATAGCGCCGCGCATATTTCCGCGCTTCGTCGCACCGCATCCGGTGTTGTTTCCATTGGCGCCTGTCATGCGGTGGAGGAGCTTTCTCCCGAGTCCGCCGCTGGCTTTGCCCTGGATCCCATTGCAGCCCTGGGCGCCACGCGTGTTGACTTGCCGGGCAATCTTGCCGACGACCTGCTCTGCGGCCGACGCATTCCCGTTGAGCGTGCGCTTGCCGATTTCGATGCCTCAAAGGCGCCGTTTGCGTTGGTGCTTGATGGGGGACTCAAGGCGCTCGCTCGCATTGAGGGCGGCCGCTTTGTCATGGAGCACGTGTTTCCGCAGGCAATCGGCGGTGTCCGATGATGCTGTCCGCTCGCGAGCTCGCGCGTGTCTTTTTCGCGGGCGAGTTGGACGAGGCTCGCATCGTTACTGCCGATGCGTTTGATGAGCGCGAGCACTTGGGTGCCGCATCGATCGCCATTGGCGTGTTCGATGGCGTGCACCGTGGACACCAGGAGCTCATTGCGGCGCTTGTCCGTGATGCTCGTGCCCATGGCTGTAAGGCGGTCGTGGTTACCTTCGATCCCGACCCGGACGTTGTGGTGAGCCCTTCGCCCGCTCAAAAATTGATGACGACGGCCGACCGTCTGCATGCCCTGGCTCAAACCGGGGTCGATGCGGTGGTGGCCGTTCCCTTTACGCCAGAGGTTGCGGCACTCGACCATGTTGGTTTTCTTGCGCTGCTGTCGCGCGTGGTTGACATTCGTTCGATTCGCGTTGGCAGTGACTTTAGACTGGGTCGTGGCGGTGCTTCTGGTGTTGCCGAGATGCGCGCCTGGGGTTCCGAGCACGGCGTTGACGTGTATGGTCACGACCTGCTTTGCGAGGGCGGTGAGGCCATTTGTGCCACCCGCATTCGTCATGAGCTGGGACAGGGCCATGTGGAGCTTGCTGCTGGGTTACTCGGCCGTCCGTATATGGTGCGTGGCGGTGTTATTCGCGGCCGTCACGAGGGTTCTGGCATGGGCTTTCCCACGGCAAACTTGCAGGTTCCCGACGGCATTCAGGTGCCAGCCGATGGCGTGTATGAGGGTCTGGTGCTGGTCGATGACACCGCGTGGCCCGCTGCCGTGAACGTCGGCCTGCCGCCAACGTATGCTGACGATGCGGCATCTGCGCATCTCGAGGCTAATTTAATTGGTTATACGGGCGACCTGTACGGCGCTTCCGTTTCGCTGGCGTTTACGCGCTGGCTGCGTCCCTCGCGTGTGTTCGATTCGCTGGATGAGTTGATCGCGACCGTCGAGGGTAATATCGAGGATATTCGTCACAACTTGGGCGATCAGGGGGTGAGCATCCGTGATTAGCGATGAGGAAAAAGACCAGGTACGCGCTGCGTCCGACCTAGTCGCCATCGTGCAGGAAACGGTCGAGCTCAAGCCTCGCGGCCATGAGTTTTGGGGATGCTGCCCCTTCCATGGCGAAAAGACGCCGTCCTTCCACATTATCCCCGCCACGCAGGTGTGGCATTGCTTTGGTTGCGGCGAGGGTGGCGACGTTTTCACGTATATCATGAAGCGCGAGAACCTGAGCTTTCCCGAGTCAATCCGTTACTTGGCCGATCGCGCGGGTATTGAGCTGCATGACACCGGAGATCGCCGCGAGCGCGGCACCAAGCGTGCCCGCATCTACGATCTGTGCGCCGAGACCGCCCAGTTCTACCACACCATGCTCATGCGCGGTAAGGACGGCCGTCCGCGCGAGTACTTTGCCAGCCGCGGCATGGGCGGCGACGTCTGCCGCCGCTACTGCCTGGGCTTTGCACCGGGCCGTAACGCGCTGGTGTCGCACCTGTCCCAGGCGGGTTTTACCCCGCAGGAGATGATCGACGCCAACGTTGCCGTGAGTCGCGGGCGCGGGCAGCTTGCCGACCGCTTTTACGACCGCGTGATGTTCCCCATCTTTGACGAGCAGGGTCACAACATTGCCTTTGGCGGTCGCATTATGGGCGACGGCCAGCCTAAGTATCTCAACACCGCCGAGACGAGCGTGTTCCATAAAAAGCGAAACCTCTACGGCTTTAATTGGGCCAAGGAGTTTATCGTCGCGCAGGATACCGCCATCGTGGTAGAGGGCTATACCGATTGCATCGCCTGCTGGGAGGCGGGGATTAAAAACGTTGTCGCCACGCTGGGCACCGCCCTCACGGAGCATCACGTCAAGACGCTCACTCGCTTTGCCAAGCGCATCGTGTATATGTTCGACGGCGATGCAGCGGGCCAGAAGGCCGCCCGTCGCGCGATTCAGTTTATCGAGCAGGATTCCATGGACCTGCGCTGCGTGGTACTCCCCGACGGCAACGACCCCATGGAGTTCATCACCGCACATGGTGGCGAGGCACTGCAGACGCGCATCGACGCTGCGGAGCCGCTTATGGACTTTGTCTACCGTTCGCTGCAGGAGTCGAGTGACATCACCACGCCGGGCGGTCGCGCCAAGGCGCTGGAGGACGCTCTCACGCTCATCTATCCGCTGCGCGATAGCTATATGATCGACACGTACTTTATCCAGATTGCCGATCTTTTGGGTTTGGATCTGGAGACGGTGCGAGCGAGTTCGAGTCGCGTGTTTCGCGATGTCGCCAAGCGCGAGGATGCGGAACGACGTCGTGAGCAGAACTATGAGCGCCAGCGGGCACAGGCTGAGCGGTCCGGTAGCGTGGGCGGTCGGGCATCGGGTTCCCGCGATGCCGGTCGCGGTGCTTGGGCATCGGGCGCGACGCCGCCGGTGTCCGCGCCGGTCGAAGAAGAGCCGTACGACTACGTCCCGCTCGATGCCTACGGTGCCGCGCCCGTGGAAGTCGTCGACGACCTTCCGCCGATTGATGTGCCTGATGGTATGGGCGCTGTGCCTGTGGCTGATGGTTCGGGTGCACCGGCTGCGGCGGCACCGATGGTTCTTACCGATCTTGAACGCAAGTCCTTGGCAGGGGAGCGCGAGCTGCTGACCATGCTCACGAGCTACCCCGACCTGTTCCGCACGTATGCCGACCGCATCTGCTCCATCGAGTGGGTTGACCCACGTCACGAGTCCATCGCATGGGCCGTTCTGGCAACGCCGCCGGGAACCGATCCTGCAGCCTGCATGGATGCGGCGCGCTCGGTGTGTCCCGAGGCGGCAACGCTTGTGAGTGCCGGGCGCATCTCGGCGACGAGCAAGCACCCCACCGAGACGAACATCGTGTTTATGCTCGATACGCTCGAGCTCTACACCATCAAACGCCGCATGCGTGCCGCACAGGCCAGGCTGCGCCAGGACCGTTCGCTCGATGATGAGGCCCGTCGCGCGCTGACCGTGCAGGCCGCGCAGGATTCGCAGCGTCAACGCGAGCTGCAAAAGTCGATCGGCGGCGTGGCGGACCCGTTCCGTTTGATCGGTCTGGAGGCCTCAGGCGCCGAACAGGCCTAGATGTTGTGGTCAACCAGCGTATTCTCGCCTATATCCAGTCCTCTTTTTGGGTATAGACGTCTATGTGTGTGCTAAAGTGTTGAGTCCTGTGGACTATGAAGGGAGAATCTGTGCCAAAAAAGACTGAGAGCACGGGTACTGGGCTGGAATCCTACGTTGCAAAGCTTATGGGCAACGGCTCAAACAGGACTTCGGTAACCGAGGACGAGATTCAGGTCGCCCTGAAGGATATCGATGTTTCTGACGAGCAGCTCACTGCGGTGTATTCCGCGCTGCGCAACAGCGGCATCCAGATTATCTCCGCGAGCGGTAACGACGACGCCCCCATGGACGTCGACGGTGACGATACCGATTCTGATACCGACGATTTCGATGACGACGACGAGCACGATTCCGGCTCGCTCGACGATCATGAGCTCAAGATGGCCCGTCAGGCTGACGCCGAGATGGGTTCTTCCAAGAGCAAGAAGAAGCGCACCGTGCGTACGTCCCGTTCGCGTTCGCGCGTGCGCGGCATCGATGCCTCCACGGTGATGCTGACCGGCGACCCGGTCCGTATGTACCTCAAGGAGATCGGCAAGGTCGACCTGCTGACCGCCTCCGAAGAGGTCGATCTGGCCATGAAGATCGAGGCCGGTCTTGAGGCCACCGAGAAGCTCGAGGCTGCCGATGCTGGTGAGCTCGAACTCACGCGTGCCGAGATGCGTCGTCTTACGCGCATTGAGAACGTGGGCCTCGAAGCCAAGCAGGCGCTCATCAGCGCAAACCTGCGTCTGGTCGTCTCCATCGCCAAGCGCTATGTCGGTCGCGGCATGCTGTTCCTGGACCTGATCCAGGAGGGCAACCTCGGTCTGATTCGCGCTGTCGAGAAGTTCGACTACCAGAAGGGCTTTAAGTTCTCTACGTACGCCACGTGGTGGATCCGTCAGGCCATCACGCGCGCTATCGCCGACCAGGCCCGTACCATCCGTATTCCCGTGCACATGGTCGAGACCATCAACAAACTCGTCCGCGTGCAGCGCCAGCTCCTTCAGGACCTTGGTCGCGACCCGACCCCCGAGGAGATCGGTGCCGAGATGGACATGAGCGCCGACCGCGTCCGCGAGATCCAGAAGATCTCGCAGGAGCCCGTGTCGCTCGAGACCCCCATCGGCGAGGAAGAGGATTCCCAGCTGGGCGACTTCATCGAGGACTCCCAGGCCATCGTTCCGCCCGATGCGGCCAGCTTCTCCATGCTGCAGGAGCAGCTCACCCAGGTGCTCGACTCGCTTGCCGATCGTGAGCGCAAGGTTATCGAGCTGCGCTTTGGCCTTGTCGACGGACATCCCCGTACGCTCGAGGAAGTCGGTCGTGAGTTTGGCGTCACGCGCGAGCGCATCCGCCAGATTGAGTCCAAGACCCTGGCCAAGCTCCGCCACCCGAGCCGCTCGAGCAAGCTCAAGGACTACATCGAGTCTTAACCTCGCAAGTAAGAAGCGCCCTCAAGCACATCCGCTTGGGGGCGCATTCATGTAGTCATTGGGGACGTTCTTGAATGACTAGTCGTTTAAGAACGTCCCCAATGACTAGGTCGGAAAATTTCTTAAAAAAGTTCTTGCCCTGAGCTGATTCGTCCGTATAATAAATTTCGTTGCTTGAGAGCACGCACCTATTCCTCGGTAGCTCAATGGTAGAGCACGCGGCTGTTAACCGCGCTGTTGTAGGTTCGAGTCCTACCCGGGGAGCCAGAATTTTCCAGCCCTTTCCGTTGGGCTTAAATTCCTCGGTAGCTCAATGGTAGAGCACGCGGCTGTTAACCGCGTTGTTGTAGGTTCGAGTCCTACCCGGGGAGCCAGGTTGTAAAACCCGTCGCTTATGCGGCGGGTTTTTTCATGCCGCGATCGCCGTTCGCGAACGTTACCATATCAACATTTCGTGTCGAGGATGTAATCCCGAGGCCCGCCACCTCAACATGCCGCGGTCGTTGTAGAATATTGCAATGATTGCTCCCACGACATGGTGCCGCGAGCACCAAGAAAAGGAGATTCTTGTGTCTGAGACCATTAACGGCAGCCTGAGCGTCTCGAACGACGTTATTGCCGATATTGCCGGTTATGCCGCGATGACGTGCTATGGCGTTGTCGGTATGGCTGAGCAGCTCCAGGGCGCCGAGAGCGTGCGCCTGCTTGCCGGTCAGCGCCTCCGCAAGGGCGTGCTTGTCTCCGCCGACGAGAACGGCCTTACGGTCGATCTTCACGTCGTGCTCGAGAACGGCGTCAACATGAAGTCCGTCTGCCACAATCTTTCGAGCTCCGTTGCCTTCACTCTGCAGGAGATCGCCCAGATCGATCCCGCCAGCCTTAAGATCGGCATCCATATCGACGCGCTCAAGAGCCGTCTGAACTAGCATCCGAAAACGGAGATTCAAATACCCATGATTGCAAAGACCATTCGCACCTGTTTTCCGATCGCTGCGGCTGCCGTTTCCGACAAGGCCGAGGAGATCAACAAGCTCAACGTCTTCCCCGTACCCGATGGCGATACCGGCACCAACATGTCGCTCACGCTCGCCTCGGTGACCAAGGAGCTCTCTGCCCTTCCCGCCGATGCCGATATGGAGGCCATCGCCGGTGCCATCACCCACGGCTCTCTCATGGGCGCTCGCGGTAACTCCGGCGTTATTACCTCGCAGATTCTTCGCGGCGTGGCCGAGGGCCTTGTCTCTGCCGACGAGCCTATTACGTCCGCCAACATTGCCTTCGCCTTCCGTCGTGCCGTCAAGGTCGCCTTCCAGGCTGTCCGCAAGCCCATCGAGGGCACGATCCTCACGGTCCTGCGCGATGTCTCGACCAAGGCCGATGAGTGCGAGAAGAAGAAGTTCTCGGCCGAGGATGCGCTCGATGCTATCGTCGTCGAGGCGTACCAGTCCGTCGCCCGCACGCCCGACTTGCTGCCCGTCCTCAAAGAGAACGGCGTGGTCGACTCAGGCGCCTTCGGCTTTGCCATCTTCCTGGAGAACTTTGTTGCCGCCGCGCTTGGTCGCAGCACCGTTGTCGAGGATTTCTCCGCTACGTTTGACTCCGCCGGCTCTGCCCGCGATGCCGCTCTTGGCCGCGTTGAGATCGAGGCTAACGACGACTGGGAGGGCTCGGAGTTCCGCTACTGCAACGAGTTTCTCTTTAAGGCCGACGCCCCGTTTGACGAGGACGAATGCCTTAAGTTCCTAGGCTCCATGGGCGACTGTGAGCTGCTCGTGGGCGCCTATCCCGACTACAAGATCCATGTGCACTCCAATACCCCCAACCTGGTGCTCGAGCACATGCTGCAGCTCGGTCAGATCTATGAGGTCTTTATCCACAACATGGAGATGGAGGCCCACGACCGTACCGCTAAGATCCACGAGGATCAGGAAAAGGCCGCCGAGCCCGCCAAGGCGCTGGGCTTTGTCGCCGTTGCCGCCGGTTCCGGCGAGGCCGACATCCTCAAGTCCCTTGGCGTCGACGTGGTCGTCTCCGGTGGCCAGACTATGAATCCCTCGACCGCCGACCTGCTGGGCGCGGTGGACCAGGTCAACGCGAACTCGGTCATCATCTTGCCCAACAACGGCAACATCCGCATGGCCGCTGAGGCTGCTGCCTCAGCCTGCACCGACAAGAAGGTCGCCGTCGTTCCCACCAAGACCGTCCCGCAGGCCTTCTCCGCGCTGTTCGCAGTCCTGCCCGATTCCGAGCTCGAGGATGCCGTCGCCGCCATGGTCGACGCCATCAGCGAGGTCCGCGATGGCGAGGTCACCCGCGCCGTGCGCGACTCCAGTGCCTCTGACGGTTCTCCGATTCACTCCGGTGACGTCATGGGTATCATCGCCGGCTCCATCGACGTGGTCGGCTCCGACGTGAAGCAGGTCACGCTCGACTGCATCAACCGCATGCAGGAGGAAGAGGAGGGCGACGCGCTGACGATTCTGGCCGGCGAGGAGCTGTCCGATGAGGCCTTCCAGGAGATCGTCGACGCCATCGAGGAAGCTCAGCCCGACTTGGAGATTGACGCCCATCGTGGCGAGCAGCCGCTCTATCCCGTGATCTTCTCGATCGAGTAGGCATCTGCCCATGTCCGAGCTCTGCTCCGTGCCGCGCGTCTCGGAGCGCTTTGCCCAGAGCAATGCGCTCGACGAGGATATCTCGCGACTCAAATATGTTTCGGGTAAACGTGAGGAGGCCCTTCGCCGTCTGGGAATTAGGACGGTGGGGGACCTCCTTCTCCATATCCCTCATCGATACCTCGACTTTACCCGTTCGTGGTCCATCGAGATGGCGCCCATCGGTACCGTGTGCACCATCATCGCCACGGTCGACCGCATCGTCCAAAAGCAGCCGCGTCCGCGCATGCAGGTGACCGAGGTATCGCTGGTGGACGAGACGGGCGTGTTGCAGGTCGCCTTTTTCCGCCAGCCCTGGATTGCCCAGCAGCTTAAACAGGGCGACCGCCTGGCCGTGATGGGCAAGGTCGAGTTTGCCTACGGTTTTAAGCAGATGGCCTCGCCGCACTTTGAAAAGCTCAATGACGGGCGTGCTGCGGGCACCATCCTGCCGGTCCATTACGTGAGCGATGGCGTGAGCCAGGCGTGGATGCGCCGCATCGTAAGCGGCGCGCTCGAGGTCGTCGGCAATCCGTTCGATCCGATTCCCGCGCCGCTGCGCGCAAAGCGGAAGCTCATGAGCAATGCCCGCGCGTTGCGTTCGATCCACTTTCCATCGAGTATGGCAGAGCGCGATATCGCGCGCGCACGGCTTGCCTACGAGGAGTGCCTCTACCTGCAGCTGGCGCTGCGCCTGCGCAACGTCGGCGGCCTGGTCGATGTGGTTCCCTATGCCCACACCGCGGGCGAGCACCTGGCCGCGCTTAAGCAAGCCCTGCCGTTTTCGCTGAGCGACGAGCAGGAGACCGCGTTCCAAGATATCCTGCGCGATATGTGCGATGGTGGGCGCGTGATGAACCGCCTGCTGCTGGGCGATGTCGGTACCGGTAAGACCGCCGTTGCCGCCTGCGCTCTGGCTGTGGCTGCCGATAGCGGTACGCAGGCCTGCGTTATGGCGCCCACGGGCGTGTTGGCGCGCCAATATGCCGATAAGACCGGCCCTCTGCTCTCGCAGGCGGGCATGTCCTGGGCGCTTCTGACGGGTGCCACGCCGGCCTCAGAGCGCGAGCAGATCCATGCCCAGCTTGAATCGGGCGAGCTCGACGTCCTCTTTGGAACCCACGCGGTGCTTTCGGATAACGTTGCGTTCAATCATCTGTCGCTTGTCGTCATCGACGAGCAGCACCGGTTTGGCGTTGGCCAACGCAACGCCCTACGCGCGAAGGGCCCCGGTGCGGACCTGCTCGTTATGACGGCAACGCCCATCCCGCGTACGCTGGCGCTTTCGGTCTACGGCGATCTGGACACGAGCATCATCCGCCATCGGCCCGTCCCTGGCGCTGGCGTGACGACACGCGTACTCACCGAGTCGAGCCGTGACCTCGCCTATGGAGCCATCCGCGAGGCGCATGAAAAGGGTCAGCAGGCCTACGTGATTTGCCCGCTCGTGGAGCCGAGTGACTCGGCCGATGAGCTGGAAGACGTGCCCGGTATTGCCCGCGACGATGAGGGCCGCGTAACCGTTCCCGTGCCGCTGCACGATACGGCGACCGAGCTCGATCGCCTGCGTCTGGCGTTGCCGGGTCTTGCCATCGAGCGCCTTCACGGCCGTATGCCAGCGGGGGAGAAGGACCAGGTTATCGATGCCTTTAAGCGTGGCGAGATTGACGTGCTCGTCTCGACTACGGTGGTCGAGGTGGGCGTCGACGTGCCCAACGCCACCGTCATGGTCATCGAGAACGGTGAGCGCTTTGGCTTGGCGGCGCTGCATCAGCTACGCGGTCGCGTGGGCCGCGGTAGCGAGTCGGGTACCTGCCTGGTCATGACGCACTCCAAGGGCAACGGCGGCGCGTCGGCGGCGCAAGGTCGCCTGCAATCGCTCGAAAAAACCTCGGATGGTTTTACGCTCGCCCAGATGGACCTGCGTCTGCGCCACGAGGGTGAGATCCTGGGCTACCGTCAGCACGGCGGCGTGACCTTGCGCTTTGTGGACCTGGATGCCGATGAGGACCTTATCGAATGGGCCCATTTGGACGCGGTCGAGCTCTTGCGGTATGCTTGCAACCTTGATTCTGTGGCGACGCGTCCCTTGCGCGACGCGGTCGCCATGCGTTATCGACATATCTTTAAGGAGGTCAGCGGAGGATGAGAATCATCGGCGGCGAATGGCGCGGTCGTAAGATCGAGGAGCCCCGTGGTCGCGATGTCACCCGCCCCACGACTGATCGCGTGCGCGAGGCGTGCGCATCTATGGTCATGTCGGCATTCGATTTCGATTTGGACGAGGTTCGTGTGCTGGACGCCTTTGGCGGCTCCGGTGCCTTAGGGTTAGAGATGCTCTCTCGTGGGGCCCGCTCTCTCACGACGTTTGAGATCGATCGCAACGCCGCGCGGCTCATTACCAAGAATATCGAGTCGCTCTGCCGTGACCGTGCGCGCTGGCGCGTGGTGACGGGTGACGTGCTGGCGAGCGCCTCGCGCGGCCGCGTGCCGGGCGGCCCCTTTGATCTGGTCCTGCTCGACCCGCCCTATGCTTTTGGTGCCGAGCCGGTCGAGGGACTGCTGCAGAACCTGGCTCAGCAGGGTCTGCTTGCACCTGGCGCTTATGCCCTGTTTGAGCATGCCGCCGCCGATGCGGGCGCGCATCCGGCAGGCTTTGAGACTGTACGTGAGAAGCGCTACGGCATTACCTCGGTCGACCTGCTTCGTTGGGTCGGCGATGACGATGGTGAGGGCGATAGCGCCGGCACCGATGCTGACAACAACGATGCCACGACGTTTCAGGAGGATGCTCATGAGTGACACTATTAATCGCGTGATCGTCCCGGGCACCTTCGATCCCATCACGTTTGGCCATATCGATGTGATCCGCCGCGCCCGCCGCATCTTTCCCAGCGTGATCGTCGCTGTTGCCGAGTCGCAGGGTAAAAACGGTGTGGGCACCACGTTTATGCTCGATGAGCGCGTGGCTCTGGCCCGCGAGGCGCTCGGTGATATCGACGGCGTCGAGGTCCTGCCCTTTACCGGCCTCTTGGTCGACTTCGCTCGTGAGCAGGGGGCGGGGGCCGTGGTCAAGGGTCTGCGCGCCATGACCGACTTTGAGTATGAGCTGCAGCAGGCCGACCTTAACTATCGCCTGGATAGCGAGCTGGAGTCCATCTTTGTCATGAGTGCGCCGCAGTACGGCTATATCTCGAGCTCGGTCGTTCGCCAGATCGCCTCGCTCGGCAGTGACGTATCGACGTTTGTCCCGTCCAACGTGGTCGAAGCGCTCAAACATCGCTTTTCGTGACGTTTCTTATTGCCTGGTGGCATGTGGTAAACTAGCACGATGATATGTTACCTATGAAAGGAGACCGGATGCCGGGCGAGAATTTTCCTGGCGATAGGATCGTCAGCTTGGTCGATGAGCTCGAAGGGCTGATCGAGGAAGCCAAGCCGCCTTTCGGCAAGAACGCTCAGTTCAAGGTCATCGACGCCGACGTGTTCTTCAACATCCTCGACGAGATCCGCATGAGCTATCCCGAGGAGTGGCAGAAGTCCCGCCGTATCCTTAAGGAGCGCGAGGAGCTTATGGCTTCCGCCGCCGGTCAGGCCGATTCCATCATCGCCGACGCTCAGCAGCAGGCCCTCACCATTGCCGGTGAGCAGGAGATTGTCCGCCTTGCGCAGCAGCAGGCCGACGACATCCGCGATCGTGCCCAGCAGTACGAGCGCGAGACGCGTTATGCTGCCGAGGACTACGCAGAGCAGGTCTTTACGCACCTGGAGGAGAACCTCAAGAGCCTGACCGGCACCGTTACCCGTTGCCGTCAGCAGCTCAACGAGGGTGCCGCCCAGCAGAATGGTCAGTGGTAATGGCTGAGTTCCCGAGCGTTACCGTCGATCTTTCCGAGCAGCTCGAGTTTCCTGGAGATTCGTTTCCGCTGACCGGTAAGGTCGATGTCGCCACCTACACGGTGGGCGAGAAGGAGTACCAGCTACAGGACGGCATCGACTACGACGTTGTCTTTACCAATGCCGGTACCGGTGTCTTGCTCACGGGCATGGTCCGCGCGCACGCCACCGGTGAGTGCGACCGTTGCCTGGAGCCCGCCTCGTTTGATATCGCCGGAGAGATCGAGGAGTTCTACCTCTTTGAGGAGCCCGAGGATCCCGAGGCCTACGAGGACGGCTACGAGCTCTTGGGTGAGGACCGCATCGTCGATCTGGGTGAGCCCATCAATGACGCGGTCGTTATGGACACGCCGTTTGTGGTGCTCTGCAAGCCCGATTGCCGTGGTCTGTGCCCCACCTGCGGTTGCAATCTCAACGTCGAGCAATGCGATTGCGCCGCCCAGGCAGAGGCAGAATGGGCCGCTGCCACGGAAAATCCATTTGCAGCATTGAAGAATCTCAAGCTCGATGAGTAAAACTGTGGTAGTATCGCTACTTGCGCGTAATCGCCACACTGGATAGTTCATAAGGAAGGTCACTATGCCCGTACCTAAACAAAAGCAGGGTCGTATCCGCACTCACACCCGTCGTTCCGCCAACATGAAGATCTCGGCTGCGGCTCAGTCCACGTGCCCCCGTTGCGGCGCTGTCAAGCTTCCGCACCACGTGTGCCCCAGCTGCGGTTTCTACAAGGACCGCGAGGTTATCGTTACCGAGTAACGGTATACTCTGGATGCGATGCCGTTCCAAATGGAACCACAATGGCCGGCTCAGTGAGTCGGCCATTTTTGTATAAGGAGCATGTATATGAGTAACGTTCGCGTTTGTGTAGACGTTGTGGGCGGAGACGAGAAACCTCAGGTTGTTCTCGATGGTATCGAGGCTGCGCTTGCCGCCGATCCCGATATCGAGGTCTTGGCAGCTGGCCCCGCCGAAATCGTCAATCCCTTTGCAGCTTCCCATGCACGTGTTGAGGCCCTTGAGGCACCTGACGTTATCGCCATGGATGACGATCCCATTCGCGCCGTGATGACCAAGCGTAAGTCGTCGATCGTGCTTTCTTGCCGCGCCATTAAGAAGGGCAACGCGGATGCGTTCTTCTCCGCCGGCTCGACCGGTGCCATGACCGCCGCTGCCACCGCCTACGTGACGCCGTTTAGGTATCAGGCCGAAGGCAAGAAGCAGCCGGTGCGCCCCTGTCTGACCAATGCACTGCCCAATCGCGCCGGCGGTCTGACGGTGCTGTGCGACATGGGTGCCAACCCCGATGTCGAGGTTGACGATATGGTGCGTTTTGCCCAGATGGGCAGCGCCTATGCCCGCGTCGTCCTGGGCATCGAGCATCCTCGCGTGGGCCTGCTCGCCAACGGCACCGAGGACGAGAAGGGCTCCAACTTTACCAAGGCCTGTTTCCCTGCTATGAAGGCCGCCGTTCCCGGCTTTGTTGGTAACTGCGAGGGCACCGACCTCACCTCAGGTAACTTCGATGTCATCGTTGCCGATGGTATGTCGGGCAATATCGCTCTCAAAGCTACCGAGGGCGCTGCCAAGTTTTTGCTGCAGGAGCTCAAGGGCGCCTTTATGGCCTCGCTCGGCACCAAGATCGCCGCACTGCTCATTAAAAAGCAGATGCGCGAGATAAAGGCCAAGCTCTCTGGCGACGCCAAGGGCGGCGCGATTCTTTTGGGCCTGCGCGGCGTGGTCCTGATCGGCCATGGCGCTACCTCGGTCGAGGCTGTTAAAAACGGTACGCTCGCGGCGGCCGAAGCCGTTCGCGCCGGGCTGGTCGAGAATGTCGCCAACTCTATGGACGGTATCGTTTTATAAGAGCGAGTTAGAGCGCTGTTATGTGCTTCGCGGCGCACGTCGTGGGGTAGAATCAGAACCGTGTCTTGGTACCGCCCGGGCGGTACCATTCTTTTGGTATTCATGCACTATGAGAGGAAGCGCTATGGACCGCTCCGAAATCTTCGACAAGATCGCCGAGGTCGCTGCTGACGTTCTGGGCGTCGATGTTGCCGAAATTAGCGATGAGACCACCTTTGACGACCTCGATGCCAACTCGCTCGAGCGCCTGCAGCTGGTTACGGCTATCGAGGACGAGTTCAACCTCGAGATCGATGACGAGACTCTGCTCTCGCTCAACTCTGTCGCCGACGCCGTCGACGCGATCGAAAATGCCAGGGAGGCCTAGGTCTTGGCTTTGTCTGAACGACTTACGCGCGCCCAGGAAATCCTGGGCCACGAGTTCAATAATAAGGTGCTGCTGCGCGCGGCCCTTACGCATCCCTCGGCAGTCGAGGGTCAGCCGGTTTCTGCCAGCTATGAGCGCCTTGAGTTCTTGGGCGATTCCATTTTGGGCGCTGTGGTCGCACGCTCCCTGTTTGAATCCTATCCGGAGTTTGACGAGGGCAAGCTCACGCGCCTGAAGGTGTCGCTTGTCTCGGGCGCTACGCTGTCCGAGGTTTCTCACGAGCTGGGCATCGACGACATCATCATCTTTGGTGCCTCCGAGACCGGTACGGGCGCACGCGGCCTGCATTCGGCGCTCGAGAACGTCTATGAGTCGCTCGTGGGCGCGCTGTATCTGGATGCCGGCTGGGACGTTGCGGCGGAGTTCATTCACCGTACGCTTAAGCCGCATTTGGCTTCCGAGCGCGCCGAGCACCCCGCGAACCCCAAATCGTTCTTGCAGGAGTGCGTGCAAGCCGACGGTCACGAGCCCCCGGCGTACAAGCTCGTTGGCTCCGAGGGCCCGGCGCATGCGCCCACCTTTACCGCTGTGGTTTTGATCGATGGTATTCGCCAGGGTCGCGGCTCCGGCTCCTCAAAGAAGGAAGCCGAGGGAGCCGCCGCGCTCGAAGCGCTCGACCGCATGGGTTACACCACCAACGGCGTGATTCTGAACAAGAAGCACGTGTAAGCGAGGAACCGTGTATCTCAAGTCCCTCACGCTCAAAGGGTTCAAGTCGTTTGCCGACCGCGCCCATATGACGTTTGAGCCGGGCCTGACCGTCATCGTCGGCCCCAACGGCTCGGGAAAATCGAACATCTCCGACTCGATTCTTTGGGTCCTGGGCGAGCAGAGCGCCAAGCAGCTGCGCGGCCAGGCCATGGAGGATGTCATCTTCTCGGGCTCGTCAGCGCGCAAGCCGGTGGGTGTCGCCGAGGTCACGCTGGTGCTCGATAACTCGGACCATATGCTGCCCGTCGATTTTGACGAGGTCGCCATCACCCGTCGCATGTATCGCTCGGGCGAAAGCGAGTACCTCATCAACTCGAGTCCGTGCCGCCTGATGGACATTCAGGACATCCTGCACGATTCGGGCCTGGGCAAGGATACGCATTCCATCATCAGCCAGGGCAAGCTCGACGCCATTTTGCAGAGCCGCCCCGAGGAGCGCCGCGCCCTCATCGAGGAGGCCGCCGGCATCTCCAAGCACAAGCGCCGCAAGGAGCGTGCGCTCAAAAAGATTAAGTCGATGGACGAGCACCTGACGCGTGCCCGCGACATCAATAAGGAAATCGCCCGTCAGCTGCGACCGCTGGAGCGTCAGGTCGATCGTGCGCGCAAGTACAAAGAGCTGTCCTCGCGCGCGAACGAGCTTACGCAGATGCTAGCCGTCGACGAGCTGCGTTCGCTGCAGTCGCAGTGGAACGACCTGGAGAGTCGCTCCAAGGAGGGCGCGGCCGAGCTGGAGCTTGCGCAGTACCGCATGGGCGAAAAGGAGCGCGAGCTCGAGAAGCTCCAGGTTATGCTTGAGGAAAAGGGCCTGTTTGTGGGCGACCTGGGCGAGCAACGCCGTCATATGCAAGATGTGGTCGGCCGCATTAACTCCGACATGCGCCTGCTCGAGGAAAAGGGCCACAACATGGTGTCGCGCCTGTCTGACATGCGCGGGCAGATTTCGAGCTCCGAGCATCAGCGTCGTCGCGTGGTCGAGGAGCTCGAGGACGCGCGTGCGCAGCTTGAGGAAGTGACCGGTGCGCACATGCAGGCCCAGGAGGACGTTGACGCCGCTGGTCCTGCTGCCGCTGAGCTCCACGAGCGGCGCGTGGCGCTCGACAATCAGATTTCGCAGCTTACGCGTGAGCAACGCGATGTGCAGCGCGTGGCCGACAACGCCGCGCTCGAGCTCGCCAAGGTGAAGGACTCGCTGAGCAACGCTGAGGTCGAGGACAACATGTATGTCTCGCGCCTGGAGCAGATTGACGAGCAGCTCGAGGAGGTCACGGCCTCGCTCGAGAGCCGTCGCAACCGCGCAGAGGAGCTTGAGGGTGCTCTTGAGGAAGCGCGCCAGGCCCAGGTCGATGCGCGTGAGGCCACCGAGGTCGCCCGTGCGGCGCTGAAGGACTTGCGTGCCCGCGAGAGCGAGGCGCGCAACAAGCTGTCCGAGGTGCGCTCGGAGCTTGCCAGCCAAAAGAAGCTTGATGCCCGCATGGCCGACAGCTCGCCGCTCGTTAGCCGTCTGGTGGGTGCGCTGGGCGACGATGTCTCGGGTCGTCTGGGCGACGTGCTCGAGGCCCCGCGCGAGCTTGAGGGCCTGGTGGAGCAGCTACTTGCCGGCGATATCGATGCGCTGCTGTTCGACGATACGTCCGCGCTTGAGCGTGCCGGTCGTGCCGCTCTGGACCAGAAGAAGGCCTCGGGCGAGGCGCTGCTGGTGGCGCGCGGCGTGAGCGGCTCTGCTGCCGCCGAGGGCGCTGCCGGTACCCGTCTAGTTGATCATCTGTCCGTTCGCGCAGGCTACGGTCCCGTCGTCGAGGCGTTGCTCGGCGGATATTACGTAGTGGACGATCTCGCTGCCGCGCTGTCGGCGCCGGTCGTTGACGGCGTGACTTACGTGACCCCCGATGGCGCCCGCGTCGCCTGCGGCGGCCTGGTGCGCGTGGGCCTCGATGCCGGCGAGGCTTCGGGTGCGCTGGAGCGCAAGCGTCGCATTCGCGAGCTGGAGGGCCTGGAGCCCGATCTGGCTGCCGTGTTTGAGCATGTGTCGGATCAAGTCGTCGAGGCCAATGCTGCCGTTGAGGAAGCGCGTGCCGCTGAGGGCGATGCCGCCGGCGAGATCGCCCGTCTTGAGGGCGAGCGCCGCTCGCTGCTCTCCGAGATCGGCCGCCTGGAGCAAAGCGCTAACAATGCCGAGGCCGAGCGCGTGCGGATCTCCAAGCGCCGCGAGCAGGCCTCCGAAGCCGTTCGCGCTGCGCGCCCGCGGGTTGACGAGCTCACCCGTTCGCGTGACGAGGCTCGCGCGCGGGCAAGCAATCTGGGGTTGCAGATTGCCGAGGCCAACGACGAACTCGACCGCGTTCGCCGTGACGATTCCGAGGCTGCCGGCAAGCTCGCCGACGCCAAGGTTCGCCTAGCCCAGACGAGCGAACGCCTGCGTTCGCTGAAGGGCCGCGTGCCCGACCTGGAGCATCGTCTTGAGGGCATCGACCGTCGTATCCGCGGAACACGCCAGGCTTCGCGCTCGCTCGAGCTGCTGCGCCTGCGCGTCGATCCCATGCACGAACGCTATTCTGCCCTGTTGGAACGCGCGTCGGATTGGGCAGCGCGCCTGCGTGACCAGGCCTCTCTGGAGGAGGCAGACTCCGCTTCGCTCAAGAAGACCATCGAGGATGCCAAAGCAGAGGTTGCCCGCGCTAAGGAGCGAGTCGATACCGCCTCCGCCACGCAAAACGAGTTCAAGGTCTCTCGCGGCAAGCTCGAGGTGCAGGTGGAGGCGGCCATCAAGGCCATTACCGCCGATGGCACCACGGTGCTGGAGGAAGCGCTCATGCTTCCTGCGCCCACCGACCGTGACGCTGCTGAGCGCGAGCTCAACCAGCTCGTGCGCCAGATCAACAACCTGGGCCCTGTGAACCAGGTTGCCATGGAGGAGTACGAGCAGCTCAAGCGCCGCGCCGATTACATCGAGGAGCAGCTGGCCGATCTTGAGAGCGCACGCAAGGCGCTCACCAAGATCACGGTGGCCATCGACCGCAAGATGCGTAAAGCCTTCCTGGTGACCTTTGAGAAGGTCGATGCGAACTTCCGCGAGATCTTCGCCATGCTGTTCCCGGGCGGCCAGGCACATCTGGAGATGACCGACCCCGAGCATCCGGCCGAGACAGGCATCGAGGTCGTGGCGCAGCCGCGCGGCAAGCGCATCACTAAGATGATGCTCATGTCGGGCGGCGAGAAGAGCCTGACGGCGCTCGCCCTGCTCTTTGCCGTGTATCGCACGCGTACGGTGCCGTTCTATGTGCTGGACGAGGTCGAGGCGGCACTCGATGACGCCAACCTGTCCAAGCTCATCGGCGCGCTCGATGTTTTGCGTTCCGATACGCAGCTCTTGGTTATCTCGCATCAGCGCCGTACTATGGAGGACGCTGACGTCCTCTACGGCGTCTCGATGCAAGCCGACGGCGTCAGCCGCGTCGTCTCGCAAAAACTCGATCGCGAAACCGGAAAGGTCGTGAATGCATAATGGGATTCTTCGATGCTCTCTCGCGCGGACTTGAACGCAGCCGCGAGGCCCTCAACGAGGTCTTTTATTTTGGCGGCGAGGTCGACGAGGATTTTTGGGAGGACCTTGAGGACACTCTCGTCATGGGTGACATGGGTGCCGAGGTCGCTATCAAGGTGTCCGATGACCTGCGCGACGCCGCGGCCAAGAAGAACCTTAAGACCGCCCAGCAGCTCCGTCGCGCCCTGGCCGAGCAGCTCGAGCAACATTTTGTGCCCGCCGAGCGCGATCCGTTCTCCGACACGCCGAGCTGCGTGCTGTTTGTGGGTATTAACGGTGCCGGCAAGACCACGACGGTCGGCAAGATCGCGAGCGCCATGGCTGCCCGCGGCAAGAACGTCGTGATCGGCTCAGCCGATACCTTCCGCGCCGCCGCCATCGAGCAGCTCGATGTGTGGGGCCAGCGCGCTGGTGTCCCCGTCATCAAGCGCGACCGCGGCTCCGACCCGGCGAGCGTTTGCTACGACGTGCTCGACGAGGCCGACAAGCGCGGCAGCGACCTGGTGCTTATCGACACCGCCGGCCGTCTGCACACGAGCCCCGAGCTCATGCGCGAGCTTGCCAAGGTGGTCAACGTGACGCGTAAGCGCGCCGCCAATATGGCCGCCGGCCCCATGCCCGTCTCGGTTGTCCTCGTGATAGATGCCGCGACGGGCCAAAACGGTCTGAACCAGGCGCTCGAGTTTAACGAGGCGTTGGGTCTGGACGGTATTATCATGACAAAGCTGGACGGCACGGCTAAGGGTGGCATCGCCATGGCCGTGGCCGAGAAGCTCAAGCTCCCAATCCTGCGCATTGGCGTGGGCGAGCAGGTCGATGACCTGCAGGAGTTCAATGCCAAAGATTTCTGCCGCGCCCTGGTGGGCGAGTCCAATTAAGGAGTGACTAGTGTTTGATTCTCTGAGCGATCGCCTCAACGACACATTTGACCGCCTGCGCGGCAAGGGTAAATTGACCGAGGCCGATATTACCTCGGCCATGCGCGACATTCGCATGGCGCTGCTCGAGGCCGACGTCAACTTCAAGGTCGTCAAGGAGTTCGTCGCCAAGACCAAGGAGCGCTGCATGACCGCCGAGGTCATGGAGTCGCTGTCGCCGGCGCAAAACGTCGTCAAGATCGTGCTCGACGAGCTCACCGAGATGCTCGGCTCCACCGAGAGCAAGCTCGTCTTTAGCAACCGCATTCCCAATGTCATCATGCTCGTGGGCCTTCAGGGCTCCGGAAAAACCACGGCAGCTGTAAAGCTGGCCTACCTGCTCAAGAAGCAGGGCCGCTCGCCGCTGCTCGCCGCGTGCGACGTCTACCGTCCCGCCGCCGCCGACCAGCTGGCCACGCTCGGTGGAGAGATCGGCGTACCGGTCTTCCGTGGTGACGGCGAGCACCCGGTCGATATCGCCAAGGGCGCCATCCAGGAGGCCGTCGACCACCTGCGCGACGTGGTCATCGTCGATACCGCCGGTCGTCTGCAGATCGACGAGCAGATGATGCAGGAGGCCGTGGACATCAAGAAGGCCGTCAAGCCCGATCAGGTGCTAATGGTCGTCGATGCCATGACCGGCCAGGATATTGTCAACGTCGTCTCGACCTTCGCCGAGCGTACCGACTTTGACGGCGTGATCATCTCCAAGCTCGACGGCGATGCCCGTGGCGGCGGCGCGCTTTCCGTGCGCCAGGTGACCGGCAAGCCTATCAAGTTCGTGAGCATGGGCGAGAAGCCCGATTCGCTGGAGCCGTTCTACCCCGACCGTATGGCCAAGCGCATCTTAGGCATGGGCGACGTCGTCGGCATCATCGAGAAGGCTCAGGAGGCGGCCGATGCCGAGCAGCTTGAGGCTGCCGAGCGCATGCTGCGCGAGGGCTTTACCATGAACGACATGCTCGACCAGATGAAGGCCGTCAAGAAGATGGGCGGCATGAAGGGTATCCTGGGTATGCTTCCCGGCGGTCAGCGCGCGCTCAACCAGATGGGCGGCAACCTGGACGAGGGCATCTTCGACAAGAACGAGGCCATCATCATGTCGATGACCAAGGAGGAGCGCCTGCGTCCCTCTATTATCAACGGCCAGCGTCGCGCCCGCATCGCCAAGGGCGCCGGCGTGACCCCCACCGAGGTCAATAGCCTTATGAAGCAGTGGGGTGAGATGAACAAGATGATGGGCCGCATGCGCACGATGTCCAATCAGGCGCAAGCCGGCGGTAAGAAGGGCAAAAAGGGCAAGAAGGGCAAGAAGATGCGCATGCCCAATATCCCTGGCCTGGACGCTATGGGTCTGGGCGGCATGGGCGGCCTGGGTACGGGCGGCCCCAAGTCCGATATGGACCTGCTGCGCCAGATGGAAGCGCAGATGCGCAACAAGAAATAACGACTAGTTGAGTCGTGTATGGCGAAGGCCGCCTGGATGGTATTCCAGGCGGCCTTCGCCGTTTGTTCGCCGTTTGTTCGCCGTTTGTTCGCCGTTTGTTCGCCGTTTGTTCGCTGGTTGTCGCACGCGTGGAAGCGCGTTCTCGACGAGGTACTTGCCGCTAGTGGCAGCCGCAGCCTTCGTGCCCGTCATGGTCGTGGTGACCGTGGCAGCCGCAGGACTCGCCATGCTCGTGGATGTGCTCGTGATCATGTCCATGGCAGTCGCAGGTGGCCTCGCCGGTCTGCGCGAGCGTACCGGCAATGAGGGCTTCGACGCAAGCGTCGCAGTTGCCCTGGGCTCCTGCATAGACCGTGATGCCGGCCTGGGCGAGCGCGTTGATGGCGCCGCCGCCGATGCCGCCGCAGATGAGCGTGTCAACGCCACCGTTGGCAAGCAGGCCCGCCAAGGCGCCGTGGCCGGTGCCACCGGTGTTTACGACCTGCTCGTTGAGCACCTTGCCATCCTGGATGTCGTAGATCTTGAACTGTTCGCTGCGGCCAAAGTGCATAAAGATATTGCCGTTGTCGTACGTCGTTGCCACCCTCATGGTGTCGACCTCCTTTGCTGGCCATGCGGCCGTCGTCGTGGTGATGGGGGAATACGCGATGTTGCCGCCTTCGATGACAATCGCCCGTCCATTGACCAGCGCGTTTGCCACCTTGCGATGTGCGCGGCTGCAGATGGCCGCCACGGTGGCGCGAGCGATACCCATTTGTTGGGCGACTGCCTCCTGATTGAGTCCTTCCAGGTCGCACAGTCGCAGGACCTCGAGTTCGTCGACCGTCATGTCGATGGCATCTCCGCTGGCAAGGCCGTCGGGGGTAAAACCGCGATATTCGGGGATGATCCCAACGCGGCGCAATTTTTCTCGTCTTCCTGCCATTCACTCTCCTAATCTGACATATGTCAACAATAGAATATCGAACGTGCGGATATGCGCAAGGAATTTCTGGCATATGTCAGAAAATGAGGGCTTATGTTTGGGCTGTGGGGTCGCGTGCGCCTAGGCTACAATGAATTTCGCTTATAGGCGACTGACAGGAGGGTCAATGAGCAAGGCTGATCAACAGTTTGTAACCATGTGCCGCGATATCTTGGACCATGGCACCACCACCGAGGGCCAAAAGGTCCGACCGGTGTGGGAGGACGGCACCCCTGCCTATACCATTAAAAACTTTGGCGTTACGGCTCGCTACGACCTGCGTGAGGAGTTTCCCGCGCTCACACTGCGTCGCACGGCGCTTAAGTCTGCCATGGACGAGATCTTGTGGATCTATCAAAAGAAGTCAAATAACGTCCGCGACCTCAACAGCCATATTTGGGATGAGTGGGCCGACGAGACTGGCTCCATCGGCAAGGCCTACGGGTACCAGATTGGGCAGAAAAGCCATTATGCCGAGGGTGACTTTGACCAGATGGACCGCGTGCTGTACGACCTTAAGAACACGCCGTACAGCCGCCGCATCATGACCAACACGTACGTGTTTAGCGACCTGTCCGAAATGCACCTGTATCCGTGCGCGTACAGCGTGACCTATAACGTCACGCAGCGCCCGCAGGACGATAAGCCAACGCTCAACATGATTCTCAACCAGCGCAGTCAGGACATTTTGGCTGCGAACAACTGGAATGTGTGCCAGTACGCCATTTTACTGATGATGGTCGCGCAGTCGGTCGATATGATTCCCGGTGAGCTGCTGCATGTGATCGCCGATGCCCACATTTACGACCGTCATGTCGATATCGTCCGCGAGCTTATCGAGCGTCCGCAGTTTGCTGCGCCCAAGGTAACGCTTAACCCCGATGTGCACGATTTCTACGCGTTTACGACCGACGACCTGATCGTGGAGGGCTACGAGCACGGCCCGCAGGTCAAGAACATTCCCATTGCGGTGTAGGTGGCGCTCATGACGTGTAAGCTTTCTGCCATCGTCGCCGTGTGTGACGACTGGGGCATTGGATGCGAGGGCGACATGGTGGTTTCCAATCGCGCCGACATGCGCCATTTTGTGGCCTGCACCAAGGGTTGCCCGGTCATTATGGGGCGCAAGACGCTACTGAGTTTTCCTGGTGGGCGTCCGCTCAAAAACCGCCGCAATATCGTGCTTACCCGCGACGAGAGCTTTGCTGCTGAGGGCGTCGACGTGGTACATAGCATCGACGAGGCGCTCGCCGCGGTTGCCGATGAGTCCGTTGCGTGGGTGATCGGCGGCGGCGAGGTGTATCGGCAGTTTTTGCCGTATTGCGTGGAGGCCGAGGTCACGCATAACCACTGCGTCCATCCCGTGGATACGTATTTTCCCAATTTGGATGCCGATCCCGCGTGGGAAGTTGCGCGGCGCGAAGGGGTTGCCACGATTGCCGCGGGCGAGGGTGACGAAGGCCTCGATTATGAGTTCGTGACGTATCGTCGCGCTGAGGCGTAAATCGCCAGGCGCGAACGGTATCATCGGGTTGATTGAATGCATGGGGCGGCGCTTAGCGTCGCCTCGTTTGGTATAGATGTGCTGTAAAGAAGGGTGCGGGCTGGCTGCTATGACAGATGCCGTTGAGGTTCTGCGAATTGATTCGCTCGAGGACGAGCGGCTCGATGCCTACGTGCGACTGACCGAACGCGAGCTACGCTGCGTGCTGGAGCCGCAAAAGGGCATCTTTATCGCCGAGAGCGCCAAGGTTATCGAGCGCGCGGTGCGTGCCGGATACGAGCCGGTGAGCTTTCTTTTGGGTGAACGCTGGCTCGACCAGATGATGCCGCTGTTTGAGCGCTTGGTTGTGCGCGAGGGCACAGGTCCGGTTCCTGTGTTTGTGGCCTCTATGGAGCTCATGGAGCAGCTGACGGGCTTTAACGTGACGCGAGGTGCGCTCGCGGCGTTCCGTCGCCCGCGGCAGATTCCGGTTGATGAGTTCTTGGGCGGCGTCGTCAAGGCTGCGGGGGAGCGTCCGGTGCGTGTGTGCGTGCTCGAGGGCATTGTCGACCATACCAATGTGGGCGCGATTTTCCGTTCGGCGGCCGCGCTCAATGTCGACGGCATTCTGGTGAGCCCTACGTGCTGTGACCCGCTGTACCGTCGCTCGGCCCGCGTGAGCATGGGGACCGTGTTTCAAGTGCCGTGGACGCGTATTGGCAGTGAGGCGCGCGTGTGGCCGCATGACGGCCTGGCGGCGCTGCACGATGCCGGTTTTTCGTGTGCCGCCATGGCGTTGACGGACGATTCAGTGTCGTTGGACGATCCCGCGCTCCAGGAGATTGACCGCCTGGCAATCTTTATGGGCACCGAGGGTGCCGGCCTGGGCGCCAAGACCATCGCGGGCTGCGACCGGGCCGTGCGCATTCCGATGGCGCACGGGGTCGATTCGCTCAACGTGGCCGCGGCGAGTGCCGTCGCCTTTTGGCAGCTGTGCCCGCATGTGAGCAATGAGTATCACTACCAGCCGGGTTTGTATCACTAGGCAGATAGTTCGCACCGGGCTCTGACTCGGGGTGTTTCGGTCGACGCCGGTCGGTGCTAAGCTGCTATTGGTTTTGGCCTTAAATTGCCGTTTTGTTGTTTGACGTATGCTGGTGGGGAGGGCGTGTGGCTAAGAAATCTACGGCTATCGATGTAACGCAGGGTGTCATTTGGCAGCAGCTGCTTTCGCTGTGCGTTCCCATCTTCTTTAGCTCGTTTTTTCAGCAGGCCTACACGCTTATCGGTACCTATATCGTCGGTCAGTTTGGCGGCAAGCTCGCACTGGGTGGCATTCAAGCCACGATGGTACTCACCGAGCTCTGCATTGGCTTTTGCGTTGGCGTCGGTGCCGGCTGCGCGGTCATTACGGGCCAGTTTTTTGGCCAGCACGATGACGAGCGCCTGAGCCGATCGGTCCATACGGCCATGACGCTCGCGCTGGTGGGCGGTATCGTTTTCTCGATTCTTGGCATAGTGTTCGTTGAGCCCATGCTGGTGCTTATGAACACGCCGCATGAACTATTGGCCGAGGGCGTGGCCTATGCCCGTTGCTATTTTGCCGCCATGGTTGCAGCGCTGCTGCTCAATATGGGAACGGCATTGCTGCGCGCCGTGGGCGACACGCGCGGGCCCGCTGTGATCATCGCTTCCGGCTGCCTTGTTAATGCGGCGCTGGATGTCATCTTCGTTGCCGTGCTTCATATGGAGGCTCTGGGCTGCGGCATCGCGGTGGCGCTGACCATTTGCTCCAATGCCACGATGATCGTGATTCGTATGATGCGCGCACCGGGTGCGTGGCGGCTTTCACTGTCCAAACTCGGCATTGATCCTGGCATTTGTAAGAGCATGATCTCGTGTGGTCTGCCGCTTGGCTTTCAGTCTGCTGCGTATTCGATTTCCAACGTTTTGATTCAGGTGTCGGTCAACTCGTTTGGCGCCGATGTCACCACGGCGTGGGGTCTTTCGGGCCGTTTGGATGGCATTGTCTGGATGGTTACCGAGGCGCTTGGCGTGTCGATCACCACGTTCTCGGCACAGAACTTTGGCGCGCGCAACTACGAGCGCATGCGCAAGGGCTACCATACGTCGCTCGTGCTGTCGTTTATGCTCATTGGTGGCCTGTCTGCCGTGCTGCTGGTGTTCTCGGGTCCTCTGTCGCGTCTGTTTGTCGACGATGCTTCGATTTCGGCGTACACCACGACGATTCTTCATTTCATCGCGCCGTTCTACGCAATCTTCTCGATTATCGAGAACGCGTCGGGCTCTATCCGCGGCGCCGGCGTGAGCCTTCAGCCCATGCTGCTCACGATTTTTGGCACCGTCGTGCTCAGGGTGATCTGGGTGTTTGCGATTATGCCGTTCGATCCGTCGCTTGAGCACCTGCTGCTGGTTTACCCTGTAACCTGGCTCATCACGGCCACGATGTTTACCATCTACCACCACGGTGGCAACTGGCTCGGCCGCGCCACTGCCTAATGACCCGTAGGGGACGGAGGAAAACGGATCATTGGCCCGGCGATAAGGCGAAATGATCCGTTTTCCTCCGTCCCCTTTGGATCAATTAGTATTCGATGCCTTGGCGGGCTAGGAGGCCTTCGTCGAAGTAGTGTTTGACGGGGCGCATTTCGGTGACCAGGTCCGCGAGGTCTGCGAGGGGCAGCAGGCCCCGGCCGGTGAGCACGAGCTCCGTAGTGGCGGGCTTTATCGCGATCAGCGCTTCGACATCTTCGCGCGTCACAAAGCCCCGTCGCATGGCTTCTCCCAGCTCATCCAAGATCAGCACGTCGACCTGGCTAATCTGCTCGCGTGCGAGCTCCATGATCTGTGCGGCGCAAGCCTCGGGCGTGTCGCGGTCGGCCTGTACAATTCGCAGCCCCAGGCGTGGCGCCGCATCATGCTCGGCGCAGTGCAGCTTCTTGGCAAACTGCAGTATGAGTACGTCGAGCCCATAACCTGTGGCGCGCATCGCCAATCCCAGCGCAGCCGTGGTTTTGCCCTTGCCGTCGCCCGTATAGATCTGAACCTTGCCGACTTCTAGTGATGCCATCTCTGTCCTTTCGTGCCCGGCGTCGGTTTATCGCCGTCCGGGTTGGGTATTCTAGATAGCATTATCAACCCCAGTAGATGGAGTTCAAGCAGATGGAGATGGATGACAACAAACGTAGACGGAATATGATCCTCTACGTGCTCATCGCCTTCGTCGTCTACCTCGTGCTCTCGACCGTTCTGTTCCCCAACATCGGTCACACGCAGCAGATTACGAAGACCGATTATTCGACGTTTGTCAAAGCGCTCGATAAGAAAAGCGTCGACAAGGTCGAGTACAACACGGATGATTACACGATTTATTACACCAAGAAGGGCGAGGACGAGAATATCGCCTACAAGACGACCGGCGTGCCGAATGATGCGGGTTTTACCGATCGCGTGCTTGAATCCGGTGCGTCCTTGGAGTCGGTCGTTCCCGATAAAAACTCGGGTCTGATGACCTACTACCTTCTTACACTCATCCTTCCCATGGCGATTTTCTTCCTTATCGGTTGGTGGCTCAACCGCCGTATGAAGAAGGCCATGGGTGATGACGGCCCGTCGATGAACTTTGGCGGCGGCTTTGGCGGCGGCGGACTGGGCAAGTCCGGCGCTCGCGTGATTGCCTCCAAGGATGTTGGCGTGACCTTTAAGGACGTCGCCGGCCAGGAAGAGGCCAAGGAGTCCCTCAAGGAGGTCGTCGACTTTCTGGAGAATCCGCAGCGCTACGAGGAGATCGGCGCCAAGCTGCCGCGCGGTGCTCTCCTTGTTGGCCCTCCGGGTACCGGTAAGACCCTGCTTGCCAAGGCTGTTGCCGGCGAGGCCGGTGTTCCGTTCTTTAGCATTTCGGGCTCTGAGTTCGTTGAGATGTTTGTTGGTCGCGGCGCTGCAAAGGTTCGTGACCTGTTTAAGCAGGCCAAGGAAAAGGCCCCGTGTATCGTCTTTATCGATGAGATCGATACCATCGGTAAGAAGCGCGATGGCGGCGGCTTTAGTGGCAACGACGAGCGCGAGCAGACGCTCAACCAGCTGCTGACCGAGATGGACGGCTTCGATAACCACAAGGGCATCGTCGTCCTCGCTGCGACCAACCGTCCCGACAGCCTCGATCCCGCCCTGCTGCGCCCCGGTCGTTTTGACCGCCGCATTCCCGTTGAGCTGCCCGACCTGACTGGCCGCAAGAACATCCTCGAGCTGCATGCCAAGAGCGTGAAGACGCAGCCGCCGATCGACCTGACCGCTATTGCCCGCGCCACGCCCGGTGCCTCGGGCGCCGACCTTGCCAATATCATCAACGAGGGTGCCCTGCGCGCTGTTCGCGAAGGCCGCAAGCGCGCGACCCAGGACGACTTCGAGGAGTCGGTGGAGGTCGTCATTGCCGGCCAGCAGCGTAAGTCCACGGTGCTTTCCGACCACGAGAAGCAGGTCGTTTCCTACCACGAGATCGGTCATGCCATCGTCGCTGCCCGCCAAAAGGGTTCCGCGCCGGTTACCAAGATCACCATCGTGCCGCGCACGAGCGGCGCTCTGGGCTACACCATGCAGGTCGAGGAGGACGAGCGCTTCCTGACCACGCGCCAGGAGGTCCTGGACAAGCTCGCCGTCTACTGCGGTGGCCGCGCGGCCGAGGAGCTCATCTTTGGCGAGATGACGACCGGCGCAGCCAACGATATCGAGCAAGCAACCAAGCTCGCCCGCAACATGGTGACGCGCTTTGGTATGTCCGATGAGTTTGGCATGATGGCGCTCGGTACTGTCCAAAATGCGTACCTCAACCAGGATACGTCGCTCACCTGCGCCCCCGGTACGGCCGAGCGCGTGGACGCAATTGTCGCCAAGCTGATCGAGGATGCGCACGACCGCGCCCTGCAGATCCTGAAGGAGAACAAGTTTAAGCTCCATGAGCTGGCTCGTTATCTGTACAAGAAGGAGACGATCACGGGCGAGGAGTTTATGAATCTCCTCACGCGCGAGAATCCGCTGATGCCTAAGCAGCAGTAGCGTTGCATTCGGGTCAGTAAATATCGACGCCCCATTTGAGTGCCTATCTCAAATGGGGCGTTTTGCTTGGGAGGGATATGTATGAAGATCGTGGTGAGTGCCTGTTTGATGGGCGAGAGCTGCAAGTATAACGGCCTCGATAATTACCACCGCGCGTTGGTCGAGGCTTGCGAGCGTACGGGGACCGAGGTACTCTTGGTGTGCCCTGAGGTCTTTGGCGGCCTGCCCACGCCGCGCAAGCCGTCCGAGATTGTGAACGGCGAGGTCCGTACCTGCGAGGGAGTGTCCGTTGACCGGGAATTCCGCCTGGGCGCTCAACGTGCGCTCGACATGTGCGAGCAGGCGGGCGGCCCTTCTGAGATTGCTGTGTGCATCTTGCAGGACCGCAGCCCCTCGTGCGGCGCGGGTCGCATCTACGACGGCACCTTTAGCGGTACGCTCACCGCGGGCAACGGCGTTTTCGTCGACCTTCTACTCCGCCACGGTTACCGTGTGATTCCGGCTAGCGAGTTCGATCCCAGCATGTTGGAACATTGTCCACAGCACTCGAACCCAACACTTCCTCACGGGTGACCGTTTTGGCATCATCCGTGAAGTTGATATTGAGTACGACCAGGTCATCAAAGACGTAGACCGAGTTGACAGGCGCCGTACCCAGGCAGTCCCTCCCCGCGGCCCTCGCGCAGGAACGCGTACAAGGCCCTCCCGTCTCTTGCGCCCCTCCTGCCCCATACGCTACTAGGAGCGAGTGCAGCAAACTGGAAGTTTAAATTAGTCTTTGCAAATAACCTTTGAACCTTCACCATCAATTACAATTCCCTGA
>CBCTFW010000018.1:0-43450 GCA_965146285.1 uncultured Collinsella sp.
ACGAGCCGGAGAGCACTTAATGTGCTCTCCGTGCGAGCAGGACTGTCCGAGCAGGCGACCAAAGCCCCCGGCGCGCCCGGTCAACCTCGCAGTTAGGCATTCAGCTTGACGATCGGAGCGAATCCTTTCATTAGCTTTTTGGTCTGGCCGGTCTTTTCGAATTGAACCTCGATCATGTCTCCGGCGACCGAAATCACGGTGCCCGTGCCAAAGGTCTTATGACTCACGGTATCGCCCGCGACAAAGTCCTGCGATGCGCTAGCGCGATCGACCTTGCGCTCCACTGTCGGCGACACCTTAGATGACGGCTTTTTGGCTCGCGGCGCGCCCGAGCCAAAGGTCGAGGCAACACGGCCGGCGTCGGGCGAGATCCCACGATGGCGCTCGGTCCCGTAGCTGCTGCCACCAAAGAAGTCGTCAAAGCTCGATCCGCCGCGCGAACCGGAACCGCCGGTCGAACGCGTATGCGAACCGAACACCTTGCCACCGTACATATCCGAGCCCATGCCCGAGCCGAAGGTGCCGTGACGGTCGCCGCGCTTCTCCCAGCCCGTTCCCTCAAAACCGGCAGAACCGATACCGCTAAACTCGATGTCCTCAAACGGAATCTCGTTGAGGAAGCGCGAGCGCGGGTTGGCAGAGGTCGAGCCGTAGGTGCGACGCGTGGCGGCATACGTCAGGAACAGGCGCTTGCGAGCGCGCGTGATGGCGACGTAGGCCAGGCGACGCTCCTCCTCGAGCTTACCCGGATCATCGCTGCCGCCAAAGTCGTGCACGTGCGGGAAGATGCCCTCCTCCATGCCGGCCACGAACACCGCCGGGAACTCCAGGCCCTTGGCGGAGTGGATGGTCATCATAGTGATGGCATGCGTCTCGCCGGCCAGGGAATCCAAGTCGGAGCGCAGAGCCAGCCACTCCATGAGTGCAGGCAGCGCCTTGCAGGTGAGCGGGCCGTAGGTGCGCTCGATCTCGTCGGCATGTACGGCACCCGCCGGCAGCTCTGTCGGCGCGGCATAGGCGTTGCCCGCGATGGCGGCGGCCAGGGCATCCTGCGGCGAGAGCGCCGGAGCGGCCAGGCTATCGAGCGGATTGGAACCCGCGGCATCACGCGCGCCAACGAGCGCCTCAAACGAAGACGCGGGCGCAGACGGCCCCGGTTCGGGCGCGGGCGCGCTCACCACGACGGGCTCGGGCTCGGCACCGGCAGGCACATCGGCAACACCGGCTGCGCGCAGCTCTTCCAAGCTCTCGAGCGTACCCTCGATATCCTCGTGCGTCTCCTCAAATTCGGCAGCGACACCCAGGAATTCCTGGATGTTCTCGGCACGGCTCTCGGACTCCATGGTGCCCTCAACGCGGAAGGCCTGCAGCAGGCCCGTCTTGTCGACAATCATCTCGACGACGTCCTTGAGCTCGCCGTCCATGCGGCGACCCTCGCGCACCAGCGAGACAAAGCTCGACAGGCCATTGCGCACCTTGGCGCTAAACATGCCCGTCTCGGCCGTTGCGATCTCGCAAGCCTGGAAGAACGAGCAACGGTTGTCGCGCGCCAGCTGCTCAATCTTTTGGATCGAGGTGGAGCCGATGCCGCGGCGCGGCGTGTTGATGACGCGCTTGACGCTCATCTCGTCTGCCGGGTTCACGATCATCTTGAGATAAGCCATGACGTCGCGGATCTCGGCACGATCGAAGAATCGCGTGCCACCCACGATCTTGTAGGGCACGCCCGCGCGCAGGAACATATCTTCGAGGATACGCGACTGGGCGTTGGTGCGGTAGAACACGGCGATATCGTCGTAACTCGTGCCCTTGGAGTGCAGCTTTTCGATCTCGCCGGCAATCCAGCGGCCCTCGTCGCGCTCATCGCTTGCCTGGAAGGCCTGGATCTTCTCGCCGTCGCCCTCGGCCGTAAACAGGCGCTTGTCCTTGCGCTGCGAGTTGTGGCGCACCACGGCATTGGCGGCGCTCAGGATGTGACCCGTAGAGCGGTAGTTCTGCTCCAGCTTGACGGTCTTGCAGTTTTTAAAGTCCTTCTCAAAGTCCAGGATGTTGGTGATGTCGGCGCCACGCCAGCTGTAAATGGACTGGTCATCGTCGCCCACGACCATGAGGTTTTGGTACTTGGCGGCCAGCAGGTTGGCGATCTCGTACTGGACGTGGTTGGTGTCCTGATACTCGTCGACGCTAATGTAGCGGAAACGCTCTTGGTACTTGTCGAGCACCTCGGGGCGGGTGCGCAGCAGCTCGAGCGTGCGCACGAGCAGGTCGTCGAAGTCCATCGCGTTGGCGGCGCGCAGGCGGCGTTCCAGCTCCAGGTAGACCTGCGCGGCCTTTTTGTCGTTGGGGCTGTCGGCGGATTTGAGCATGTCCTCGGGGCCGATCATGGCGTTTTTGGCCGAACTGATCTTGCTGCGGATCATATTGATGGGGAATTGCTTTTGCTCGATACCGAGCGCCTGCATAATATCGCGCACCATGCGCTTGGAATCGTCGTCATCGTAGATGGTGAACTGACCGGTGTAGCCCAGCAGGTCAGCGTCCTCGCGCAACATGCGCACGCACATGGCATGGAAGGTGCACACCCACATGCCGCGGGTACCGCTGGGGATGAGTGCCGCCAGACGCTCGCGCATCTCGGCCGCAGCCTTGTTGGTAAACGTGATGGCAAGGATCTGCCAGGGCTTAACGCCCAGGTCGCCGAGCATATGTGCGATACGGAAGGTCAAGACGCGGGTCTTACCCGAGCCGGCGCCGGCAAGGACCAGCAACGGACCCTCGGTGGTCAGGACCGCCTCGCGCTGGGCGGGATTAAGACTGTCGATGTCGACAAGCGGCTTGGCGAGTTTGGGTGCCGGCGCGGGAGCGTCGTAAATGTCGAGCGGAACGAGCTCGGGCTCCGGCGCAGCGGGGGCTGTGTATGCATCGAGCGGCACGGGCTCCGGCGCGGGCGGCACGGGCGCGGCGGCGTTCTTTTCCCAGGGCAGTGGCTGGGTCATGGGCGACTCCTCATCTGACGGACGGCGCGCCTGCGGGCAGCGCCATAGTTTGAGCCGTACCAGTATACCGAGCCGCGCGGACACCGACGCAAATCACACCACGACTCCGTCCGCCACCATCGGGCCCGCCCCAGCGGATTTGGCGCAAAGAAACCTGTCCCCATTGCACCAAAAAGGCGGCATAGACCTTTTGGTCATGCCGCCCTCTTTGAATGATAAGTTGTCGTTCTGGCCGCCGCGCAGCGTCAACCAAGTTACAGGCCGAGCATCGGCTCCAAGACGAAGAAGTACGCGAGCACCACGATGCCCAGAATGATGCGGTAAACGCCGAAGCACTTGAAGTCGTGACGGCGAACGAAGCCCATGAGCCACTTAATGGCGATGAGCGAAACCACAAAGGCCACAACGCAGCCCACGCCCAGGATGGCGATCTCGTTGGCGCCAAAGGTACCGCCCTTGATGAAGTACTTGACCAGCTTGAGCGCACTCGCGCCAAACATGACAGGAATGGCCAGGAAGAACGTAAACTTGGACGCCACCGAACGCGTGCAGCCCAAAAGCAGGCCGCCGATGATGGTAGAACCGGAGCGAGACGTACCAGGCACCAGCGAAAGCACCTGGAAGCAGCCGATGCCCAGCGCAGTCTTCCAGCTCAGGTCCTCGAGCGTGGCGATGGAGCCAAAGTCCAGATTCTCGTCATCGTCCTCATCCTCAGCGGTAGCCGCGGCGGGCGCCGCAAAGTGCGCACCGGCGGGACGTCCACCCGACACCACAGCACGCGAGCCAAACGAACCGGCAACGGCCATTTCCTCTCGCTTGCTCGCGCGCCAGTTCTCGATCACGATAAACAGCACGCCGTACACAATGAGCGCCAGCGCCACGACGGGAGCATTGTAGAAATGCTCCTCCATCCAGTCGTTGAGCGGTAGGCCGATCGCCGCCGCAGGAATGCAACCAAGCACAATCTTGCCCCACAGCACCCAGGTGTCGCGACGGCCCTCCTTACCCTTGCTGGGCGAGAACGGATTGAGCTCATGGAAGAACAGCACACAGACGGCCAGAATGGCGCCGAGCTGAATCACGACCAGGAACATATTCCAGAACGTCTCGCTCACGTTCATCTTGACGAACTCGTCCACCAAGATCATGTGACCGGTCGACGAAACAGGCAGCCATTCGGTGATGCCCTCGACCAGGCCCATGAAGGCAGATTTTAGAAGCTCGATAATATCCAAAGGGACCCCCTCGTTAGACACCCGCCGATATTGTTCTGCGGACGGTGCGGGCGATGTCCCATTATCAACCGTTGGCGGCGCACCTGCGCCTACCCTTACCAAAAAACTCGCCCGTTCACAGAATTGCGAGCGGTCAAACCCAAATCCTTGGGTATAACTGCAACAAGATAAAGTGTCCGGCGGCCGACGCGCCCGCGCCCGCCCGATGCACGAGCCCCGCGCCCGTGCGATAGACCAAGGAGGAAACCATGAACGAGGGCTACACCAAGGTATTTGTTTCACTCGACGGTACTGAGCAGCAGGATTTTGTGCTCGCACGCGCCATTAAGGTCGCCGCGAACAACGGCGCCAAGCTAATCATCGGCCACGTTATCGATTCCACGGCGCTCGAGAGCGCCGGTTCCTATCCGGTCGACCTGGTCAACGGCCTAGAGGAGGCATTTAAGAACTCCATTGCCAAGCAGCTCGAAGAGGCCAAGGCCAATCCCGATATTCCCGAGGTCGAGGTCATGATTCGCGCCGGCCGTATTCGCGAGACGCTCAAGGACGAGATGCTCGACGTGGTCAAGCCCGACCTGGTGCTCTGCGGCGCCCGCGGCCTGTCCTCGATCAAGTATGCGCTGCTGGGTTCGATTTCGACGTTCCTGCTGCGCAATACGGACTGCGACATCTTGGTCGTGAAGTAGGTTCCTTCCCGCCGGCGCAAGGCCTGCGGGGTTATCACGCCGACGTCCTCGCCGCTTCGCGGCTGCGGGATGTCGGCTTTGATAACCCCTCCCGGCCTTGCGCCTTCGTCACCGTACTTCAGCGAGTTATCTGAATAGAGGAATGGCGTGCCGCCCCGTTTGGGGCGGCACGTTTTGTTTGGGGCGGCACGTTTTTGTTATAAGGCGATCCTGCTTAGACGAGCTTGCACTTCTGGAATGATCTTCTCGAACATTACCTCCGCCTCGGGAAAACCCTCTTCTTTGAGACCGCGCGCGGCGTCTCTTAGCGCGTCTGGAACCTCATTGCAGGTATCAGCAATCATTCCGGCGACAATTCCCCCGGGCAAACCCGCCTCAATCATTTGGCTCATCACCGACCCACGCGTTACGTCGTCAATCTTGCGGCTCCCACCAAACGAGACGCCCATCTCACGAACGAGACTGGGGTAAACCGTTGTGCACAGCACGTCATAGAGCGGCGCCAACCTCACCTGCTTCCAACTTTCGTCCCATACGAGCGACCAGTTCTTTAGATGGTTATCGCAGTTACCTACGGCATAGTCGAACAGCTGGTTATAGCCGACAAGGAACCTGTCCTCCATTTGTTTCGTCGACGCCCTTCGCACCGCATCGACGATAAGCCCCAGGTAATTGACGCCCGTCGGCTCATATTTAAGCTCACGCGAGATACCCTTGGCCTGACAAACATCTTCCTGGTGCAAACGGTACGGAATTGGCAATCCGTCAACCGAGCGTCCAGCATCAGGCGTTACTCGGTCAAATCGCTTCACGGCGATAATTGGCTCGGCATCCTCAACTCGGACAAGAAAACACTCTTCGGCCGATAGGTCCATCAGAGAGGCGGCTCTCACGCACATCGCTTCGCACACCGTCTCACCCGGGAACGTTTTCGATCCCGCCTTGAGAATGTGCGTGGATGGGGCCGCTCCATGAGGCAGGTACCATCCGCCACATGGGTCATCGCCCGTATGGTAGAGACCGACCTTCGCCTGAGCACCTGCAAGGGAGATTCGACTCTCTAGCGCTAAATCAAAAGCAACCTCCGCCGGCGCGTATGCCAGCCCGCTTAGCTGTTCCTCACCTATCTCTTCATAGCCCATTTCGAGACTGTCGGCCGAAGGCTCTCGCGTCAAAACCAGAGCGCCGACAGGTTCATCGCGGACTAAATCGAGCACCTTAAAGTAATCTCCGCGTTCCGCTCGCGCCCTTTTCTCTAGGTCCCTGTTGAGCTGCCCCTCCGGAATGATGCCAGAGAAAAAGGAACCCGTTGCGTCCGGACTAAATGTCTCGGCCGACAACGGCAGCGAGGTCGAAATCGGGGCCGCATCACCGCTCTGGAGATATTTGGGGCTATAGGTGAATATCGGAAGCCCCGCGTTTTCCTCCAATATGCCAACCAGCTGGTAAGACCCATTAAACTCACGGTGAACGAACAGCGTGCCATCCATTATTTCCCCCTCACCTTCAGAATAAAATCAATATCCACGATGGAGGCGTAATCGAAAATGACACCAATTTCGACCGTTGTCCGCCCCCGCTCGATATCACCAATCACACGAAGGCTGCGGCCCGTCATAGTCGCGACGTCACGTTGGGTCAAGCCGAGCTCACGCCTCCTGAGCCTAAGGGCCTTCCCTATCTCGGCGGGATCGAAAACCGTGCGCTCCGAGAAAGCGACTTCCGACGGTTTGAGCTTGATGCGCCCATCCAGCTTTTTAATCGTTGTCACCGTTCTCATGACGCCTCCAGCTATATTCCTGTTCGTGAACATAGTATAAACCTGTAGCACTATGTTCATGTACGGGAATATAGCGTTGACTACATTAGCAATGTTCCCGTTCAGGAATATAGCTGCCGAAAAACCTGATTTCTTCTTAAATGGGAAGATCCTGAACGGCTACGCCATACGACCCGACTACTCAAAGTATTGGAACTTGTTGGTCGAGAAGGCGAATGTTACGACAAAGCCTTCGCCGGAGTCGGATGCCGCGGTAACATCGATGCCCATCTTGGAGCACAGGCGCGCCACCAGGTAGAGGCCAATACCTGTTGCACGCTTGGTGGTGCGGCCGTTATCGCCGGTAAAGCCCTTCTCGAACACGCGCGGCAGGTCGGCCGCGCTCACGCCGCAGCCGTTGTCCGCGACGGTAAGCTCGATGCGTTCGCTCGCCAGGCCCTCGTCCAGCAACGCGCCCGAAAACACAATCTTCGCGCCGTCCTCGCGCGCATATTTAATACTGTTCTGAATAAGCTGGCCCAGAATAAACTCGAGCCACTTCTCGTCGGTAAAGACCTCGAAGTCGAGGTTCTCGCACACCGGGGCCACATGCGCCGCGATGAGCTCGCGCGCGTTGGCTTTAATCGCGCCCGTCACCAAGGTCTTGAGGCTCCAACGACGAATCAGGTAGTCCCGCTCCACGACTTCCGAGCGCGCGTAGTACAGCGCCTGATCGATATAGCGCTCCACGCGAGTCAGCTCGCGACCCAGGTCATCCACGCGCGACAGGTCGTCTTCGCTGCCGTCCAGGTTTTCCAAAATTAGATGGGCCGCCGCCAGGGGCAGCTTGGCCTCGTGGACCCAGCTCTCGATATAGTCGCGATAGTCATCGGTCTGACGCCGGCCTTCGGCAACCTCGTCGCAAGCGGCTTTGCCCACCCGGCGCAAGACCTCGTACTCGAGCTCGCCCTCGGCATAGGTCGGGCATTGCACCATCTCCTGCACCCATGCTGGACTCTCGAGCTCCTCTGCCGCGCGCTCCAACTGACGCAGAAAACGGCGACGGCGAGCGTACTCGATCACGATGCCGAGCATACCGAAGATAAAGGACACGCCAACCGCCACGACAACGATAGAAACGGGTGCGCCGGCGACCGTCAGCACAAAGCAGCTCAGCAGCACGCCGCACGTCCACACGGCGACGGGAAGCAGCGCATCTTTAAAGAACTTGCCAAACGACATAGCCGGCCCCTAGACCGAATAGCCTTGGCCGCGGTGCGTGGTCAAATACCCCTTGATGCCGATTTTTTCGAGCGTGGTGCGCAGGCGGTTGATGTTGACGGTGAGCGTATTGTCGTCCACGAAGGCGTCGGAGTCCCACAGGTCCTGCATGATGGCCGAGCGCGAAACGATCTTGCCCGCGCGGCTCAGAAGCAGCGAGAGGATACGCAGCTCGTTTTTGGTGAGCTCGGTACTGGTGCCGGTTTGCATGTTGGTGACCATGGAGCGAGCGAGATCGAGTTCCAGGCCCTTGTGGACAAGTGTGCTGCGCTCGCCCGCCGCCGCGGTGCGACGCAGCAGTGCGTTGATGCGCGCCACGAGCACGCGCGCGCTGTAGGGCTTGGGAACAAAGTCATCCGCGCCGAACGTCATGGCCATGACCTCGTCAATCTCGGTCGCGCGCGAAGTGAGGACGATGATGGGAACCTCGGATTCGCGGCGAACCTCATGGCAGATATGCTGGCCGTCCTTGACGGGAAGCGTCAGGTCGAGCAGCACCAGGTCGGGCGCGGCGGCGAGAATATCACGCGAGACATGCTCGAACGATTCGCAGGCCTCGACCTCAAAACCGGCACGGGCAAGGATATCGGCAAGCTCGCGACGAATGGGCTCGTCGTCCTCAACGATATAGATCAGCGCCATGGATTCCGCTCCCCTCTTGGTTATCCTGCCCTATTATGGCCGCGAAGCCGTCGTCACGCGCCGCGCGCGGCGCCAAGGTGACAGAACTGTTCGCGAACGGCGGGAGTTTGCCCCTCGCCCGCAACGGGCGCGTGGGTCAAAATGATTTTTTGATCCCGTCCCAGAAACATCATTTAGCGGCGGGCGCGGAGCTTTTCGTAGCCTTCGGCGAAGAAAGCGACCGTCGCGGCGTCGGCCTCGGCGGCGTCCGTCTCGGTTGCGGGGACCACGCCGTGCTCGTCGCTCACCAGGAACAAGGCGCCCTTGAGCTGTGCGGGAATATCTACGCGCGTGACCGGGATGCCCTTGGTCTGGGCCAGCTGCTCGATGAGTGTCGCCATGCCGCACAGGCACTCGTCCGCTGGCGCCACAAAGGCAAGCTCGCCGTTATCGACGGCGGCGAGCAGCTCGGGCGCCACGCCGGTTTCGTCGGCCTCGGAGCGGGCCTCGGCGGAGCGGGCACGCAGCGCCTTGGCCGACGTATCGGCCAGCGGCTCGTACTCCCCCACCGTCATGGCGGCATTGCCGTTGATGTCGATCACCAGCATGAGCACGCCGTCGCGTGCGGTGTAATCGCCCTCGGCAAGCGACCACTCAACGTGCTGCTTGGCCCAGCTGAGCATGTTGTGGGTAAGCGGCTCACCCTGCACCAAGCGCTCGGACAGCGCGCGAATGTGGCGATTGAGCATGGGCACCTTTTTGTTGGACATGCGCCAGCGGCAGATAAGCGCTGGCTTGTCGAGCGTAAACTTCTCGACCGCCTCCTGATTGGCGCAAAAGTCCTCGTACGCACGCTGATCCTCGGCATTGCCAAACAGCTCGGCATCATCAATCTGGGGCATGGTCATACCTTTCGTGTTAGTCACTCCGTCCTCTTATACCAAAAAGACGGCCCTCCAAACGGAGCAGCCGTCTTTTGCAGAGATTATTTTGTCCCGGGGCGAAACTTAGTGCCTAAAGTGGCGGGCGCCCGTAAACACCATAGCAATATTGTGCTCGTTGCAGGCCTGAATGCTCTCGTCATCGCGCTTGGAGCCGCCGGGCTGGATGATGCAGGTCACGCCGTGCGCGGCAAGCACGTCGACGTTGTCGCGGAACGGGAAGAATGCGTCGCTTGCGCAGGCAAAGCCGCCCTTCTCCACGCCCTCACGCTCGCAGAAGTCCTCGGCACGCTCGCAGGCCAGCAGTGCGGAGTCAACGCGGTTGGGCTGACCGGGGCCCATGCCAATGCCGGCCTTGCCCTTGGAGACCAGGATGGCGTTAGACTTGACGCCCTTGCAGACCTTCCAGGCAAACTCGAGCTCGGCCATCTCGGCGTCGGTGGGCTTGCGGTCGGTGGGGAACGTAAAGGTCGCGGGGTCCTCGGTCACGTGGTCGACCTCCTGTACCAGCATGCCGCCGTCGATGGAGCGTAGCTCCACCTGGGCGCCGTGGTCCACGCCGCCGGTCGCCAACACGCGCAGGTTGGGGCGCTTGGCCATGCGCTCGAGCGCCTCGGCAGTGTAGCTCGGGGCGATGATGACCTCGACGAACTGCTTGTTCTGATCGGCAAAGTGCTCGACTAGCTCATAGGGAACCTCGCGGTTGCAGGCGATGATGCCGCCAAAGGCGCTCTTGGGATCGCAGGCGAAAGCGCGGTCGTAGGCGGCAGTGATGTCCTCGGCAACGGCGGAACCGCAGGGGTTCTGGTGCTTGAGGATCACGCAGGCCGGCTCGTCGAACTCGCGGACCAGGTTCCAAGCGGCGTCGGCATCCAGATAGTTGTTGTAGCTGAGCGGCTTGCCCTGGATCTGCTCGGAGCCAACGAGCGGGAACTGCGAGCTCGCGGTGTTCTCGCAGCCCTCGGCAAAGCGGTAGACCGTAGCCTTCTGCTGAGGATTCTCGCCATAGCGCAGGTCGTCGACCTTCTCCAGCGAGATCTCGAGCTTGGCAGAGGTATCCGCCACGTCGCTTGCCTGGGCGGCAAGCCAACGGGAGATAGCCGTGTCGTAGGCGGCGGTGGTCTGGTAGACCTTCACCTGCAGGCGACGACGGGTGGAAAGCGTGGTGCAGCCACCGGTCTCGTGCATCTCGGCCAGGACGGCATCATAGTCGGCCGGGTCGGAAATGACGGTAACGCTCGTGGCGTTCTTGGCGGCAGAGCGCAGCATAGAGGGGCCACCGATGTCGATGTGCTCGATGGCGTCCGCGAAGGTGACCTCGGGGTTGGCGACGGTCTTCTCGAACTCGTACAGGTTGACGACGACCAGGTCGATCAGCTTAATGCCGTGCTGAGCGGCCTCCTGCATGTGCTGCTCGGAATCGCGGCGGGCCAGCAGCGCGCCGTGAACCTTGGGGTGCAGGGTCTTAACGCGGCCGTCCATCATCTCGGGATAGCCCGTGAACTCCTCGATGGGGGTTACGGGAACGCCCGCGTCCTCGATGGCACGAGCCGTGCCGCCCGTAGAGATGATCTCGACGCCAAAGTCATCGACCAGCGTCCGTGCGAAATCGACGACACCCGTTTTATCGGTAACCGAGATCAACGCGCGTGCGATCTTCACATCAGATCCCATGCAGTCCTCCTGTCTGGTACGCCGCCGTGCTCTGTGAGTCGGTGATACGTCGATCTGCAGCGCTTGCGCAGCGGCATTGAAAATACTGATTCAATGTAGCGCATCGAGCGCATCGATGCACCCCGCAACGGGCGCATGTGCAGAAAAAGTTTGCGAGCGGAGGGGATGGGCACGGCACTGGGCACGGTGAGTTCATGGAACACAGGGGCACCATAATTTGATGCCAATGGCGTGGTAGAACTGTGCTCGATATGCATCCGCAAAAGAAAGAGGCACCATGGTCTCGCGGGTTCTCTACCGACCGTTTGATACCGAAGACTTCGACGCCATCGCGCTGATTCTGCAGCAGCTTTGGCATAACAATTCGGATAACGATGAGTACAACCGCCTCGAGGCCGCGTGCGACCTCGCCTATTGCCTTTCGTCGTCGACGTTTTCACAGGTTGCGGTGATTGACGGCGAGGCGCGCGGCATTGCACTTGCACGCGCAGGACAGAACTCCGGCGTCACTATCAACGAGCATTGGATGGATACCGAACGCGCACTGCTATCGCAGATGCGTGAGCTGGAGCCTGATGCCTGCGCCGAGTATCTCTCGTTTGTGCGCGCAACCATCCGAACCAACAACCGTCTGCTCGAGAGCAGCCCGTTGCCGCACGACAACGAGGTCACGCTGCTTGCCGTGGATCGCGACGTCCATGGCCTGGGCGTTGGCACGGTTCTGCTCGATGCCGCGGTCTCGCACCTGTCCTCGCTTGGAGCGACGAGGGCGCACCTGTACACCGACTCCAACTGCTCGTGGAAGTTCTACGAGCTGCACGGCTTTAAGCGCACGTCTACGCACCGCGCCAACCGCGAGGAACGCCGCCACAATATGCCGCGCGAAAGCTTTCTCTACGAACTCGACCTAACAGCCTAAACCCAGCAGCCATACCAACCCGGCAGTTAGGGACGTTCCCTTTGTGCCGGCACCCCGGGACACTCCTTGGCAGCAGCCACACCTAGTCGCTGGGGACAGTCTTGATCAAAACGACCGACAAAGCCCTTCTTAAGGTCGCTATCTAGGGGTTTACAAATGGCTGTGGACAAAAAACATCAAATATGAGTACTGTTACCTTTTTAGTAGCAGCGATTCGGGGCATTTTTGAAGCTTTTAGACGCGGTAGTCAGCCGAACGAGCTAACGTATTTCCTCAAATGTACAATAAAATGGACTCCTAACGAGAAATAATCTCGTTAGGAGTCCATTCTTTAGTACAAACAAATGTGACAATCTAGGCAACAGTACTCATATTTGGCATTTTTTGCCCACTGCCCCTTGCGCGAAGGTCCGCAGCGGAAAGTATGGCCCGTTTCGACGCACAAAAATGGGATGGATCTTCCCTGGCAACCGCCCAGAAAGGTCCACCCCAAAGCAAGCGCTCGCTAAAACGTTCCGCCGCCGCCTCCGCCGACGCCGCCACCGCCGCCACCGGAAAAGCCGCCGCCACCACCGCCGCTCGAGCTGTCGGAGCTCGACGCCAGCTCACGGATGCTCTCGTGATACACGTCATCGAACGAATCGAGCGGAGACTCGATACCGTAATGATGGTAGTACCACCAGTAGCAGGGATAATTGTCATAGAAGCCATCGGCCTCGCGCACCTCGGGCGGCACGGCCTCGGCAAGCTGACGCAGCACTTCCTTGGAAACACCCAGCGCCACGCCCATCACCAGCAGCTTGTTCCACAGCACCAGATCGCTGGGGACGGCTTCCTTTAGACGAGTGAAGTCCTCGAGCCAATGCTTAAGTGCCTTGCAGCGAGCCGCCACCTCGGCGCCCTCCGGCGTAAAGCGGCGGAACGTAAGGCCCACGCCGATACCCACCAGCACAATCGGCACCGAGATAACCGCGGCGGTAATGTTCGCCTGCGCGCCATCGGTAAAGAAGATGGATCCCACGGGAACAAAGGCAATCAGGATACCAAGAACCAGGCAAAACACCATTGCAACAATGCCGTCCGAGGCAACGTACTCGCTATCGGCCAGCTTGCCCTTAACGGTGTTCTGATAGTCCTCGAGCTTGTCGCCCACGGGTGTAGCGTGCTGCTTGACGTAGTGCTGCAGCTCGTCGAACGTGCGCGAGCGATCGCCGTTCTCGTCAGGCTTAGCACCGGCAAAGAAGACCTTGAGCACCATGTGGTCAATGCCCTTGGCCGACTTCCAGTCCGCATCACTCACCGTCACGCGATACGTCTGCTCTTCTTTTTCACGCCCCAACAGACCCTTCTTGGCCTTGGTCACGGTCGCCTGCTCCAGCTTGATCACACGGTCGTCAGTGAGCTTCATGAGCGTGGCGATATATGCCTGATCGGGCACCTCGTTCCAGCTCATGAGGGCCGAAAGCACGGCGGGATGGTCGGCCGAAGGCACATCGCGGAAATATTCGTCCTGGAAAAGCGGCTTGGGCTTGCGCTTGCGCAGCTTGAGCATAACGATTGTGCCGGTAAAGGCCACCGCCGCAACAACACTTAGCACGGCAAGCGCATTGGCAATCATGCGAGCGTGAGCGCGGCGGGCGTTAGCTTCGTCGGCCCATTCCTTCTCTTCGCTCAGGATCGTTGACATGCGCTCTTCGCCCGAAGCGGCAAGCTGCGGCACCCAGTCGCTAGGGAAGGCGATGCGTGCCTCGGCGAATTCGCCCTGGTGCACGCAGGGAATGGTATAGGTGACCATGGGCTCGTCCTCATCGAGCGACACGTCGCCCGTCAGCGGACCATGGCCCCATGCGCGGAAGTTATCGCCCTTGACGGCCGCCGTCCCGGCAGCGGCATTTGCGAAGCGCACTTCCATCTCGACATCGTCGGAATCCGCAGACCAGCCGTCACCCACGAACTTCCAATAGAGCTCGGCGGTATCGGCCCAGTTCATGACCGCACCGGTCATGGTGTAGCTCACGTAATAGATCGCGCTGTCGCCGCTCTCGTGGGGGCTGAACACCTTAATCCTTACGCCGTCACCGGTCTGCTCGACCGTGTAGACGCCAGAATCGCCCTTGTTCGCGCTATCGACTTTGTTAAACGCGGTGTCCTCTTCCTCGACACTCAGCACGTCGACGCCCGCCGCGCCGCCCTGCTGGTTGGTGCCCGTATTGATCTCCCAAAACACGCCGTTGATGTCGTCGTCGAAATCAAACTGGCGTCCCTCGACAACGGTCAGCGATCCATCGGCCTCGACCGTGGCACTGATATAAGTTTGGGTCATGGAGTAGCCGTCGGCGTGCGCGGCGACAGGCAGCAGCAACAACGCAAGCGTGACGAGCACGCAGACGGAAGCGAATCGCGCAAACAGGTGGCGCTGCCGACAGGTTTTGGCAACGGGGGCGTTCATAGGCACATCCTTTGTCTGTGATACCAGCAACGCCATTGTCCCACGTTTACGGGCGCACATGACGAACATCTAGGCCAGCGGAGTATCAAACGGGACGAAAGTCACGCCCGCGGCCGGCACCTGGGGACGTTCCTTATCTGCCGGCAATCTGGGACACTCCTTGGCATAGCCCGCTCCGGCAATAGATACCACTTCATAGCTCCGTCACAGGTGTAGCGGCTTTGTGTGGGCGCGGCGTGAGCCGATTAAGCCGGCGAGCGAGGGGCATAAAGCAGTTGAGCGAAAACGGTTTGCCCCTTTGCCGTTCGCTTGAGGATCATGTCCCCCTTTTCCGCGGAAACCCCGGCAGTTGCGAAGAGCTGCCGGGGTTTCTGTCGTTTGTGAGGCTAAGTCGGTACGCAGCGATCGAGACCTTGAGCCGCAAACCCACCGTGCGCAATGCGCACCGCCGCCAACTTGTGAGCGCGGCAACGCCTTCCCTGCCAAGCCCCGCGCTATACTCGTCCGCATGGATATCAACGCACGCAACATAGCAACACACGCCGCGGACGCACCAGCAACGGCAGCGCCCACCCCCGTCGTGGGCCGCTTTGCCCCGTCGCCCTCGGGCCGCATGCACTTGGGCAACGTGTTCAGCTGCCTGTGCTCGTGGCTTTCGGCCCGCAGCCAAGGCGGCAGCATCGTGCTGCGCATCGAGGACCTGGACGATCGCTGCAAGCGCCCGGAACTTGCCACTCAATTGATTGACGACCTGGCCTGGCTGGGACTGGAGTGGGACGAAGGCCCCTACTACCAGCACGATCGTCTGGACCTGTACGAGAGCGCCTTGCACCAGCTGCAAGACGCCGGCCTCACCTACCCCTGCTTTTGCACGCGCGCCGAGCTCCACGCCGCGAGCGCGCCGCATGCCAGCGACGGCACGCCCATCTACCGCGGCGCCTGCAGAGGCCTTTCTGCCGAGGAGGTTGCCCGCCGCAGCGTTCTACGTGCTCCGGCCACACGCCTGCGCGTGCCCGCCGTCGACGACCTCGCAGACGATGTGGTCGAATTCGTGGACCGCACGTATGGTGCCCAATGCGAAGCACTCGCCACCGAATGCGGCGACTTTTTGGTGCGCCGCAGCGACGGCGTATTTGCCTACCAGCTGGCCGTGGTGGTCGATGACGCCGCCATGGGTATTACCGAGGTCGTACGCGGATGCGACCTGCTGGGCTCCACGCCCCGCCAAATCTACCTGCAGCATCTGCTGAGACTTCCCACGCCGCGCTACGCGCACATTCCACTGCTCATGTCGCCGGACGGTCGCCGCCTTTCCAAGCGCGATCGCGATCTGGACCTGGGCGAGCTCCGCACCCGCTTTGGCACACCCGAGGCGCTGTTGGGATGGCTCGCCGGGCAAACAGGCATCGCGCCGGACACCACGCCGCGTACCGCCGAGCAGCTGGTCGAGCACTTTAGCTGGGACGTCATCCGCGCGCATCGAGAGAACATCACTGTAACGGTCGAGTAGCCAAATACGCCCCTCCCCCTCGCCCCCCTTCAACGAGGACATAATTCTGCGTCTTGTTATGTACGGAATAATTCCGTACAATTGTGCAAAGGAGGTTTTTGCTATGCCAACGATTGAGAAACAACGCCGCATGGATCTAAGGTTGACCGAACGTCAACGCCTTACTTACGAGCGCGCCGCAGCCTTACGTGGCCAAACTCTCACCCAATGGGCCACAGCTCACCTTGACGAGAGCTCCGCACGTGATATCGCCGAAGCGTCAACAACCTATCTTTCTCCTGATGGTTTCGATGCATTTTGCGAAATGCTCGATTCCCCCATGCCCCAAGCCGCAAAAGCGCTGCTTGACCGTAAAGCGGTTTGGGAATGAGCACATTTACAAAGCCCGCTCAACTCCCCGTTGACCAAGGCATCGAGGCTTTCCACTGCGGAAATACTCTTGTAGACGGATGGGCTAAAAACAGATCAGCCTCGGCGCGAAGAAGAGGATCAGCAGTTATATACGCATCGTATTGCGACGGTGCAGTCGCTGGGTTTTATACGTTGTGCACGCACTCCGTGGCTCGCGAAAATGTTGATGGAGGATGGTTCGTGCGAAACTCCCCCTCCCAAGTCCCCACAGTGCTGCTTGGAATGATGGGGGTCGATGAGAAGTTCAAGGGGCTTGGTCTTGGAGCTTCACTGCTCAAAGATGCCATCGAGAACGCCTTGAAAATTTCTGCCCTAGCAGGAGCGCGAGCATTGGTTGTCGATCCAGTAGATGATGAGGCGGCAGCATTCTATGAACATTTTGGCTTCGCCACCCTACCGGGCACCAACCGAATGGCGCTGAAACTCTAGATTGTCGGGCGACACCTCCTCCAGCTCCCAGCATGCCTTAAGTTACCCTACAAATAAAGATTGCTACTGAAATGTAGGGTAACTACCCAAGGCATCGTATGAAGTGCTCGCTATGCCCGCCCCTACGCAACGTCCCAGGGCTGGAGTTCGTCGCCCAGGCGAACGATACAGTCGTAGAGCATGGTATGGCGCTCGGCCGGGTTGGCGTCGCGATGAAAATGGCCGTAGTACCAGCGCTTGAAGTCCAAGCGTTCTTCCAGCTCATCGAAAAATGCCGTAAGCCGATCAATGGCGGGGCAATTCCAGCCGGGTGCCGGATAGAGCGTGGGCGAAAGCATGCGCGTAGAGCAGGTGTGGGTGATTACGTAGTCGACCTTCCAGCCCACGCTGTCGAGCTTTGCCCGCGCCTCCTCAAAGTTGCGCTCGTCCGGCAGCTCCTGCGGCCACCAGCTGGAATACGGGATGCGATATTCCTTATCAACGCTCGTGGCGCCGCCCATGGTAAAGATCGTTGAGCCGTCGAGCTTAAAAACCTCGCCGCGCGTCAGGCGCCGTATGGGGGAGGTATCCGACAGACGCTGCGTCAGCCCGCCGTGCCACAGCTCCATGGGTCGCTCCGCCCAGTGATCAAAACGCTCGTGGTTGCCGTCGACGAACAGCACGGTATAGGGACGCGATTCCAACCAGGCGATATCGCCGCATTCCTCGGCAGAGAAATCCCATGGAAAGCCAAAGTCGCCCGCGACAATCAGATAGTCGTCACTCGTCAGACTATCCCCAAGCTCCCAGTCGCGCAGCTTTTGCATGTCGACGCCGCCGTGAATATCGCCCGTCACATAGACTGTCATCGGATCACCACTTCCCTGTAAGTCGCTAGCCAACATTCTGCACGATCACTAAGCCGACCGTTCCAGCCCTTCCATCCCTTAGGGCTTACCCTTCGTTTTTCCATCCAAACGGGTCAAGCACCCAAAAAACCAGATCGAGCACGCCGCCGGTCATCATGGCGCCGGCAAGAGCCATGCAAACGTGCAGAGAACTGGCACTTCGGAGCACGTCAAATGGACCCAGAACAGCCAGCAGCGCGACCGCTGCGCCGGCAAGGCACAGCGCGAGGCACGGCCCCGCGTCCTTGACGCACTTCTTTGCGAGATGCTTGGTGTTGTCACTCATCGATATCGAACTCCTTAGAGGACCGTTGTTTGGGTACATGCCGCCGCGGCAGAGCAGGGCGGCAGGGTAAGTGTCACATGTCGTGCGGACATCAATGGAGAAACCGCCTGCTCGACCAACCCTTGGCGCCGTTTTGCACCGGCACCCCATCCCCCCGCTATCGAGGTCTAATACTTTTCCCGAGAAGTGAACGGCTGTTTTTGGACCCCTGAAACAGCCGCATTTTTCGGCGGCAAAATCGTGGGATTTCAGCATTGAAACCGCAGGAAACGGCACCTTTAAAGTGTCGATGCTTCGGGGGTCCGTTTTAGCTCGTTCACTTTTCGGGAAAAGTATTAGGCTTCGCTGCTAGCTATCCAAAAAGACACCTCTCCCTTCCCCACCGCCACCCAAAAACTCATCCAACATTAATCTTGGCTCAAGAATCGCTTAATCTATAACCTGCACTATAGAGTTCGACCAAGGGCGGGGCGGCGGCGCGCAACGCAGACCGCCGAACGCAACGCTCGCGCCCGGGCAGATCGCCCGGCGTCGCGCCCATCGAACGAAAGGACAGGTCATGGACGACCTCGAAAAAGTTGAAACCATCCGCACCAAGTGCAACGTGAGCTACACCGATGCCAAAGCCGCGCTCGACGCCGCCGACGGCAACGTTCTGGATGCCATCATTTGGCTCGAGTCGCAGGGCAAGACACAGACCACGTCAGCGCACGCCGCCACCGAGTCCGCGCCGGTCGACGAGCCCTCGGCCGAGATGGTCGCCGCGCAGGCCGCTTACGAAAAGTCGAGCGAAAAGACCGACTTCTCCAAGAAGATGGACAGCGTGTGGGAGTACCTCAAAAAGCTCTTCCGCCTGAGCCTGGACACCAAGTTTATCGCCACGCGCCGCGATGCGATCATCCTCAACATCCCCATCCTGATCCCCATCATCGCCCTGTTTGCCTGGGGCGCCACGATTTGGCTGATGCTGATTGGCCTGTTCTTTGGCATGCGCTACCGCATCGATAGCGACGGCGACGTGCCCGGCAGCATCAACAACCTTATGAATCACGCCGCCGATGCCGCGGACGACATTAAGCAAAATCTCAACGACGACAAGTAATCGCAGACGGGGGCACGCATGACACAGATCCTGATTGTAGAGGACGAGGAGAAAATCGCCCGCTTTGTGACGCTCGAGCTGGAGCACGAGGGCTACCAGGTGGAACACGCCGCCGATGGCCGCACCGCCGTGGACCTGGCACTGGAGCGCGACTACGATCTGATTCTGCTCGACGTGCTGTTACCGCAGCTCAACGGCATGGAGGTGCTGCGGCGCATCCGCAAGCACAAGGATGTGCCGGTGATCATGGTCACCGCGCGCGACGCCGTGATGGACAAGGTGGCCGGGCTCGATGCCGGCGCCGACGATTACCTGACCAAGCCGTTTGCAATTGAGGAGCTGTTCGCACGGATCCGCGTGGCGCTGAAGCGCTCGGAGGCCGTGCGGGCGGCTTCGGGCGTTGGCGGCGTTGGGGCCGGGGAGGGCGCTACGGGTGCCGCTGCGGTACCCCCGGCTGGTGACTCTACCAAGACCTCTGCCGCGCCCTCCCCCGCCGCGCTCACCGTGGGTTCGGTCGCGCTCGACCCCGACCGCCGCGAAGTCACGGTCGGCGGCCCGCCCATCGCGCTCACTGCCCGCGAGTTCGACGTCCTCGCCCTGCTTATGGCGCATGCCGAGACTGTGCTCACGCGCGAGCGCATCGCGCACGAAGCGCTGGGCTACGAATACGTGGGCGACACCAACAACGTCGACGTGCACATCGCACACCTGCGTGCCAAGATCGAGGACGCCGGCGGCGCCCGCATCATCCAGACCGTGCGCGGGGTGGGCTATGTCTGCCGCGCGTAACGCCGAGGCCAAGCGCGTCACCTCCATCGCCCGCGCCATCAACTGGAGCTATATGTGGCGCCGCTTGATGAGCTACGTCTGGCTCGATCTGCTGCTGATGGTGATTGCGGCGGCGATCCTCGTCTATGGATACAACCAGACGCTGCCCGACAGCGCGTTTACCGCAGGCTGGATCCCCGGCGCCACCGTTCACGGCATGTCGCTGACGCCCGCACGCGGCTGGGACCTGACCACGCTCACCTATACCGTCGAGCTTGCGCGCACCACCAAGACTTTCCCCCTCGCGCAGGACCTCGTCACGCTATGGCCTCTCTACCTTGCCGTTGTGGGTTGGCAGGTCATCAGCGTGCTCAACATGCTCGGCGGTGCCCGCCGCGTACGCCGCACCATGGCGCCGCTCAACGACTTGGCACTGCGCGTGGACGAGCTCGGCCGCATGCAGCTCGCTGGCGGCAAGATGGAAACGCTGGAGCAGGCCATCGAGCGCGCAAGCGTCGACTCGCCGAGCGTCACCACCGGCGACGCCGACCTGGCAAGCATCGAGGTCGCGCTCAACCGCCTGCTGCGCCAGATGCAAGAGGCCAAGCTGCAGCAGATGCGCTTTGTCAACGACGCGAGTCACGAACTGCGCACGCCCATCGCGGTGATTCAGGGCTACGTAAACATGCTCGACCGCTGGGGCAAAGACGACCCGGACGTGCTGGCGGAATCCATCGCGTCCCTTAAGGCCGAAAGCGAGCATATGCAGGAGCTCGTGGAGCAGCTGCTGTTTTTGGCACGCGGCGATGCCGGGCGCACGGTCCTGCGGCATGCGAATACCAACCTGGCCGCACTGGTCGGCGAGGTATGCGAGGAATCGCAGATGATCGATGCCGAGCACACGTATCGACTGGCGTACGACACCACGCTTGCCAACGACCCGCGCTGCGACGCATCTGTCGACGTGGCGCTTGTGAAGCAGGCTCTGCGCGTGATCGTGCAAAATGCCGCCAAGTACTCGGATGCGGGAACGACCGTCACATTTGGCATAACGCCCGATGCGGACATGGGCACGATCGACATAAGTGTTGAGGACGAGGGCATCGGCATGAACCAGGAATCCGCAGCTCACGCGTTTGAACGGTTCTACCGCGCCGACAACGCACGCGATGCCGGCGCGCAGGGCTCGGGTCTGGGGCTTGCCATTGCCAAGTGGATCGTCGACAGCCATGGCGGCGTCATCGGCGTGACCTCAGTCGAGGGCGTCGGCAGCCGCTTTACGATTCGCCTGCCGCGGTAGGAAGCCCCTCGGCATAAGTAAAGGGATAGGGCCACGCGGCCCTATCCCTTTTTGCTAGCTATAGCAACTTGTGCGCTACTCGCGGCACAGGTGCACGGCAAAGCCGGCGAACTCGCGCTTAAAGTACACGAGCTTGGTGCCGCCGTCGGGCAGCAGCACGCGCGACTCCTCGTTGACCTCGAGCCCGCGCTCGGCAAACCACTTCTCCGCCGCATCGATGTCGTTGACGGCAAAGCCAATGTGGCCCTTGGCGCCACGACCGTTCTGCTTCATGATCTCGACCAGCGAATCGTTAAAGTACGAAACGGGGGTCTCGATGACGGGCAGACCCATCATCGTCGAGAACAGCTCCGCGATCTCCAAGGCGTCTGCCGGGTCGGCAGCGTTAATGCCCACATGGGCAACGCGCATGCCAAAGAGCTCGACCGGGTTGGCGTTCTGCTCACTCATACAGTCAGCGCCTACTGAGCCATGACGTCGAGGACGGCCTTCTCGGCAGCAACGCGGTTCATGCCGGTCATGAAGGGCACGCCGCTCACGTACGGGCAGGTGAGGCCCTCGGGGGCAACGGTGGTGGCGATCAGCAGGTCAGCGCCCTCGTCGCAGTAATCCTTGGCCTCGGAGATGGCGCACTGCACGATCTCGTACTTGTCGGCGTAACCGTTGGCGTCGAGCAGGGTGGCGACCTTCTGGGCAACGAGCGTGGAAGTAGCAGCGCCAGCACCGCAAGCCAAAACGATCTTCTTCATAGGTAATGTCTCCCTTCATGGTTTACTTTAGGTAAGTGTACCGCAGCGAGCGATGGCACTCGGCCTCGATGAGCTTTTATGCCAGTTTGCTTGCGCGCTGCGTATAATACATCTAGTACGTGTTGTCATACCGCTTGTTTTACGAGCGACTAAGGACCCTAATATGCCCGATTCCCGCACACTCTGGACCGCCGTCGTTATCATCTGCATCGCCGTGTCGGTGTTCTTTAGCGTCAAAAAACGCACCACGTTTAAGCGCCTACAGCAGCTTATGGCTGCCAAGCAGTGGGACGAGTTCGATCGTTTGCTCGACGGCAAACTCACCAGCATGCTGTACCCGCGCTACAACCGCGACTACCTGCGCCTGAACTCCTATCTGCTGCGCGAGGACCACGAGCGCGCCAGCGAGATGTTCGACCTGCTGCTGGGACTCAACCTCCCCAAGATGCAGCGTGTCGACCTGGTAATTAAGGCCTTTAACTACTACGTTGGCCAGGAGGACCGCAAAAGGTCCAAAGAGCTGCTGCACGAGATCAAGGGCTTTGAGGGCGGTCAGGCCGAGGCAGTCGCGCACGAATGCCAACTGATGTACGACACGATGATCCTCAAGCGCCACAACGACATTCCCGAGCTGGAGCGCATGCTCGAGGAGGCCGGCGACGACCCGGTCAAGGGTTGCCGCTTGGAGTACCTGTTGGCCCTACAGTACAAGAACAAAGGCGACGAGGCCAAGTTTGCCGAGTACTTGGAAAAGTCGGGCCGGCACTCGATGGCCGTCAACGCGTAACGGACGGCTTGTGCTAGACTTCTAGTCTCACGGGGGCGTGGCGGAATTGGCATACGCAGGAGACTTAAAATCTCTCGCCGCAAGGATTGTGGGTTCGAGTCCCACCGCCCCTACCATACGGAACTTTCGAGCCCGCGTCCCCCAGGGATGCGGGCTTGTTTCTTTTAGATGCCGGTGGGACTCGAACCCGCGAGGGGGCGAGCGTCAAGCGGACGCGCAGCGTCCGCAGCGAGCCGGCGAGGGCGTCAGCAGGCGTCCGAAGCCGGTGCGGATTTGCGCAGCAAATACGCGGACTTCCCACCGCCCCTACCATATGGAGCTTTCGGGCCCGCGTCCCCCAGGGATGCGGGCTCGTTTCTTATGAACGCCGGTGGGGCTCTAAGTTGCGGTGGAATAGGTCCTGTTTATACCGTTTACCAGCTTATTTAGGAACTATTTCACCGCAGCTTATTTAGAGGGTGCTGAGAGCGGGGGTCCAGGCGATGGTGGGGGTCGCACCGTCGAGAACCTCGTTGATGGTAGCGGCCATGCCGGCGAGTAGGCTGTTCTCGCTTACAGTGAGCGTCTTGTAGCCGCCGGCTCGCATGAGCTCGCGGATCACCACGGCGCCCGCCAAGATCACGCCCGCGCGTTTGGGCTGTACACCCGGTAGAGCGGCGATGCCGTCCGCATCCAACACAGACATGCGCTCGATAGCGGCCGAAACCTGATCCAGCGAAAGCTCGCGCAGGTGCACAAAGCTCGAATCGTACGGTTCCAGCTTATGAACGAGCGCCACGAGCGTGGTGACGGTGCCGCCCACGGCGACCAGGCGTTCGGCGCGCTCAAAGTCGCTGGGCAGGCCTTCAAAATAGGCGGCGAACTGCTCACCTGCCCACGCGGCAGCGGCAGCAAGCTCGCCGTCCGCAGGCGGCAGCGCCGAGAAGAACCGCTCCGTCACGCGGCGACAACCGATGTCCAGCGAACGCGTGCCCTCCAGCGCAAAGACCCCACGCTCCGGCGCATAGACGCCCGTCGCGAGCTCCGTGGATCCGCCGCCCGAATCGGCAACAATGATGCGCTCGCCAGCAAAGTCGTGCGCCACGCCAAAAAACGTCAGGCGTGCCTCGACCTCGCCCGGAATCACCTGTGGCGCAAGCCCCAGATCGCGCAGGCCGTCCAGCAGCAGCGCGGCATTGGACGCATCGCGCGCGGCGCTCGTGCATGTGGTGCAGATGCACGCGGCCCCAAAGGCACGCGCCTCGTCCACAAACATGCGGCATGCGGCGAGCACGCGCTCAACGGCCGCCTCGCAAAAGCGGCCCGTCGCGTCCACGCCCTCGCCCAAGTCGGTGATCTCGGTATGCTTGGACGATTCCACGATCGCCCCGGCCTCGACCTGCGCTAACACCAGTCGCGACGACACTGTTCCCAGGTCGATCGCGGCTACCTTATAGCGTTTGCAATCTGCCATTGCAGGCTCCCCTCCGGGCGCTATTTGCCGTTGGACACGACCGTCTGGCCCTCGACACCGTTAAACCCAAACAGCATGTCGAGCGCCTGGATGTACCACGGCGCGTCCTTACCGACGTCTTCGATTTCCTTGGCAACTTCGCTGGCCTTCTTGGCGTTCGACGACTTCCTGCTCGAAGACGAATCCGAATCGTCGTCCAGGCCCTGCACTTCAATTCTCTTCTCGCCGGGCATCACCAGGCCCAAGTCCTCGGATGCCGCGTCCTTGATACCCTCCTCCGAGAGCAGCTTGTCGACGCTTTTCTGCAGCTCGTCGTTGTACTGCTGGCGAATCTCGACCTGCTTGGCCAAGATATCGCTCGAGCGTTTGGCAACGTAGAGGTCGCGCATGGGAAAGTACAGGCTCACGAGCACCAGGGCGACGACAATACCGATAAACAGCCCTCGCTGAGGACCGTGGGTAAAGTCGTAAATTGCCTTGACCGCTGCGTTGTCGTTGGCGTAGTGCATAAAGTCCGAGCCGGAAAGACGGCTTGAGGGACGGCGCGGCTTGTCGGACGCCTGGGTCGAAGGGCGCGACGCATGCTTGGAACGCGATGGGCGCACCGGACTATCCGAGGAACTATTTGGCTGAGCATTGGGATGCGAAGTCGCCGGCGAGCTATACCTGAAGCGATCAGCACCAGCATAACCAGACCCGCCAAGCTGTGCGGTACGCGCACGACGAGGCGACGGCTCACGCGAACCGGCGGAATAGTACCTGTTGTCGTAAATCTGATCCATGTGCGCCTTGTGCGGTTGAGGTTTGTTTGCGCTAAGTCCTTTAGTTATAGCACGAGCGCCCGCGCCGCCTTCGCCAGCCTTTGCTCGACATAAAAAAGGCGCTGAGCCGTATGGCCCAGCGCCCATAGTTCTTTGCGGCATCCAGCCAAGGCGGGGAGGAACCGAGTCAGCCTCCCCCTCGCCAAATTCGCCCGTTTAGCGAATGTTGTAGAACGCGGCCTTACCGGCGTAGCGCGCGCTGCCCTCGAGCTCGTCCTCGATGCGGATGAGCTGGTTGTACTTGGCAATACGGTCGCTGCGGCACGGGGCGCCCGACTTGATCTGGCCGGCGTTAACACCCACGACCAGGTCAGCGATGGTGGAGTCCTCGGTCTCGCCGGAACGGTGACTCACGATGCAAGCGTAGCCGGCCTCCTTGGCAGTCTCGATAGCCTCGAGCGACTCGGTGAGCGTGCCAATCTGGTTGACCTTGACCAGGATCGCATTGGCGGCGCCCAGCTCGATGCCCTTCTTAAGGCGCTCGGTGTTGGTGACGAACAGGTCGTCGCCTACGAGCTGCACCTTGTTGCCAATGCGGCGGGTGAGCTCGACCCAGCCGTCCCAGTCCTCCTCGGCCATGCCGTCCTCGATGGAGATGATGGGATAGGTGTCGACGAGCTTCTCCCAGTAATCGACCATCTGGGCGCTCGTAAACTCAACGCCCTCGCCCTTGAGCTCGTACATGCCGGTCTCGGCGTTGTAGAACTCGGTGGACGCCGGGTCCATGGCGTACATGAAGTCGACGCCGGGCTTAAAGCCAGCCTTCTCGACGGCCTTGGTAATGTACTCGAACGGCTCGGCATTGGTCTTGAGGTTGGGGGCAAAGCCGCCCTCGTCGCCCACGCCGCCGCCAAGGCCGGCCTCGTGCAACACGCCCTTGAGGGTGTGGTAGACCTCGGCGCACCAGCGCAGGCCCTCGGCAAAGCTCGGAGCACCCACGGGCATAATCATGAACTCCTGGAAGTCAACGTTGTTATCGGCATGCACGCCGCCGTTGAGGATGTTCATCATGGGCGTGGGCAGCAGATGAGCGTTGACGCCGCCCAGGTACTGGTACAGCGACAGGCCCGCCGACTCTGCCGCAGCGCGGGCAACGGCCAGCGACACGCCCAGAATGGCGTTGGCGCCGAGCTTGGTTTTGTTGGGCATACCGTCGGCGGCAATCAGTGCGGCATCGACGGCGCGCTGGTCGAAGGCATCGAGGCCCACGACGGCGTTGGCGCACTCGTTGTTGACGTGTTCGACGGCCTGCGAGACGCCCTTGCCCAGGTAGCGGCCCTTGTCGCCGTCGCGCAGCTCGCAAGCTTCGAAAGCGCCGGTCGAAGCGCCCGAAGGCACCATCGCGCGACCGAAGCTGCCGTCCTCGAGCACGACCTCGACCTCGACGGTGGGGTTACCGCGGCTGTCGAGCACCTCGCGACCGTAGACGTCCAAAATGTCACTCATGTTGTCTCCCTCTCACTTGGAAACGTAGTTGATGCAAGCGACTGGCCGACTGTGCACCATCGGTGCGCCTCCGTAAGTTAGCCATGTCGCACTTTTTGCATTATGCCCTAAGTTAGCCAAGGGATACATATGAATTGGAGAAATCATTCTTTGGGGCGCTTGTTTTTGCACCGAGCATTCCTCTCTAGAGGTCGCCCCCCCCCATTAAATTCTTCTATCGGCATACCGTCTTTACCCGGCTTGCGAATGAAAGAGCCAATAATGTGCTTTTACATCGTGCAAAGTTCTGGATATCGTGCAATTCTAAGGGTCTGAAGTTCTGGATATCGTGCATAATCAGGTTATAAAAGTTCTGGATATCGTGTACGAGGTAGCCATGCTTAAACGAAAAGCCTATGACAAACTACTAAAATGGAAGCATGAAAGCGCTGGTAAAACAGCACTTCTTATTGAAGGAGCCCGCCGCGTCGGCAAGAGCACGCTTGCCCGCACGTTTGGAGAAACCGAATACAAGTCCTGCCTTGTCATTGATTTCTTTCAAGCACCTGCCGAAGTTAAGCAATATTTTGAGGACTATCGCACTGACTTCGAGTCGCTCTTCCTCTATCTCTCGGTTTTCTATAACGTCAAACTCTATGAACACGAGACGCTTATCGTCTTTGACGAGGTCCAGATGTACCCGCAAGCACGCGGACTCATCAAGTATCTCGTTGCAGACGGACGTTACGACTACATCGAAACTGGATCCCTACTCAGCATCAAGCAGAACATTAAAGATATCGTCATCCCATCCGAGGAAGAATCTCTGGAACTTGAGCCCCTCGACTTTGAGGAGTTTCTTTGGGGCATGGACGAAAAGGGGCTGGCCGATCTCATTCGCATGAGTTTTAACAAGATGAAGCCGCTCCCCGATGCCCTACATCGCAGAGCGCTCTCCCTTATGCGCGAATACATGCTCGTAGGCGGCATGCCTGAGCCGGTATCCATCTATGTTGAACAGCGCGCTTTTGCGCCCGTCGACGCTTCGAAGCGCCGAATCGTCCAGCTCTATCGCAACGATATCTCTCGTTTTGCAACCGGTTACGAATTCAAAGTCGTCTCCGTACTCGATGGCATCCCGGGTCAGCTCTCTAGGCACGAAAAACGATTCAAGCTTTCCTCACTTGATAAAAACGCACGCATGCGCACCTACGAAGAAGCCTTCTTTTGGCTGGCAGACGCGCGAATTGCCAATATCTGCTATGCCGCAAGCGAACCGAGCGTGGGCCTTTCACTCAGCATGGAGCAAACGGCCCTCAAGTGCTACATGGCAGACACCGGCCTGCTTGTAACGCTTGCCTTCTCTGACAACAACGATACCGATGAAGACGTTTACAGGGCCGTGCTTCGCGGCGACATCGGATTGAACGAAGGAATGCTTACCGAAAACTACGTTGCCCAATCTCTAAAGGCCAATGGACACAGGCTCTTCTTTTATTTCCAAAGCGGAAAGAAGGAGGGGGAGGAGCGCATGGAAATCGACTTCCTCGTTACCCGACCCTATGTCAATGCCGCCGGAAAGCCGCGCATCAGCCCCATCGAAGTTAAGTCGCCACGCAGATACGGAACCATCTCCCTCGACCGATTCCGCGCGCGCTTTAACAAGAAGATTGGGATGGCTTACGTGTTGCACCCTAAACAACTCGAGTGGGATGCCGAAGCGCAGCTGGCACATCTTCCGTTGTATATGGCTTTTTGCTTGTAGAGACCTCTCTACGAATGGATGCCGTGAGAGACGCAGGCCTCACTCGCTTGCTTTTGCTTGGTCCCACAGGTCGTTGAGTTGAGCGGTTGAGCAGGCGGCGAGGTCATCGCCCGCCTCGTGCACGGCGGCCTCCATCGCGGCCCAGCGACGGCGAAACTTGGCCGTGCTGGCGCGAAGGGCGCTCTCGGCGTCGATGCCCTCTTTGCGCGCAACGTTGACCAGGGCAAAGAGCAGGTCGCCAAACTCCATCTCGCGCTCGGGCGTTCCGGGGGCCTCGGCCTCAAACTCGGCACGCTCCTCGGCGACCTCGTCCCACACATCCTGGACCGTCTCCCACTCAAAGCCCACGGCAGCCGCCTTGCGCGACACCTTCTGCGCCTGCATCAGCGCCGGCAGATGCGTGGGCACGCCGTCGAGCAGACCCTCGGGCGCAGCTTCGCCCGCTGCCACGGCCTTGTCCTTGGCAACCTTCTCGGCAAGCTTGACCTCATCCCAAATCTTGAGCACCTCGTCGGAGCTCTCGGCGTCCGCATCGCCAAACACGTGTGGGTGGCGGCGGATGAGCTTGGCGTCGATATCGCGCGCCACGTCGGCCAGCGTAAACTCGCCGGCGTCCGCCGCAATCTGCGCATGCAGTACTACCTGCATGAGCACGTCGCCGAGCTCCTCGCGCAGATGCGTGGCATCATCGGCCTCGATGCAATCGAGCGCCTCGTAGGCTTCCTCGATCATGTTCTTGCCAATGCTTCGGTGCGTCTGCTCGCGGTCCCACGGGCAGCCGTCGGGCTGACGCAGGCGCCAGATGGTCTGCACCAGATGCTGCAGCTCGGCCGACGCGTCGACCAGCGTGGACAGGTCGCGCGAACCCTCGGCATTTTGCTGAGCCATGTGCTGCGCCATAGTTATTCCTCCTCCAGGACCACGTGACGGAACACGCCGCCCTCGTAGATGCCGTAGCTATGCGTACCGTCCTTGGGAATGCTCACGCTGCCGGGATTGAAGAGCCACAGGCCCGGGTGCGCGGCGCTTGCCTCGTTAACCTTGATGTGCGTATGGCCGTAGACGAGCGCGGAGCCCTCGGGCAACGCGGGCGCGTGGTCGACGCTGTTGTGCATGCCGGCGCCAAAGACATGGCCGTGCGTCAGGAACAGCTCGCGGCCGGTCTCGTCGAACAGCGTGGCGTAGTCGGCCATGACGGGGAAGTCGAGCACCATCTGGTCGACCTCGGCATCGCAGTTGCCGCGCACCGCGATGATGCGGTCGGCCAGGGCGTTGAGCAGCGGGATTACGCGCTTGGGGGCGTAATCGCGCGGCAAGTCGTTGCGCGGACCGTGGTAGAGCAGGTCGCCCAGCAGCACGATGCGGTCGGGCTGCTCGGATTCGATGGCGGCGCAAAGGCGCTCGGCCCAGTATGCCGAGCCGTGGATGTCGGAGGCGATGAGGTATTTCATGGGAAGATCCTTTCGAATGGGGTTGATGTGGCCGGGCGCGAGATGTCGCCGGCCGCGTTACTCAAATCGCAGCGCCGCGGCTTGTGCTGCCTGCATCACGCGCTGGAGCGGCACACCGTGCTCGCGGGCAAGGCGGGCGCAGTCCTCGTACTCGGGCGCTGCACGCTCGCTGCCGTCGGGCAGGGTGGCCACCTTGACGGACACCTCGCCCCATGGCGTCGTCACCTGCTCAAAGCGGCGTGGCAGGCAAACGCGTTCCATGACCTGGCAACGAATGCCGTTAGTCGTAGTTTCCAAAAAGATGATCGTCTGCAGGCGCTCGATATCCTCGTGCGAGCAGATCACCTGCAGCTGCCAGCCGGGGCGGCCTTTTTTGCAATAGAGCGGCAGCCAGTGCACCTCGCGGGCGCCTGCCCCGCGCAGACGGTCGGCGGCGTAGGCAAGCACCTCGGGCGACGCGTCATCGATATCGCATTCCAGCTTGACGATAGTCTCGGGCGCATCGGTCTCGCGGGACAGCGGGGATTTGCTATCGCATTGCATACGGTCCGGATCCTTTCCGCACGGGCTCGTTTTGTTCACCCAAACGCTAGCACATCGGACGTGGCACAGGCGTGACTTTCGTCCGTCGCCGCCCTGGCCCCTATCCAAACATGTACATCAGCCTCCAAACATGTCATTTTTTGCAGCTTTTGGAGGCTGATGTACATGTTTTGAGAGCGCAAGCGAGGCCGCACCGCGCGTCGCGCAGCCTTTCCAATCGATTTCGACCCCCGGCGTGTCCGGCGTGTTGAGAGCTGCGCCATTACAATGAAGCGGATTCGCTTGACGCAAAGGAGTCGCCATGCCCACATGCCCGCTGGTCGATTGCCACACCCACACCTCGTTTTCGGACGGACATGCCTCGTTTGAGGAAAACGTCCGCGCTGCCGCGGCCGCTGGCTGCCGAATCATGGTCTCGACCGACCACCTCACCTTACCCGCCAGCATGGATGCCAACTGCGAAGTGCAGGTTGTCGAGGGCGACCTGCCGGCACATCGTCTGGCTTTTGAGGATGCCCGCAAGCTTGCCGCGCAGATTGCGCCGGAGCTCAGCTTTATCTATGGCTTTGAATGCGATTGGTACGAGGGCTGCGAGCCTTTGGTTGAGCACTGGTCCCAGGGCGCCGTCGTGCGCCTGGGCAGTGTGCATTGGATTGGCAACCCAGGCGATATCATGACCGGCGCCGCGGGTACGGCGGGGACGGAAGACGTCGCTCGTCCCGATACGCCCGATTCGCGCTGCGGCTGGATCGACGATGACACCAATCTGCATGTTTGGGAAAACTTAGGCGTGCGCGGCGTGTGGGAGCGCTATGTCGATGACTGGTGCCGCGCCTGCGAGAGCCCGCTCAACTTTGACGTGATGGCTCATCCCGACCTGGTCATGCGCTTTTCGAAGGAAGGCTTTGCGCCCGACTTTGACCCCGCGCCGTTCTGGGAGCAGATGGCCGAGTGCGCGCACGATACGGGCCGCCGCGTTGAGGTCTCGACGGCCGCGCCGCGCAAGGGGCTCGACGATTACTACCCCGCGACCGGGCTGTTGCGTCGCTTTGCCCATGCCGAGGTGCCCATTACCTTTGGCTCGGACGCGCACCGCGCCTGCGACATTTGCTGGAACATCCGTGAGGCCCAGGCACACGCCTACGACTGTGGCTACCGAACCTTCGACGTCCCCCACCCCACCGGCGAATGGGAATCCACGCCCCTCGCCTAACTAGTCGTTTAAGAACGTCCCCAATGACTACCCAATGACTAGTGGCGGCGGGCGTTGAGTTCGCCGGCAAGCTCGTCGAGGGTGATGCCGTAGCGCTCGAGCGTCACGAGCAGGTGATAGATCAGGTCGCCGGCCTCGTAGCGGATGTGGTCGTGATCGTTGTCCTTGCAGGCCATGATGACCTCGCTCGCCTCCTCGGCAAGCTTCTTGAGCAGCTCGTCCTCGACGTCGGTCAACAGACGAGCGGTGTAGCTCTCCTGTGGCGATGCATCGCGACGACCGTGAATCACCTCGGCCAGCCCCGTCAGCGTCTCGCCGATATTTCCATCCTGAACATTTGCGGTGCGCACACCCATAGTTCAATCCTTTCCGTTTTACCGAGCGCCCAACAGGGCGACCACCTTAGGCGAGTTTCTTAAAGAAGCAGGTACGGTTGCCGGTATGGCAGGCAGGACCCGGCGAGTCGACCTTGACCAGCAGCGTATCGCTATCGCAGTCGGCCCAGAGTTCCTTGACCTCCTGCATGTTGCCGCTCGTCGCGCCCTTGTTCCAGAGCTCCTGGCGGCTGCGGCTCCAAAACCACGTGGTCCCGGTCTTGAGCGTCAGCCCCACCGATTCCTCGTTCATCCAAGCAACCATAAGCACCTCACCGGTGTCATACTGCTGAACCACACAAGGAATCAGCCCGCGAGCGTCGTACGTAAGCTTTGAAGGATCGGTTATCTCTTCCATTTCTCTCCCCAAATTCAAACTTCGCAGGTCGGCGAGGGTTGTCCAGGTGCCCGAGATTCCGAGCGACAAGCCCGACGACGCGTACTTAAGTACGCGAGGAGGGTTGGAGCCGGAAGGTCGGGTGCCTGGGCAAGCCACAGCGCTAGAAGTCCAACCTCACAGGAATGCCCTGCGACGCCATATACTCCTTCACCTGGCGGATGCTGAAGGTTCCAAAGTGAAAGACGCTGGCCGCCAGCACGGCGTCGGCCTCGCCCTCGATCACACCCTCGGCAAAATGCTCGAGCGTGCCCACGCCACCGCTCGCGATGACGGGAATCGGCGCCGCGCGCGCCACGGCACGGGTGAGTGCCAGGTCAAAGCCGGCCTTGGTGCCATCGCGATCCATGCTGGTCAGCAGAATCTCGCCGGCGCCGCGGCGAGCTGCCTCCTCGGCCCACGCCACCGCGTCGATACCCGTGGCGTTGCGACCTCCTGCGGTAAAGACCTCCCACTTATCGGCGCCCGGCTCCCCGGGCAGCCCCACGCGCTTGGCATCGATCGCCACGACCACGGCTTGGCTACCAAACGCCGCAGCGGCTTGGCTGATCAACGACAGATCGCGCACGGCCGCCGAGTTGAGCGACACCTTGTCGGCACCGGCGGCAACCATGGTGCGCATGCCCGCCAGGTCGCGAAAGCCGCCGCCCACGGTATAGGGAATAGCGAGCTCCTCGGCCGCATGCGCCGCCATCTCGATGGTCGTCGCGCGGTTGTCGCTCGTCGCGGTAATGTCCAAAAATACGACCTCGTCCGCACCCTCGCGGTCGTAGGCGCGGGCCAGCTCCACCGGGTCGCCCGCATCGCGCAGGCTCACAAAGTTGACGCCCTTGACCACGCGGCCGTCCTTAACATCCAGACAGGGAATCACGCGTTTGGTAAGCATGGGCTACTCCTCCCCTCGGGCGGCGGCCAGCGCCTGGGCCAGCGTAAAGTTGTCCTCGTAGAGCGCGCGACCGGTAATGGCACCTTCAATCGCGCCCTCACCCACCGCGGCAAGCGCGCGGATGTCGTCGAGCGTCGAGATACCGCCCGAAGCCACGACGGGAAAGCCCGCGACCTCGGCCATATGGCGATACGCCGCCACATCGATGCCCGTCTGCATGCCGTCGCGCGCGATATCGGTATAGACCAGGTGCTTAAAGCCCAGCTCGGAAAGCTGCGCCACGGCATCGTCGAGCGCCATACCCGCGCCGTCGCGCCAGCCGTTCACCTTGACCTGGCCGTCGCACGCGGCGATGTCTGCCACCAGTAGCTCACCAAAGCCTTGGGCTGCCACCTCGGCAAAACCCGGCTCGGTCACCAGCACGGTACCCAGTGCAATGCGGCGAGCGCCATAGCCGGCCAGCTCGTCGATGCGCGCGAGCGAGCGAACGCCGCCGCCCACATCCACGGACAGACCATCGACGCCGCAGATGGCCTCGATCGCTGCCGAGTTGGCAGCGCACGCGTCCTCGTCCTCGCCAAAGGCAGCGGACAGGTCGACGACATGCACCCAGCTTGCGCCCTGCTCGGCAAACGAGCGGGCGACGGCCACGGGATCGTCGGAATATACCTTGCAGCGGCTGCGGTCGCCGCGCTCCAGGCGCACGACCTTGCCGCCGATCAGATCGATTGCGGGAAACAGGATCATCGGCCAACCCCCTCGACGATGCTGACGAAGTTCTTAAGGATGCGCTGACCCAGCGCGGAGGATTTCTCGGGATGGAACTGGCAGCCCCACACGTTGCCGTGGCGCACGATGCACGGGAAACTCCGCGTATAGTGCGTGCGTGCCAGCACATCGGCGGCATCGGCGTCGTCGGCCACCGCGTAGCTGTGGGTGAAATACATGTTGGCACCCTCGGCAAAACCGGCAAGCAGTGGATCGGCCGCACCGGCGGGCGTCATGTGCACCTGGTCCCAGCCCACGTGCGGCACCTTAAGGCGACTCGATTCCAAGCGCGTGCACGAGCCGCGCATAAAACCCAGGCCATCGACCCAGGGGCCACCGGCCTGCTCGGAGGCGTTGCCATCGGCGACCACACCCTCGTCCGCAGGCACGCCCTCGTTGCCGCGCTCAAAAAACAGTTGAAGACCCAGGCAGATGCCGAGCAGCGGAGTTCCGGCGGCGACGGCATCGAGCACCGCGTCCGCCTCGCCGCTCTGGCGCATAAAGGCGATCGCGTCATAGAACGCGCCCACGCCCGGAATGACCAGGCCGTCGGCGTTGCGGATCTGCTCCGGGTCGTCCGACGTGCAGGCGACGGCGCCGGCGCGCGCAAGCCCGCGCACGACGCTCGACAAGTTGCCCTTGTGGTAGTCGACCACCACGATCTTCGGTTCGCCCACGCGACCCTCCTCTTCCCATCATCCAAAACCACCACGAAGGTGCCTGTCCCCTTTGTGGTGGTATTTGCCTTTGTGGCGGTTACAGTGAGCCCTTGGTGCTGGGAATGCCCTGCACGCGGGGATCGAGCTCGCAGGCGTGGCGCATCGTGCGGCCCACGGCCTTAAAGGCGGCCTCGATAATGTGGTGCGAGTTGCCGCCCACCAGCTCTCGCACGTGCAGCGTGAGCTTGGCATCGCGCGCAAAGGCATAGAAGAACTCGACGGCCAACTCGGTATCAAAGCTGCCCACGCGCTCGGTCGGTACGGGCAGCTCGCAGTAGGCCTGCCCGCGGCCCGAGATATCCACGGCGGCCATCACAAGCGTCTCGTCCATGGCAATCGCCGCGTCGGCAAAGCGCGTAATGCCCGCCTTGTCGCCCAGCGCTTGGCAAAACGCCTCGCCCAGCACAATGCCCGTGTCCTCGACGGTATGGTGCGCGTCGACTTCCACGTCGCCTACCGCATGTACTGTCAAATCGAACAGACCATGGCGACCAAAGGCGTTGAGCATGTGGTCGAAAAACGGCACGCCGGTCGAGATATCGCACACGCCGCTTCCGTCCAGGTCGAGCTTTACGACAATGTCGGTCTCGCCCGTCTTGCGGGTTACCTCAGCATAGCGGTCCATCTACATCTCCTCCTTCACCAGCGCGGCAAACGCGGCCAGCACCTCGTCGTTTTCCTGCGGGGTACCCACGGTAATACGTAGGCAGTCCGCGAGCCCCGGCGCATAGCTAAAGTCGCGCACCAAAATCGAATACTCGTCGCGCAGACGCTCGCGCATGTGCGTGGCATGCGGCGTGCGCACGAGCACAAAGTTCGCCGCGCTCGGCCACGCCTCCACGGGCAGACCCTCGGCAGCCATTGCGTGCAAGGCACACAGTTCGCGCTCGCGCTCGGATGCGACCTGTGCCACCACGGGCGCGTACGCATCGCGGGCACGCACGCAGGCAAGCGCGGCGGCCTGGCTCAGCACGTTGACCGAATAGATCTGGCGAATCGCCGCGAACACGTCGATGACCTCGGGCGCCGCGATCACATAGCCCAGACGCGTGCCGGCGGCGCCGAACGCCTTGGACAGCGTATGCAGAATCACCAGGTTGGGATGCTCGGCGATAAGCCCCTGCGCCGTGGTAGCCGCGCCAAACGAATCGTCCGCAAACTCAACGTAGGCCTCGTCGACCATGACCATGCCGGGGCACGCATCGCACAGGGCCGCGACAAAGTCGAGCGGCGCCACGTCACCCGTGGGATTGTTGGGCGAGGTCACGATCGCCAGATCGCACTCGGGAGCCGCCGCAAGCACCGCCGCATGGTCGAGCTCAAAGGTCACCGGGTCGCGCCACACGTCGCGCACCTCGGTCTGGCACAGCGACGCAAAGAACGCGTACTCGCTAAAGCACGGCGGGCAGTTGAGCAGGGTCCGTCCCGCGCCGCCAAACGCCAGCAGGTAGTTATAGAGCAGCTCGTCGCCGCCGTTCCCCACGCAGACATTCTCGCGAGCCACGCCATGCCAAGCGGCAAGCTCGTCGCGCAGGTCGTTGGACATGGGATCGGGGTAGCGGTTGAGCGGCGTGGCAGCCAGGGCCGCGTCGACCGCCTTGCGCACGCCAGCCGGCACGGGATAGGTGTTCTCGTTGGCCGAAAGGTTGATGCGCGTGGGCGTAAAGTTGGGATCATAGGGCTCGATGCCGGCCAGGTAGGGCTGGACGAGCTCCTTCATGCGCGGCGTCAGCTCGGCCATGTTAGGCCTCCTCGCCGGTCGCGTCAGCGGAAGCCAGGTCCACGCCCTCGGCGACCGTCGCCACGGCGTCGCCCGGCCAGGCGACCTTGGTCAGGTCGGCTGCAGCCAGCGACTCGGCACTCACGGCATCCTCGCCCTGCTCCAGCACGCGGCGACGCAGGGCGGCCGAAAGCGCGTGCGCCCACAGGCCCTCGGCCTCGGCCAGGCGCTGCGTAGCGGGAGCGTCGGAGAGCAGACCCTCGGGCGTATAGCAAATGACGCTCGAGCGCTTGACGAACTCCTCCACCGAAAGCGGGTTGGAGAACATGGCCGTGCCGCCGGTCGGCAGCGTGTGGTTGGGGCCGGCAACATAATCGCCGAGCGGCTCGGAGCTCCAAGCGCCCACAAAGATGGCGCCGGCGTTGCGAATGCCGCCAAGCAGGCCCATCGCGTCCTTGCAGTGCAGCTCCAGGTGCTCGGGCGCCACGGTGTTCACGGCCTCGACGGCGGCAGCCATATCGGCGGCCACCACGATGGTGCCTTCGTTGTCGAGCGAAGCGCGCGTGATCTCGGCACGCGGGGACTGCGTCACCAGAATGTCGATACCCGCCTCGACCTCACGCGCAAACTGCTCGTCGCAAGTCACCAGGTAGCAGGCAGCCAGCGGATCGTGCTCGGCCTGCGCCATCAGGTCGGCAGCGACCACCATAGGCTTGGCCGTGGCATCGGCCAGCACGCAGACCTCGGACGGGCCGGCGACCATGTCGATTCCGACGTCGCCCGAGACAATCTGCTTAGCCGCGGCGACAAAAGCGTTGCCCGGGCCGGTGATCTTGTCGACGCGCGGAATGGTCTCGGTACCGTACGCCAGCGCGGCCACGGCCTGAGCGCCGCCCACCATATAGATCTCGTCCACGCCGCCGAGCTTGGCCGCCGCGAGCGTGTAGGGGCTGATCAGGCCATCCTTTTGCGGCGGAGTCACCATGACCACGCGCTTGACGCCGGCAACCTTGGCGGGAATGGCATTCATGAGCACCGTGGAGGGATACTGCGCGCGACCGCCCGGCACGTAGATGCCGGCCGCCGCGAGCGGGGTCACCTTAACGCCGAGCATCGTGCCGTCCGCACGCGTGGTAAACCAGCTCTGCTCGACCTCGCGCTGGTGGAACTCACGAATCTGGCGTGCAGCCTTTTCGAGCGCCGCGGCAAAAGCGGGATCGAGGCCTTCGAGCGCGGCATCGATCTGCTCTTGCGGCAGACGGAAGCTCTGCAGCTCAACACCGTCAAAACGCTGACAGTAATCGCGCACCGCGGCATCGCCGTTGGCGCGCACGTCGGCCACGATATCGCGGGCGGCGTCGACGATGTTTTGCGGCAGCACACCCTTGCGGTTGAGCTGGTTGGTAACGAGGCGCTCACCGGGAGCAAGCTTGATGGTCTTCATATCGGTATCCCCTATCGGTCGAGGTTGTGTTCGAAAAACGAGAGGCCGGGCGGCGGCGCCAATCGGCCCGCAGCCCAGACGTTGGGACGCCCGTGCGTGCTCGCGCTATTGTGCCGAGCCCGCAACGGGCTCAAAATGCTTGTCCTTCACGGCCGCCGCCAGGCGATCGGCCAAGTTGCGCACGCGCGGGTCCAGGCGCGCGGCACCCGGGTTGACGAAGAATCGCGCCGTGCAGTCCATAATGCGACCGGTAATAACCAGGTCGTTATCGCGCAGCGTGGCGCCCGTGGCGGTGATGTCCACGATACGGTCGGTCATACCGACAATGGGGCCCAACTCGACGTTACCGTGCAGCGAAACGATGTCGGCGTTCACGCCGCGCTCGGCATACCAGGCGCTCGCGATGCGCGGATACTTGGTGGCCACGCGAAGCGACCCACGGCGGGCATAGTTGCGCTCGGCCTGGCCGGCGCGCCACGCGGGCTCCGCCTCGATAAACGTGCACAGGCCGTAGCCCAGGTCGACCAGCTGCAGCAGGTTGAGGTCTGCCTCGATAAGCGAGTCCCAACCGCAGATGCCGCAGTCGGCACCGCCACAGCCCACAAAAGCGGGCGCGTCGCTGGGACGCACGATGACAAACTCGATATCGCCAACCGCACCCTCGCCGGCACGCATGTCGCGGCCGCGCACGATGAGGTGACGGCCGGGGTCACGCAGCTCAGAGACGTCCAGACCTGCGGCCTCGAGCACGTCGAGCGTGTCGACCTTGAGCGAGCCCTTGGGCACGGCAATGCGCAGCGGACCCTCGACGCCACGGCCCACGGCATGGTCACCATCGGAAGCAGCGTCCTCGGCCGAGGTGTGCGCGGCCTCCAGACGCTCGAGCGAAAAGGCGAAGCCCGCCGCCGGCACCTCGATGCCGCCGCCAAATGCACCGGTAAAGATGGAGTCGTAGCGTCCGCCCGAGCCAACCGGATCGGGCAGGCCGCCGGCATAGGCCTTAAAGACCAGGCCCGTGTAGTAATCAAACGAGTTCATGATGGAGAAGTCGAAAGACAGCACCTGGGCATCCTCGGGAGCCAGGCCCTCGACCAGGGCACGCAGCTCGCGCGTAAGCGGCGCGACAATGCCCGCCGCCGCCAGCAGCGCGTCGACGCGGTCGAGCACCTCGGCACCACCGTGCAGGCGCGGCAGCTCGCTAATGGCGACCTTAACGGCCTCGGACTCGGCGCTTTTCGCCACGCGGGCATCGAGGCCCACAAAGTCGTTGGCGTGCACGCAGCGCAGAGCCTCGGCAGCCAGCTCGCGATCCTCGCACGCCGCGAGCAGCTCCTTAAACGGGCGCACGCTACCTGCGATAATGCGCGCATCGGGCAGCGCCAACTTGCGAACGGCCTCGGCCACGAGCGACACAATCTCAACATCGCCCGCGGTATCGCCCGCACCGATTAGCTCAAAGCCCAGTTGTGTAAACTGGCGCGAGCCGCCGGCATTGCGCTGGCACTCACGAACCACCGGCGCCTCGTAGCGAAGGCGCAGCGGCAAATCGGCCGCGCGCATGCGGGTCGAAACCAAGCGCACGATCGGCAGCGTGTTGTCGGGACGGACCACCAGCAGGCGACCGTCATCATCAAAGAGCTTAAACGGCGTGTCCGCAATGCGTCCGCCTTCCTCAAGCGAACCCTTGTCCTCGAGCAGCGGCGTCTCGACCGGAAGGTAATGATGCTCCCTGAAGCAGCCCTTCACCGTCAGCGCAATCTCCTCGCGCGCCTGAGCCTCCTCGGGCAATATGTCCCGGAATCCCCACGGTGTGGCCGTCATCTGGTGAGCCTCCTCATGCTGTGCTTCGTATAGAACAGAAGACCGGCATAGCTCCGCCGGTCTTCTGGGTACTTTAGCATACTAGAGTGTTTGCGGGGAAAATCGTCCTCCTCGGCTCACAGCGTATTCATTTGGAAACATAGGGGAAAGCGCGTCCCGCCCGCCAGCCAAAAACTGGGATGCGGTTTCCGGTTGAGGTCCTCAGCGGAAAGTGTGTCCCATTCTGAGCGCCTGTTCTGGGACGTGCTTTCCGCCAGAAGCCTCAAGCGGAAAGCACGTCCCGTTTCTCAAAAAGCGTCAAACGCCAACTCGGCGCCCTGTCCCACTTAGGCGCCAATCGCGCGTCGGTACTCCGCCATAACCTGAGCGTCGGCTGCCGCGGGATTGGCAAAATAGCGCCAGTCATAGGTCTCGGCCGAAACAACTCCGCGATAGCCGCGCGCCACCAGCCTATCTAGGTCGGCGCGCATATCGCGGTCGCCGTCACCCCAAGCAAGATGCGTCGTGCCGTCTGCCGCAACATCGACAAAATGCACGTGGGCGACATCATCGCCAAGCAGATCGAAATAATCGTCGATGGTATCCCCTGCCACCGCCATAGCGCCCAAATCCAGACACGCCTTAAGTGCCGGATGATCAACTGCCTCGATCATGCGCTTCGTGTCGGCCGCCGAGTTCACGATCATCGACTCAACCGGCTGTAGGGCCTCGAGCACCAGTCGCACGCCGCGCTCTCCCGCATGCTCGGCAATCGCACGCAGCATCGAGGCGCTGCGACCCCACGCATCCTCGATCGGCTCGTTCAAAAATGCCCAGCCGCTCGAGACCATGACCTGCTCGGCTCCAAGTTCCGCCGCGATATCCACAACGTTCTTAAAGTACGCGAGCGTGCGAGCGCGCGCCTCATTCCCGCGCGCCGCGATATTCCACGGCTTGGGATTGTTCTGTTCGGGACAAAGCCCCACAATCCGAACCCCATACCGCTGTGATAGCTCCCGCACCTGCTCGAGCGAATCGTATCCATGGCAATCGACATACAGATGCATCGCCCCGGTCCAAAGCTCGCAACACGTGTAGCCCGAAGCCGACGCCGAAGAAAAGAACTCCTCAAGGTCAAAATAACGATGGCTGATATTCATGACGGCAAGCTGGGGATAGCTCATAATTACTCTCCAACCCAAGCGAGGCCCCGTTCCATATAGGAGCGAGGCCCGATTACACAAACGTTATTTGCTCTTAGTAGTCGAACTGGTGATAGTAGCGACGGTAGTTGAGGTTGTGCTTGGTGACCGTCTCGTAGTAAGCGGCAAGGCGATCGGTGATCAGCGAGGAAAGGATCCACGGGGAGACGATGACGCGGAACTCGTCGTCAAGACCGGGGATCGCGAACTCGGCGGTGTCGATGATGTTGATGTCGGTGTCGCCGGTCACGCCGCGGGTCAGGAACGCGCGGACGCGCTCGTCGAGCTTGCGGTTCTCGTCCTCGCCCATGAACAGGAAGACCGGGACGCCGGGCTCCACGAGCTCGAGGGTGCCGTGGAAGAAGTCGGCCGAGGTGATGTAGCGGGTGCGCTTCCACTGCATCTCCTCCAGGATGCACATCGAGAACAGGATCGTCTCGCCCCACAGGGCGCCGGAGCCGATGAACATGGTGTAGGGGGCCAGGGCGTACTTCTTGGCGAGCTCCTCGGCGCGCGGCTCGAAGCGCTTGCGGATATCGAGCATGTCCTTCCAGATGTCCTTGGTCTGCTCGATAAACAGGTCAAACTTGGGGAAGCAGCCGCGGCGGTTGAGCAGGCGCAGGCCGAAGCAGTCGGCGAGGTAGTAGCCCTTCTCACAGCCGCCCGAACCATGGTCAGAAGCCATGGCGACGCAGTTCTCGGCGCCGACAGCCTGGCCGATGGGGCCCTCGGGCTTGGTCATGGCGTAGACGCGCACGCCCATGCCCTTCATCTTCTTGACGGCCTCGAGGACCTCGGGGGTGGTGCCGGACTCGGAGGCGGTGAGCACGACGGACTTCTCGGTCATGCGCTTGTGGCCCATGACGTTCCACTCGGCGGCGTGGATCAGGTAGACCTCGAGGTCGCGGTCGCCGAACTTGTTCATGAGGTACTCGAGCTGCATGAGCTCGTCCCAGGTGCCGCCGACGCCCATCAGGAACACGGCGTCGTAGCCCTCGTCGGCGACCTTGTCGGCGAGCGCGGTCATCTTCTTGCCGGTCTCGTAGACGTTCTTGCCGTCCTCGACGTAGCCCTCCTGGCTAAAGTGCATGATCTCGATCTTCTCGGTTTCCTTCATGGCTTTTCCTTTCTGTCCTGCACGCAACTCTATACATCGCGTTTCTTTTCGATACCAATTATAGACATACACCTAATGTGTTTTTAATACCACTTATCAATCTGCTCCAATCCTCGGTGAACGGTCGAAATTCTCTGGTGAGTGGTATTAAATTAGAATTGAATGTATAGCTAACGCCTCTGGCGCCTCCCTTGTGTGACAAAGAACAGCGTTCCTACCAGCGCAATAATGGTCGATGCCCCAAACAGCACCGCCTGAACGCCCAAAGCCTCCGCCAAAAACGGAGCCGCCAGCAGCGGCAGCACGCCGGCGCTCATCAGGCCAAAACGCACAAAGCCGGTAATGCGCCCCAGGTATTTGATGTCGGCGCGCTCCTGAATCAAGATCATTTGCAGCGGCTCCAGGAACCCCCAGGCCAGACCGTTAATCGCCTGACCGATAATCGCGACCCCCAGCATATCGGTGCCCACGTACACCATGGACCCAATGCCCACGGCCATGAGCGCGCCGAGCAGCAATCGCAGGTTGACATGGCGAGCAGAAAGCTTGGTCAGGATGAACGCGCCCACCGAGGAAGTGAGGCCCACGACCGAGGACAACCAGCCCAGCCAGACGATATCCACGTTGAGCACATCGCGGTAGAACAACGACTCCAGTGAATCGAACGCGCCAAACGCAAAGAAACCCAAAAAGCCCGAGATAAAGATGAGGCGCAAGTCGTGATCGCGAAACGTAAGTCGCGCACCCTCGGCCATGCCGCCCAGAATACCGCCCTTCGGCTTTTCCCCTTTTGCGGGAGCAACACACTCGTGACAGCCCAAGGAGAGCACGGCCGCCACACCCATCATGCCAGCCATGAGCAGGTAAACAGACTGCGTGGCAAAACAGCTCACGATGGCGCCGCCGAGCAGCGGGCCGGCGGTATAGGCGATATTGCTATAGAAGACCATCAGGCCGTTCACGCGGGTGCGGCCCTCGGTGGTCGATTCAAGATAGCCCGGAAACGCATGCGTGCAGGTGTTGATAAAGCCGCCCGCAAGCCCCAAGACGCACGCGGCAAACACAAGCCCGGGGACAGACAACGGCGCCAACCCCACGCCAAGCGATAGCACCGCCGTAATCACGCACGTCACAAACGACGTCCGGCGCGGTCCAAAACGGTCGATGACCGAGCCCGACACCATATTGCCCGCCGACGTCATAAGATTGCGTACGAGCGTAATGGCAGCAACCAAAAAGGCCGTGCCAGCCAGATTATACGTCGCCGCGCCGATAAGCCCTAAAAAGTACACCGCGTTGTTGGCGCACCATTGCAGAGACTCAATAAGAATCAGCCTGACTTCTGCCGGCGTCAGGCGCATTGCTTCGCGATCCTTCGCGAACATACGAACTCCCTCTATACAAGTAAGGGGATGGAGGGCATAGGCCCGCTCCATCCCCTTACCAGGTTGCAATGACAGTCTATGCAGCCGGGCCCTTACGCCAGCACGCCGAAGAACGCGCCGACGATGCCCACGACCATGGTGGCCACGATCAGCACCATGGGGTTGATCTTCTTGGAC
>CBCTFW010000019.1:0-41701 GCA_965146285.1 uncultured Collinsella sp.
CGAGGCCGAGCGCAAAATGGATTCTAAAAAACACCTTGCCAAATAGGAGCGTCAGACCAGGAAACCCCCTTATCCGCAGCTCCGAAGGAGCAGGATAAGGGGGTTTCCATGGTCGAGGACGTTCTGAAAACTAAGTCCAGCACGGGCCCGGACGAGAACAACCGACTACAGGTCGATGTGCGATTCCTTGATCGGGAACGGCTCCGCGAAGTGGCACGCGCAGCAGTGGCCCGGTGCGACTTCCTTAAACTCAGGCAGCTTCTCGGAGCAGATGCCCTGCGCGATCGGGCAGCGCGTGTGGAAACGGCAGCCGGTCGGCGGATCCAGCGGCGACGGCGGATCGCCAGCGAGGATGATGCGCTTGCGCGTCTTCTGGATATCAGGATCGGGAACCGGCACGGCAGACAGCAGCGACTGCGTGTACGGATGGTGAGGCTCGCTGTAGAGCGTCTTCCAGTCCGAAACCTCAACCATCTTACCCAGATACATAACGGCAACGCGATCGGAAATGTGCTGCACGACGGACAGGTCGTGAGCGATAAACAGATACGCGGTACCGAACTTGTCCTGGAGCTCCTTAAGAAGGTTCAGAACCTGGGCCTGAATGGATACGTCAAGTGCAGAGACAGGCTCGTCGCAGATAATCAGCTTGGGCTTCAGAGCGAACGCGCGGGCGATGCCGACACGCTGGCGCTGGCCGCCCGAGAACTCGTGCGGATAACGGTTGATGTGCTCGGGATTCAGACCGACGACGTCCAGCAGCTCGCGGACGCGCTCGATACGCTCCTCCTTGGTACCCACGCCATGAATGGTCATGGGCTCGGAGACGATCTCGCCGATGGTCATACGGGGATTGAGCGAAGCATAGGGATCCTGGAAGATGAACTGCATCTCGCGACGCATGTCCTTGATCTCATGCTTGCTCATCTCGGCAACATCTTTACCCTGGAAGAACACCTTACCGGCGGTCGGCTTGGTCAGGCGCATGATGGTGCGACCCGTCGTGGACTTACCGCAACCAGACTCACCAACCAGACCAAAGGTCTCGCCCGGATAAATCTCGAACGAAATGTCATTTACTGCAGAGACAACACGCTTGGAGAAGCGCTTGGCGAACATGCCGGACTCAGCGGGGAACTCCTTAGAGAGGTGCTCGACCTTCAGCAGCGGAGTACGCTCGTTGGTATCTGCCATTACGCCTCGCCTCCCTTCTTGGAATCCTTGCGCGTACGGGACGTCTCAGGAGCGTTCTTGAGGAACTCGGGGTCACCGGAGTAGTGGCACGCAGAGTAATGACCAGACTCGGTGACAACGCGCTCGGGGCGCTGCTTGCGGCACTTGTCCGTCGCATAGGGACAACGAGGCGAGAACACGCAGCCCTCAGGCAGGTTCATGAGCGAAGGCGGGTTGCCGTGAATCGGCGTAAGCGGCTTCTTCTCTTCGATGGCCTGCTCCGGGATGGAGCGGATAAGGCCCCAGGTGTAGGGGTGGCGACTCTCGTAGAAGATTTCCTCAGCAGTACCGAACTCGACGGGACGGCCGGCGTACATAACCATGATCTTATCGGCCATATCGGCAACGACGCCCAGGTCATGGGTAATCATGATGATGGCGTTGCCGTTCTTCTCCTGCATTTCCTGCATGAGCTCGATAATCTGAGCCTGAATGGTAACGTCCAGAGCCGTCGTGGGCTCGTCGGCAATCAGGATATCGGGATCGCAGGCAAGAGCCATAGCGATCATGACACGCTGACGCATACCGCCGGAGAACTGGTGCGGATACTCATTGACGCGCTTCTCGGGCTCGGGGATACCCACGAGGTCCAAAAGCTCGGTAGCGCGCTTGAGCGCCTCCTGCTTGGAGTAGCCACGGTGCAGACGAAGGCCCTCGCCCACCTGCTTGCCGATCTTATAGACCGGGTTCAAGGAGGTCATAGGATCCTGGAAGATCATCGCGATGTCGTTTCCGCGAATGTGCTGCATCTCTTCCTCGGTCATCTCGAGGATAGAACGACCGCGATAGCGAACGTCGCCGCCCTCGATCTTTCCCGGAGGCATCGAGATGAGGCCCATGATGGTCATGGCGGTCACGGACTTACCGGAGCCGGACTCACCGACGACACCCAGGGTCTCGCCGCGATCGAGCGTGTAGGACACACCGTCGACAGCGCGAACGACACCATCCTCGGTATGGAAATACATCTTAAGGTCATCGACCTCGAGCAGATGCTGGCCCTCGGGAACCGGCTGGTCCTTCAGGTCCACATAGTTCTTGTTCTTCTTCATCCTTATGCGTCCTTCATCTTGACGTCGAGGGCGTCGCGCAGACCGTCACCCAGCAGGGTGAAGGCGAGCACCGTCGAGAGAATTGCCAGACCGGGCATGATCATCATCCAGGGAGCAGTCAGAAGATACTGCTGACCGTCCTGAATCATGGAGCCCCACGAAGGCGTAGGCGGAATAACGCCCATGCCGAGGAAGGACAGAGCGGACTCGGTCAGAATGGCGCCACCAATGTTCATGGTCGCGTAGACCACGATGGAGGCGACGGAGTTCGGGAAGATGTGACGCACTACGATACGAGCATCAGATGCACCCATCGCGCGCGCAGCGTCAACATAGTCGTTTTCTTTGACCGTCAAGATTGCAGAGCGGAAGACGCGCGCAATCGAAGGCCAGCCGAGAATACCGATGGCGATAAAGACGTTCTGAAGACCACGGCCGATAACGGCGATCATGGCGACAACGAACAGCACGTACGGGAACGCCAGGAAGATGTCCGCACAGCGCATGATGATCGTATCCCAGATCCCGCCGTAGAAACCGGCCAGAGCACCCATGACCAGACCGATCACCGTGGAGATCGCGGTGGCCATAATGCCGACGGACAGCGAAACGCGTGCACCGTAGATAACGCGGACGAGAATGTCGCGACCAAGGGCGTCGGTGCCAAACGGGTGCTCTGCACACGGAGCCAACAGCGACGTCTCGGCCATGGTGGTCGAGTCGGAAGCCGTCGGCGAACCGAGCCAGGGCTTAGCCCACAGATCTGCGGTCAGGGCAACCAAAACGACGATGATGATCCAGCAGACACCGATAACGGCGAGCTTGTTCTTGCGAAGACGCTTAAAAGCGTCACCCCACAGCGTGCGGGACTTGGCGGGAGCAGATGCGGCCTTGGTGGCGGTAGCCTGCTCCTGAGACTGAGAATCAGTTTCCTGCATGAGACGTACCTCCCTTAGGCCTTATCCGACGGACCGCCAAGGCGGATGCGCGGGTCGAGGAATGCATAGCTAATGTCGACGAGCAGGTTAATCACCATGACGACGACGACGATGAGCGTAACGCCGCCCATAACGATGGGCCAGTCACGCATGCTAATGGCGCGATAGACCTCATAGCCGATACCGGGCCAGTTAAAAACCGTCTCGGTCAGGATGGCGCCCGAAAGCATGCCACCAAAGTCGACACCAATATAGGTAACGACGGGGATGAGTGCATTCTTAAGCGCATGCTTGACGATGATCGCGCGATTGGAGAGACCCTTGGCCTTTGCCGTACGGATGTAATCCTGGTTCATGACGTCAAGCAGCTGCGAGCGCATAATGCGGGCGGCATAAGCGGTCGAAACCGAAGCCAGCGTAATGGTCGGAAGCACATAGTGCATCCAATCCTGATACTGAGAGCTGGAACCGCCGGCACCCGAGATCGGCATGGAGATTGCACCGCCCGTAGCGTCCTTGAGGATGACGCCAAAGAACAGCTGCAGCAACATACCGAGCCAGAAGGCCGGGACCGCAACGAGGATCGACGTGGTGAGCGTTACCAAAATATCCCAGAAGGAATAACGCTTTACCGCCGAAATGATACCCGCACCGATACCCATGATTGCCTCGAGCACGATGGCGCACGCGGCAAGTTTGACCGTATACGGATACTTCTGGGCAAAAATTTCCGTAACCGGCAGCTTGCGCTGATACGAATTGCCCAGATCGCCATGAAGCAGGCCGTTCATGTAATACAAGTAACGGTCCACGAGCGACGTTTGAACGGGGTCGCCGTTCTCGTCAAGGATCGCGTTGCCGTCCTCGTCCGTCTGGACCAGGTGATAGCGAACACGAAGCTGAAGCTCCACCTCGGGGGACAGAGCCTTGTCTCCACCGATCAGCTTGATCGGATCTCCCGGCACGATATTCTGGAGGGCGAACAGAATCAGCGTAACGCCCAAAAACACCGGGATGAACTGAAGCACACGTTTAACGATGTACTTACCCATACCACTCCCCTATCTAGGGATTAACCTAAATGGGATGCCGATCGCCAGACCGGCATCCCAAAATTACCATCAGCCAGTTTACCCCAGGTTAGGGAGAACTGTATGTTTCCCATGAGGTCTACGTAAATACTTGACCCTCACGGAAGCTGCAAACTCTTAAGCGAGCTCAGCGGTACCCAGATCGGCGTGCTTCTGCGGATCGACATAGAGGTGCTTGATGCGATCGGAGCCGGCGATGGTGTGCGTGTAGAACATCACCGGGATGACCGGGCAGTCGGCAGCGACCATTGCATCGGCCTCCTGCATCTTAGCGACGCGCTCCTTGTCGTCAACCGTAGTGCGAGCCTCGTCGACCTTGGCGTCGAACTCGGGGTTGTTGTAACCAGAGCGGTTGTCGCCACCGAGGGAGTCGGAGTGGAACAGCGGATACAGGAAGTTGTCCATGATCGGGTAGTCGGCAATCCAGCCCAGACGACCGAACTGATAGTTGAAGTTCTGATACTGCTCGAGCAGGGCAGACCACTCGGGGGTATCGGAGACAGCGGTAACGCCAACCTTGGCGAGGTCGCCGATGATGGACTCCATGATCTCCTTGTGGCCACCGTCCTGGTTGTAGGAAAGGGTCACACTAATGCCACGGTCACCGTTGGCACCGGCAGGAGCAACCTTGTCGAGGTACTCGTTAGCCTTGTCGACGTCGTAGGCGCAGAACTCCCATGCGCCCTCCTTGTAGCCATCGATGCCCGGAGGAACAATGCCGTCGGCGGGGGTACGGGTACCCTTGAAGATGGTCTTGCAGATGGCCTCACGGTTAATGGCCAGGGAGATACCCCTACGCAGGTCAGCGTTGTTGAACGGCTCGGCCGTGTTGTTGCAGGTCAGGTAGTAGGTGGAAGGCTCGGCGCCGAGCAGCATGCGCTCGCCGTCACCCATGGTGTAGCCGTCCTTGGACACGCCGCGATCCTTCTTGGCGGCATCGATCTGAGCGACGGGAACGTCGCAGACATCGAGGTTACCGGCCTGGAACTCCTTGTAAGCGGTCTCCATGTCCTTGATGACCTGGAAGTGGATGCCATCGATCTTGGCCTTGTCGCCATAGTAATCGTCGAACTTCTTGACGTTGATCTCCTGGCCATCCTCCCACTTGCCGTCCATCATGAACGGGCCGTTACCGACCGGGGCAAGGTAGAAGCTCTTGACATCGGACTCGGCGCACTCGGGAACCGGGGCCAGAGCCGGGTGAGAGGCGACGAAGGGGAAGTCGGCGTAAGCGGAAGACAGCTTGACGACGAGGGTCTCATCGTCAGGGCACGTAACACCGCTGAGCTCGGTGGCGTTACCGGCAAGCAGATCGTCATAGCCCTCGACCATGGAAAGGTGATAGGAGACCTCGGAAGGGCCATACTCGGTAGCGATGGCCGACTTGGTGTTGACCAGACGCTCCCAACCGAGCTTGAAGGACTTAGAGGTAACGTCGTCACCGTTGTGGAACTTGGCCTTCTTGATCTTGAAGGTAAACTCGGTGGCGTCGTCGTTGGACTCAAAGGACTCGCAAGCCAGCGGAACGATCTCGCCCTTCTCGGCGTCGTAAGAGGTCAGAGCGTCAAAGAGCTGATACTCGACCTGAGTACCCTGGTCCTCCTGGACGTTGTAGGGGTCGATGCAGACCGGGTTGTTGATGTAGAAGTTCAGCGTCGAACCGGACTCAGAACCGGAAGCGTCGCCGCCCTTCTTGCCACATGCGGCAAGAAAAGCCATGGAGCTCGCAGCAAGGGTGCCGCCAACAAAGGCGCGACGACCCATAACGGGCTGGTGGAACATAGAATCAGCCATGCCATCCTCCTTATGAGATAGGACAAAGAAATGTTCAGTCGGACACATGTCGAGACAATCCGATCCGAACCATCAAAACGCTGCCCGCTGCTATGGCTGGTTATGCACAACAGGCCAACGTTTTGCAATACAGTAGCGCATTTTATGCACGATTTGGGGCTAATTCCGGTTAACGGTCAAGAATTTCTTTAGTTGGGCGCAGTATGTGGTGATATTTTTGACTCTGTTACGAATATGTAAACAAAAAAGGGTCCCGCACTTGCGGAACCCTTTACAAGTACTTATGCGGCTCGTGATTAGTAGCCCACGATGCCCTGCGGGAAGAAGAACATGCACAGCACGACGCACACGGCAAACACGACACCCATGATGACGGTCAGGCGGTCGAGGTTCTGCTCCATAACACCTGTGGCAGAGCTGGAGTTATACAGCGAGCTAGCGATCATATCCGAAACGCCGGTACCCTTACCGGAATGCATCAGGACGAGAATCGTCAGCGCCACGGCAGAAACAGCCCAAACGACAAACAGAAGAATCTGGAACGGACCCATAGATAAGCTCCTTAATAGAACAATTCAAACTCCAGTACTGTACCACAATCCCCCGCTCTCCCCTACCTGCCACTCGGGGACGGTGCGGAAATGGCAGAAATACCAAAAAGGGGGTTGCCCGAATATGGGCAACCCCCTGCAAGAAAACGCTTGGAGTTTTCTCTTAGGCCTCGGTGGCGAGCACGCGACCCGTCATCTCGGCGGAAGGCTCAATACCAGCCATGGTGAGCATGGTCGGAGCGATATCGGAAAGACGACCGTCCTCGATACCGGTGAGCTGCGCCTTCTCATCAACGATGATGAACGGCACACGGTTGGTGGTGTGAGCCGTGAACGGATGCTTGGAACCGTCAGAAGCAACGTCAAACATGTGATCGGCGTTGCCGTGGTCGGCGGTAATCAGCGCAAAGCCGCCCTTGGCGAGAATCGCCGGGACAACCTTGGACAGGGCATCGTCAACAGCCTCGACGGCCTTAACGGCGGCGTCGAAGACACCGGTGTGACCAACCATGTCGCAGTTTGCGAAGTTCACGATGTAGAAATCAGCGCGATCCTCGTTGATGGCAGCGACGAGCTTCTCGGTAACCTCGGGAGCGCTCATCTCAGGCTGCAGATCGTAGGTAGCGACCTTGGGGGAAGCGACGAGCACGCGCTCCTCGCCCTCCTTGGGCTCCTCGATGCCGCCGTTGAGGAAGAACGTCACGTGGGCGTACTTCTCGGTCTCGGCGGTGTGCAGCTGCTTCAGGCCATTGGCGGCGATAACGTCGGCCAGGACGTTCTCGGGGAACGTCTTGGGGAAGGCGACCTCGACATCAAACGTCGGATCGTACTCGGTCATCGTCACAAAGTGCGAAAGCTTGATCTGCTTGCGCTCAAAGCCGTCGAACTCCTTGTCCGTGAACACGCGGGTCATCTGACGGGCGCGGTCGGGACGGAAGTTGAAGAAGATGGCCGCGTCGCCCTCGTGGATGCCCTCGTTGTGGGCAGCGAAGGGCTCGACGAACTCGTCGCCGCGCGGGTCCTTCTCGTAGTAGGCCTTGATGCCGGCAACGGGGTCGACATCGGCATCGGACGCATTGACCATGACGTCGTAGGCACGCTGGATGCGCTCCCAACGGTTGTCGCGGTCCATGGCCCAATAGCGGCCAGAAACGGTGGCGACGCGAGCGTCGCAACCGGTCTCCTCGGAGATCTTCGCCAGGAAGGCGCAGAACTCGCTCATGTAGCCGGCACCGGACTGCGGGTCAACGTCGCGGCCATCCATGAAGGCGTGGACGCGAACGGTCTTGACACCGTGCTCGGCAGCCATCTTGACCAGAGCCTCGACGTGGTTCATGTGAGAATGGACACCGCCAGGGCTCATAAGGCCCATGAGGTGGAGAGTCTTGCCGTCAGCCTTGACGTCGTCCATAGCCTTGACGAAAACCTCGTTCTTGGCGATGGAGCCGTCCTTGATGGCATTGTTGATGCGCGAAAGCTCCTGGAACACGATGCGGCCGGCACCGATATTGAGGTGGCCTACCTCGGAGTTGCCCATCTGGCCGTCGGGAAGGCCCACGTCCTCGCCCGAAGCGCCGAGCGTGGTGTGGGGGTACTTCTCGTACAGGCTATCAAGGAAGGGCGTCTTGGCAGCGGCGACGGCGTTCTCACCATCGGCTGGAGCAAGGCCGCAGCCATCCATGATAATCAGGAGTGCAGGAAGATGACGCTGTGCCATATGTCCTACTCGCCTGCCTTGACGACCATAGAGGCGAAGTCGGCAGCCTTGAGCGAAGCGCCGCCCACGAGGGCGCCGTCAACGTCGGGCTTGGCGACGAGCTCAGCGATGTTGCCAGGCTTGGCAGAGCCACCATAGAGAACGCGGATGCCGTTAGCGAGCTCCTCGCCGAACATCTCCTTGAGGGTCTCACGGATAGCGCCGCAGACCTCCTGAGCGTCCTCGGCGGTAGCGGTCTTGCCGGTGCCAATGGCCCAGATGGGCTCGTAGGCGACGACGACCTGCTTGGGGCAGGTGATCTCAAGACCAGCAAGGCCAGCCTTGACCTGGTTCACGACGTGCTCGACATAGGTGCCAGCCTCGCGGACCTCGAGGGACTCGCCGCAGCAGAAGACGGGAACAAGACCGGCGGCAACGAGAGCCTTGGCCTTCTTGTTCTGGTCCTCGTCGGTCTCGTGGAAGTAGTCACGACGCTCGGAGTGGCCAATGATGCAGTAGGTGCAGCCAGCGGACTTGAGCATGTCGCAAGAGGACTCACCGGTGAAGGCACCCTTGGCCTCCCAGTACACGTTCTGTGCACCGAGGGCGATGGGGGCAGCCTGAATGCGGTCATGAACCGTGGTGATGTCGATGGTCGGAGGGCAGACGAGCACCTCGACGCCAGCCGGAACCTCGGGCAGAGCCTGAGCCAGCTCGTCGGCGAGTTTGGCGGCCTCGGCGACGTCGTTGTTCATCTTCCAGTTACCAGCGATGAGAAGGGTGCGATTAGGCATCGAGAAGCGCCTCCACTCCGGGCAGGGCCTTACCCTCGACGAGCTCCATGGAAGCGCCACCACCGGTGGAGATCCAGCTCATCTTGTCGGCCAGGTTGAACTTGTTGACAGCCGCGACAGAGTCGCCACCGCCGATGATCGAGGTGCAGTCGGCCTCGGCGACAGCCTCGGCGATAGCCTGGGTGCCGTGAGCGAAGTTGTCGAACTCGAAGACGCCCATGGGGCCGTTCCAGAACACGGTCTTGGCGCCCTTGACGGCCTCGGCGTAAAGCTCCTCGGTCTTGGGGCCGATGTCCATACCCTCGCGGTCGTCGGGGATAGCGTCGGAAGCGACAACCTCGGGGACAGCGTCCTCGCCAAAGTGATCGGCAACGCGGTTGTCGATGGGGAGCAGGATCTTGACGCCCTTCTCCTCGGCCTTCTTGAGCATCTCACCGGCGCGCTCGACCCAGTCCTCTTCCTTGAGGGACTGACCGACGGACAGGCCCTGAGCCAGGAAGAAAGTGTAGGCCATGCCGCCACCGATGATCAGGGTATCAGCGGAGTCGATGAGGTGATCGAGAACGCCGATCTTGGAGGAAACCTTGGAACCGCCGACGATGGCGACGAAGGGGCGCTCGGGCTCGGCGAAGATGCCGGTCAGCGTGTCGACCTCCTTCTCGAGCAGGAAGCCGGCGACGGCAGGCAGGTAAGCGGCGGGGCCCACGACGGAACCCTGGGCGCGGTGAGCGGTGCCGAAGGCATCGAGAACGAAGACGTCACCATAGGAAGCGAGCTTCTTGGCGATCTCGGGATCGTTCTTCTTCTCACGCTTGTCAAAACGGACGTTCTCGAGAACGAGGACCTTGCCCGGCTCGACGGCGGCGACAGCCTCGGCGGCCTTCTCGCCATACGTGTCGGCAACAAAAGCAACGTCAAGGCCAGAGAGCTCAGCGAGCTTCTTGGCGACGGGCTCGAGGGACAGCTCGGGCTGGAAGCCGGTGCCCTCGGGACGGCCGAGGTGGCTCATGAGGATGACGCGAGCGTTGTGCTCAACGAGGTAGTTGATGGTGGGCAGGGCAGCCTTGATACGGGTGGTGTCGCCAACGACGCCATCCTTGATAGGCACGTTAAAGTCAACGCGGACGAGAACGCGCTTTCCGTCGACATCGATGTCGCGGACGGTCTTCTTGGTAAAGGCCATGTTTGCTTCTACCTTTCGTACGTGTCTGCCTCCCATTACGGCAGACGATTTCTTATAAAAAGGGCGCGACCCTAGGGTGTAAGCCCTATAAGGCCGCGCCCTTCTTTAGACGCTCAACGAGCTATTCGCTAAAAGCTAAATTAAGCAACGAACTTCTCGAAGTACTTGATGGTGCGGACCATCTGAGAGGTGTAGGAGTTCTCGTTGTCGTACCAAGAGGTGACCTGAACGAGGGTCTGGCCGTTGCCGAGGTCAGAGCACATGGTCTGAGTGGCGTCGAAGATGGAGCCGTGGGTCTCGCCGACGATGTCGCGGGAGACGATCTGGTCCTCGTTGTAGGCGAAGGTCTCGGGGATGGTCTCGGCGTAGGCCTTCATGGCAGCGTTGACCTCGTCGACGGTGACCTTCTTGTCAACGACGGCGTAGAGGTTGGTCAGCGAGCCGGTCGGCGTCGGGACGCGCTGGGCGGCACCGATGAGCTTGCCGTTGAGCTCGGGGAGAACCAGGCCGATGGCCTTGGCAGCGCCCGTGGTGTTCGGGACGATGTTCTCGGAGCAGGCGCGGGAGCGACGGAAGTTGCCCTTGCGCTGCGGGCCGTCGAGCGGCATCTGGTCGCCGGTGAAGGCGTGGATGGTGGTCATGATGCCGGACACGATGGGAGCGAAGTCGTTCAGACCCTTGGCCATCGGGGCGAGGCAGTTGGTGGTGCAGGAAGCAGCGGAGATGATGTTGTCCTCAGCGGTCAGCGTCTCATGGTTGACGTTGTACACGATGGTGGGCAGATCGCTGCCGGCCGGAGCGGAGATGACGACCTTCTTGGCGCCAGCGTTGATGTGGGCCTGAGCCTTAGCCTTGCTGGTGTAGAAGCCGGTGCACTCGAGAACGACGTCGACGTCAAGGTCGCCCCAAGGCAGGTTGTTAGCGTCGGCCTCCTTGTAGATCTTGATCTCCTTGCCGTCAACGGTGATGGAATCCTCGCCAGCAACGACCTCGTGATCGCGAGCGTAGTTGCCCTGCGTGGAGTCGTACTTCAGCAGGTAAGCGAGCATATCGGGAGAGGTGAGGTCGTTGATAGCGACGATCTCGGAGCCCTCATGACCGAACATCTGACGGAAAGCCAGACGACCGATGCGACCGAAGCCGTTAATAGCAACCTTTACTGCCATTGTGTCTCCTTTCGTAAGGCCCCCGCGAGCTACAGCGCCCGCCGTTGAGGCCCACAAACTAACCACTCGCCTAATATACCTTTTTTTTGACTTGAATTTCACGAGAATGCTCGAAATTGAAAATCAAATTTACGTTAAAACGTTTTAAATACTAAAATAGCAGCTAAATCCATATATAAGTCGTTACTTCAAACTACCTGTTTGCTTCAATGAGCTTTTCAAGCCGTAAAACACGATGGTAGAGGGCTGACTTCGACAAGGGAGGGTCAGCCATCTCCCCCAAATCACGCAGCGACAGATCGGGATAGCGCTCGCGCAGGTCGCAAAAGACCGCCAAGGCATCCGGAAGCGCATCACGAAGGCCACGCTGCTCGAGCTCATCGATAAGCGCAAGCTGATGTTGGGCGGCACCGGCGCTTCTGGTCTGGTTGGCGAGCTCGGCGTTCACGCGACGGTTCACATCGTTCTTAACCAACTTGACCGCGCGCGCCTCCTCAATCTCGGCAACGCTGCGCTTGGCGCCAATCAGCTTTAATAGATGCTCGATTTCCTCGGCGCTCTTAATGTACACGGCATATGACCCCCGCCGTGCATTAACACGAGCATGGACCCCAATCTGCTCCAACAGATCGCAAAGCCCCTTGGCATATTGCTCGCCCTGCACAGCAATCTCCAAATGAAAATCGCCGCGTGGATCGGCCACGAAGCCGCCCGCGATGAGCGCGCCGCGGATATAGGCAAGTCTACAGCAAGGACGGGCAACGATATGTCGGGGTACGCCGGCGACAAGTCCTCCCCTACGTTCGAGGATACCCAGCAGAACCAAGGCCTTATCCAGGTCTGGCTGATCAGGCAAGGTGATGAGGTAGTTTCGAACCTTATGCAATACAGATTTACGGACGGTGAACTCCGTTTTGAGCTTAAGGATACGATGCGTCAGCGTGATCATCGTGCGCGCGACGGCTCCCGTCTCAGTCGCAACCGTCAAACGATACCGCCCAGAGCCGGTAAGCGAGAGCGTACCGCTCACGCGCGTGAGGGCGGCAAGCGTCGACAAGTCGCAGTATTCACATTCGGGTTCGCAGCGCGCAAGCTCGTCGCGCACCTCAGCGGTAAACGACATGCAGGCCTATGCCTTCGTGTTGGCGCGCGACAGGTCGCGGTGGGAGATGCTCACATGATACTGAGCGCCTTCCAGGTAACGGGCCGTGGCCTCGGCAATGGCAACGCTGCGGTGCTGGCCGCCCGTGCAGCCGATGGCGATAGAAAGCTGCGGCTTACCCTCCGCGATATAACCGGGCATGACCGTATCGAGCAGCTGTGTCCAAGCCTTCCAAAACTCCTGCGTCTTGGGATGGTCCAGAACAAAATCGGAGACCTTTTTATCGAGACCGGTCATCGTGCGCATCTCGGGATCGTAGAACGGATTGGGCAGGAAGCGGACGTCGATCATAATATCCGCTTCGACGGGCATGCCGTGCTTAAAGCCAAACGAGAACACGTGGACATCCATAAGCTGCTGGTCGGACAGCTCGGAAAATGCCATACGCAGCTTGTTGCGCAGCGCAGAGGTGCGCAGACGGCTCGTGTCGATAATCATATCGGCTCGGTCGCGCACGCCCTGCAGCTGAAGGCGCTCGCGCTGAATGGCATCGGCCGTAGTCTCCCCCGGCTTGGCAATGGGATGACGGCGGCGATTTTCGCTGTAGCGACGAATCAGCACCTCGTCAGAAGCCTCCAGGAACACGATGTCGCAGCTCATCTCGCGCTCTTCGAGAGCGGCGACCGCATCGAGCAACTCGTCAAACAGTCCCTGGCTACGCAAATCGCAGGTAACGGCGAGATGCCTGCCCACGCCCGTATTGATGCCGACGAGCTCGGCAAGCTGGGCGATGAGACGCGGAGGCAGGTTATCGATGCAAAAATAGCCCATGTCCTCGAACACGTGCATGGCCTGTGTGCGGCCTGATCCGGACATTCCGGTGATGATGACGATATCGGGGATGCGCTCCGAGCGCTCCGCCGCATCCATGGCATCTCCCTTTTGCATGTGTTGCCTCCCGAAAACAAGCGCGGGACCCAGCAACCCGGATCCCGCGCGGTCAATTGCCTATATTGAGTATACCGCCCCGAGCGGATACGAGGCCTGTCTTACGCCTCAAGCGCAGCCTTGAACCAACTCGTAATACTCGTGGGGTGCGTGATGGCGGTGCCGACGACAACGGCCCAGGCGCCAGCATCGATCGCGGCGCGAGCCTCCTCGGGCGTATGCACGCGACCCTCGCAAATGATGGGAAGGCCGGGGAATTCCTCGGTCGCCTGACGCAGGAGCGGCAGATCGGGGCCATCGGCCATGGTGCAGTCGATGGCGGCAACACCATGAGACAGCGTGGTGGACACCAGGTCGAAGCCCATGTCGACAGCACGACGAATATCCTCGATGGTGGCACAGTCGGCCATCAGGAGCACGCCCTCCTCGTGCAGCGGACGGAAAGTATCTTCGACGGTCTTGCCATCGGGACGCGGACGATCGGTGGCGTCGATCGCCACGATATCGGCACCCGCAGCAACGCAGGCGCGAGCGTGGCGCAGCGTCGGCGTGATGTAAACGCCCTCGTGCCCATCCTTCCACAGGCCGATGACGGGAACCTCACAGCGACCCTTAATGGCGGCAATGTCGGCAAGGCCCTGGCAGCGAATGGCGGCGGCGCCGCCAAGCTCGCAAGCGCGAGACATTTGAGCCATGGTCTCGGGCGTACGAAGCGGCTCGCCCATATACGCCTGAACGCTCACGACGAGCTTGCCCTTCAGGGACTGGATCAAAGGATCAACGGTCATGTTCGACTCAACCTTTCTCAAAACAGCCTTCTGAGACGCCGCACCTTGACGTTCAAACCGTCGCTCGCGTACCGAAGTACGCTTCGCTCCTCTTTCACGTCAATCTGCGGCACCTCAGAAGGCACACTTGGTAGTTATGTTTACTTCAACGAAGCAAGAAGGTGTTCGGCGGCACCGATGAGCGGAGCATCGCCCTCCAGAGAACCGATGAGGATCGGCGTGTCCTGAAGCGGATCGAGCGCCTGGCTGGCATAGCCCTCGTGCACCGAATCCTTCCACGTCTGCGAACGCCAATCGGGACCTTGGTGAATCACGCCACCCGAAAGCACGATGACCTCAGGGTCCAGGATGTTAGCGAGCGAGCCCAAGCTGGCACCCAGCGCAAAGCCGGCGTCATGGATGACCTCGGTCGCCTTTGCGTCGCCCGCACGGCACAGGTCGTTCACATCGCGACCGACCGAAGGACGGCTGGGGTCGACGCGACCAAAGCGCTCATCGTACATACGACCAATGGAAGTGCCCGAAGCAACCGACTCCAGATGGCCGGAACGCCCGCAGGCGCAGGGAATACCGGCGGCAGCCGAGCACTCGATGTGGCCCATATGGCCGGCAGCACCATGGAAACCCTGCATCACGCGGCCGTTCTCGACATATGCGCCACCGATGCCCGTACCGATGCCAAGACACAAGACGGAGAACTTGCCCTTGCCGACGCCCCAGTGGGCCTCGCCCAGAGCATGAGCCTGCACGTCGCCTACAACGGCAACGGGAAGACCGAGGTCCTCGCGCAGGCGCGGCCCCAACTGAACACCGGACCAGCCGGGCATGATCTCGTTGGCATACGCGATGGCGCCCGTCTTGGGATCGACGACGCCGGCGGCACCGATACCGACGCCAAGGACCTCGACATCGGGATTCGCCTCGAGAGCAGCCTTGATGGACGCCTCGATACGTTGGAAGACGGCCTCGCCGCCCTCTTGGGCCTCGGTGGGAACCTCGGCCTCAAAAACAGGATGGGGCACACTACCGTCAGCCGGGTACTCCATGATGGCAGTCGCGATCTTAGTTCCGCCGATATCGACAGAGCAGACGTACTTGTTCTCCATGTCGCTCTCCTTAGGAGATAAAAAACAACTACAGGAAATGCGCCGTCAGGCTAGCCGTCACAGCGCGGAAAAGGTTTTCCAGGTGCCCGAGATCGCCAAGAAACCGTGTGACCATTGATCTAATGGGTCATGGCCGCACGGTTGAACGGCGAGGTCGGGTGCCCGGGGAAGCTTTACAGGAGACCGTTGTCCTGGAGGACCTTCTTAATCGCCTCGACGTTCTCGCCGGTCATGGCCTTCACCGGGCGCGGCATGGTCGGGCTGTCGAAGATACCCATGAGGTTCATAGCGGTCTTGAAGGCGCCGACGCCACCGGCATAACCCTGGACGCCCGAGGTGACATCCCAGATGTGCGAAATCTCATTGAGGCGATCCTGCTCGGCCTTGACGGTAGCCCAGTCACCAGCCTGAGCGGCCTTCCACTGACGCACGTAGCCCTCGGGCTCAACGTTGGCGAGACCCGGAACGGAACCGTCGGCGCCACCGAGGTAGGCGCCGTCGACAACAACCTCGTGACCGGTGAGGATGCTCATCGGATGGCCGTTCTTCTCGTTCTCCTGAACGAGGTAGCGGAACGAGATGTCATCACCCGAGGAATCCTTGACGCCGGCCAGAACGCCCTCGGCACCGAGCTTGGCAAGGAGCTTCCACGGGAGCTTGGTGTGGACACACACGGGGATGTCATAGGCGAAGATGGGCAGGTCGAGTTCCTCATGCAGGATGCGGAAGTGCTCCTCGACCTCGGTCATGCCCTGCAGGGCATAGAACGGGCAGGTGGCGACAAGCGCATCGGCGCCCAGCTCCTGAGCGACCTTACCGTGCTCGATCATGCGCTCGGTCTCGGTGTCGATGATGCCGACCAGAACGGGAACGCGGTGGTCGACGATACGGACGGCCTCGGAGATGATCTGACGGCGACGCTCGTCGGTGGAGAAGACGACCTCGCCCGAGGATCCCAAGAAGAACAGGCCATCGACGCCGGCGTCGATCATGCGGTTGATGCTGCGCTCAAAGGAGGCAACGTCGAGCTGGTGATCTTCGGTATCGGGAACAACGACGGGAGGGATAACGCCGGTGAATTTCTGAGTTGCCACAAGAATCTCCTTAGCTGTCTGGCGGGCGACCCTATGCCACCCACTCTTGTTGGCAGTGTCCAGGCCGTCTAGGCCAAAGAACACGAGTAGAACGTTTGGTTAAAAAAGTCGACGACTTCGTTTTCGAACGCATTAATGCGCTCGTGAGCGTATTTTGCATAGATGATATGCCTCCGGTCACACTCAAGACCGTTGAATACGGCAAACTGATCCTTGGGATCGCTCACGGTATCCATAAGCGATGTGCCCATGAGCACCGATCCGCGCACCCGAGACGACAGCGCCTCGAGGCCGCCAGGAAGCGGATTGGCAACCGCCGTGCAGGCGAGGCCCCGCTCGTCCAGAGCAGAAACCGCCAGCGCGACTCCGCCGCCAAGACCCTCGCCCCATGCAAAGATGCGGTCGGGGTCCATGCCATCAAGATTGCGCGCCACCTTCGCCAGCGCGCAACCCCAACGGACGCGCTCGACAAAAGCGGGCGAAGAAATCTCCCGCTGCAGGTCGTCCGCACCAGCAACATCGTCATCCAGCGCGAGGACGGCATACCCCATGGCGGCAAATCTCGTCATGTGATGCCAGCCGCGCACAGGCCGATCGATGTCGTGGAACATCAGGCACAACGGCACGCGCTCAGATACTCGGGCACGACCGACAGGCTCGATCAAACGAGCGTGAATCGCATCGTCACTGCGCTCAAAGGACACCTCCGAGTAACGGGCGCAGGGGTTAACAAAGTCAATCGCCGTAATGGCCAGGCCTTGAATCTTAAGATTCGAAGCGCATGTCTCTAAATCAGAAACATCTGCTTGGACATCACCGCGCCAGTCCCGATATTCTGCGAGCCTTGACGAAACCGTTCCAGGAATTCCCACGAGTCCGGGGACAATCAGCTCGTCAACATTGCTCTCGCACTTAGACATGAGTCTCCCCTCCCTTGCAGAAAAACGGAATGATCAGATCGTCAAAATCCTGAATCTCCTCGTGGCCAAAGCCTTCAAAGAACTCATGACGCTTTTCGCAGGTCAGATTGTTATAGACCGCAAACTGCGTCGCTGGCGGACAGACGATATCGGCTGTGCCGGTGCCAAACAGCACGGGGCATTTGACCATAGGGGCAAAGTTCTTGGAATCGAAGTACGCCAGCTTGGCATAGGCTTCGTCAATACGAGTCGAGTCCTCGTCAAACCAGCGAGACCAATAGCGCAGGCCCTCGTAGGCAATGTCGTCGGCATCCAAATCCCAGACCAGGCGGAAATCTGACAGGAAGGGATAGAGGATGGCGGCGCGATTGATAAGCTCGCTGTTAAGTGCACAGGTCGCAATGCCCAAACCGCCGCCCTGCGACGCGCCGTTCACAAACACACGGGCAAGATCGATGCCCTCGAGCTCGCGAACGATACGGCACAGGATGCGAATATCTTGGTGCAAGCGGACATAGTAGAGGTTGGCCGGGTCGCCGTCGATACCGGCGACGATATGCCCGGCAACCGTTGTGCCCTCAAATCCACCAATGTCCTCGGAGGGACCTCCTTGGCCGGGGCAGTCGAGGGCGATGAGTGCCATGCCCATGCCCGCAAACGACGCCTGCTCAAACCAGCTGCGGCTTGCACCCGGATACCCATGGAACTGAAGTACCAATGGCACGGGCTCGTCCGAGACGGGTTTAAGGTACTTGGCATGCAGGCGAGCGCCACACATACCGGTATACCAGAGGTCGAAAAGCTGGCAGGTCGCGGCATCGGTGACCGATGCCGTCTCGATCGCGTAGTCAAGCCCGACGGCGTCGGCCTCGGCCATGCGATCCTTCCAAAAGAGATCGAAATCTGATGGACGGGGCATGGCGCCTCGATATTCACCAAATTGATGTTGTAGCTCCTGAGCACTTGGCATGGCTCGTGAACCCAACCTTTCGAAATCGCAACGGAGGTGTGCCCGGCAAGGGAACCGGGCGCACGGGAGGGAAAGCGAGGCTACTCGCCGAGCTTGGGATGCAGCAGCGACGGCGCAGCGCCGAGCAGCATCTTGGTGTAGGGGTCCTGGGGGTGCTGGAAGACCCGCTTGGCCTCGCCCTGCTCGACGATCCTGCCGCCATTCATAACGATGATGTCGTCAGAGATATAGCGGACCGTCTGGATGTCATGGCTGATGAACACCATGGCCAGGCCGAGCTCCTTCTTAAGGTCGGTCAACAGGTTCAGAATCTGTGCGCGGACCGAAACGTCCAGAGCCGAGGTGGGCTCGTCGGCGATGATGGCATCGGGGTTCAGCGACAGGGCACGGGCAATTGCGACGCGCTGGCGCTGGCCGCCCGAAAGCTGACCGGGAAGAACCTCGGCGGCGGAGCTGGGCAGACCGGTGAGCTCCAGGAGCTCCTTGACGCGCTTCTCCTGCTCGGCCTCGGTACCCAGGTTGTGGACGCGCATGGGGTCGAGCAGCTGCTCGCGAACGACCATGCGGGGGTTGAGCGCCGTGGCCGGGTTCTGGAACACGACCGAGATGACGCGACCCATGTGGCGACGGTCCTCGGCGGTACGTTTGGTAACGTCCTTGCCCTTAAAGTAGACTTTGCCGCTCGTAGGGGCCTGCAGGCCGCACATGACGTTGGCGGTGGTGGACTTACCGCAACCGGACTCGCCGACGATGCCGATCGTCTGACCGGGCATGAGCTTAATCGTTACACCCTGGACGGCGTGAACCAGGTTGGGGTGCAGAATCGAGCCGGTACGGGTCCTAAAGGTGACGTGGACGTCATCAAGGAAGATGATCGGCTCGACGCCGTTGACTGCGGTCTCGCTCATCTACATCACCTCCGCGTGAGGGGTCAAACCATTTGCCTTGAGCACCTCGTCGGGGAGCTCGGAATAGAAGTGCTCGGTGCCGGGCACGCGCTTGAAGACCGGACGGGTGTCCAGGCCAATACGCGGATGGCTCGAGCGGGGCGCGAAGCGATCGCCCTTGGGGAAATCGCGCGGGCTCGGAACGGCGCCGGGCACCTGGTGCAGGCGACCCGAACCGCTCTCGATGGACAGAACGGAACCCAGAAGACCGCGGGTGTACTCGTGGATCGGGTTGGTGAGCAGCTCCTTGGTGGGTGCCTGCTCGATAACCTGGCCAGCGTACATAACCGTGATGTTATGGGCAACCTCGGCGACCAGAGCCAGGTCATGCGAAACGAAGATCATGGCAAAGCCGAGCTTGGCCTGAAGATCGTTGAGCAGCTTGATGACCTGCTTCTGGACCGTAACGTCCAGAGCGGTCGTGGGCTCGTCGCAGATGACCAGCTTGGGGTCGCGGGTAAGGGCCATAGCGATCAGGACACGCTGACGCTGGCCGCCGGAAAGCTCGTGCGGATAGCTCTCGAGCGTGCGCTTGGGATCGAGGCCGACGAGCTCCAGGAGCTCCTCGGCGCTGCGGGTTCCGCCGCGCTTGGTGAGCTGCTTCATCTGGGCAGAGATGAGCATGGAGGGGTTGAGCGAGGACAGGGCGTCCTGATAGACCATAGCGATATCGGTACCGCGCAGGCCGAACCACTCCTTCTTGCTCATCTTGAGCAGGTCACGGCCCTCCCAAAGAACCTCGCCGGAAAGGTGTTCGTCCTCATCGGTCAGGCCCATGATGGCCAGCGTGGTGATGGACTTACCGCAACCGGACTCGCCCACCAGGCCCATGGTCTGACCAGGACGGACGTCAAAGTTGACATGGTCGACGACGTTGATATCACCGTGATGCTCAAACTGGATGCAGAAGTCACGGACCGAGAGAATCGGCTCAACGGACTCGTCGGGCACGTGGCGATCGTCACGCTTGAGCTCGACATCGCACAGGGCGCCAAGGCGAGCGGAGAGGGACTGGGCCTGCTCCTTGTAGGCGCGAACGGGGTCGGAGACCAGCAGGTCGGCCTCGCGACGCTTGGAGGAATCGGTAGGATCCAGGGCGGCGGAGGGAGCAGCGGCCATGGCGTCGGTAATGCCCTCGGAGAGGATGTTGAGCGCCAGGCAGGTGATCATGATGGCCAGGCCCGGGAACAGCGCCTGCCACCAACGGCCGGCGAGCACGCCGCCGCGGGCGTCGGCGAGGATGTTGCCCCAGGTAGCGGTGGGCTCCTGGATACCAGCGCCGATGAAGGTCAGCGAGGCCTCGAAGATGATGGCGTCGGCGACCAGGGTAACGGTGAAGACCATGATCGGGGCGATGCAGTTACGCAGAACATGCTTGATCAAAATCCACGGAGCCTTGGCGCCGGAAACGATGACCGCGCGGACATAGTCCTCGCCGTACTCGGACACGATGTTGGCGCGCACGATACGGGCAATCTGCGGAGTGTACATAAAGCCGATGGCGAAGATGATCGACGGCACGGAGTTGCCCAGGATGGAGACGAAGACGGCCGCGAGGGCGATGCCAGGGATGGACATGATGATGTCCAGGATACGCATGATCGTCTCGGAGACGGCCTTGCGCGAAACCGCTGCAAGGGCGCCCACGACCGAGCCGCAGACCAGAGCCATGGCAGTGGCGCCAAAGCCGATAATCAGCGAGTAACGACCACCGTAGAGCATACGCGACAGAATGTCGCGACCCTTATCGTCGGTACCGAAGATAAATCCGTTGCCGGGAGCCTGGCGAGCCGTAAAGATCTCGACCGGGCTATAGGGGGCAAGAAGGGGCGCCAGAATCGCAGTCAGGGCGACCAGCACCAGCACGACGGCGGCAATCTTAGAAGACAGCGTCATCTTCTTCCAGCCACCGAGCTTGAGCCCCTTGGAGGCAGCCTTCTCGAGCTGCTCGGTTTGCTTCTCTCGAATCTTTACCATAATCTACACCGTCCTGATGCGCGGGTTGATGAGCAGATAGAGCATGTCAACCACGATGTTGATGATGATGAAGGCAAGAGCAACGACGATAACGACACCCTGAACCAGGTTCGCCTCGTTGCCCTGAACGCCCTGCAGAATCGCGGTGCCCATGCCGGGGAGGTTGAAGATAACCTCGATGACGACGGCGCCGCCCATGAGGTAACCGATCTTAAGACCGAGGGTGGTAACCGGGGTGATCAGCGCATTGCGAAGAACGTTGATGCCGACGACGACCTTCTCGGGAACGCCGGCGCCGCGAGCCATACGGACATAATCCTTGTCGAGTTCCTCGACCATGGCGGTACGCACGATACGAGTCATCTGGCCCGTCAGCGGAAACGCCAAGGCGATGGCGGGCATGATCATACGTCCCAGATAACCAACCGGATTCGTGGTGAAGTGAGGCAGAGCACCCGATGCCGGGAGCACCTTAAGGTAGGAAGAGAACAGCAGAATCAACAGAACGGCAAGCCAGAACGACGGGGTTGCCAAGCCGGCGATGGAAAAGACGCGGATCACTTGGTCCGGCCATTTGTCGCGATACAGTGCCGCGATGACGCCGAGCAAAAACGAAACGACCGCACCGATGGCAAGACCGATAAAGGTCAGCTGCATCGTGACGGGCAGGGCCGTGGAGATGCGCTTGGCAACGGAGTTGCGAGCAGCACCATAGGTGCCCATGTCGCCATGAATCAAATCGCCCATATAACGCACGTAGCGCACGGGCCAGGGGTCGTCCAGACCATACTTCTCATGGTACTCGGCAACCGCCTCGGGCGAGGCACCGTCACCCAACGCCGTGTAGGCGGGGTCGGTCTTGGAGAACGACATAAGGAAGAACACCAGGACGGTGACGCCCAATGCCATGATCGGCAGCGCCACAAGACGCCTTCCAATCAAACGTAGCAAGTTGTTCACGTTCTCTCCCCTTTCTTTTGTCGGTAGGACCAACTGGTATATGAGTACGGATACTCATTACAAGACCCGAGCGACATCGTTGCCGCCCGGGTCTTTGTTTCAACTATGAGGATACGGTCACAACGACCGACATCCTGCATACAGACTCAAGCGAGTCTTACGCCTTGACGGTCGCAACGCCCCTGAAGGACATGCTCGTCGTGCCGATGCCCTTGAAGCCATCGAGGGCCTCGCCGTTGGGCGCAGTGGACGGATCGTCCCAAGAAGCGGAGACGGTCTTGACGTGGACAACGGGGTACAGAACGGCGTTGTCGGCGATGATGTCGAAGCACTCGTTCCACTTCTTCTGCTGCTCGTCGCCCTCGGCGGCAAGAGCCTCGTCCATAAGACCGTGGAGCTTCTGCCACTCAGCGGACTCCTTCCACGGGCAACGGGTCTGCATCCAGACATTGTCGCCGTACCACCAGTTGAGCAGCAGGTCGGGGTCGGCGCCGAAGCAGGAAGGATCGCCAGGGGCAAGGAGGATATCGTAGGCCTCGCCGCCGTCGATGGCAGCGTAGGTGGCCGGCGAGGTATCGGTCTGGATGGTCACATCGAAGCCGAGAGCGTCGAGGTCGTTCTTGACCTGGGCGGCCATGCCCTTAATCTGCTCGTTGTCGGTGGTGCGCAGGGTGATGGCACCCGGGGTGATGCCAGACTCCTCGATGAGCTTCTTAGCCTTCTTGGCGTCGGTCTTGTACACCGTGGAAGCCTCATGATAGTTGGTGAAGCTCTTGGGCAGGTAGCAGCTGGCAGCGGTGGCAAGGCCGGCGAAGGTGTTGCTGACCATCTTCTCGGTGTCGAGCGCATACATGACAGCCTGACGGACCTTGACGTTGTTCCAAGGCTCCTTGGCGACGTTGAACATGATGAAGCGGGTGCCGAAACCCTGAACGTTATCGATCTTGCAGCCGGCGCTCTCGAGCTGGTCGACGGCGTCAGCGGTAACGAGCTCCATAACGAGCGTGGAGCCCTCCTGCTGAGCGGTAACGCGAGCGGTGGGGTCGGTCAGGATGCTGTACTGGATCTTCTTATCCTCGGCAGCATACTCACCGTTGTACTCGGGGTTGGGAACCAGGGTGATCTCGGTATCGGAGATAGAGTCGTACATCCAGGGGCCGGAGCCGATCGGCTGCTTGGCGCGATCCTCCTCGGTCTGGGTGGCCGGGGTAACGCGGACGATGGCCAGACGATCCTTGAGCAGGGAGAAGTTGGGGACCTTGGTCTTGACCGTCACGGTGCTGGCGTCCTTGGCCTCGATGGACTCGAAGGGCTGGAAGAACGGAGCGTAGGTAGCGGAAGCGGCGCAAGCGGTGTAGGAGGCAACGACATCGTCAGCGGTGACCTCGGTGCCATCGGAGAACTTGGCGCCCTTGCGGATGGTGACCTCGAAAGTGGTGTCGTCCACAGACTTGGGATCGTCGGTGGCGAGCTCGTTGAAGGTGCTGTAGTCGTGGTAATCGATGCCGTAGAGGCCCTCGACGACGTGCCAGTTAGCACCCAGGCCCACAGCGGAGCCGGTGCTGGCGGGATCGAAACTGGACGGAGCGTAAGCGGAACCAGCGGTGATCACGCCGCCGCCACGGTTGGCGGAATCGGTGGAACCGGAAGCGGAACCCTCGTCGCTAGAGCTGCCACCGCAGCCGGTGAGACCAAGCCCTGCGACAGCAGCGACGCTGCCGGTGAGGCCGAGGAACGAACGCCTGGACATACCCTTGTTGATGATGGCCATGTCTTCTCCTATCAATAGAGAATCTTACTCGGGAGCACCTAGACTTGCCCCCGCGCAACTTGCGGACGATATATACCTTACCTACCGACGAACCCAACTGAGGTGCCGCGCTCGGCGACCGATACATACATACGCTTGAACGGTATTTACTACCGTTCACCGAATTCGTTGACAAACGATTCGCCAGACAGTATGTATCGGCGAGGTGAGATATCAGTCTTCGTCAACCCGCAGGATAGCAGGGTTTTCGCTTGGGTTAGTCAAACGTTTTAGCGTTAATAAAACCCGAAACCAGCAGGCAATCATGGCGAAATAAATGGTTGAAAATCGCGCAATCATGTATATCAGTTGTTTAGAAGCGCATTTAGTTTTCGGAGCGGTTGGCCGATGTCTGGGCGCGCTCGGCATTCCATGCAACGAGCGCCTCGTGGACCGCCTTGGCAACATCGGCAGGTATGCCGCGAACTTCCGCGATCTCTTGCTCGCTCGCCGCGCGCAAACGCTTCATCGAGCCAAAATGGCGCATAAGGGCACGTTTTCTGGTGGGTCCCACGCCTGGAACGTCATCGAGTACCGAAACCGTCATGGCTTTATCGCGCAATTCGCGATGGAACGTGATGGCAAAACGGTGCGATTCATCGCGCACCTGTTTAATTAGATAGAGCGACGCGGACCCGGTCGGCAGCACGACGGGAGTCTCGTCCCAAGGCACGAAAACTTCCTCATCGGCCTTTGCCAAGCCACAAACTGGTATATCGAGCCCAAGAGCCTCAAGTTGCTTGATCGCAGCGGTCAATTGCGGCTTGCCGCCATCGACAACGAGCAAATCGGGGCGCGAGCCAAAGCGCTCGTCGGCCATGCGCTCGGGAGCATAGCGTCGCCCCAAAACCTCGGACATCGACACGAAGTCGTTTGCCTCGTCCAATTCGGCCTGAATTTTAAAACGACGGTACTGGCTCTTGTCGGCGCGCCCGTTGGTAAACACCACCATCGAGGCGACGGTAAAGGTTCCGTGCAGCGTCGAAATATCGAAGCACTCGATACGCATCGGCGGCGCCGGCAGCGCCAGCGCGCTTTCGAGCTCCAGGAGCGCTTGATTGGTGCGGTCGTCAGCGTACCCCGTTCGCATCATGTAGCGCATGAGGGCATGGCGCGCATTTTTGGATGCCATATCGAGCAAACGGTGCTTTTCGCCACGCTGCGGCCTATGGAGATGGCAGGAACGCTCACGCTTGCCTGCAAGCCACTCCCCCAGTGCCTCCGCATCCTCAAGCTCGACAGAGAGGTTTATCTCAGCTGGAATATCAGCCGTCTCGTCGTAATAGCGCTTAAGAAAGCCCGACTGGAGCTCTTCCTCGTCAACATCAAGACCCTTGTCGAGAATGAACTCGCAGGTGCGAACTGTTCGGCCCTCGCGAACGACGAAGACGCAAGCGGCGGAGATGGTCTCCTCGCGATAGAACCCGATGACATCGATATCGACACTGGAGGGAAAAACGACTTGCTGACGATCGTCCAGACCCCTGATGACCTCCAAACGACGTTTGACGCGTGCCGCGCGCTCAAAGTCGAGTGCCTCGGCGGCATCCGCCATCTCGGAAGTCAGCTCGTCGACGACATCCTTGCGATGGCCCGACAAAAAGCGCTCGACACGCTTGACGTTCTTGGCATAGTCTGCCGGGGAAATCGCGCCGACACACGCACCCGGCCCGCGCCCGACATGGTAGTCGAAGCAGGGACGCCCGTTTTGTGCGCAAATCATATTGACGATGTCTTCCTCGCCCTTGTGGGACTCGATGATACGGCGACAACGACGCCACTCCGCACAGGATGCAGAGCAGATGGGGATAACCTTGCGCAGCGTATCTATCGTCTCACGTGCCGCACGGCTATCGGTATAGGGTCCAAAATAGCGCGTTCCCGGCTTATGACGCTCACGCGTGTATTTGATAGCGGGATACAGGTCGCCCTTTGTAATGGCGATAAAGGGGTAGCTCTTGTCATCCTTGAGGTCGACGTTAAAGTACGGATGGTACTGGCCGATCAGGTTGCGCTCGAGTACAAGCGCCTCATGCTCGGTTTCGACAACGATGTAGTCAAAGCTCGCCACCAGCTGCATCATCAGCGGGATCTTTTGACGCTCATCCTGCAGTGTCACGTATTGACGCATGCGGGCGCGCAGGTTTTTCGCCTTGCCCACGTAGATGACATCGCCCTTGGCATCCTTCCAAAGGTAGCATCCGGGCTGTGTGGGAACGCGCGAAACCTGCTCGGCAAGCGTTGGAATGTTGTCGTGACCGGCCACGCGCACCTACTTGCGACGAAGCAGCGCCGAGACCTCGGGCATCTTAAGGACGACGGCAAGGCCAAAGGTAACAGCAAGCGAGACGACACCCGCAACGCAAACGTAGCCAAGAGTAATCAGAATCGAGCCGCCAAGTGCCCCGACAAAGTGTTCAAGCGCCCACATGACGCCGGCGCCTGCGGCAGCACCTAGGCCACCGAGCAAAAGGCCAAAGAAACCGCCATGTAGGATAGATTTGACCTGAAGGCCACGCAGGCGACGACGCAGCCACCACAGCGAACAGCCGACCAAGATCACGTAGTCGACGACATACGAAAGCGCGATTGCCGGCATACCGAAGCCCAGCACAACGCCAAACAGCAGAACCGAGCCGGCCTGGCCGATGGCGGAATACAGGCAATAGCGACTATAGGGCTTCATGTCGAGCAAGGCAGAGAAGCTCTTCTGCATCAACACGACCACGCCGTAGAGCGGCAGCGAGAGCGCCAGGTAGACAAGGTACTCGGACACCAGCGTCACGCCGGATTCATCGAACTTGCCAGCACAGTAGATCATGTTGAGCGGACGTGCGAAGACAATCAGGTACAGCGCGAACGGAATCAGGAAGAACAGCATCTGGGCGACGCCACGCGAAATGCCCGTGCGAACGCTGTCGTAATCCTTCTCCTGTGCGTCGTGAGAGAGCTCGGTATAGAGCGCCGTCGAAAGCGAGGCGGCAATCAGCGCGTAGGGCAGCGTGTACCACAGGCGCGCATAGGCGATGACGGAAGGGCCAGTCTCGGGCTGGACCACCAGCGCGGCAGCGTTGGTGATAGAAGTCGAGACAAACATGCACACCGTGGCGAGCAGCGTCGGGATACCGAGCGCAATCGTCTGGCGCAGTGCGGGGTCCTTAAAGTCGATATGGATATGGGGATGCACGCCGTGCTTGCCAAGCGCGGGAATCTGACATGCCATCTGAACAAAGACACCGAGGGTCGTACCGGCCGCAATCAAGATGATGCCGGCACGTTCGCCAAACTGTGCGGACACGGGCGCAAAACCCATAAAGCTCGCAATGACGATCACATTGTTGAGGACCGGGGCAAACGTCGACCAGAAGTAGTCGCGGTGTGCGTTGAGAACGCCCGAGAACACCGAGCCCAAACCATAAAACAGAATCTGGATGGCAAAGAAACGGAACATGAACGCAGCGGTATCCATGCTGCCGCCGTCACCCGAAAGGAACGATTGCGTCCAGATAAAGCCCGGGGCGAACACGGTCCCCAGCAACGAAATGCCACCCAGCACTAAAAGCAGAATGCCGAGCAGGTTGCCCACGTACTCGTTCGAGGCCTCGCGACCCTGCTCACGCCTCACGCCCATGTACACGGGCAAAAACGCCGTCACGAGCATGCCGCCCATCACGAGTTCGTAGAGCATATTGGGCAGGTTGTTGGCGACCTGATAGGAGGACGAGAGTAGCGACATGCCAATAGCGGCCGCCATTGCCCACGTTCGGATAAAACCGGTAACGCGAGACACGATGGTCAGGATGGTCATAAGCCCGGCGGAACGACCAACCGTGGAGTAGTCCGACGAGCCCATGTCGTCAGTGTCATCTCGCGACGAAGAAGCTTCGGATGAGGGCGTCTGAGGCGCAGATTCTTTTGCAAAATGAGCTCCGCGCTTCAATTCTTCCTGCGGCATCGCTCAGTCCTCTCTCGTAATCGCGGCAACCGTCGCCCCGCAAAATGCAATTAAATCATCGGGTGCAAGCTCGAGCTGATAACCACGCTTGCCTCCCGAAATAAAAATGGTATCCCAAAGGACGCATGTCTCATCAATGAGCGTCCGGTAGCGTTTTTTCATACCGACCGGGCTGCAGCCGCCGCGAACGTAGCCAGTCGCCGCAAGCAAATCCTTCACATGCATCATGGCCAAGGACTTCTCCCCCGCGGCACGCGCGGCGGACTTTAGATCGAGCTCGTCGGCAACAGGGATGCAGCACACGACATAGTCGTTGGACGGTGTCACGCAGACCAAAGTCTTAAATCCTTGACCGGGCTCCTCGCCAAGCTGCTCCGAAATCGCGACCCCCAGGCCCACCGACTCATCACCATCGTCTTCGTACGTATGTAGAACATAGGAAATGCCGGCGCTTTCCAGCTCGCGCATCGCATTGGTTTTTGGCGTCTTTACAGCCTTTGCCATGACATATCCTTTCCCTCGCATTCGGACGTAAGGATTAAGTATATGTCCAATTCGGCTGCATACGTCACTTCGGCACAGCAAGCGCCATCGAATCACAAGGAGTCGATGGCGCCCATAAACTGAATCGCCTATTTATTGAGCATCAAGTTGAGCCTGACGCTCCCGGTCACGCCTGAGCAACGGCGCCAAAAACTTGCCCGTATAACTCTGCGGACAGTCCGCAACCTGCTCCGGTGTGCCCGAAACCACAACGGTTCCGCCGCCGTTACCGCCCTCGGGACCCATATCGATCAGACGATCGGCAACCTTGATGACATCAAGGTTGTGCTCAATCACCAGCACCGTGTTGCCCGCATCGACCAAGCGCTGCAGCACATCGAGCAGCTGGCGGACGTCCTCAAAATGAAGGCCGGTCGTCGGCTCGTCCAAAATATAGAACGTCTTGCCCGTCTGGCGTCGATGAAGCTCCTTGGCGAGTTTCACACGCTGCGCCTCGCCGCCCGAAAGCGTCGTGGCGGGCTGGCCCAGGCTCACGTAGCCCAAACCTACATCGTACAGCGTCTGGAGCTTGCGCTTAATCTGCGGGATATTCCCAAAGAAGGCCAGCGCCTCGGTGACGCTCATTTCGAGCACGTCCGAGATGGTCTTGCCACGGTAGGTGACCTCGAGTGTCTCGCGGTTGTAGCGTTTACCGCCGCAAACTTCGCAGGGAACGTAGATATCGGGAAGGAAGTGCATCTCGATCTTGATCTGTCCGTCGCCCTTGCACGCCTCACAGCGCCCGCCACTCACATTAAAGGAGAAACGACCCGGCGAGTAGCCGCGCGCCTTCGACTCCGGCGTACTCGCAAACAGCGCGCGAAGATCATCCCACAGGCCGATATAGGTAGCAGGGTTGGAACGCGGCGTGCGGCCAATCGGCGACTGGTCGATATCGATAACCTTATCGATACACTCGATGCCCTCGATTTTCTTATACGGACCCACAGGGCGCGTCGAGCGGTGAATGGCATTCGTAAGGGCAGGCGCAATGGTATCGGTAACCAGGGAGCTCTTGCCCGATCCCGACACGCCGGTAACAACCGTAAGCGTACCGAACTCGATCTTGGCAGTAACGTTTTTGAGGTTGTTGGCTCGAGCGCCCGTAATTTTAAGGCAGCCGCGACCGGGCTTGCGCCGTTCATCAGGCACCCGGATCATTCGTTTGCCGGTCAGATAAGCGCCCGTCATCGACTCAGGACACGCCATGATATCGGCAGGCGTTCCCGCCGCGACTACGTGTCCGCCGTTGACGCCGGCGCCGGGCCCCATGTCGATCACGTAATCGGCGGCACGGATTGTATCCTCGTCGTGTTCGACGACGATAACGGTATTGCCGATATCGCGCAGGCGCTCGAGCGTCTTGATCAAGCGCTCGTTGTCACGCTGATGAAGACCGATCGAGGGCTCGTCCAGAATATAGAGCACGCCCATGAGACCCGCGCCGATCTGCGTTGCCAGGCGAATACGCTGCGCCTCGCCACCGGAAAGCGTCGCCGAGGCACGATCGAGCGTCAGATAGTCGAGTCCAACATCGACCAGAAAACGCAAGCGCTCCAGGATTTCCTTGACGATGCGCCCGCCGATAAACTGTTGGCGCTCGGTGAGCTCCAGGCCCTCAAAAAACTCGAGCGACTCACGGCACGACAGGCAACAAACCTCGTAAATGGACTTGCCGCCCACGGTGACGGCGAGCATCTCAGGGCGCAAACGAGCGCCGTGGCAGCTCGAGCACGGTTCCTCGCGAATGTACTTCTCCAGGCGCGCCTTGGTGTTCTCGTTCGTCGTCTCGGTATAGCGTTCGTACAGGATGTTGCGAACGCCCGAAAACTTGGTATCCCACTGGCTGCGACGTCCGTCGAGCTTTTGGTAGTCGACCGAGATCTTCGTATCGCCCAGGCCATCCAAGAATGCACGACGCACGCGAGGGGGCAAGTCCTCCCACGGCGTATCGGTGCTCACCTTAAAGTGTTTGCAGACCGCAGCAAAAATCTGCGGATAGTAGTTCGAATTGCCAAACAGGCTACCAAAGACTCCGTCGGCAATGGACTTCGAGGGGTCCTCGATCAGCGCCTCGGCATCAACGGTTTTCTTAAAGCCCAGGCCGTCGCACTCAGGACATGCGCCATAGGGAGCGTTGAACGAAAAATCACGCGGCTGAAGATCGTCAATGGAGTGTCCATGCTCCGGGCACGCCAAGGCCAACGAATACTCCAGCAGCTCGCCCTCGGTCCCCTCAGGAGCATCACGATCGGGCAGCATGTACACGTTTACATTGCCGTGAGCCAGCGCGGTCGCCTGCTCAACAGACTCGGCGATACGGCCCAGAGAATTCTCACGGATCACGATACGGTCAACCACGACCTCAATGTCGTGTTTAAACTTCTTGTCCAGGTCGATCGGATCATCGAGCGAGCGCACTTCGCCGTCGACACGCACGCGGCTAAAGCCCTCGGCGCGAAGGTCCTCAAACAGTTTGGTGTACTCGCCTTTTCGCCCGCGCACCACCGGTGCCAGCACAAACGCGCGGCGACCCTCCCCCGCCGCCAAGACTTTATCGGCAACCTGGTCGGTCGTCTGACGCTCAATGACGCGGCCGCATTCGGGACAGTGCGGGGTGCCCACACGGGCGAACAGCAGGCGCAGATAGTCATAAATCTCGGTTACGGTGCCAACCGTCGAGCGAGGGTTTTTAGACGTCGTCTTTTGGTCGATCGACACCGCCGGCGAAAGGCCGTCGATTGAATCCAGGTCGGGTTTGTCCATCTGGCCCAAGAACTGGCGCGCATAGCTCGAAAGGCTCTCGACGTATCGACGCTGGCCCTCGGCATAGATAGTGTCAAATGCCAGCGAACTCTTGCCCGAGCCAGAAAGACCGGTAATGACCACGAGTTGGTCACGCGGAATGGAAACATCGATATCACGGAGGTTGTGCTCACGAGCGCCGCGAATAACGATAGAAGAATCAGACATGGAAGCTCCTTGCCTCCTATTGCATCGAATCATACTGCCGATGAGTTTAGCGCACTCGACGCGCACAGATGTTCGTAATACAAGATTCGCAGACCTTTAGCTTTGCGTATCGGGTGCTTTGTTTCTCGAAATGCCGTGGAAAGGTTACAGTAATCTACTACTGAACTTAATTTGCTGTAACAGAGGAACGTCCATGACCGAAGATATCCCCCTTGAAATCACTTCGAGCGACATGGCCAATCTGCCCTTATTCATCGCCGTCCTTATCGTGGCCACCGTCGTCGTGCGCGTGTATTTTTCAATCAAACACAATGAAAAGCCGTCCATTGCCCGCGTCTTTTGGTGCGCGACGCTCCTCATCCCGCTCGGCGTGGTAGCTGCATGGATTACGAATCAATTGCTCGTAAATGAGGACAGTTCCCTATGGGTCCTTTCTTATTCGGCGCTCGGTGCTGCCGCCGTTATACTTCTTGTCGAGCCCTTGGTTTCGGGACTTATCGACCAAACCGATCTTGCGACGGGAACGGTTGCCTGTATTTGCCGCGACATCCTTGTCATCGCCGCTGTTTCAGCGCTCTCGTTCGTTTCACTCGAAATTGCCTGTAACGAAACGTTCTATCGCATTCCCGCCAACTCATTCGGGTTTTCCGTCGGGCTGCTCGCGACGGTTCTGCTCTCCCTTTATTTGCTGGGACAGCGTCATGGAGGCGTCATGGCCCTCGTGCCCGTCGCCTGTTGCATCCTTGGCATTGCCGAGCACTTCGTCATAACGTTTAAAGGCGAGGCCATCCTGCCAAGCGATATCTTGGCCCTTGGCACCGCAATGGAAGTGAGCGAGGGATACGAGTTTACCTTTACCGCCGGAATCGTAACCTCTCTCGCCCTGCTGGAGATTTCCCTGGGGCTTCTTTCGCTTATCCGACCGAGAAAGCTCCGTACGCCCACCCATGTCTTCCCCGCAATCGCCGCTAACCTCTGCGCTTTTCTGCTAGTGACCGTTGTGGGGCTCTCGGGCTTTTCCAGCATCGACTTGGAGCAGGCGCTGAATTTTGGATTTGACCGTTGGCAGCCCATCACCACGTATGCGTCTCAGGGTTTTATCACTTCGTTCACCGAAATGGTCAACGAGTTGCCCATTGAGAAGCCCGAAGACTATACGCCCGATGAGGCGCAGAGCATCGAGCAGGAGCTCGCCGCCACCTACGACAGCACGTATGGCTCGAGCGAGCAGCGCGCGGCTGCCGTTGCCCAGTTCAATGAAATCAAGCCGACGATTGTTGCCGTCATGAACGAGAGTTTTAGCGACCTTTCGTGCTTTGAGCAGCTCCAGGCGGCCGGGTACACCGGCCCCGCATTCTACAACTCGCTTCCCGACACACTTGTTCGCGGTACCATGCTCGCTTCGGTCACCGGTGGCGGAACGGCAAACTCCGAATTCGAATTTTTGACCGGAGCGACAACGGCCTTTGTCGGATTAGGTAAGATCCCCTATCAGCTGTATCAGATGAATGGCGTCAACAGCCTGGCAAAGGACCTTAAAGAGCTTGGGTATACCGCTACCGCTATGCACCCGCAAAACCCCGTCAACTACCATCGAGATAAAATCTATCAGCAGCTAGGCTTTGGAGACTTTCTTTCAATCGGCGATTTCGAAGGTGCGCCCTGTTACCATGCCGGCGTATGCGACTACGCCACCTACGACAAGATACTCGACCTGCTTAGAACCGACGAAGCGCCGCAGTTCATCTTTGACGTCACGATGCAAAATCACGGCGGCTACGACTATGGCACCGTTCCCGCCGAAGAGCTGACAAACTATTGGGTCGAGGGAGCCAGCGAGGGCGCCAATAGCGCACTCAACACCTATCTCACCTGCATCAACGCATCCGACCGGGACCTCGAGTACTTTATCAACGAGCTCCGCAATATCGGCAGACCGGTTGTTCTTGTCTTTTTTGGCGACCATCAGCCGAGCGCCGCAACGACTCTCAACGACGAGCTGTACCCTCAGGAAGATACTGCAAGCCACGCTTTCCGTGTCTATCAGTCGACCTATTTCGTCTGGGCTAACTATGAAATCGCCGGCAATACCGAGCTCAACGTCTACGACACCGTCGGGGCAAACGAGATTGCAGCCATTACCCTTAATAAGATCGGTGCCCCGCTCACCGACTATCAAAAGGCCCTGCTTGCAACAAGGTCAGATGTGCCCACCATCAATGTCGCCGGCTATCTCGGTGCCGACGGGCTGCGCTACGACTTGGAATCTGAAGACAGCCCATACGCCTCGACGATCGACAAGCTGCAGCGCATGCAATACCTCGAGTTCGCCAGCAAAGTTCAGTAAGCCCGCCCATTCGCTTGGGCCCATCGTATTGCAAGCACGCTCGGCCCAAATGCATCGCAAATGACTCCCGCTCGCAAACGAGGGTACAATGACGCTCGTGTCACATCGCGGGGCCCCGGCCCCAACATATACAAAGGAGTCATACATGGGTTGCGAGCACGCACAGGCCGCCGGCGGACAAACGTCGCCGTCGCAATTTGAGGAGAATACGCTGTCCGAAGTCAAGCGCGTCATCGCCGTGCTTTCCGGCAAGGGCGGTGTCGGCAAGTCGTTTGTCACCGGTGCCATCGCCACCGAGCTTGCCCGCCACGGCCACAAGGTCGGCGTCCTCGATGCCGACATCACCGGTCCCTCCATCCCCAAGATGTTCGGTATGAGCGGACGCCACGTCCATGCCCTTGGCAACCTTATGCTGCCCGAAATCTCCGAGCACGGCGTCAAGGTCATGAGCTCCAACCTGCTGCTCCAAAACGAGACCGACCCCGTCCTTTGGCGCGGTCCGGTCATCGCAGGCGCCATTAGGCAGTTCTGGAGCGAGACCTCGTGGGGCCCCATCGACTACCTGCTGGTCGACATGCCTCCGGGAACAGGCGATGTCGCGCTCACCGTCTTCCAGTCGTTGCCCGTCGACGGCATCGTCATCGTCACGAGCCCGCAGGATCTGGTCTCGATGATCGTCGCCAAGGCGGTCAACATGGCCGAGAAGATGAACGTCCCCATTCTGGGCATTGTCGAGAACATGAGCTATATTGAGTGCCCCGACTGCGGCAAGAAGATCGAGGTCTTTGGCAAGAGCAAGCTCCCCGAGGTCGCAGAGCGCTATAACCTCGACATCTTGGGCACGCTTCCCATCAATCCGTCACTCGCCGAGGCCTGCGATAAGGGCGAGGTCGAGACCGCGCTGCCCGATGGCATGTTGCCCAAGGCAGTCTCTGCCGTCGAGGCTATTACCCCGCACGAGACCGACGAGGCCTAAGTGAACACGAGCGCCTTCTATGACGTCCTGGTAATCGGCGGCGGGGCTTCAGGCCTCGCCGCCGCCATTACGGCCGCACGTGCTGGCAAAAGCGTCTGCATCGTTGAGCGCGATGTCGCCTGCGGCCTTAAGCTCCTTGCGACCGGTAACGGCCGCTGCAACCTCTCCAACGAATCGATTGATCCTCGGCGGTATAACCACCCCGCATTCGTCGAATCCGTCATGGGCCCCCAGCCCGAACAAGAGCTTATGGGTTTCTTCTCCTCGCTGGGCATCATGACAACCTCCGAGGAAGGCCGACTGTACCCGCGCTCCCTTCGCGCCGAATCGGTGCGCGACGCGCTTCTCAACGTTTGCGACCGCCTAGGTATCACCTTAATCTGCGGAGCCAACGTTGCCTCGGCGCACAAGGCTTCCGAAGGCTGGACACTCCAAATAGACCGTCCAGCGCGGGCACTCAAGGCAAAAAAGCACGACGACCGAAAATCGGAGCTCCGCTCGCTTCGGAAGGCACTCGCCGATGTTTCTCGCAAGAACGAGGCCCTGCAGGCACATGCCGTAATTATCGCCACGGGCGGCAACCCCACCGGTATCGCCGATACGTTTCGCCTCCCCCTCACTTCGCTGCGCCCCATCCTCTGCCCTGTATCGGCAACGGTCGTTGGCGATCGGGCGGCACTCAAGACGTTGGATGGTTTGCGCGTCCGTGCCCGCTTGACGCTCACCCGCAATCATAATGAGCTCTGGCACGAAGACGGTGAAGTCCTGTTTCGAACCTTCGGCATCTCGGGCGTCGCTGTCTTCAACCTCTCCCGTCGTATCCAGCACGGCGATACGATCCTGCTCGACGTTTTCCCCGACCTCTCCAAAGACGAGCTGCTCGATATGCTCAACCGGCGCGTTGAGCTGCTCGGCGGCTTTTCGCCCCGCGATCCCCGTTGGCTCGACGGCATGCTCGCCCCGCAACTCTCCCGCGTCGTCTGCACGGCGTTCGAGCAGTGCCATCCAGGCTCCAACGATGTCATCCACCTGGTCTCGATCCTCAAGCACTTTAAGTTGCTCGTCGAGGGAACAGCCGAGGAGCGCTCGGCGCAGGTCACGCGTGGTGGCGTATCTGTCGAGAGCATCTCAACACCCAGTCTACGCGCGCGCAGCGCTGTCGACGCCCCGCTTTACGTCTGCGGCGAAGCGCTCGACATCGACGCCGATTGCGGAGGCTTTAACCTTGCGTGGGCCTGGCTCTCGGGCATTCGCGCTGCAAGCAGCCTGTAGCCGCGCAGTTTATAATCAAAAACGCATTCGGGCCGTCTGGGATACCGGACGGCCTCTTTCTTGCCTCTAAGGAGACCTCGATGATCGAAATCACCCAAGTCAACGCTTCGCTCGATGAAGCCGGCGATGAAAATGCCTGCCTCATTGTTGGCAAGCGAGTCGCCAAGCGCGTCCTACGTTGCAAGGACTCCGAGATCAAGTCCATCGAGCTCCACCGCAAGTCAATCGACGCTCGCAAAAAACGAGACGTCCATTTTATCCTGAGCTTTCGTGTTGAGCTGACTAGTCCCCACCTCGAGCGAGAAGCGGTCGACAGCGTTGCCGAGCGTGACCGCTCGCGCGTACGCGCGATAGAAGACGATGAGCCTTCATTCCCCTCCCCCGTCTCCGACGCACCTCAAGAACGCCCTGTCGTTGTCGGCGCCGGATGCGCCGGCCTTTTCGCTGCGCTCACGCTCGCCGAAGCAGGTCTTAAGCCCTTGCTTATCGAGCGCGGCGACCCGGCATTTCGCCGCTCGCAGGCGATCGACCTCTTTCTAAAGGAGCGCATCCTCGACCCCGAGAGCAATATCCAGTTTGGCCTGGGCGGCGCGGGGACCTTCTCGGACGGCAAGCTCAATACGGGAACCAAAAATCCCGCCCATCGCCTTATCCTCGAAACCTTCGTCGAGGCGGGTGCGCCCCGCGATATTCTGTGGGATGCCAAGCCGCACATTGGCTCCGACATCCTTCCCACGGTTGTCACCGCTATATCCCAGCGCATCGAGCAGCTCGGAGGTGTCGTCCGTTATCGAACAAAGCTCGTCGACATTCACATCGACGCGTCTGGCACCATTACCGGTATTGATGTCCAATCGTCCCAAGACGCCGCTTGCGAGCCAATCGAGACAAAGCACCTCATTCTCGCCTGCGGGCATTCTGCTCGCGATATTTTTGAGCTCCTTAACGGCCACAACGTGACCCTCGCACAAAAGACCTTTGCCATGGGCGTTCGCATCGAGCATCCGCAGTGCGACATCGACCGAGCTCAATATGGAGCCTTGGCGGGACATCCTGCCCTCGGAGCAGCCCCCTACAAGCTCGTCGCCCATCTTCCCAACGGCCGCAGCGTGTTCTCGTTTTGCATGTGCCCCGGCGGACAGGTTGTTGCCGCCTCTTCAGAACCGTGCCATCTGTGCGTCAACGGGGCCAGTCTCAATGCCCGCGACGGACGCAACGCAAATGCCGCCTTGCTCGTTAACGTCACGCCTGAGGACCTTCCCAACGATGAGCCGCTCGCCGGCATCGAGCTCCAGCGTGCCTGCGAGGCGGCCGCCTATCGCCTGGGCGGCTCCAACTGGAACGCACCGGCACAGCTCGTCGGAGATTTCCTCGCAGGACGCGCCAGCAAGGCGCCCGGAAAGGTAAAGCCCACCTATCCGCTCGGTGTGACCTGGACGGCAATTGACGGAGCCCTGCCGCAGCATATCGTCGAGTCGCTCCGCCTGGGACTTCCCCTACTCGGAAAAAAGCTACGAGGCTACGACCGCCCCGATGCCGTTCTTACCGGCGTGGAGACTCGTTCGAGCTCACCTGTCACTGTCACCCGAGACCGAACGTGCCATGCCGTGTCGACCCCGGGCCTCTACCCTTGCGGTGAGGGAGCTGGATATGCCGGCGGCATCATGAGCGCGGCCACCGACGGCATTCGTTGTGCCGAAGCCCTGATCGCAGACCTCTAGCGCACGAATTCCAGCACGCAAAAGACACAGGCCCCGAGCTCCACAGGGGACTCGGGGCCTGTTCGCTATTTCTTAAACCGTGCACCCTGGCGTTTTCTGCCCGATGCGAACGTGGAACCCTTGCGGGCCTGCGAACGTAAGCGCTCGATCGTCTCGTCCTCAGACGCACCCTCGAGCATCGCCCGAATCTGAACGACGGCATCGCGCAGGCGCGCCGCCTCCTCAAAGTCCATGGCGGCAGAAGCGTTGCGCATATCCTCTTCCATGGTTTCGACGATCCGCACAAGCTCGTCATGCGGCAGTTCTTCCAACTGCTCCGCAAGTGTCTGCTCGGGTGCCACCGTTTCCGGCACGCCGCCCTCGCCCGACTCATCGGGCGTATAGAATGTGCCATGGCCAAGGGAGTCGCCCTTCGAGCGCCCCTTGGAACCCACGGTTTTTTCGGCTTCGGCAATAAAACTTGAGATGTCGTTGATGGCTTTGCGCACCGTCTTGGGCACAATGCCATGCTCTTCGTTATATGCCATCTGAATCTCGCGACGGCGCTGCGTCTCCTCGATGGCCTCTTTCATCGAATCGGTCACAACGTCCGCGTACATGATGACTTCGCCATCGGCGTTACGGGCCGCGCGGCCAATCGTCTGAATCAGCGAACGGCGGTTGCGCAAGAAGCCTTCCTTATCGGCATCGAGAATTGCCACCAGTGAGACCTCGGGAAGATCCAAGCCCTCGCGAAGCAGGTTGATGCCAACGAGAACATCGATCTTGCCCTCGCGCAGCGTTCGCAGGATCTCGACACGGTCCATTGTCGCCGTATCAGAATGCATGTAATTGACCTTAATGCCCGCATCAAGCAGATGGTCGGTCAGGTCCTCGGCCATGCGCTTGGTCAACGTGGTCACCAGCACGCGCTCCTTGCGGGCAACGCGCTCGCGAATTTCGTCCTCAAGATCGTCAATCTGACCGCGAACCGGACGCACATCGATCTTGGGATCGAGCAGACCGGTCGGACGAATAATCTGCTCAACGTCGTTCTGGCTAACCCGCAGCTCATAGTCGCCCGGTGTTGCCGAAACGTAGATGAACTGGGGGATCCTTGCCTCAAACTCATCGAAACGAAGCGGGCGGTTATCGAGCGCCGAGGGCAAGCGAAAACCGTGTTCCACCAGCGTCACCTTACGCGAGCGGTCACCTTCGTGCATGCCGCGAATCTGCGGCACCGTCACATGGCTCTCATCGATGATGCAGAGCATATCCTTGGGAAAGTAATCGATTAGGGTAAACGGCGGCTCACCCGGCTTGCGACCGTCCAGATGACGCGAGTAGTTCTCGATGCCGTTGCAAAAGCCCATCGTCTCGAGCATCTCAAGATCATAATCGGTACGCTGCTGCAGACGCTGCGCCTCGAGCAACTTGTCGGTCGCCTTGAGCTCCGCCACGCGCTTCTCGCACTCTTCGCTGATCGATTTCAGAGCCGCCTTGACCTTCGGCTTCTCGGTCACGTAGTGCGATGCCGGCCATACGGGAATGGCCTCGTACTCACGAAGCATCTCACCGGTGACCTCATCGATCTCGGCAATCAGCTCGACCTCGTCGCCAAAGAACTCAAACCGCAACGGATGCTCGGCATAAGGCGGATACACGTCGACAACATCACCGCGCACGCGGAACGTGCCACGTGCCAGGTCATAGTCATTGCGATCATATTGAATGTCAATAAGTGCATGGATAAAGTCATCACGCTCGAGCGGCACCTTCTTGTCGACGTTCGGAGCCAGACCCGCATAGTCCTCCGGAGAGCCAATGCCATAGATACACGAGACCGATGCGACAACGATCACATCGCGTCGAGAGAGCAGTGACGCGGTCGCCTGATGGCGCAGCATCTCGACCTCTTCGTTAATCGAGGAGTCTTTCTCGATATATGTATCGCTTTGCGGCACATACGCCTCGGGCTGATAGTAGTCGTAATACGAGACGAAGTAGACCACAGCGTTATTGGGAAAGAACTCTTTGAGCTCGCTCGCAAGCTGAGCGGCGAGCGTTTTATTCGGAGCCATGACCAGCGTCGGCTTTCCCAGGGCCTCAATAGTCTTTGCCATCGTGAAGGTCTTGCCCGAACCAGTCACACCCAGCAAAACCTGATAGCGGTCTCCGTCCCTCACGCCCTGCACAAGCGACTCAATGGCCTTAGGCTGGGAACCGGCAGGCTCATAGGGAGAAACGACTTCAAACGGCACCTCAGCGCCCTCAACGCCAAAGCGCTTAAGTTCACCACCAACGCGTTCTACTTCAAATTCCGCCATGGATACTCCTAACTCATACATCTGCAGTATACGCAGGCGGCAGGCTTAGTCCTATACGAAGCGATCGGGATAGAGAGTCTTATATCGAACCCAGGCATTATTGACACGAATCAGATAAGCCTGAGTTTCAGGGAAGGTAATCGCATTATGAAGCGACGTGCTCTGCTGCGCCCATCCGTCGACATTGCCCATACCGGCGTTATAGGCGGCAATGGCACTATCCGTCGACCCGTTGAAATAGGTTAAAAGATACGAGAGGTATGCGCAGCCAAACTCGATATTCGTAGCCGGATCGTTAAGGTTGTCGGCCGAATACTCCCCACCATCGACAAGGCCCTTGGCAATCATATCCTGGGCAGTCTCGGGCATCAGCTGCATCAATCCCTGAGCACCCTGATTCGACTCGGCCTCGGGATCCCAGTTCGATTCCGACTTAATGACAGCACACACCAGATACGGATCCAGATTATGCGAAATACTGGATTGCTTTACATACGCCTCGTAGTCAATCGGATACAGCGGCTTGAAGAAAGCGGCAGGAGCACACGAGTAGACGAGCGAAATAAGTCCGAAGACGAACACAACGGCAAGTGGCGCCACGCGATACCACGTAAAGAAACGTGCCTTAGGCATCGGCCTCCTCCTTATCCGCAATATCTATAAACCCGTGGCATGCAAGCCATGAGTCAAGCTGCTCAAAGAGCGAATTATCGCCTGCGGCATTATCAATCACCGTTGTAGCGAGATTGCACAGCGCAGACTCTTCGGGCTGGCAAGCAGAACGAGCATCGAAATCGGATGGCTCCATGCCACGTTGAATAGCGCGCTCGCGACGAACTGACAAAGGGGCGCTTATGACCAGAATTTCATCAGCCAAGCCAAATGCATCCTCAAAACCAATCGGAGCAGAAACCTCAACCACCGCAAAGGGGTAACGGGGAGATGAAACCGTACAACAAACCGGATCGAGAATCCTAAGCGAAAGCTGTTCAATGAGAACGGGATGCACGATGCCATTGAGCCGTGCGACCGAATCAGGAGAAGCGAAAGCTCGAGAAGCGAGGATGCTGCGGCGAATGCCGCCTTCCTCATCCAAAATGTCCCAACCGAATTCATCCGCGAGAGTATTGACGATATCAGAGTCCGGCACATACAGAGATTTTGCAAGCTCATCCAGATCGATAAGCATAGCGCCACGAGATTCGAAATAGCGGCAGGCAGTCGACTTACCCGAGGCAATATTGCCCAAGACAAATACGGTAAACATCAAGCCCTCCCTAACGCCAATGCGAGTAATTATCGCTCAAATACACTAGAAGGACTCAAAATACAGCCAAACAGTAAGAGCGCATACGGGGGAACTAGGTCCCAAAGTACAACGTGTATACAACGCAAAAAAGGGGGAGGCCGCGAGGCCTCCCCCTTCCAAGTTCGATGACGGCTCGGTGCCGTCCACCGGTCAGCGGCGCCCTGGCCTCCCACGGGCTG
>CBCTFW010000020.1:0-38554 GCA_965146285.1 uncultured Collinsella sp.
TGGTGAGCACCAGGCGGCCGAGCATGGCGAAGCCCATGGCAGGCAGGATGTTGGCGGCAACGCCAAAGCCAGCAAGGACAAAGTCGGGGATAAAGTCGAGCACGCCCTGGATGGCGTCAGCACCCAGATAGAACGACAGCGAGCACAGCAGGAACGCCATGATGATACCGGTCAAACCGATCAGGAAGTGCATCGCATAGACACCCTTAAGGTTGCCCTGGCCGGAGAAGACATCAGCGCGGTCAACCAGGATCGGCAGGGCGGCGTTGAGGATGTTCTTGATGGCAAGGCACAGCGTGGCGATGGGCATGGCAAGCGCGATGGCTGCCTCGGTGCTCTGGCCCAGCTGGATAGCGAAGGCGCAGGCGAGCACGCCGCCGATCGTCTCATCAGGCGGCACGTAGGCGCCGATGGAGATCGAGCCCATGAACAGCAGCTCCAGGCTGGCGCCGATCGCGAGGCCGGACTGCAGGTCCCCCAGCACCAGGCCCACGAGCGGGCACAGGACGATGGGGCGGAACGCATAGAGCGTACCGAGCTGGAAGTCGAACTTACCAAATGCGGCGATAAGTCCGATGAGGATTGCTTGGGTAAGCATATATCCCCCTTTCCTAATAGGAAACTACGAAGAGCTCAGACTCTTCGAAATTGAACGCCTAGAGCACGCTGGCGCAGTCAACCTTGGGGTCATCGGCCAGGGGTCGAATCTCGACCTCAACGCCACGATCCAGCATCTCGCGCACATCGGCTTCCTCGGCCGCGGTCAGGAAGATCTGACGAGAGACCTGACGCGCATCGGGACGCTTCTCGTCCTTGGGCTTGGTGTTGCCCAGGTTGACCGACTTGATCTGCGGGCAGCCCTCAACAAGCTGCTTTGCCTCAGCAATAGTGGCGACACAGATGATCATCTTGTACTTGTCGGTCACGCCCGAGTTGATAGCTTCGATTGCATGCTCCATATCTTTGATGACGAGCTTGCAGCCGGCAGGCTTGCCCATCTTGAGCGTCGCCTTCCACACCGGGTCGTTAGCGACCTTATCGCCCACGCAGAAGATGCAGTTGGAGCCAAGGCCCTGAACCCAGGAAACTGCGACCTGGCCATGAAGCAGGCGATGGTCAACGCGAAGTAGCTGAATCATAATGTGACCCCCCAAAGGTCTTGTACCGTCTTACGGCGTGTCAGTAGGTGCTGCGGATTAGAACTCTTCTTCCTCGTCGTCATCGACCAAAAGATCGTTGACAAACTTCACGCGCGTATCGTCCGCAGCGACGATGGCGCGAATCGTCTCCTCAACCGGCGCCGACTCGTCAGAGAACAGCAACTGGATGAGGAGAGGAAGGTTCATGTTGGTAACGAGGTACGTGCGGGGACGCGTCTGGACGATCTTGGTGAACTCGTTGTTGACGCTGCCGCCAAAGAGGTCGGTGCAGACAACGACATCATCGTCGGCAGACATGCCTGCCAGCAGTTTTTGGGCCTCCTCGGCCACGTCCATGCGGCCATCGACGAACATCGAAAGATCGTGGACGTTGTCGCGAGCGCCCGAGAGCAGCTCGACGCTCTCCTTGATGCCGGTAGCGAAGTGCGCATGGCTGGCGATGATGTACTGTCTCATTCTGTGTTCCTCTCAATAGCCCGGCACGTTCCCGCACCCGTTTTCTTTAGTAGTCGAACTGGTGATAGTAGCGACGATACTTGAGGTTGTGCTTGGTGACCGTCTCGTAGTAGCGAGCCAGGCGGTCGGTCACGAGCACCGTCAGAATCCACGGGGAGACGATGACGCGGAACTCGTCGTCAAGACCGGGGATCGCGAACTCGGCGGTGTCGATGATGTTGATGTCGGTGTCGCCGGTCACGCCGCGGGTCAGGAACGCGCGGACGCGCTCGTCGAGCTTGCGGTTCTCGTCCTCGCCCATGAACAGGAAGACCGGGACGCCGGGCTCCACGAGCTCGAGGGTGCCGTGGAAGAAGTCGGCCGAGGTGATGTAGCGGGTGCGCTTCCACTGCATCTCCTCCAGGATGCACATCGAGAACAGGATCGTCTCGCCCCACAGGGCGCCGGAGCCGATGAACATGGTGTAGGGGGCCAGGGCGTACTTCTTGGCGAGCTCCTCGGCGCGCGGCTCGAAGCGCTTGCGGATATCGAGCATGTCCTTCCAGATGTCCTTGGTCTGCTCGATAAACAGGTCAAACTTGGGGAAGCAGCCGCGGCGGTTGAGCAGGCGCAGGCCGAAGCAGTCGGCGAGGTAGTAGCCCTTCTCACAGCCGCCCGAACCATGGTCAGAAGCCATGGCGACGCAGTTCTCGGCGCCGACAGCCTGGCCGATGGGGCCCTCGGGCTTGGTCATGGCGTAGACGCGCACGCCCATGCCCTTCATCTTCTTGACGGCCTCGAGGACCTCGGGGGTGGTGCCGGACTCGGAGGCGGTGAGCACGACGGACTTCTCGGTCATGCGCTTGTGGCCCATGACGTTCCACTCGGCGGCGTGGATCAGGTAGACCTCGAGGTCGCGGTCGCCGAACTTGTTCATGAGGTACTCGAGCTGCATGAGCTCGTCCCAGGTGCCGCCGACGCCCATCAGGAACACGGCGTCGTAGCCCTCGTCGGCAACCTTGTCGGCGAGCGCGGTCATCTTCTTGCCGGTCTCGTAGAGCGCCTTGCCGTCCTCGAGATAGCCCTCCTGGTCGAAATGCATGATCTCGATCTTCTCGGTTTCCTTCATTTGTCTCTCCTTTCTGGGGTTGTTTCCACATCCCCCATGCCAACGGGCATCAAAACCCGCTTACATTCCGTAACACTCAGCCGCTTTGGCCTTAAGCGCATTGACTGACTCTTCGTAGCCCTCTGCCTTGACCTCCATTTGCTTGGAGACAGCATCAAGATACGGGTGCACGTCCCATGACTTCAGACGCTCGGCTATCATGGCCGCAATCGTCTGGAAGAACACAAGATTGGGAATTGCGCTGAGCAGCGGAGCCACCTGAGGCACCGCAACCTCGTGAGCCCTACCCTTGGGATGGGCCGTGAGCAGCACCGCTTTTGTCGTAACGTTCGATAGCGCATCAGCGATATTCGCAAGACGCTCCGACCCCTGCGGATCGTCGACGATAAACACCAGATAGCCCGGAACGATCTGCATCTCGGGACCGTGGACGAACTCCTCGCCTTCGTGATGCATGGCAGGAATCTTGATGGTCTCGCTCAGCTTGAGGGCCGCCTCTTCGGCAACGCCATAGTTGGGGCCGTTGCCGACGACCATGGCGGGCGTGTGCTCAGAAAGCTCGAGCATGTGGTCTTGGACATATGCCTCGGCGGTCTTGCACATCACGGCATTGGCCTGGATGGCCTCGCGCAGGTCGTCAAGACGCTGGGCAACGCCCTTGGCGTCAATCGTTCCGCGCGCCTGACCGCTGTAAATACCAAAGAGCACCAGGTACTCAACGAGCACCTCGACGCCCAGAGTCACAAAGTCCACCGACTCGACGCCCACACCGTAGTCAAGAACGATGTCAGCGTGTTCCTTGATGGGTGCCTCGACGTTTGCCGTGAGCGCAACTGCAGCCATATCGTGTGCGCGCATGTAATCGAGCGCCGCAATCGTATTGGTCGAATAGCCACTCTGCGAAACGGCAATGTTGAGCGCATGCTGCGGATAGGTGTGTTCAAAATCAACGAAGGCCTCGGGCGTCACAACGGACACCTGCATTTGCAGGGCATCTTGCAGGTAATCGCGGGCGCAATCGGCGGCATGGCGCGACGAACCCGAAGCAACGATGCGCAGCGCGTCAAAAGAACCGGACTGGAAAATATCAACGAGCTGCGCTACCAGCTCAGACGAACGCTCGAGGTTCTCCCCCATACGCACATGGGCAAGCTGAACGTAATCGAGCATCTTCATCGTCTCACCTCGTAACAAATCATTAGTATTTGATACCAATCACAGTTACAGGTTACGGCTTTTTGATACCTCTTTGTCGATTAATTTATCCCCATCGGCGAACGGTCGATTTTGAGCCCTGTAAGGTTGTATATACAGCTGACCCAACGATCAAAACTGGTTAGTTTCCCAGCCGTTATTCACAAAATACCAGCTAGTACGTATAGGTGTAGCCGCCCGTATCGCCACGATTGAAGGACTTTACATACTCAATAGCCTGACCGCTCGCGTCATAGCTCACGCATTCCAAAAGCAAAACAAGATCGCCCTGTTCCAGTCCAAGGAGGCCGGCATCTCGTGCGCCCAGCGCTTCGATATCGAGCTTTTCCTGTGCCATGACTGGCTTTCGGCCCAGCATCTCATAGGTCTCGTACAAACTGAAGACCGACACGTCAATATCTTCGATGGTTGGGAACAGCAGGCAGGGAATCAGCGCCGTCTCAATCGATACGGGGCTACCGTTTATGCAGTTCAGGCGTCGAACGGAATAGAGCAGGTCGTCCTCGGCGATGCCAAACAGGCCGGCGTAATATGGCCCCGCATAACGCTTGGAACGCGCGAGAATACGGACGGACGGCTCGCCGCCCGAAGCACGGACCGATTCACGGAAACCGACCGTGCGTTCAAAAAAAGCAGGTACTTTCTGCGCCACAAAGGCACCTTTTCCCCGAACACGGCGAATCTGCCCGCGCCGAACCAGCTCATCGACAGCGCTTCGGATGGTCAAGCGTGTCGTACCAAATTCCTCGGCAAGGTCTTTTTCGGACGGAATCATGGAACCCATGGGATATATACTGCGCTCGATACGTTCCTCGATGCGGCGTCGAATGCGCATATAAACCGGGGTGGCATCTACTGTTTCAGCCATTGTTCACCTGCCACGCTCCTCATGCCGTTCTCTTCGCCGTTATCGGCAAAGCGGAACTTTGTGGGCAAAATCACCGATTTGCAATGCTCCACAAAACGCATGTCCTTATCAAATTCGATCGAGCTCTCATAGAACACCGGCGTTCCCTCTTCTTGCTGGAGCAGCTCGGCCTCTTCGGCGTTCAAACGCGAGATGGAGATATGCTCACGTCCATGCTCAACACGCACGCCACCTTCTTTGAGCAAGACATCGTAAAGGCTCTCGCACTCAAAATCGTGCTCGATAAGCGATGGGCACAGGGACAGGTTAACGTGAGCCGTCTCGATTGACGTCGGCTCGCCCTCAATAAGTCGAACGCGCTGCATGCGGAGCAAGGGAGCGCCTACAGCCACCCCAAGCTTGTCGGCAAGCGCCTCATCCGCCTCGATGGTCCCGGTGGAAACCAGACGAGAAGAGGGGTGCAGGCCGGCAGTCCGCACAGCATCGGAAAAGTTATACGTTTCCTGGAAAATGTTCAGCGGCTTGGGAGGACACACATACGTGCCCGATCCGCGACGGCTCTCGAGCGTTCCACACGAGATAAGCCGCGTGATACCGGCACGCAACGCCGTACGCGAAACGCCAATCTCTTCGCACAGCACGCGCTCGGCCGGCAGGCGATCGCCGCCGGCAAGCTGATGGTGCTGGATATACCAAAGAATTCCCTCAACAGCACGATCTTGGGGGGGGATTGCATAAGATTCGCCTGTCATTGCACAGACTCCTCATTCAGACACGTATGCCGCCAAAATTAGGCCAGCCCTCCCATGGCATCAAATTCGGCCTTGATCTTCTCGGCGACATTCCGATACGACTTATATAGACTTGAATCGCGTTTGACCTCGTCGGTCATAACGGGAATCTCTAATTTGGAAACCTCGTCTTTTCCCGTCTGAACCGCCACAACAACGCCCATACCAAGACACATATTACGCTTGGCAGCGTTTATTTTCGCCGCCTTGGCAGGATTTGCCAGGATACGCTGGGCAAATTCCTGTTTAGAGACCGCTTCTTCGGCCTCCGGATCGCCCGCCTCGGCCACTTCGCACTGCAACACGTCCGCATAGTCAAAAATCTTCGGCTCGCCGCCGCGCTGATGCACGGCCCACTTGCGGCGCGTGGCGTCCTGGTAGATAGCCGGCAAAAATGTAAACCGCGGCGGGTCCAAAATCGTATCCGTGATGGTAAACACATCGGGATCAAAGGCATCCTGCGGGTTTTTCTTCTTGAACAGCCCCATATCAGCCTCCCGTACTAGCATTAAACAACTCAAGCTGAATATAGCACCAATTTCAAGCCGCCGCCTTACCCTATCGGTGCGCGGCGTCTATGGCTCGCCCAGCGGAAGAGTTCACGGACGAGGGCCGGGGTGCCTGCCTTGTTTTGAGAAGTTCGCGGAGCCCACTTCTCAAAACAAGGCAGGCACCCCGGCCCCGCCGGCAAATAGCGGACACTCCGCATGCAATCTATGCAAACAAACAAGTACGCTTAGCTACATTCGGTAAGATCGAGCACGCTGCCCTTCACGATAAGCGCCGGCTCCAGAACGACTTCTTCGGCACGTCTACCGCCCCTACCGGCAAGGCGCTTGGACATGCAGCCAAAAGCATGCTCCGCGAGGATACCAGGATCCTGCTCAATCGCGGTCAGCGCCGGCTCAAAGAGAACGTCGGCGGCCGAGTTGTCGTAACTCACCACCGAGATGTCGCCCGGAATGCTCTTCCCCATCTCGTGTAAGCGCTTGAGCAGACCGAGGGCAATGTTATCCGAGCTTGCGAACACGGCGGTGGCATCAGTTGCGAGCACCGCCTCCGAGGCCTCGTAGGCACTCGGAATGTAGTACTCGCTCTCAAACTCCAAACGCGCGTCGATAGGCAAGCCAACCTCGCGCAGTGCGCGCTCATAGCCGGCAAGTCGCTTACGCCCCGTATTGGAACGGCGCGCGTTAACCAAGCAGGCAATGCGACGGTGGCCCTGCTCGATCAGATAGCGGGTGGCCATGTAGCCACCCATCTCGTGGTCGAACATCACCTTGTCGCACTCGAGCCCTTCAATGGCACGGTCGACCATTACGGCCGGGATGGGCAGGTGGCTGACTTCTTCGCGCAGGGCACGGTCGTCGGAGAACTCGTCACCCACCACCAGAAAGACGCCATCAACGCCGCGCGTCACCAGCTGGCGCAGCAGCTCCAGATCGTCATCGGCGCTTCCACCCGAGCTGGTAATGAAGAGCGCATAGCCATCCTCGCGGCAGCGCTTTTCCAGGCTACCGGCGAGCGAGGCAAAAAAGCGGCTCTCGATGTTAGGGACGATAAGGCCCAGCGTGCGCGACTCGCGCATGACCAAACTACGCGCAATCTGGTTAGGAACATAGTGGTTGCGCGCCGCGACCTCCTTGATGAGTTTGCGGTTTTCTTCCGAGATGCGACAGGGCCGATTATTGAGCACAAGCGAGACCGACGAGGGGGAAAGCCCCACCTCCTGGGCGATCTGCTTGAGGGTGACTTTGTTGGCCATCTCGCTCCTTCCGGGTTTACGCGCAATCTCTTGAAAGTATAGCGACTACCCCTCTACCTCGGTGATAAACACTTTACCAATCCGGTAGACGGCTGTTTTATCGCCGCCAGCGCACCAAATCCGTCCGGGTGGGGTATATTGCAATCGATTGATGACAACGACCACCAAAAGGCGGATATTCGTATGCACGAGAACGACTTTTTTAACGAGGACCTGCTGTGCGCGCTTGCTGGCGTTGCCGGCGAGGACAACGTGCTGATGAGCGAGCCCATGCGCGAGCACACCACGTTTAAGATCGGCGGCCCGGCCGACGTCTTTGTCACGCCCGATACCGAGCAGGGCCTCGTCGCCACGCTCGATACCTGCTATCGCTGCGATCTGCCCCTCACCATCGTGGGCAACGGCTCCGACCTGCTCGTCGGCGACAAGGGCATCCGCGGCGTCGTCGTGGCGCTGGGCGAAGGCCTCTCCGACATTACGGTCGACGGCACGCACGTCACGGCGGCAGCCGGCGCCTTACTTTCCGATGTCGCCGCTGCGGCAGCCGAGGCCGGTCTCACCGGCATGGAGCCCATCTCGGGCATCCCCGGATCGGTCGGCGGCGCCTGCTACATGAACGCCGGTGCCTACGGTGCCTGCATGGCCGATGTGCTGGAGTCCGTGCGCGTCTACAAACCCGCTCGCCAGCTCGACGACGGCACCCGCGGTAGCGGCAACATCATCGAGTTCGATGTCGACGAACTCAACCTGGGCTATCGCAAGAGCCGCATCGCCGACGACGGCTTTATCGTTCTTTCTGCCACCTTCAACCTCGCACCAGGCAACGCCGCGATGATCAAGGCCGACATGGACGACTACCGCCAGCGCCGCGAGGACAAGCAGCCGCTCGACATGCCGAGTGCCGGCTCCACCTTCAAGCGCCCCGAGGGCTACTTTGCCGGCAAGCTCATCATGGATGCCGGCCTGCGAGGACACGCCGTTGGCGGCGCGCAGGTAAGCGAAAAGCACTGCGGCTTTATCGTCAACGCCGACCACGCCACCGCCGCCGACGTCGACGAACTCATCCGCGACATCCAAGCCAAAGTCAAAGAGCAGTTCGACGTAGACCTAGAACCCGAAGTCCACCGAGTAGGCGAATTCCTTTAACAAAGAAGGCCCCGAAAGGGGCCTTCGCCATATTTATTCAGATAACCCAGTCCGGTGTGTCGCGCCCCGAACCCGAGAGGGCCGCGTGCCCGCCCGCAATATATTTGATTGATCGCGAGTTCCGCACGCAAAGAAGGCCACTTAATGTGGCCTTCGTCTTGCGCAGGACTGCCCGAGCAGGCAATCAAATATATTGCGGGCGGGCACGCGGCCCCGTCGGCTTTACGACAGCGCAATACCGCCGAGCCAGCCCCAACGCACGCCAGAGCCAGTGCCATAGAAGCTAATAAACGAATCAAGCGACTTAGACGTAATGGCGCCCTCATTGCTCATGACGATGCCGCCGCCAACATAGATGCCCACGTGGCCATAGATCAGACCCGGCATGCCGGTGCCGCTATGCGATGAGTCGGCCACGATCATGCCCACCTGCAGCGCCGAGCGGTCGGAGCTATAGCACCAGGCGTTAAACATATCGCACGCGTTACCGCCAAAGTAGCCAACGCCGGCGTTACGGAAGACATTGGTAACCCACGCCGCGCACCAGTTCTGACCCGGCGAAGGCGTGGAGTAGCACGCGTTGACGACGGCCTGCTGTTTGCCCGAGCCGGCATTCTGTTGCGGGGTTCCGGGCGCATACGATCCGCCACCCGAGCTTGAACCACCCGAGTAGGAATTGTTCTTGTTCGCGGCAGCCGCGGCAGCGGCAGCCTTCCTAGCAGCCTCCTCGGCCTGGGCGGCAGCGAGGATCTCGGAATCGCGCTGAGCCATGAGCTCCTTGACGTCGTCGGAAAGACCGTTCAGCACGGTCTGGACTTCTTGCTGCTTGGCCTGCATATCCTGCATCTGAGCCGTCTGCTGGTCCTTGAGCTTCTCTAAGTCGGCTTTCTGCGACTCAAGCTCGGTCTTTTGCGCATCGAGCTCTTCCTGGATGGTCTGAATGTCCTCGATGGCGTCGCGGTCGCTCTTGTTGATCTTCTCAACATAGTGCGCATTAGCGACGAGTTCCTCAAACGAGCCAGAGGCCAGCAGCAGCGACAGGATGTTCGTGCCGCCGGACTTGTAGCTGGCGGCCACGCGATCGGAAAGGTCGTTGCGCTTCTTCTTGAGCTCGGCCTTCTTTTCATCGATCTGGGCCTGCGTGTCGTCAATCTTGCCCTGGACATTCTCGATGTCGTTGAGGGTCTGGGCATTCTTGTTGGCCAGCGCCGCATACTCATTTGCGATGCTGTCGAGCTGGGCCTGAACCTCGTCGAGCTGGGCCTGGGCGGCATTCAGTTTATCGGTTGTTTCTTTGGAAGCCTCCGCCGCATGGGCGCGAGCGGGCAGGCCAAAAAGAACTGCCGCAGAAGCGGCGCCGAACAGGGCCTTGAGGGCAGTGCGGCGCGAGAGCTCCTGGGAAAGGATGGAATCGCTGTTTGGTGACATATGTACTCCGTTACATGTTTATTTATATGTCGCTCAACTCATACATATTAGCGTACATATGGCGCGTCCCAACGATTTCCACGAACGGCAGGAAACTACAAGGTCAGCGGCTCGTAAGCAAATGTCAAAGATCAGGTTATGCGTACGCAAGCTCTTCTATGAGTACGTTGGCACAATCCTCCGCTTTTCCTACAGCGCACGATTTGGGCGTCCCTGCCTGCGCTATACTCCCCTGAAGAAGTGTTCCTGATTCGATAGGAGACTACATGTCCAAAGCACTCGACCCCAAAGACACCTGCGTCCTCGTTACCGGTGGCGCCGGCTTTATCGGCTCGCACACCGTCGTTCAGCTGCTCGAGGGTGGCTACCAGGTCGTCATCGTCGATGATCTTTCCAACTCCAGCGCCGTCGCCGTCGACCGCGTCAAGACCATCGTGGGCGACGAGGCCGCCAAGAACCTCACCTTCTACGAGGCCAACGTGCTCGACCGCGATGCGATGAACAAGATCTTCGATACCCATCAGATCGACCGCGTCATCCACTTTGCCGGCTTTAAGGCCGTCGGCGAGTCAGTGAGCAAGCCCGTCGAGTACTACCACAACAACATCGAGAACACCCTGGTGCTCATCGACGTCATGCGCAACCATGGCTGCAAGTCCATCATCTTCTCGAGCTCCTCGACCGTCTACGGCGACCCGGACAACCCGCCCGTCACCGAGGAGGATCCTAAGAAGCCCGCGACCAACCCCTATGGTTGGACCAAGTGGATGATCGAGCAGATCCTTATGGACGTCCACACCGCCGACCCCGAGTGGGACGTCGTGCTGCTCCGTTACTTCAACCCCATTGGCGCTCATCCGTCGGGCCTGATCGGCGAGGACCCCAAGGGCATCCCCAACAACTTGGTGCCCTATGTCGCCCAGGTCGCCGTGGGCAAGCTCGAGGCCGTTCAGGTCTTTGGCAACGACTACCCCACCCCCGACGGCACCGGCGTGCGCGACTACATCCACGTGTGCGATCTGGCCTCTGGTCACGTTGCCGCCCTTAACTGGATGAACGGCAAGACCGGCGTCGAGATCTTTAACCTGGGCACCGGCACCGGCACCTCGGTACTCGAGGTCGTCGCCGCCTTCTCCAAGGCCTGCGGCAAGGAGCTGCCCTATGTAATCCGCGAGCGCCGTGCCGGCGACATCGCCGCCAACTGGTGCGATGCCTCCAAGGCCGAGCGCATGATGGGTTGGAAGGCCCAGTACGATATCGCGGATATGTGCCGTGACAGCTGGAATTGGCAGAGCCACAACCCCAACGGCTTCGCCGACGCCGAGTAGCAAAAAGCCTACATACCGTTCTTGCCCCGATCTCACGATGTGAGACCGGGGCTTTTTTCATGGCGCGTAACCATTCGCCGAAAATCGACCAACTTTTTTATCTTGCCTGTACATGTTTAAACAACATGTTTTACAATAGGCGTATCGAATCAGAACATCGGAGGCGGACTGCGCACCCATCGGCAGGCCGACCCCACAACAAGAAGGTTGGTGAGCGCATTCATGGAGCGTGCAAGCGGCGTCCTCATGCCCGTCTCATCTCTGCCCGGACCATACGGAATCGGCGGCTTTGGCTGGAATGCCTACGACTTCGTCGATTTTCTCGCCTCGTGCAAACAACATTACTGGCAGATTCTGCCCCTTACGACGACCAGCTATGGCGATTCGCCCTATCAGTCGTTCTCGGCCCGCGCAGGAAACCCCAACTTTATCGACTTTGCCGAGTTTATCGAGGCAGGGTATCTGGAGCAGCGCGATATCGATGGCGTGTATCTGGGATCCGACCCCAGTAACGTCGACTACGGTGCTATCTTTGACGGCCGTCGTCAGATTCTCGACCGCGCCGCTGAGCGCTTTGCTGCCGACAAGCCGGCCGATTTCGATGACTTTATCCAGGCCAACGAGGACTGGCTCATCCCCTACTGTGAGTTCATGACCGTCAAAGAGGAGTGCGGTCTCAAGGCGTTTTGGGAGTGGCCCGCGGAGCTCCGCACCCGCGGCGAGGCTTCCGCCAAGGTCTGCGCCGACCATCCGGAGCGTATGCTCTACCACCAGATGACGCAGTACTTCTTCGATCGCCAATGGAGCCGCCTCAAGGCCTATGCCAACGAGCGCGACATTCTCATCATCGGCGACCTGCCCATCTATGTCTCGCGTGACTCCGTCGAGATGTGGGCGACGCCTGAGCTCTTTAAGATCGACGCCGCCGGCAATCCGGTGAGCGTCGCCGGCACGCCGCCCGACCAGTTCTCGGCCACCGGCCAGTACTGGGGCAACCCCATCTACGACTGGGACGCCATGGAGTCCGACGGCTTCTCCTGGTGGGAGGGCCGCATTCGCGCCGCCCTCGACATGTACGACGTCATCCGCCTGGATCACTTCCGCGGCTTCGAGGCCTATTGGGAGGTGCCGTTCTCCTCGCCCGATTCGTCCTACGGTTCGTGGACGCAGGGTCCCGGCCTCAAGTTCTTCAAGACGCTCGAGAAAAAACTCGACACGCTGCCCATCATCGCCGAGGACCTGGGCTTCCTCACCCCCGGCGTCATCGATATGCGCGACACCTCGGGCTTCCCCGGCATGAAGATCTTGCAGTTTGCCTTTGAGGGCACCAACTCGTATTACCTGCCGCATAACTATATCGCCAATACCGTCGCCTATGTAGGCACGCACGACAACGAGACGGCGCGCGGTTGGTTCGAGGGTACGGCCACTCCGCGTCAGCGCGAGCAGGCAGCCCTGTACACCCACCAGCAGGCAGGCGAGTCCATAGCCGACGCGCTCAACCGAGCCATCGCCGCCAGCGTGAGCGATACCTGCATTTACACCATGCAGGACCTGCTCAATCTGGGCAACGAGGCGCGTATCAACACCCCCGCCACCCTAGGCGGCAACTGGGCCTGGCGCATGCTCGATGGTGCCATCACCCGCGAGCTCGAGCACAAGCTTACCGACTGGACCGAGACCTACTTCCGTATCCCGTCGGAAGCCGAAATCGAGCTTCCCCAATAGGAGCCACCGCGCCCGAACCCACCACACCGTGCGGACGCGCTTGCTTACCCGCGCGAGGCCACCCCAATCCCCTCGCGCGGGCTTCTTATGAATTGCAGACATGTAATCAACCCATTACAGGAGGAAACATGCCCCGTATCGATCTCGCAGAACTTGCCGAGCAGTCTTTTGGCATCTCGCTCGAGCAGCTCGATGACCGTCGCATTTACAAACTGCTTGTTAAGCTCGTGCAGAAGCGCTCAGCCGCCTGCCCGCTCAACAATGGCAAGAAAAAGCTTTATTACATCTCCGCCGAATTCTTGATCGGCAAGCTGCTCATCAACAACATGATCGACCTCGGTATCTATAGCGAGGTTAAGGACCAGCTCACCGCCGCGGGCCACGACCTCAATAAGATTGAGGAGTTTGAGGTCGAACCGTCGCTCGGCAACGGCGGCCTGGGCCGCCTGGCCGCGTGCTTCCTGGATTCCATCGCCACGCTGGGCCTGACCGGCGACGGCGTGGGCCTCAACTACCACTACGGCCTGTTCCGCCAGCGCTTTGTCGACAATCAGCAGAAGGCCGTCCCCGACGAGTGGCTCGGCGAGCAGGATATCCTGATCGATGACGACCGCTCCTACACTGTTGAGTTCGGCGACTTTGCCGTCACCTCCAAGCTCGTCAACATCGACGTGCCTGGCTATGGCCAGCCCGCCAAGAATCGCCTGCGCCTGTTCGACCTGGCGAGTGTCGACGACGGCCTGGTACCCGGCAGCTCCATCGACTTCGACAAGACCGAGATCGCCAAGAACCTCACCTTGTTCCTCTACCCCGACGATTCTGACGAGCAGGGCCGCCTGCTTCGCATCTACCAGGAATACTTCATGGTGAGCAACGCCGCCCAGCTCCTGATCGACGAGGCCATCGAGCGCGGCAGCAACCTGCACGATCTGGCCGACTACGCCGTGGTCCAGATTAACGATACGCACCCCACCATGGTCATCCCCGAGCTCATTCGCTTGCTCACCACCAAGCACGACATCGAGTTTGACGAGGCCGTGACCATCGTACGCTCCATGGTCGCCTACACTAACCACACGATTCTTGCCGAGGCGCTCGAAAAGTGGCCGCTCACCAGCCTGCAGAAGGTCTCCCCTGCCATCGCCGACATTATCGTCAAGCTCGATGAGATCGCAAAGGCCGAGCACGACGACCCGCGCGTTGCCATCATCGACGAATACGACACCGTCCACATGGCCCACATGGACATCCACTTTGGCTTCTCCATCAACGGCGTCGCCGCACTCCACACCAAAATCCTGGAGGACACCGAGCTTCATCCGTTCTACGAAATCTACCCCGAGAAGTTCTCCAACAAGACCAACGGCATCACCTTCCGCCGCTGGATCCAGGGAGCCAACCCCGCGCTCGCCAGCCTGCTCGACGATGTGATCGGTACCGATTGGCGCAGCACCGGCGACTTGAGCAAGCTCGCCGACTTCGCCGACGATAAGAGTATTCTTGAGCGCCTGGCCGCCACCAAGGCCGAGGCAAAGACCATCATGCGCCAGTTCATGGCGCTCGATCAGGGTGTGACGATCCCCTCCAACGCCATCATCGATGTTCAGGTCAAGCGTATCCACGAGTACAAGCGCCAGCAGATGCTCGCGCTCTACATCATCTGGAAGTACCTCGACATCAAGAACGGTAACAGACCTAAGCACCCCGTCACCATCATCTTTGGCGGCAAGGCAGCGCCTGCCTATACCATCGCTCAGGACATCATCCACCTCATCCTGACGCTTTCCCAGTGGATCGCAAACGACCCCGACGTGGCTCCCTACCTCCAGGTCGTCATGATCGAGAACTACAACGTCACTGCTGCCGAGCGCGTGATCCCCGCTGCCGACATCTCCGAGCAAATCAGCCTGGCCTCCAAAGAGGCGAGCGGCACTTCCAACATGAAGTTCATGCTCAACGGCGCTTTGACCCTGTGCACGCTCGACGGTGCCAACGTGGAGATTGCCGAGCTCGTGGGCGACGAGAACATCTATACCTTTGGCGCCTCGTCCAAACAGGTCGAGCAACTCTACGCCGACGGCACCTATGACGCCGGCGCGCTCTACTGCAAGCCCGGCATTAAACTGCTGGTGGACTTCATCACCAACCCGGCCTTTATGGCGACCGGCAACGCGGAGCGCCTGCAGCGTCTGCACGACGACATCAAGGGTAAGGACTGGTTTATGGCCCTACTCGACATTGAGGAATACATCCAGACCAAGGAGCGCGTGCTAGCCGACTACGAGGACCAGGACGCCTGGATGCGCAAGGCGCTGATCAACATCGCCAACGCCGGCACCTTCTCGTCCGACCGCACGATCTCCCAGTACAACGACGAGATCTGGCACCTGAGCTAATTCGCTTCCCTTACCCATCCTCTTGAAAACGGAGTCGCGGCAACGCGGCTCCGTTTTTTGTGCCCGCACGTTACCCTGCGACCCAACTCGGCCAAACAATCTCGATCTGTAACAACTACTCGGTAAAAACGGTCCCAGCTGTTACAGATTGAGACATACCGGCCCCTCCCCTTGGGTTTATCTCAATCTGTAACATCTAACGTCCGAAATCGGCCCTACCCGTTACAGATCGAGACAAACGACCGGTCAGACAATCCCAACACAAAGAAAGGCTCCCCTCTCGCCCAGTGGACGGGAGGGGAGCCTTATATGTGACCGCGGCAAAAGGATGGCAATACCGCAGTCGCCCAAAGGGAAGGCCTGGATGCACCGGGCCTAGATAAGGTTCTTGCCAGAGACCTTATCGAAGAGGTGGGTCGCGTTCTTCTCGAACTTGAACCAGATGGTGTCGCCAGCCTTGAGCGCGCCCTTGGCCTCGAGGTCGACGACGGGGATAATCAGGACAAACTGGCCGTCGGGAGCGGTCACGTGGACATGCTCGGTCGAGCCCATGAGCTCGGTCACCTCGACGGTACCCTGGAGCGCGCCCTCCTCGCCCTTGTCGGCAAGCAGGATCTGCTCGGGACGCACGCCGGCCGTAATCTCCTTCACGTCGCCGCCGTTCCAGTTGAGGGCAAGCTGAGCGCAAGTCTCGGGGGCGAGCGCCACGTTCATATCCTCGGTCTTGACGGTAAAGCCGTTGCCCGAGCGCACCAGCTGGGCATCGAAGAAGTTCATCTGCGGCACGCCGATGAAACCGGCGACGAAGATGTTCGCGGGATGGTTGAAGACCTCCTGCGGCGTGGCGATCTGCTGGACGACGCCGTCCTTCATGACCACGATACGGTCGCCAAGGGTCATGGCCTCGGTCTGGTCGTGAGTAACATAAATGAACGTGCCCTTGATCTCGTGGCGCAGCTTAATGAGCTCGGCACGCATCTGGTTACGAAGCTTGGCGTCCAGGTTGGACAGCGGCTCGTCCATCAGGAAAACCTTGGGGTCACGCACGATGGCGCGGCCGATAGCGACACGCTGGCGCTGGCCGCCGGAGAGCGCCTTGGGCTTACGGTCGAGGTACTCGGTAATGCCCAGAATCTCGGCAGCAGAGCGAACCTTGCGGTCGATCTCGTCCTTGGGAACCTTCTTGAGCTCGAGCGTAAATGCCATGTTCTCGTACACCGTCATATTGGGGTACAGAGCGTAGCTCTGGAACACCATGGCGATGTCGCGGTCCTTGGGCGCCACGTCGTTGACACGCTTGCCATCGATGAGCACATCGCCCGAGGTAATGTCCTCCAGGCCGGCGACCATGCGCATCGTCGTGGACTTACCGCAGCCAGAGGGGCCAACGAGGACGACGAACTCCTGGTCGTGAACGGTGAGGTTGAAGTCCTCTACAGCGAGCACACCGTCCTCGGTAACCTTGAGGTTGTGCTTCTTCTCCTCGGTCTTCTTCTTTTTGCCAAAGAAGCCCTTCTTTTTTGACTCGTTGTTGGGATACACCTTCTGAACATGTTTGAGAACAATCTCGGCCATGTCTTTACCTTTCGATACGCGGCGCCGCGCTGAGGGGTGCCGCAGAAACTTGCAAAACAGTTACGGCATCAGCCCTTGACGGCACCTGCCACCACACCGTCGATGATGTACTTCTGGCAGAGGATGTACATGATGACGATGGGGATAACGACCATCATGATGCAGGCCATCATGGGGCCGAGCTCGACGTGGCCGTAGCCGCCGCGGAAGTACTGGATCAAGATAGGAATGGTCTTGTACTTGGTGGAGTCGAGCGTAAGGTAGGGCAGCAGGTAGTCGTTCCAGACCCACATGGTCTCGAGAATGCCGACCGAAAGATAGGTGGGCTTCATGATGGGAAGGACAATCTTAAAGAACACCTGGACCGGGTTGCAGCCGTCGATCATGGCCGCCTCCTCGATCTCGAGCGGGATGTTCTTTACAAAGCCGGCGAACATAAAGACCGCCAGGCCCGCGCCAAAGCCCAGATAGATAAAGCAGATGTTGAACGGCGTGTTAAAGCCGATGCGGTCCGCCAAATTGGACAGCGTGAACATGAGCATCTGGAACGGCACGACCATCGAGAAGACGAACAGGTAATAGAAGAAGTTCGAGATCTTGTTGTTGACACGAACCACGTACCAAGCGCACATGGAGCAGCACACCAAGATCAGCACGACCGACGTGACCGTGATGATGAGCGAGTACATAAATGCCGAGGCAAAGCCCTGCTCGTTAAGGGCGTGCATGTAGTTTGCGAGGCCGTTGAACGTCTCGGGCGTGAGCAGATCGAATGCCGTGGTGGTGCTGATTGCGGTCGCTTTCTTAAAAGAATTAAGCGCAATCATGAACACGGGGTAGATCCACGCGAGCGACAGAATCGTAAAGAAAATCGAGAGCGCGCGGTTGATAACCTTATCGCGTTTCATTACTGCTGCACCTCCTTGGACCTCGTGGCCTTAAGCTGGATCATGGAGATGGCCACGACCAGGATGCAGAAGATAACCGCCTTGGCCTGACCAATGCCCTGCCATGCGATACCGGCACGCGAATAGAACGTGTTGTAGATGTTCAGGGCGAGCATCTCGGTGGAGTGCGCGGGGGCGCCGCCGGTAAGGGCGAGGTTCTGGTCGAACAGCTTAAAGCCGTTGGTGATGGACAGGAACAGGCAGATGGTGATGGTCGGCATCAGGTTAGGGATCTTAACCTTCCAAAACGTCTGCCATGCCGTAGCGCCGTCGACCTTGGCGGCCTCGATGTAGTCGGACGGAATGGACTGCAGACCAGCGATGTAGATGATCATCATGTAGCCGACCTGCTGCCACAGGGTCAGGATGATAAGGCCCCAGAAGCCAGCAGCAGAGTTAAGAGCGATGAGCTGGGCGCCCACGTTGGAGAGCAGGCAGTTGATCAGAATCTGCCAAATGTAGCCCAGCACGATGCCGCCGATCAGGTTAGGCATAAAGAAGATCGTACGGAAGATGTTGGTGCCTTTGAGCGCCTTGCGGGTGAGCGCCTGCGCAATGGCCAGGGCGATCACGTTGATGAGCACCGTCGACAGGAAGGCAAACGCCACGGTAAAGAAGAACGACGTGGAGAACTGCGGATCGGACAGCGCGCGCACGTAGTTCTCGATACCGACAAAGTGCGCGTTACTAATGATAATAAACTGGCAGAACGAGAGATAGAAGCCCTGGATAAAAGGGATCACGAACCCGATCATAAACGCCAGGCACGTGGGCAGCATAAAGAGCGGCCACCAGCGCTTGAGTGCTTTGCCCATAAAAGGGTCCTTTCAATATGCAGGGGGCGGGCAAACCAACGTCTGCCCGCCCCCTGTCGCTAATCAGATAGCTTGGGCAGCAACTGCTTACTCGGAAGCGGCCTTCTCGGTCTTCCAGCCATCGACGAAGGCGTTCTTGACGCCGTCCCACTTGCTGTTATCGGCAGCGTAGGCAATCAGAGCCTGCTTGAGGTTCTTCTTCCACTCCTCGGAGGGAATGTAGACGAAGTCCCAAGCGACGGTCTTCTTGCCGTCCTTGGCCATGGCAACGGCCTGCTGCGAGAAGACGTTGGTGGTCTCCTTGGCGCTCTTGAACGGAGCGGTCAGACCCATCTTGTCGGCGATGATGCTGGTCGGGGTGTCAGCGGTGACGCACCAATACATGAAGTCCTCGGTGGCCTTCTGGGCATCCTCGGAAGCCTGGGAACTGACGCACCAGTAGTTCTCGCCGCCGGAGCACAGGCCCTGGTTCTCCTCGCCGTCAACACCGATGTAGATCGGCATCATGCCAATCTGATCGTCGGTCATGCCGGCCTTGACGAGGTCAGAGTAGGCCCAAGAGCCGTTCTGGTAGAAGACGGCCTTGCCGGTTGCGAACTCGTTGGTGGCGTCGTCGCCGGTCTTGGAAGCAAGCTGCGAAGGATCGCAGGTGGAGTCGGTGATGTACAGGTCGAAAATCTGCTTGTAGTTGTCGAGGAACTCACCCTTGATCTCGTCGTCCTCCTGGTTGTGCTCCTTCTCAAACTCGTAGTAGAGCGGCATGTTGGCAAGGTGGGTGGTGTAGCGCCAGCTGGAGGAGTCGTCCATGCCGGCGGAAGTGAAGGCACCCTCGACACCAAGCTCGTCCTTGCGGGCCTGGATGTCATCGGCACAAGCCTTCAGCTTGTCGAAGGAGTTGATGTCCTCGGCCTTGTAGCCAGCCTTCTCGAGCAGCTGCTTGTTGTAGATGATGCCGAAGCTCTCCTGGACCCAGTCGATGCACACATCCTTGCCGTCGGACTGCAGAGCCAGGGAGTCGTCAATGAGCTCACCGCGGAGCTTGGTATCGGACAGGTCGGCGCAGTAATCCTTCCAGTTCTTAAGACCGGTGGGGCCGTTGACCTGGAACAGGGTCGGAGCGGAGCTCTTGGACATCTCGGACTTAAGCTTCTCCTCGTAGGTGTTGGAAGCGGCGGTCACGATCTTGACCTCGACGCCCTTCTCCTTCTTATAGGCCTTGGCGATCTCCTTCCACTCCTTGTCGACCTCGGGCTTGAATTGGAGGAAGTAGACCTCGGCAGCGTCACCAGAAGCAGAGGAGCCGGAGCCGGCAGAACCACCGCAACCCACGAGGCCCAGACCAAGAACTGCAGCCGCGGAACCAGCAAAGCCCAGGAACTGCCTTCTGCTCATTTCGTTCTTCATTACAATCCACCCTTTCACACCGTGGCGGCACCCTTTGCCGCCGCCTTCGGAGATTGGCTCGGGGACTTTGCCCCTTTTGCTGATTTGAACGATACGCTATTTGGCTAGTTGTTTGAACAAGTATTACTAGAGCGGTAGAAAAACTTCGGTGAACGGTAATTTCAACTTGATACTTGACAAGTTTTGTATAAACAATTATTTGTTATCTAATGCAGAGAAAACGCCCGGTCAAGCCGATGTACCGTCGGTTTGACCGGGCGTTTTCTCTTTGAGGCCATGAGTCTCGTCAGGCTGCGAGCTAGCCGGCTATCGCTTGGAATTGACGCGGTAATGGAAGATCTCGGGGTGTGTGCGAGTGTGCGTCACCTCAAACAAGATGCCATCCGAGGTGTACGACTGACTCTCCATGACGGCAATGCAGTTGTATTTGCCGAGGTCAAGATAGCTGCAGTCCTCATCGTTGGCGAGCTCGACACTCACCGTACGACGGCTCGCCATCACTTTGACACCGCGCTTGTGCTCCAGATAGCCGTAAATAGAATCTGCCGCGATCTCGGGAGTCAGGCCCTTGGCGATCGACGCCAAAAAATAGCCATGGTCCACTTGGCGCGCGTTGCCGTTGAGGCTTCGGACACGCACTACGCGAATCAACTCCTCGCCCACCTTAAAGCCCAGGTGACGAGAGAGTTGCTCGGTGCAAACCAGATGTTCGAAAGACTTAACGTCCGTCGATGCAACGGCATTGTTGCGCTTTGCAAACTCGCCAAACGACTCAACCTCTTCGAGTGCGCCCAACATGTCGGTTTCGCCCTTAAGCCAAATAACGCGCACGCCCTTGCCGTGTATGGGCTGCACAAACATCCCGTCGGCCAGCATGCTCAAAGCGCGGCGGACGGTATTGCGCGTGCAGCCAAATTCCGCGGTCAGCTCGGCTTCGGTTGGCAGCATCTCCTGAAACGCATAGGTCCCATTAATGATGCGCGAGCGTATTTCTCGGTAGATTCCTTCGTATATCGCTTTTGGCATTGTTTCACCTCTACATTATTCATTTCCGGCTAGGCACGATAGCATTTCTTAAAGTTGTTTAAACCGAATATCGGTGAAGCGACAGGATTTAGCCGTTGACGGTTTCTGTCATGCCCAAATCGGTTTCGCTCAAAACTGCCGGTACGACACTCGTCTGGTCCTCTACAATGAATCCATTGTTTAAACGTTTCCCCACGCGCAACGCGCCTCGATATTCGGAAGGCAGAACATGCTGCAAAAAATCCAACGCTTTGGCGGGGCAATGTTCGCGCCCGCCATGCTGTTTTCTATATCAGGCCTCATGGTCGGCGTCTCCGCTCTCGCAACGACTGCGGACATCGTCGGCGATCTCGCCGTATACGGAACCCCTTGGTACGCTTTTTGGACCATCATCCAGCGCGGCTCGTGGACGGTCTTTAAACGCCTCCCGCTCCTTTTTGCCGTAGCACTGCCCATCGGCCTTGCCCAAAAACAACCGGCTCGTTGCTGCCTCGAGGCTCTCGTCGCCTATTTTGCCTATTGCTTCTTTTTGAGCGAAATCATTAAGCTGAGCGGAGACAATCTTGGACTTAAGTACCCGTCGTCTTTGACCTCCGCTAGCGGCATCACCATCATCGACGGCATCAAGACGCTCGACACCGGCATTATCGGCCCGCTGGCGGTGTCGGCAACCGTCGTTGCCATCCATGACCGCTTCTACGATGCCAAGGTTCCCGATTGGCTCGGTACCTTCTCGGGCTCCTCGCTGGTCTACCTCATCAGCTTTTTTGCCGTGTTCGCCCTTGCCGCCATCTCGGCCGCCATCGTGCCCTTCGTATACGCTGTGACCGAAACGCTGCGCCATGCACTTACGAGCGTCGGCCCCTTTGGCGTGGGCATCTTTGTGCTTTTGGAGCGAGCGCTCGAGCCCATGGGGCTGCACCACCTGCTCTACATGCCGATCTACTACGACAACCTGGTCATTAACGACGGCATCTACGCCACGTGGAGCAGCTTGCTCCCCATCCTCTCCCATAGCACGCGCCCCCTTAATGAACTTGCGCCGTGGGCCGGTTTTACCGCCACCGGCTGGGTCAAGCTCTTTGGCCTTCCCGCCATCGCAGCCGCGTTCTACTCCACCGCAAAACCAGAGCGCCGCGCCGGCCTCAGGGTCATCCTTGTTCCCGCCATCATCGCCTCGGTGGTTTGCGGCGTTACCGAGCCACTCGAGTTTCTCTTTATGTTCACCCACCCCGGGCTCTTTTTTCTCTACGCCGTCTTATCGTCTTGCCTTGCCACAACCATGAATCTCTTTGGCATCGTCGGTATCTTCTCGGGCGGCCTCATGGAGATGGCAGCCTTCAACTTTATTCCGCTCATGCGCACGCATGCCGGTGCCTATCTTTTGGCACTCGGTATCGGCCTTGCCTTTAGCCTCATCTTTTTTGTGAGTTTTCGAGCACTCATCTTGATCTATGACCTTAAGACGCCGGGCCGCGAGGATCATGTCGCCAATCGCGCGGCAATCGATCATTTAACGGGAAGCGGCTTTACCAAAGAGCAATCTCCCAATGACGAGGTCAATAGTCGATCCGATCAAGATCACGTCCTCGCTGAGCGGGCAATTCAGCTTTTAGGTGGCGTTGGCAATATTGTGGGCGCAACCAACTGCGCCACGCGCCTGCGCGTCGAGGTCGCAGACCCTTCCATCGTTGCAGATAACGCGGCGTTTGTCGCGGCGGGCGCCAAGGGCCTTATCATTACGGGCAAGACCGCCCAGGTGATCATCGGCATCTCCGTTCCCCGCGTTAAAGAGCATTTTGACCAGATCATGGGCCTCGAGCCGGGATTTGTGCCCACCGCCTCGGCCTCCCCTGTCGCCAGCCCAACCCACAAGCACGGCGATATCTGCTTCTTCGACATTGACGGCACACTCGCGTGGCAAGACCCTCGAGTGGCACAAGAGCTTCCCGAGAGCAAGCGAGACCTGTCCCCCTATCCCAACGAGGCGGTCTCGCAGGCCATCCGCGATTTCGTTGCAAATGGCAACATGGCCTTTATCTGCACAGGGCGCACCCTCAGCTGCATCCACCCCAAACTTCTTGAGCTGCCCTGGGCCGGCATCGTCTGCCTCGCGGGTGGCTATGTCGAACTTGAGGGACACGTGATTCGCGATTTAGCGATGACGCCCGGCATGCTGCAGCGCCTTGCCCCCTATCTTGAGCAGTCGGGCGAGGTCATCCGCTTTGAGGGCCTCAACGGCGTCGTGCGCATGAGTGCCGATGCCCCCGATGCCCCCGGATACGCGCGCACCCTGGGCGACGCAGTCACGCAGCTGCAACATTACAGCGCCTACAAGATCTTGATGTCTACATCGCTCGCCAACCACATCGCTCAAGATAAGGCACTTGAGCCGCTGCTGTGCTTTAACGAGCTCGAACTCGAGGTAACCGAAATCTCGCCCCGCGAATGCACGAAGCGCGGGGGCATCCAGTCTGTACTCGACGCCCTCGATCCCCACCACGGAACCGTATACGGCATCGGCGACGCCAGCAATGACGTCTCGCTGATGAACGCCGTCGATGTCGGTATCGCCATGGGCAATGCGCCGGACTATCTCAAAAAGCGCGCCGACTACATCACCGACTCGGTCGACAAAGATGGCGTCGTCAAGGCGCTCGAGCACTTTAGGCTTATATAAGCAGCCGGCACGCGCACGCGTCCCGTTTCCCCAAATCGCCAAAACAGACGCGCCGGCAACTCCAATGTGGCAATATGGTATCTGCACACCGCAACGATGCAACCTAAGAAAGAATGCGAGAACCCGTGTCCAGTCCGTTTACCAGCTTTTTAGCCCAGCACTTTGACCAGATCAACGACTATCTGGCCACGTTCTTTGACGGACAGGCGACCTCTGCCGATATCGAGCGCTACCTGTACGCGCCGCTCTCGGCTTTTACGGCCAACGCCGGCAAGCGCCACCGCCCGCTTATCTGCATGCTCGCCGCAACCGCAGTGGGCGGTAACTTTGAGAGCGCCCGCAGCGCCGCGGCAGCTATCGAGCATTTCCAGTCGGGCGCGCTGATTCACGACGACATCGCCGACAACGGACAGCTTCGTCGAGGCAAGCCCTGCATGCACCTTACCGAGGGCACGGGCCTTGCCATCAATTGTGGCGATCTGGCGCTCACCATGGTCACCAAGACGGTTCTCGACGACCCCACGCTGGAGTCCGGCGTGAAGCTGCGCGTGCTCCACGAGCTCACCGAGATGATCGTTCGCACCATCGAGGGCCAGGCACTCGACTTGGGCTGGGTCCGCGATGGGCGCTTTGACATCTCGGTCGACGATTATCTGAACATGGCGACACACAAGACCGCGTACTACAGCGGAGCTACGCCACTTGCCGCCGGAGCCATTATCGGCGGCGGCAGCGAAGAGCAGATTGAGGCGCTGCGCGCCTTTGGCCTGCACACGGGCCTTGCCTTCCAGATTCAGGACGATCTGCTCAACTTGATCGGCACCAAGGAGGCCGCCAACAAGGACTTTCGCACCGATATCACCGAGGGCAAGCGCACCCTTGTCGCCGTGCACGCCCTGTCAGACGAGCGTTATCACGACGAGGTCGAGGCAATCCTTTCCTCGGGCACCGAGGACCCCGCGCAGCTCGCACGCGCCGTGGAGATCTTCCAGGAGACAGGCTCCATCGATTACGCCCACACTTACGCGCTCGACCTGACCGCTAAGGCCAAAGCGGCCATCGAAAACGTTGAGCTTGATCCGCACGCACGCGAGCTGTTCCTCTCCATGGCAGATTTCTTTGTGGAGCGCCTTAACTAACGGGGGTTATAAAACCTGTCAGCAGCGTATTTAGGCACAACTTGCTACACTGTTGAGTGCATGTTTATGCATCCCTTTGCGTTGTCTATCCGACAGACGCTCAAATAGTACGAATGGTACGCCGAAAGGGGTTCGTTCATGGAACCTATTACAACGGGCATGCAAGGAGCAGCCGTCGAGGACGTGCAGTCTCGTCTCCTGCAGCTCGGCTACACGATTGATGCCGCCGAAGTCACCGACAAGTACTTTGGAGCCACCACTGAGCAGGCCGTCAGCACCTTCAGGCTCGACAGCGGCCTTGCTGCCGGTCATGCCGTCGATATCCCCTGTTGGAGCGCCCTTGTAGACGCTTCGTATAAGCTGGGCGACCGCACCCTCTATCTACGCATGCCCAATTTCCATGGCGCCGATGTGCAGGCCCTGCAGCGCGCTCTCAACGTTTTGGGCTTCGCCTGTGGCGAAGACGACGGCTACTTTGGTCCGCATACCGAGGCCGCCCTGCAGCAGTTCCAGGAAAATGTTGGCCTGTTTGCCGACGGCATGGCCTTCCAGGACACCTACGCCTACATCAACCGCCTGCACCATGTATGGGAGGGCAAGCCCTCGGTCACCGAAGCCGAGTCCCGCATCGGTTTTGCTCGCGCCGCCAACGTGCTCGAGCGCTTCCAGATTGCCGTTATCGGCGAGGACCCCATCGCACGCAGTGTTGCGTCGCGCATGTGGAATATCGCCACGGCAACGACCGACAACAGCGGCATGATGCTCTGCGACTCCGAGGTCCCAACCGACGTTGACCTGGTGCTCGAGATCGCAAGCGACGAGCTGCCCGCCGACGCCGCACCGCGCGCCACGATTGCCCTCGCCGAGTGCCACAACCTGGCCCAGCGCATCCGCACTGCCAATGTCGCCGCGCAGCAGAAGCCGGCTCGCATTCGCATTGAGCTCACGGGCATGACGCGCTACAACGGCACCTTCACGGCCAGCGACGCGCAGACACTCGCCGTACGCCTACTCGACGGCGTTTGCGATGCCCTCGCAGATTAGGTAAACTAAACGAGTTGCTTTTGGGCAACACCACACATTGGGACGTAGTTCAACGGTAGAACTCCGGTTTTTGGTGCCGGCTGTTGGGGGTTCGAATCCCTCCGTCCCAGCCAAAGAAACAAGCCTCTCGAACGCATAGCCGATCGGGAGGCTTTTCTTGTGAGCAAGCGGAGGGATTCGAACCCGCAAGGGTGCGGAGCTGAGGAAACGCGAAGGCACCCCAAGCCCATTAGGACCAAGAGCGCCTTACATCTTGAAATATCAGCCCAATTCCGAAAAGCGAGCCGCCTTCTACAACGTGCCGTGTGGCCCCGACGGGCCGGGCATTAAGTTTGTCGCGAGTTCCGCACGCAAAGAAGGCCACTTAATGTGGCCTTCGTCTTGCGCAGGACTGTAGAGCAGCAAACTTAATGCCCGGCCCGTCGGGGCCACACGTCCCTAGTTGTTGAGCATGCGGTCGAAGCTTCCCGAGTCGCCATCCCGATAGTCTGCGGTCATCAGAATCTCCTGCGGAATGCGCCCGCCCTCGCGCAGCACGTTGCGGAACTGCACGCGCGTGACCATGGGCAGATCTTTGATCGTCGCTGCCAGGTTCTGTGGCACACCCTGGTTGGCAGCCGCGGGCTCGCACTCGCCGCCGGCCTTCACGCGACGCTTATGCTCGGCGAGCATGGCGCGGTACATGCCGGCATGCAGACGAATCTCAACCACATTGGCATTGCGAGCCTGTTCGACGATGCGCGCGCCCTCGCGATCGATATCGCCCACGTAGTAGACGTAGTTAAAGCGATAGCCAATCTCGGCCAGATAATCATCCAGTGCATGCGAGACGCTCGCCTTGCATCCGCCGCCAAAAATCACGCCGCCCACCTTGATGCCAAAGAGCTTGGCGTGCTTGCGGCCACGCAGCAGCTTGACGATCTCGTCGTAGGTGTCCAAGTTCTCGACCATAATGAACGGCTTGTCGGCTCCCAACGTAAAGAAGCCCGTAAAGTGCACGGGGCGATTGGGGGCGACCTTGATCGCCTGCATGCTGATGCCCTTTTCGGTCATACGTCTGATCAAGCGCTCACCGTGCTTGCCGTCAAAAGCCTTCTCGTCGTTAAAGATCTGGTAGGCACGCTGGCGGCGCGAGGCAACCGGCGTATCGGCACCTCGGTTCTGCTCGATCCAAGCCTGGATGATTGCGATTTCCTCGGCAATCTTGCGGTTGGACATCTCGTTGTGCTGAGTGCGCTGCGGAGCCTTTTTGCCGTCCTTGCCCTCGACCTTTACGATCTGTGTCTGCTGCTCCTTGATCTTAGAGAGCGCCGTAGGCGTAGGGACAACTTTGAGCAGCTGCCTGCCTAAAACGCGGGCAAGGGCAAACGCCGAGACCTCGCCGTGGACTGCCGACTTGGGCTGCTGGGCGGCCGCATCGTTTGCAGTCGGTTTGGGCTGCGCCTGGGATTTGTGCTTGGAATCTGCCTGAGCTTTGCGCTCTTGCTTTGGCGCGGACGAGCTCTTTTGCGAACGTTCAGACTTGTCCCCCCTCGCCGGCTGGCGCTTGGGCTGCTCCACCGGGGTCTCAGCCTTCACATCCTTGTTTTGCGTTGTCGCCTTCTCGGCCACGGTTTCGGCATTTGAGCCACGTCCGCCACGGTGACGACGACGGCGGGGCTTGCTCGAAGCGCTCTCCCCCGCCTGTTTATCAGCGGACTGTTGAACTTTGACCTCGGTGTCAGCCGCAGGCTGCGACTCGGAAGGTTGCTGCTCGCGAGCCGCCGGTTCAACGGCCTTCTCGTCCTTCTCGTCCTGAATGGTCGAAGCCGGCTCGCCCTTCTCCTGACGCTTTACGGGATATGCACGTCCCGCAAAACCGCGACCAGGACGACACGAACCCGGAGCCTTCTTGGCAGACTCCTCGACATCGTCTGCAACCTCAGAAGACTCTTCAACCTCACGCGCGGCATCCTGCTGTGCAGTCTTAAAGTGAGCACCGCGACGACGCTTGGGCTCTTGGGCCTCCACGGGCTTTTGCTCCCTCGCGGGCTTCTGCGACTCGGCAGCAACCTCGGTCTCAACAGCCTCAGCATCCGTCTCACCCTTTTGAGCAACGGCGCGACGGAAGCGCTCCTGCTGGGCGCGGCGCTGCGCATCGCGCTTGTCACTCCCGCCAAAACCGCCGCGGCCGGCCTTGGCCGTAAAGGCGCGAACGACGCTCTCGTCAAGCAGCTCGTCGGTATCGACATGCTCGCGCGGAGCCGTTTCCACCGAAGCGGGCGCCTCGACAACGTCCTCGACGGCCTCTTCGGCAACCTCGACGGGCTGCTCCTGGGCATCGTTAATCTCGGCATTAATGGTGTAAAACGCCGGGCGCCCGTTAATGCCGCTACCCTCGATCTTGGTCACGATCTTTGCCGCGATAAGCTCATCGCGCATCGCCTTGGTGTCGCACTCCTTATCGACGGAGCGGAAAATTTGCGCCAGCGCGCTCGACTTGATCTTGAGCGCCTTGCGGCAAAGCAGGTCGTAGGCAACCAGCTTGGCACGCTCAGCAGAAAGCGATGTCTGGCTGCTCAGACGCTCAGCCAGAGCATCGACATTTTGTTGGTTATCGGAATATACCGTCTTGGCCACGGGGCCCCTTTCATATGCACACATATACGTCTATATGGTACAACGCGCGCCCTTATCCACGCAAAACATCTGCGAGAACACTCGAGCGTCACCCGCTTTTGCATGAAAAAAGACCGAGCCCGCGAAGTCGCGGACCCGGTCTTTCCGAGTCATATAGATGTGACGTTCAACTCGTCAGGTCGACTAAGCCTTGGCGGCCTCGGCGTCGACAGGAGCCTCGGCAGCAGCAGTGCGGCCATACTCGGCCTTGCCCATCTCGGACCACTCGGGCTCCTCGTCGGGCATGGAACCGGCCTCCTTGCCGAAGAACTCCTTGAGGCAGTTAACGGCAACGATGAGGCCCAGGACCATCAGCAGGACGGCAAAGACGAGCTGCAGGCCCTTGGTGGCGGCGACGGAGACAGCAGCCGTGGTGGCAGTAGCCGGGATGGTACCGAAGAAACCGTAGGCCTGGACGGCGGTCATGCAGCCCATGGCGCTCTGGACCAGCGAGGTGAAGGTGCAGCAGAGCAGGAAGGCGACGGGCACGTAGAGCATCCAGCCCTTGCGGCCGGTGCACTTGCAGAACACGGCGAGGGTGATCATGGTCATGCCGCCGAGCAGCTGGTTGGAAGCACCAAAGAGCGGCCAGATGTTGGCATAGCCACCAAAAGCGAGGGCGAGACCGGGAAGCAGGGTGACGACCGTGGCGAACCAGGGGTTGCCGAGGACCTTCATGTAGCCGGCCTTGGACTCGATGGCCAGGGCATCGTTGGTCTGGGCAAAGAACTCGGAGAATGAGGTGCGGGCGATGCGGGCGACGGCGTCGAGCGAGGTCAGAGCCAGAGCGGAGACGTTCATGGTCATAAAGACGGTAGCGAGCGTGCCGTCAACACCGAAGGCCTGCATACCGCGGGAGATGCCAGCGGCGAAGATCTGGAACGGAGTGGAAGCGACGCCGGCGTTGAGGGCGCCGGTACCGGCGGTGTTCATGTCGGAGAACATGATGCCGGCGACGATGATGGCAAGGATGCCGACGAAGGACTCGACGATCATGGCGCCGTAACCGACCTTGACGGCATCCTGCTCCTTCTCGACCTGCTTAGAAGAGGTGCCGGAAGAAACGAGGCTGTGGAAACCGGAGAGAGCACCGCAAGCGACGGAGACGAACAGGACCGGGAACATCATGCCGGAGGCAGTGGAGAAGCCGGTGAAGACCGGAGCGGTCATCGTAGCCTGACCGTTGACGCCCAGGACGACGATGCCGAGGACAGCGCAGACGATCATGACGATCATCATGATGGAAGTGAGGTAGTCACGCGGGGTCTTGAGCATCTGGATGGGCATAGCGCCAGCGAAGACCAGGTAGACCATGACGACGGCGAACCACTGGAACTTATCCAGGTAGACCGGGAACTGCATACCGACGGCGAACATGAGAACCATGAGGACCACGCCGGTGACGAACTCGGCAGCGCCGGTGAGGTTGAACTTCTTCTGGGCCCAACCAAAGGCGATAGCGACGAAGGTGAACAAGATGGAGATGGTACCAGCGCAGCCGGCGGCATAGGACTTGGTGAAGTCGATGGCACCGGTAGCAGCACCAGAAGCGTCAACGGCCGGGGTGAACATGAACGTCTTGCAGACCATGTCGGTGAAGGCGGCGATGACGATGATGCAGAACAGCCAGCAGAACAGCAGGAACAGGCGACGGCCGGTCTTGCCGATGTACTTCTCGATGAGCTGAGCCAGGGACTTGCCGTTGTTCTTCATCGAAGCGTACAGAGCACCAAAGTCGTGGACTGCACCAAAGAAGATGCCGCCGACGAGGACCCAGAGCACGACGGGCAGCCAGCCAAAGGCCATGGCGACGATCGTACCCGTAACAGGGCCAGCACCGCAGATCGAGCTGAACTGGTGCGAGAACGCGGTGAAGGCAGAGACGGGCGAGAAGCTCTTGCCGTCCTTCATGCGCTTGGCCGGCGTGAGGGCCTCTTTGTCAACGCCCCACTTGTTGGCCAGCCATCGGCCATAGCCCAGATAGCCGCAGGCGAGCACCGCCGCGGCCACAACCATGAGCAAAACTCCGTTCATTACATTTCCTCCTCTAAAAAGAACTTCCCAGACATAAAAAATGAGGGCCGTCGGTTGCGCTCGACGGCCCTCATCTTCATCAGCCGCCCGTTATCGTACGGGCTAGCTGTATGTGCTAACCCGCATCAGATAATTACTACGCTGATAATGTTTAGCTGATGCGTGAACATGTCTAAGAAATCCTCTTCAATCATGATGCGAACGATCCGTGCGTGTTCACATCCCCCAGTGGTTGAGAAGGAGTATGAAACTTTAGTTACCTAAAGTCAACGCTAATATGTAATGAATTTTCAACTTTTTTGAATTTCTCGGTATAAAACGCCACTGACCTCGGACTTTACCCGACAAAAGTTTTTGCATGAGAGATGTCCCTCGGGAGCGGGCGGGCGTATACAAGGTTTCCTGCTCTACAGTCCTGCTCGCACGGAGAGCACATTAAGTGCTCTCCGGCTCGTGCGGAACTCGCGATAAACCTTGTATACGCCCGCCCGCTCCCGAGGGACTCCCATCCCAAATGCGGAGCAAAGCTCCGCACACCATCTTTTTCTTTCAGCTAAAGCACGCCGGTAATTCGACGCAGCTGGCTAACCTTGCCGGACGTTGTCGACGCCGATCCAGCCCAGAAGCTATATCGATACAGAAAGGTCCCCGGCGCTGCCCGGGCGCCCAGCGGCCGCATATGAACTTTATCGCGAGTTCCGCACGAACAGGAGGCCACTTAATGTGGCCTCCGTCGTGAGCAGGACTGTAGAGCAGGAAAGTTCATATGCGGCCGCTGGGCGCCCGGGCAGCGCCGGGGACCGCGCCGTACCAGCTACAGCGTCATGTTTGGATCGGCGTCGACGTCGAACGGCGAGATTTCACCTCGGTCGAATTTACGGCGAGCGACCTCCGCGATCATGGCTGCGTTATCGGTACAGGCAGACAAGGGCGGCACCGTTACGCGAATCCCCTGACGTCCAAGCTTCTTGATCATCATCTCGCGCAGATGCGGGTTGGCCGAGACGCCGCCACCGATGCAGTATTCCTTGCATCCGGTAGCGTGCAGTGCGTTTTTGGCCTTCTTGTACTGCACGTCAAAGACAGCTGCCTCAAACGAAGCTGCCAGATCGGGCAGGTGAATCGTGCGCCCGGCCTTGGTCTCCTGTTCAATGTAGAGCGTCACGGCCGTTTTAAGACCCGAAAGCGAGAAACGATAATCTCCCCTGCTGTTAAGCGCGCGAGGAAAATCGATCGCGCGGGGATTGCCCGTCTCGGCAAGCTTGGAGATGATGGGGCCGCCGGGATAGCCCAGGCCCAGTGCCTTTGCCACCTTGTCGAAGGCTTCGCCCACGGCGTCGTCGAGCGTCTCACCAAGTACCTCGTAGTCGCCCCATGCCTTCACGTGCACGAGCATGGTGTGCCCGCCCGAGACAAGCGTGAAGATGAACGGCGGCTTGAGGTCGGGCTGCGCCAGCAAGTTGGCAAACAGGTGCCCCTCCAGATGGTTGACGCATACGAGCGGCTTACCGGCAGCGTAGGCAAAGCCTTTGGCAAAGGCAACGCCCACCACGAGGGCGCCCACCAGGCCCGGACCCTGTGTCACGCCCACGGCGGCAAGCTCGCTGGGGGCAATGGCTCCACCCTCAAGACCAAGCGATGCTGCGGCATCCTCGAGCGCCGCATCCACGACACTCACAATTACCTCAACGTGTTTGCGCGAGGCGATCTCGGGCACCACGCCGCCAAAGCGGGCATGAAAATCAATCTGTGTCGACACCTGGTTGGCCAGCATATTGCCATCCGCATCGATAATCGCCACGGCCGTCTCGTCGCAGGAACTCTCGATAGCGAGCACTAGGCGGCGGCGCTCAATTTCGGCACGCTCCCCCTCGGAGCGCCCAGGCGCAGGCAGCGGCCATACGCGCTGCTCTGCCGCCGTCGGCTCGGGGGAAGCATTGTCGACCGGAAGCACCAGGGGCAGCGGGGCCGTCATGACGATGGCATCCTTGCCGGCACTATAGTAGCCGCGGCGACGGCCAGCCTCGGTAAAGCCCAGAGCGTTATAAAGCGCGATCGCTCCCTCGTTGCCGTCCTCGACCTCGAGCGAAGCCGTGGTGCAGCCGAGCATCTGGGCATCATAGCTCACATGCGACAGCAGCTTGCGGGCAATACCCTCACGGCGATGTGCCGGGTCGACGGCGACATCCAGAATCTGCACATCACCGTCCACGACCATACCGCCGGCAAGGCCCAGCAGCTTGCCGTCGTCGTGTGCTACCCACCAACTACGCGGCACAGCGACGTCCTCGCCCAGTTCGGACAGGAACATGCCCGGCGTCCACGCCTCGTGTCCGGCACCTTCAAAGCAGGCAGCCTCCAGCGCGCTCGCGCCCTCGGCATCCGCCGCGCCCATGGGACGGAACTGCAGATGACGACCGGCGAGCTCATCGGCAACGCCCGTAATTTCGCTCTGCGCACTCTCGGCAAGACCAAGACGCTTGCGCTCGTTTTCCTCGGCATCCGAAAGGCGCGTGTAAATCGGCAGGACGCGGGCCGGATCGCCGTCGCCCGCGGCGTGCGCGAGCAGCAAGCCCTCGCCCGAAGGCCACCACAGGTCGCGCTCCACGCAGCGGGCGGTCTCGTCCTCACCCAGCAGCTTGCCATAGCGCACGAGACCGTCACCGGTCAGCTGAACCTGGTCCCAGTCCGCTGCTCGGCGCCACTCATCGAGCGCCACGGCGGCCTTGACCACGTGTTCGCGCTCAAATTGACGCTCGGGACCCTCATCGACCAGCATATACAGCGCCGGATATACCTCACCGCGCATAGCATCGGCCAAGATACCAAGCTTGCCGCGCACGCCAGCCTTCCACGCCGTCCAAGCGCAAGCGTCGAGCGTCGACACGCCCAGCAGCGGAACATTGGCACCACGCGCGAGGCCCTTGGCAGTGGAGATGCCGATGCGCACACCCGTAAAGGACCCCGGGCCGCGGCCGACCACATAGCGACCAACATCGCTGCGATCCAGACCGGCTTGAGCCAGCACGCCATCAACGGTATTCACGAGCTCAACGTTGGCGTGACGGCGACACATGTGGTCGCCACTCACGAGCTTCGTCTCGCCCGTCTGCCCATCAATCCAGCTTGCCGCGCAGGCAAGCATGTCGGTCGAGGTATCGAGCGCCACCACCAGCGCGTTGTCGTTATGCAAGCTCATCTTGTACAGCCTTATCAATCAAATGGGAAAGCTCCATTGCGCGGTCACCGTGCGCCTCAAGCGTTATCGTTCGCACATCGCTGTCGCCCTCATCACGCTTGAGCGTCACCGAAAGATACTCATCCGTCAGCTCGTCCTGGAATTGTTCGCCCCATTCCAGCAGGCAAGCACCCTCATAGCCCAGCACATCGAAAATGCCCGTATCCTCGAGCTCGTAGGCATGCTCCAGGCGGTATAGATCAAAGTGAAACAGCGGAATACGACCTTGATCGTGAACGGCCATGAGCGCAAACGTAGGACTCGTAACCATATGCCCATCGCCCAGCCCGCGCGAGACGCCCTTGGTAAAGTGAGTTTTGCCCACTCCCAGGCCACCGGTCAGGATGAGCACATCGCCGTCCTCAAGGCACGGTGCAATTAGCTCGCCAAAGTACTCCGTATCGGCAGCGCAAGTCGTTTTGTAAGTACCTACCCCCAGGCGCTCCAGGGACATATATGCTCCTTATTATTCCGAGGCGTCCTCTGGTGCGGGATGTCGCTCCAGATAGTCGCCCAGCATCTTAAAGTCTTCCTCCAGCAGCTCCTGCCACGCCGGATTGCGCAGCGCTGCTGCCGGATGAAAAGTGGGCATTACTACAAAATGCCCCATCTGGTGGAACCTGCCGCGCAGCTTAGTAATGCCAATCTCGGTCTTAAGCACAAAGTGCGTCGCGGGATTGCCGAGCGTCACGATAATATCAGGCCAGATGCTTCGAATCTGCTCACGCAAAAACGGCGAGCAAGCCAGCACTTCCTCGGGACGCGGATTGCGGTTTCCCGGTGGGCGGCACTTAAGCACGTTGGCAATGTAGACGTCTTCGCGTTTGAGCCCCGCCAGCGACAAAATGCCGTTGAGGTCCTCGCCTGCCGCCCCCACAAAGGGCTCGCCCTGCAAATCCTCATTGCGGCCCGGCGCCTCACCAATAAACATCACGCGAGCGCGGGGGTTTCCCACGCCAAACACGATATTGTGACGCGACTGGTAGAGCTGGCAGAGGTGACAATCGCCCAGAACGGCCTCAATTTCCTCGAGTGCGACCTCACGTGGTGCCTGATGGGTATGGCCGGGGATGTGCATGACGCCCATAGCGGCTCCTACACGTAGACCTTGTCGAGACGCATGCCAAAGCCGCAGGCGACCTCGTAGTTAATCGTTCCGCGCAGTCGGGCCATCTCGTCCATAGTGATCTCGGCATCGCCATCGCGGCCGACAATGATCATCTCGTCACCATACTCGGCCTCGGGAATCTCGTGTGCCGGGTTGGACTGAATGGCGACCATAAACTGGTCCATGCAGATATTGCCAACCTGATGCACGCGCTCGCCGCGATACAGCACATCCATACGATTGGAAAGCGTACGCGATAGGCCATCGGCATAACCGATCGGCAGCGTGCAGATCTGAACGCGCGTACGCGGTACGCGGTAGGTAAAACCGTAGCCCACGCCCTCACCCATCGCAGGGTGTGCCACGCGCGTCACACGCGCATGGACGCTCATAACGGGATCAAGCTGCATCACGCGGCCACTCAGCTCGCACGGCTGCATGCCATACAAGCCAACGCCGGCGCGGATCATATCAAAATGCATCGAGGGGTCGAGCATCGAGGACGGCGTGTTGGCGCAGTGCACGATACCGCACTCAAAGCCCGCATCCTTAATGGCCTGAACGGCCTCGGTAAAGCGCTGACACTGCAGCTTGTAGTCCCAGCCCGAAGGTTCATCGGCCGTGGCGAAGTGCGTAAATACGCCGTCGCACTGAATACCGCGATGGAAATTAATACCGCGGACAAAGTCGAGCACCTGCGTGTAGTGAACGCCGATGCGATTCATGCCCGTCTCGATGGCGAGATGATACTTGCCCACTTTGCCCGCCGCGACGGCGCATTCGCCATACGCAAGAGCAAAGTCAGACGTATAGACCGAAGGCATGATATCAAACTCGAGCAACGTCGGAATGGCCTCGATAGGCGGCTCGCTTAGGATGAGGATGGGTTTCGTAATCCCGCCCTGTCGGAGCTCAACGCCCTCGTTAACCGTCGCCACGGCAAACATGTCGGCACCGGCCGAATACATGATCTTGGCGCACTCAACAGCTCCATGACCATAAGCATCGGCCTTGACCACGCAGCACAGGCGCTGACGTGGATTCAGCAAGTTCTTATAGGCCCTCGTGTTGCGACGGAGCGCCCCGCGGTCGATCTCGACCCAGGACCAGCGCGTCAAATCGGCTTTATTCATGATTAGTCATCCGACCCTTCGTCCATGATTCCCAGATCTTCGAGCGCATCCTTTGCCGCCAGCTCCATGGCAGGACCGATCAAGTCGATAAGATCGGTCGCGATAACGCTCTTCTCACCATACTCCGTCGCCGCGGCAAAACCGGCGTAGCTGTGAAGTGCGACGGCGTACGAATACAGCAACTCCCAACGATCCATCTCGTCGCGCATGGTGGCGAGCGTGCCGGCCAAAATACCCGCGAGAACATCACCTGAACCGGCAGTTGCCAGAGAAGCCGGACCCGAGAGCGGCAGCAGTACACGCTCAACGCCACAGATAGCCGTCGTCGGCCCCTTGGCAATGACCACCAGATTGTCGGAGCCTGCAGCCCAGACAACCTTCTGCGCGGCTGCAATCGCGGTACCAAGGTCGTTCACCTCGTCACCGGCAACCAGACGCGAAAGCTCACGATAGTGCGGCGTCATAACCAACGGCTGCTCGCGACGATACATCTCGGGGTTACTATCAATACCGTCAATGGCAATCTTAGCAAGGCAGTTGAGTGCATCGGCGTCCAAGATCAGCGGCACATCAAGCTCGAGCAAGCCCGAAACCACCTGCATAGCGCCGGCAGATGTCGTCATACCGGGACCGCACAGTACACAGCCGTACTTCTTTGCAATCTCGCACACCGTCATGCGCGCAGCGGCGCCAAAGGAGCCGCGGGAATCAGACGGAATAGCAAAGACGGGAATCGAAGGAAGTGCCATACGAATAAGATTAGCGCAGGCGTCAGGAGCCGCGACTGCCACGTAACCAGCACCCGCGCGAGCTGCAGACTTGGCCGCCATAATGGCCGCACCAGGATATTGCGCAGATCCGGCGACAATAAGCACAGAGCCACGGGAATACTTATCGATATTCGTAGGTAGTGGGGCAAAGTAATCAACTAAGTCACCGGGCTCGACAATCTCAGCGGCGTGGTCGACATCATCGATGACCTCGTCAAGACGGTCGTAAAGATTGCCGCAGATCAAATCGCCAGCATACTCAGGGCCATCAGCGCTATACAAACCAATCTTGGGCGCAATCATCGTCACCGTATGCTCGGCACGAATGCAGTCGTCATCAACAACGCCCGTCTCGGCATTCAGGCCCGAGGGGACATCAATGGATACGACACAATCGGCGCATTCATTGACCGTAGGAATCCAGATGGAGAACGGCGCACGCAGATTCCCGTGAAAACCGGTACCAAAAATGGCATCGACAACAACATCGGCCTTATCGATCAAAACCTCGAGTTCGTCACGCGAAGGGCCGACACAAACGTGCACATCGCGGCCGGCAGTACGACGAGCAACATGACGTGCCAGAGCAGCAGGAATCTCATCCGGTTCAACCGGAGAAACGATATCCACGTCCACACCCTTATGGCTCAGGATATCGGCGGCAACCCAACCGTCGCCGCCATTATTACCAAAACCGACCAGAACGAGAACCCGATCGGGATTGAGCTTCAAGACCTCGTTGGCGGCAAACTCACCCGCTAGCTCCATAAGCTCGGCCTTCGAAGTCCCTTCGCGTTCGATGATATCCTCGAGACGAACGACTTCTTCGGTACTCAAAACCGGTTTCATCTATGCTCCTAGCGTATCTTGCGAAGCATCGCCCAGGTGCTCCGTCAATGCTGAATTCTGCAGCTGCTCAAGCTCATCTAAAACAGAGCGAGCCTCTTTAAATGTCTGCGCAACGCGTTTCTTGGTGCTCGCCCTTTCATCTTTTGGCTTAGGCCGAGCATCTTCGGTAATCGCGATGGCATTCGCAACGGCCAAGTCTCCCGTAAGCGTAATGGAAAGAGCGACCTCAACAACACCCAGTTCTTGAGCGATCTCGAGAGCACGGCCCGAAAGCAGCGCCTTCGGTTTGCCGAGTTTATCACGCGTTACCGAAACATCCTTGCGACCCACGCCTTGACTAAAACCCGTGCCGAGAGCTTTAAGCACCGCCTCGCGCGAAGCAAAGCGGCTCGCATAGTGAGCGGCGGGGCGCGATGACGCATCGCAATACGCACGCTCTTCTTCGGTAAACACACGCCGAGCAAACGACGGCGTCTTTTCAAGAATTGATTTCAAGCGGGAAATCTCGACGATATCAACGCCGATACCAGCTTCAGCCATGTTCACCTCCATATCGCACAGACTAAGTTATTGTAGCCCGTTCACAGAAGATGCGACAAACGAGGGTTATAAAACACAGCTACTATGTGAGACAAAAGCCCACAAACGCAAAAAAAGGGGGAGGCCGCGAGGCCTCCCCCTTCTTCAATCTCGATGACGGCTCGGTGCCGTCCACCGGTCAGCGGCGCCCTGGCCTCCCACGGGC
>CBCTFW010000021.1:0-35999 GCA_965146285.1 uncultured Collinsella sp.
ACGTCAATGGTATACGGGTGCATCATCGACGTCTTCAATACAGAAAATATCAGTGTGGATTGTTGCCGGCTGGTCTCTGGCCTATGGCGGCGACGGTTCCAGCCCGTTTATTGGAGGCCTTGACCAGCTGCTGTGCCTGCCGGTGCTCAACCATGTGCTGCAGGCGGCCGAGGGCAATGCTGCGGACGGTGCCGTCTACCCTCAGATCATCAACATCGCCTTTCAGATGGCGTTTGCCATGATCACGGCTGCTATCGTCACGGGCAGCCTGGCCGGCCGCGTTAAGTTTGGTGCCATGACGGCCTTCCTGGGCATTTGGCTGCTTGTGGTCTATGCGCCGCTTGCCCACATGGTGTGGGGCGGCGAGGGCTCCTTTATCGGCGACATCATCGGCGCACTCGACTTTGCCGGCGGCGACGTGGTGCACATTTCGTCCGGTCTTACGGGCCTGATTCTCTGCTTAATGCTCGGCCGTCGTCGCGGCTTTGGCATGGTGAGCTACCGTCCGCATAACGTGCCGTTTGTGGCGCTGGGCGCCGGGCTGCTTTGGTTTGGCTGGTTTGGCTTTAACGGCGGCAGCGAGTTTAAGGCCGATGCCGTGGCGGCACTCGCCATCCTCAACACCGTGACGGCCAGCGCAGCGGGCATGGTTTCGTGGCTTGCTGTCGAGCGCGTGCACACCGGTCGCCCCACGCTGGTGGGTGCCAGCACCGGTCTGGTTGCGGGCCTTGTGGTGGTCACGCCGGGCGCGGGCTTTGTCGAGCCGTGGGCAGCGCTGGTCATGGGCCTGATCGTCTCGCCCGTCTGCTACTTGGACATCAGCCATCTTAAGACCAAGTTCGGCTACGACGATGCGCTCGACGCGTTTGGTTGCCATGGCATCGGCGGCATCTTGGGCGGCGTGCTCACGGGCCTGTTCTGTGTGCCGGAGCTTTCGTGGACCGGTAAGGGTGGTCTGTTCTACACGGGCGACGTGTCGCTGCTCATCTCGCAGATTTTGGGCATTGTGGTGACGGTCGCTCTTGTGCTGGTGCTCGATTTGGTGATCGCCGCGGTGGTCAAGGCGCTGTTCCACGGCAGCCTGCGTGTGGACGAGGCCGACGAGGCGCTGGGCCTGGATGCGAGCCAGCACGGCGAGAGCGCGTATCCCTCGTTCTCCGGACTTGACTAACGGCTTTCCCAGGCTCCGCACCTTGCCCTTCAAACCGTCGCGCGGCTTCCCCAGGCACCGCACCTTGGGTTTCAAACCGTCGCTTGCGTACAAAAGTACGCGGCGCTCCTCTTTCAACCCAATCTGCGGCACCTGGGAAACCCGCGTCATTGAATGGCAATTCATTTATTTGATAAAGAGAGGAATTCATTATGAAAAAGATCACGGCTATCGTGCGTCAGGAAAAGCTTGAGGTTCTCAAAGACGCGCTGTTTGCTGCTGATGTTCGCGGTATGACTATCAACCAGGTGCAGGGCTGCGGCGCACAGCATGGCTGGAAGGAATACGTGCGCGGCAACGAGTTGCTTGTCAACATGATCCCTAAGGTGCAGTTCACCCTCATCTGCGCCGACGAGCACGTCGACGGCATTGTCGAGATTATCTGCAACGCCGCTCGCACCGGTGCCGTCGGCGACGGCAAGATCTGGGTCGAGCCGGTCGAGGAGGTTATCCGCATCCGTACCGGCGAACACGGACCCGCTGCGGTGTAGGACAATCTTTCGCCTGACGGGCGTGCCTCTCTTGGGGCGCGCCCGTTCTCGTCTACAATATCGTGCAGACGAAGGAGAGGCATGCCCATGATCAAGATGTTTGCGAGTGACTTAGACGGAACGCTGCTGAACGCCCTGCACGAGGCAGATGGGACCATCCGCCTCGCCATTCGCGAGCTGACCGAGGCCGGACTCCACGTGGTTCCCGCGACCGGACGCTCGACGCTGCCGATCGGCGAGCATGGCTTTACGGGCCTGGCGCTTGACGCCTGCTGCTCTAACGGCTCCATTGTGCGCGACAGTCATGGCGAGGTGCTCAAGACCTGGACCATCGACCCGCAGATCACCGAGGAGCTGCTCAAGGAGTTTCCGGACATTTGCTTTGATTGCTCCACGCCCGATGGCATGTTTTCGAGCGGATCGTTCGAGATGCACCAGGCGGGCTTTAAAAAGGACAGACCCATCAAGCGTATCGTGATGCGCGGCATGCGCGCGCGTGGCGGCTATCACGAGGAACAGTATTTCGATCAGTCGATCGGCGACATCCTGCGCCACGATGTGTGCAAGATCAACTGCCGCGTGACCTCGCCCGAGCTGGAGCGTGACCTTAAGGCGTATCTGGCCGAGCGCTCAAACCGCGTGGTCAACGCGCCGTTCGATCCGGTGATGTTCGAGATCACGGATGTGGCGTGCAACAAGGGCGAGAGTGTGGCCTGGCTGGCGGGTTACTACGGTATTGCCGAGGACGAGGTCGCGGTCTACGGCGACGGCGGCAACGACATCGCCATGCTCAAGCGCTTCCGTCACAGCTACGCGACCAAAAACGGCAGTGACGCGGCCAAGGCCGCCGCAAGCGCGACTATCGGTAGCTGCATGGCCCACGCCGTTCCCAAACACATGCTTGCCACCATGCACAAGCAGAATTCCTGCACCGTAATCGAATAATGTGACAAAGGGACAGCCCCTTTGTCACAGGTGACGCTGGTCTCTTGAAATACGAACAAACATTCGCATATCTAACTGCGCTTTGATAGAATTGATACTGTTGGCGGCAGTTCCATGTGCCGGGCAACGCCCTCCATCTGATGGGAGGTGATGCCCATGACCGATCTGATTGATTTCGTGAGACTTCTGACCGCTTTGGTCTCGTTCTCCACGGCGCTCGTCGGGCTTTCCGAGGCACTCAAGCAACGTTCGAAGCAATGTAAAAGGGGTCGCCGCTAAGGCGTTGACCCCTTAATCCAGGCAACGGCGCTGCCCAGCTTTCCAGAACTTGGGCTGCCGTCGACACTATTCTACCCACGAATGACATTTTGAACAATCGGCAATGCCGCTCCAAAAGCCAGGCACAACTGGCACAACCTAGGCGGTCGCTGAATGTGACAAAGGGACTGCCCTTTGTCACATTCCAAATATTGCCTTTACGTGTTGATACACACGGTGTGCAATAATACTCGCACTGTGCAATAGCGTACAGTCTGAGTAACAAGGAGGACGCTTGTCCCAGCTCGAGAAATGTGATCGCCGGTCCCTTCGCTCGCAGCGCGCCCTTCGCCAGGCGCTTGCCAGCGAGCTTGCCGAAAGCGGCGACCTTTCGCGCATTAACGTCGCGTCGCTCACCGAGCGCGCCGGTCTTACGCGTCGAACGTTCTATTCGCACTACCGCGATATCCCCGACTTTATCAGCCAGATCGAGGACGGCTTGCTTGTCGAGATTCGCGAGCGGGTGGAGCTTATCACCGCAGCTCAATTACCCGATCTTTACCGCAACATCGACGAGCTCGAGCCGGCACCCGGTTCGGTTGAGCTGCTTCGCTATCTTGCGGCTAATCGCGACCTTATCGGGGCCCTACTGGGCCCGGGCGGCGACCCCGCCTTTATTAAAAAGATCATCGATACCGCACGCGAGGCCGTGGTGCCGCGTGCACAGACGGGCATCTTGGGCCTGGCACTGGGCACCTTCTTTGACTACTACGTTACCTATGTCGTGAGTGCCGAGGTCGGCCTGATTCAGCGCTGGTTTGAGCGTGGGCTCACCGAATCGCCCGAGACCATGGCGCGCATTATGACGGTTATCGCCTTTGTGCGCCCCGGCGACCTGTATGGCCAACCCATCGATATCAACGTGCCGGAATACGGCATAAAGCTATTGAATCTGCAGCTCGAGGACGCGGTCGACACCACCGCAACCGTCGAGTCCAACAACTAAGAGGAGAGACAATGAGCAAACTCGTCGAGGGCATCAAGGACCGCATGGTCGCTGCTGCGCGCGAGGCCGCGCCCGCCGTGGTGGACGCCGCGCAGAAGGCCGCGACCGCGGCTGCCGAGAAAGTTGCCGAGGCGGTTGCCGAGGCCAAGAACGCGGCAGAGGAGACGTCCGTCGCTAGCGAGCCCGTCACTGCCGCTGAGCCCGCAGCCGCCACTGCCGCCCAGGCCCCCGAAGGCGCGATCTTCAACCCCGAGAACGCTCGTGGCAACCTGCACCTGGGCATCGACGTGGGCTCCACCACCGTCAAGCTCGCCGTGCTCAACGACGACAACCAGATCGTCTACGCCAAGTACCAGCGCCACCACACCGACGTCCGCGCTTGTGCCCGCGACCTGTTCGAGGGCGCTGCGACCGTGCTGCCGACGGCCCAGATGACCTGCGCCATTACCGGCTCGGGCGGCCTGCTGCTGTCCCAGTGGCTCGACCTGGAGTTTGTCCAGGAGGTCATCGCCAGCAAGCGTGCCGTCGAGACCCTCATCCCGGCCACCGACGTCGCCATCGAGCTGGGCGGCGAGGACGCCAAGATCATCTACTTCGACAACGGCATCGAGCAGCGCATGAACGGCACCTGCGCCGGCGGCACGGGCGCGTTCATCGACCAGATGGCAACCCTGCTGCACACTGACGCCAGCGGCCTTAACGAACTCGCGGCCAACGCCACCACCATCTATCCCATCGCTAGCCGCTGCGGTGTCTTTGCCAAGACCGACGTCCAGCCGCTGCTCAACGAGGGCGCCCGCCCCGAGGACGTGGCCGCCTCCATCTTCCAGGCCGTCGTGACCCAGACCATCTCGGGCCTGGCGTGCGGCCGTCCCATCCGCGGCAACGTCGCCTTCCTGGGCGGCCCGCTGCAGTATCTCTCCGAGCTGCGCCATCGCTTCTACCTCACGCTCAACCTGGACGAGGAGCACCGCATTGTGCCCCAAAACGCCCACCTGTTTGTGGCGAGCGGCGCCGCCATGGCGCATGAGTCCAACAAGCTCAGCACGTTCCCGCAGCTCATCGAGGCCATCGATGCCCTGGGTGACACGCAGGGTGCCGAGGTCGAGCGTCTGGATCCGCTCTTTGCCACCGACGATGATTTTGCCGAGTTCAAGGGTCGCCACGACACCGAGGTCGTCCCCAAGGGCAAACTCGACGGCTACACCGGCCGCGTGTTCATCGGCATCGACGCCGGCTCCACCACCATGAAGGCCGCGCTCGTGGGCGAGGACGGCCAGCTGTTGCACACCTGGTACGGTAACAACAACGGCGACATCCTGGGCACGGCCAAGGTCATCATGGCCGATTTCTACAACCACATCCCCGCCGGTTGCACCATCGGCCACGTGACCACTACGGGCTACGGCGAGGCGCTGCTCATCGAGGCCCTTAAGGCCGACTCCGGCGAGATCGAGACCGTCGCGCACCTGCGCGGCGCCAAGGCGTTCCTGCCCGGCGTCGAGTTCATTCTGGACATCGGCGGCCAGGACATGAAGTGCCTGCGCGTCAAGGACGGCGTTATCGAGCACATCATGCTCAACGAGGCCTGCTCGTCGGGTTGCGGTAGCTTTATCGAGAGCTTCGCCGTCTCTATGAACATGGACGTGCGCGCGTTCGCCGACGCCGCTATCCATGCCAAGGCCCCGGTCGACCTGGGCAGCCGCTGCACGGTCTTTATGAACTCGCGCGTCAAGCAGGCGCAAAAGGAAGGCGCCACGGTGGGCGACATCGCGGCCGGCCTGTCCTATTCCGTCATCAAGAATGCTCTGTTCAAGGTCATTAAGCTGCGTGACCCCAAGGAGATCGGCAGCCAGGTAATCGTCCAGGGCGGCACCTTTATGTCCGATGCCACGCTGCGCGCGTTTGAGCAGCTCACCGGCGTCCATGCCGTGCGTCCCGACATCGCCGGCTGCATGGGCGCCTATGGTGCGGCCCTGCTCGCCCGCGATCGCGCCGGCGCCGATGGCGCCTCGACCATCCTTTCGGCCGAGGACATCGCGCACCTCACCGTGACGCAAAAGCATGTCCGCTGCGGCCGTTGCTCCAACAACTGCCAGCTCACCGTCAACGACTTTGGCGGCGGCAGGCGCTTTATCACCGGCAACCGCTGCGAGAAGGGCGCCGGCCACAAAAAGCAGAAGACCGAGGCCCCCAACCTCTTCAAAAAGAAAAACGAGCTGCTCTTTAACCGCGAGGTGCTGAGCCCCGACGAGGCCCCGCGCGGCACCGTCGGCATCCCGCGCGCACTCAACATGTACGAGAACTACCCCTTCTGGCATGCGTTCTTTACCCGCCTGGGCTTTAGCGTGCAGCTGTCCGACCAGTCGAGCAAGAAGACCTACCAGGCGGGCATCGAGTCCATGCCGTCCGAGAGCGTGTGCTACCCGGCAAAGATGAGCCACGGCCACGTGATGAACCTTATCGACCGTGACGTCGACTTCATCTGGATGCCGTGCGTGCGTTGGGAGCGCAAGGAGGATCCGACGGCTGGCAACTGCTATAACTGCCCCATCGTCATGAGCTACCCCACGGCGCTGGCGCTCAATATTGACGAGATCCGCGAGCAGAACATCGAGTTCCTGTATCCGTTTGTGCCGTATCACGACAAGACCGAGCTCAAGCGCCGCCTGTACCAGGTGCTCGCCGTCGACCGTGTGGCCGATGCTGAGGCCGGTCGCGGTCGCGTGCGCGGTCCTAAAATCACGCGCTCCGAGGTTGATGCCGCCGTCAACGCTGCTTTTGAGGCCGACGCGCGCTTCCACGAGGATATCCAGACCATGGGCGAGGAAGCTCTTAAGTGGGTCGAGGACCACGGTGGCCATGGCATTGTGCTCGCCGGTCGTCCCTACCACAACGACCCCGAGATCAACCACGCCCTGCCCGAGCTTATTTCGAGCTTTGGCTTTGCGGTCTTTACCGAGGATTCGCTCGCGCATCTGGTAAAGCCTGAGCGTCCGATTCGTGTCGTCGACCAGTGGATGTACCACAGCCGCCTGTACGCCGTCGCCCGTTTTGTGACGATGCGAAACGATCTGGACCTAATCCAGCTCAACTCTTTCGGCTGCGGTCTGGACGCTCTGACCACCGACCAGGTGCAGGAAATCCTTGAGGCCAGCGGCAAGATTTACACCGTGCTCAAGATTGACGAGGTGTCCAACTTGGGCGCCGCGCGTATCCGTATTCGCTCGCTCATGGCGGCGCTCAAGGACCAGGAGGCCGAGCGCTTGGCCGAGGCTACGGCCGCGGGCGAGACTTACGAGCAGGGCGACGCCGCGCCGGTGGCGCCTTCCACGGATGCTCCCGCGTTTGCGAGCCGTAAGTACACGTTTGAGGCGCAGCGCGAGAGTGCTTCGACCGCGTGGCCCAAGGTGCCCTTTACCGAGCAGATGCGCGAGGAGGGCTACACCATCCTGTGCCCACAGATGGCGCCGATCCACTTTGACCTGGTCAAAGAGGTGTTCCGCGGTGCCGGCTACAACTTGGAGCTGCTGCCCTCGACCGATCACGACGCCGTCGAGGCCGGCCTGCGCTATGTGAACAATGACATTTGCTATCCGTCGATCCTGGTGACGGGCCAGATTATGGAGGCCATCGAGAGCGGTCGGTACGACCTGTCCAAGACCGCTGTGGTTATCAGCCAGACCGGTGGTGGCTGCCGTGCCACCAACTACATCGCGCTCATCCGCAAGGCCCTGCGCGAGAGCGGCCACCCCGAGATTCCGGTGATCTCGCTTTCGGCCGTGGCGCTCGGCGAGGACAACCCCGGCTTTAAGATTACGCCGGCGCTGCTTAAGCAGGCAGTCTACGCGGTACTCTTTGGCGACGTGATGATGCAGATGCTCTACCGCTGCCGCCCGTACGAGGCCATGCCCGGTGCCGCCAACGCGCTCTACGAGGAGTACATGGCACGAGCCCGCAAGCTGGCGCCCAAGTTCAACCGCCACAACTACACCAAGCTGTGCCGCGAGGCCATCCGTGCGTTCGACACCATGCCGCTTGCGGGCGAGGGCACCAAGCCGCGCGTGGGCGTGGTCGGCGAGATCCTGGTCAAGTTCCATCCCACGGCCAACAACCACGTGGTCGACGTTATCGAGCGCGAGGGCTGCGAGGCCGTAGTACCGGGCCTGCTCGACTTCTTCCTGTACTCCATGAGCAACGCCGAGCTGCAGAAGGACGAGCTGGGAAGCTCTGCCACTACGCGCGCTGGTATGCAGGCGCTCATCAAGCTCGTGGACTGGATGCGCACGCCGGTGGAGGAGATGCTCGAGAAGTCCCGCCGCTTTGAGGCACCCGAGCGCATCGGCACCATGGCCGACAAGGCCCGTACGGTGCTTTCGGTGTGCAACAACATGGGCGAGGGGTGGCTGCTCACGGCCGAGATGCTCGACCTGATCGATCACGGTGCGCCCAACATCATCTGCACGCAGCCCTTCGCGTGCCTGCCCAACCACGTGGTGGGCAAGGCCGTGATTAAGGAGCTGCGCCGTCAACATCCCGAGAGCAACATCGTTGCGGTGGACTACGACCCCGGTGCGTCCGAGGTCAACCAGCTCAACCGCATTAAGCTCATGATCAGCGTTGCCAAGGAAAACATGCGCGCCGGCAAGGGCTTTAAGCTCGAGAAGGTGGCGCCGCTCGCGATGGACGAGGTCACCGGCCAGATGCGTGCCCATGATGGCTGCGTGAGCTGCGGACCGGCCAGCGAGGAGGCCGTTGCATCGGTCGCCAAGCGTCTGGGACGCGGCATTAAGAAGTAGTTGGCCTGCTTTTGGCTAGATATGAGGCAAACGGGTGGTAGCCGTGCCGGCTACCACCCGTTTTTGCTGGACATGGAATCCTGAGATAATGAACAGGTGTAGCCGTTCGCCGCAAATTACCGTCCGTTTATAGAACCCACCCCCAGCGCGCGTCCTCCTTACGGTTGAATAAATACACATCTATGGAATTACGCAAGAGAGGACCGTTCCTATGAGCTACAAGACCGTTTGTGTTGCCGGTGGCGGCGTGCTGGGAAGCCAGATTGCCTTTCAGGCTGCCTACTGTGGCTTCGATGTGACGATTTGGCTGCGCAGCGAGGGCAGCATCGGCCGCACCCAGCCCAAGATCGATCATGTGCGCGAGGAGTACATCGCGGCTATCGAGGGCATGGCGGACGGCACGGGTGAGTGGTGCGCCGGTATCGCCGATAGTGGCCAGCCCTTCGACAAAGAGGCGGCACTCGCCGCCGTTGAGCGCGCCTACTCCACACTCAAGCTGGAGCTCGATCTTGCCAAGGCAGTGGCCGACGCCGATTTGGTCATCGAGTCTATGGCTGAGGATACCCAGGCAAAGATTGACTTCTACAAGAAGCTCGCCCCGGTCCTTCCGCAAAAGACCGTCGTCGTGACCAACTCCTCCACGTTACTGCCGAGTACCTTTGCCAAGTACACTGGCCGCCCCGAGAAGTACCTGTCGCTGCACTTTGCCAACTCTATCTGGAAGAACAACATGACCGAGGTCATGGCACAGGACCAGACCGACAAGCGCTACTTCGATGAACTCGTCGACTTTGCCAACGACATCCGTATGCTGGCGTTGCCCGTCAACAAGGAAAAGAACGGTTATCTGCTCAACTCCATGTTGGTACCGTGGCTGCTTTCGGGCCTCGACCTGTATGTCTCGGGTGTGAGTGACCCCAAGAGCATCGACCTCGCGTGGACGCGCGGCACCGGCGCGCCCAAAGGTCCGTTCCGCGTGTTCGACACGGTAGGCATCCAGACGGCCTACAACATCGTCATGCAGTATCAGAAGGTGCCGGGTTTGGTGAGCCCACTGCTCAAAAAGATGATGATGCCCTACAACTTTAAGGCCATGGCGTCCGTCCTCAAGAAAATGCTCGACGAAGGCAAGCTGGGCGAAAGCTCGGGCGAGGGCTTCTTCAAGTACTAAAAATGATCCCTCGGGGTCGGAGGAAAACGGATCATTTCCGGCCGCCAACAGTGAGAAGATGGACCCAGAAATAGAAAGGAGTGGCAATGGGCCGGCTCGGGCTTTGAGGACAAGCTGCTGCAGGCCCAGGGCGATTTCTCGCTCAATGCAGGCCAGCACAGCGTGACGTATCTGCCGAGTTCTGACACGGCAGCGACTGGTTGCTACCAGGTGCTGCTATACGACAACAACTTTGGTGCGACCGAGCGCTATCCCAAGTTCGACTGGGGTCAGCTGGGCGCCGCGGTGGTGACCGACTACAGCCGCGGCTCGCATTCGTTTGGGCGCATCTTTACGGTGGACGAGATGGCGCGCACCTACGGGCTCGAAGACTAGATCGCGGTGCCGTTCTCGGGCTACGTTAGCAGTGTGCAGCGCGTCGGCAATTCGAACAGCATGCTCGTGGCATCGGGTCAGGCCAAGACCTTTACCGAGTACGACCGCTACGGTCTGCCCATCACCACCTACGAGATGGAAGCCGAAAAGTACATCTACCGCGTGTACAAGTACGAGCTGTAGGGCCGCGCTTAGGTTTGACCAATGGAGTATGAAAACACGCCGCTCGCCGATATCCCCTCCGCGAGTAGCAGCCATATGGTTTGATAAAAGAAGCACATGGCTGTCGCCAGCCTGCTGGCGACGTTCCCTCTGACATCGGAGGTTCCAGGTATGTTTCGCGCTCCGTTAAACAACTATCGGTTGGGCTAACATGGGTCGCCGTGCTATTTCGATAACCCTTGCAGTGGTCTGCCTGGCTGTGCTCCTGGGCGCTACAGGGCTGTTTGCTATAAGCCGAGAAACGTCTTATATGCAGGAATGCGCTTCCGAAGGGTTTGCCATTGACGGTTACTATCGGGATGACAAGACGAGTCTGGAAACCCTGGCCTTTCTTGAAGAGGATAACCATCGGTGGCAACTGGTCGACAAAGATGGCAGCTGCGTTGACGGGCAGTTTAAGCGTACGGACGATCCCAATATCCTGGTATTAAAGAAGGAAAACGGCGAAGAATTCGGCACGGTTCACGTTGCGTATATATCGCGCCGACGCAATCAGGGGCAGATTTACCTAATTAGAAATACTGAGGTGACCCGATTTTATCTTGTGAGCACCGATCCGGCGTTTACGGTGGAGTCTGGCGATGTCGATGCGGACGTCTGATTCACGGCAATAAAACAGCGAGCGGGGCGCGGACGTGAACTGTACTCCGCTATTTGCTCGTGTCCGTATCGCGTCTGCGCCTCGTCGTAACTTGCGTCCGTGCGAGCATTCATCCTGCGCCGGCATCACTTCACATCGAACTCAACGCGATCGAGCTCGGGCACATTGAGGTCGATGAGCTTGCGGGCGACGTGGCGGTCGTGCGCCCCGAGTGCCTCGCTTGTCGTCACGTGGGCGACAACCTCGCGCTCGACGATGCCCTCCTCGTCCCCTTCGGTGGCCGAGGTCTCGACGGCGACGGTGTAATCCTTAAAGCCTGGCAGCACCGCCGCAAGCTCGCGCGTGGTTTCGGTCACGCCGTAGCCGTCCTGCACGCCGGCCTGCGCCGAGCCAATGGAACCCGCCGTCATAACGATGCAGGGGATGGCAAAGACTACCGTGCCCACAATGATGCGGCGGCGCACCTTGCGTGACAGCTCGTCGACCTCGGCGTTTTCCTCGGCGGTCACAATGCCGTCGCCGTTGAGATCACGCTTGAGCGGTACACGTAAAAGAAGCAATACGGCTTCGGCCGCCAGCGCGATAAAGACGACGTTGATGCCAAACTCGTAGAGGGCTGAGAGGAACAGCGACCCGCTCGCGATGGCAATGCCATAACCCGCCGCGCACAGGGGCGGCATGAGCGCGGTCGCCACGGCTACGCCGGCAATGAGCGTCGAAGGCTCCTGATCGCGCGAGTTGCCCAGCCCGCCCGCAAAGCCGCCCGCGAGCGCGACGGCAAGGTCCCACACAGTCGGCGTCGAATTGTCGATGATGGCAGCTGTGGTGGTGCCAAGGGGCGAGAGCTTAAAGTACAACGTGGACGTGACCAGGCAAAAGGCCATCTGCAGGGCGAGACTGGCGACAGCTTCGACGGTAATCTCGCGGTCGAGCGTGGCGATGCCGTATGCCATGGCAAGGACCGAACCCATGAGCGGGCAGATGAGCATGGCGCCCACGATGGCGATGTCTGAGTCGATATCGAGGCCAATACTTGCGATTAACATGGCGATGATGAGGATGTATAGGTGGGAGCCAGTCAGACGCGCCCCGTTTACAAAACGCTTGCGGATCACGTGATAGGGCGCGCGTCCCTCGCGAATGTTGAACGCGCGCTTGAGGAAGCGACCAGCCTGCTCGGCAGCCTCGCTATGGGCGGGACGGATGCCGTGGCGCCGGTGATGGTGTTCGCGTAGTCGCTTGATCTGTTGTTTGTCGAGTTCCATGTCCACCTCGTTCCAGCGCGGTCCGCGCAACGTGCCCGTTGTCCTAACTCTACACCGTGGCGGGCGGGGTGTCTGTTGCATGCGGAATCCGATAGGGCGGATGACGCGGGAGCAAATGCAAATCACAGGCTCAATTCGATCCCGCAAGAATATGATGCACCAGCTCCTACATATGTGACGAAATTGTGAAGCACGAGAGTGCGAATTTCAAAAAATCCGCTGGTGACCAATGTTGCGCAACAGAATTCAAAAATCAGCTCCTACATTTTGAAGCGTATGGATACATCCGTGTCAAAGGGAGAAAGCCATGGCAAACTACAGCCCACAACACTTTGAGCCTCGGGCTAAGGCCGTCAACGTCAAGGGCGTTGCCAACCGCGCCGTCGCAACCGTTTTGACGGCGGGCCTCATCGCTCAGCCGCTCATGTCGCCGCTGGCGGCAATCGCTGCACCGTCAACCGGTAACGGCGATTCTGTTCAGGGGGGGGGTAGTTCTGTAGAGAATACCGTTGCCGCCGGTAACCAAGCGGTCGTAAAGACGGCTGCCCAGCTGGCCGAGGAGTCGGCAAAGCAGCTCAAGGACGCTCAGGCCGCCTACGATGCCGCCCAGAAGAACGCCGATGCGGCGGGCCAGTCTCAAAAGCAGGCGCAGCAGCAAAAGAATCAGGCCTCGCAGGCTGTGAGCGACAACGAAATCGAGCAGAACGCAGCAGAAGTCGCCGCGCTCCAGGAGAAGATCGACGAGCTTAAGGCAGCCGTCGAAAAGACCGAGCAGCAGCAGAAGAAGCTGGGCGACCTGAACGATCAGCTCGAACAGGCCAACAAGAGTGTCGAGGATAAGACCCAGGCGCTCAAGGACGCCAAGGCAAAGCAGGATGAGGCCAAGAAGGCCCTCGATGATGCCCAGGCCAAGCTCGAGGCCATGGGTATGGACGAGTACGAGGCCGCCAAGAAGGCCGTCGAGGACGCGCAGGCAAAGCTCGATGACGCCAATAAGGCCGTTACTACTGCACAGGACAATCTGGACCAGGCCAAGGCTGCCGAGGCTAGCGCCCAGCAGGAAAAGAAGGACACTGAGGCCGCTCTGACTTCCGCCCAGGCCAAGAAGCAGGAGACTGCCGCTGCTCTCGCAGCCGCAACCACCGCGCGCGATAACGCCCAGCAGAAGTTCAACCAGGCGCAGGCCGCGCTCGATGCTGCCGTCTCGGGTACGGGTGTTGACCTGAGTGCGCTTGAGGCCGCCAAGAAAGCTGCTGCTGGTGAGCTCAAGACCGCGCAGGCGGAGCTCAATGCCGCGACGGATGCCGACGCCACCGCACAGACAAATCTGCAGGCCGCCCAGGCTGCCGTCGCTGCCGCGCAGGAGAAGGCCAACGCCGCCAACGCTGCTGTAGCATCTGCCCAGTCTGCATACGATGCGGCAAACAAGGAGTACAAGGACGCGGCCAGTAAGCGTGACGCCGCGAAGACGGCATACGAGCAGGCCCAGCAGACCGAGGCCGACAAGAAGACCGCGTACGATAAGCTTGTCGAAGTTCGCAAGCAGAAGCGCAGCGAGTGGGAGGCAGCCTGCGCTGCTTCGAACGCCGCGGAAAAGGCTTATGACGCTGCTAATGCCCAGGTTGAGGCTCTTGAGCAGCAGATTGCAGACCTAAAGTCCAACATGACCGTTGACCAGGAAGTCATCAGTCAGGGTATGTTCGGCTTCATGAACTACATCATCGGCGGCAGCCAGTTCACAGCCACGCAGAAACAGAACGCCCGGGACGCCGTATCGATGCTGACCGGCGTCGATGACAAGGCCGAATGGTATGGCAAGTACGTCGACCAGGACATGTCGCGCGACACCAACCCGCTTTCATTGGAGCAGATGCGTAACGCCCTGACATATCTCGATACCCAGAACAACCTCCGCAAGGCGAACGGTCAGTCGGCGCTCAGCGTCAGCCTCCGCATGACTGTGGCAGCTGCCCTCAATACATCGTATTCATCGAACATCTGGGGGCACTCTGGCTGCTACTATGATAACGGTGAAAATCTTGCCGGCGGCGGCGGTGCATATACCGGCGGAGAGACCGAGGACACCCTCGGTTGGCCCTATACCGGTCTCTACACTCAGGAGAAAGAGGCATTCGATAAGTATGTCGCGCAGTATGGCGACAAACTCGGCAAATACCGATATGAGGCCTATTATATCTCCCAGAACTACAACAGCATCTATCAAGAGTGTGGGCATTATCTCAACATCATCGATGCCGGTACGAGGGCTATCGGCATCGCGACCGGTAGCGGTAAGAACACCGATTCCGAGGTAACCATCTTCGATTACAGCGCTGATGATACCCAGGCCGATTTCACTGTCTCAGAGTTCAAGAAGCTCCTCAACGACTATATCGATTCCGCCTACAACGCAGGCGGCACGCAGGAGCAGAAGGAGCAGCTGAAGCAGCTACAGAATAAGCTGGCGGAGGCGCAGAAGAACTTCGGTACTACCAAGGAAGCTTACTTCGCAGCGGTAAATAAGCAGGATGCGGCACATGACGCCTATACCGCGGCCGACACGAACGTGAACACCGCCAAGGACGAGTACGAGAAGGCTAAGTCCGGCACCGCCGCCGCGAAGACGGCATACGACGCCGCCGAAGCCAAGCTCAAGGGCATCGACGTCAAGACGCCCCAGACCAAGCTCGATGCCGCCAAGGGCGAGGCCGCTACTGCCCAGGCAGCTCTCGATAAGGCAAATGCCACGCTCGCCGACAGCCAGACGAAGGCAGCCGAGGCCACCGCTCACAAGGCGAAGGCTCGCAGCGCCCGCGATGCCGCCAAGGCAAAATCCGATCAGGCCAACGAGGCATATGACAACGCTACTGCTTCGGTCAAGGACCTTGCCGCCAAGCGCGATGCCGCCCAGGCGGACCTTGCGAATAAGCAGGGCTCGCTTGACGAGGCAAAGAAGGCCGACGATGCCGCCCAGGCTGGTGTAGACAAGGCCCAGGCCGCAGATGTCCAGGCCGCGACCGCTCTTTCGGACGCCAAGCAGGCAGTTGCCGCCAAGACGCAGGCCCTGTCCGACGCACAGGCGAAGGTCAAGGCTGCCGAGGGCGAGCTGACCGGCGCAAACAAGGCCTTCGAGCGCTTCGCCGGCGCTCAGAAGGCGGTCGACGACGCCAAGGTCGCCTATGAAGCCGCCGTCGCCGGCGTCGCCGATGCCCAGAAGCAGCTCGAGGCCGCCAGCGAAGCCGTCGTCGATGCGAACCTCGAGATCGTCAAGGCCAAGGCTGAGCTTGCCAACGACGAGGCACTCAAGGCCGATCTTGAGGCCGTCGACCACAAGGCATCCCTTGCCGCGGGTACGACGGGCAACGAGAAGCTGGTCAAGCTGAACGCTGCCTACGCTCGCTATAAGGCTGCCGTCGATGCCGCCGCTGGTCTCAAGGTTGCTCTGAGCGATGCCGATGCCAAGCTGTCCGATGCCAACGACGCCTATGCCGCCGTGCTGGCTGAGCTTGGCGATGCCAAGGATGCCCTGGCTGCCGCGCAGGCCGAGTACGACAAGTATCATCCCAAGGCTGAGCCGCAGGCCAAGCCTCAGGTTGCACAGGCTGCTGCAAAGGCTCCTGTCGCCAAGAAGAAGGCCACGTCGGCCGCGCTCGCCCAGACTGGCGATGACTCCGCTCTTGCGGGCGAGGTGTTCGTCATCGGCGGTATCACCCTCGTGGCCGCTGGTGTGACGCTGAGCGATCGTCGTCGCAAGCAGATGTAGCGTTTCGAGCGTAGATTCTGCAACGAACCTCGGTTCATAGCAGGAACGCTTCGATAGCTTAACCGATAAGGCTGGCGCGCTGTTAAACGCAGTGCGCCAGCCTTTCTTTGTTTCGATATCAAAAAGCCCGGTCGGCAGCCGCAAAAGCTACCGACCGGGCAAGCCGTAGGCAATATGGTTGCTGTCGAGCAGCTGCTCAGCTTAGCCCAGCAGGCTTAAGCCCACGGAGACAAACGCCAGGATAACGCCGACGATGGACTCGCCGCCGAGCAGGCCGCTGGCGACAACCAGGCCCTGCTCTTGGAAGGCGGCGTCCTTGGCAGCCCTCTCCTCGTCAGAAAGACCAGCGGTGGCGTCGCGGTGGGCGGACCACTTGTCGTAGGCGAGCTTGACGCAGGAGCCCAGGAATGCCGTGAGTGACATGTAGAACGGCAGGTACACGCCCAGGCCGATCATCATGGCCGGAATGCCGAGCCAGTACATGACGATACCGGCGATAAAGCCGCCAACGAACCACGGCACGCTCGGGATGCCCGAGACCATGGTGGCGACGACGCTTGCCTGCGCGGCAACAAAGCTCTTGTCGGGACCAAAGGCGTCCGGGCCATAGGCGGTGACGAGCGCGACCATGACGGCTGCGGCGACCAGGGCGCCCACGATGCCGCCGATGGCCTGGCCGATCCACTGCGCACGCGGGTTGGTGCCCAGCACGGCGCCGGCCTTAAAGTCGTTCATGACGTCGCCCGCAAGGCCGCACGCCACGGCTACGATGCCGGCGATAAAGAACAGCTTGACCTGAGCGATCTGTGCAAAGGCAGCCACGATGAGCATAACGATGAGGCCAAAGATCTCCATGGGGTCGATGCCCGTCTGGCCGCAGCTCTGTGCGCTCATGATGGTGGTGACAAAGGTGAACAGCGTGACGATGACAGCCGGGACGGGACCAAGGTCGAGCGCGATGGCGACGATCACGGCGATGGCGGCAGCGCCCAGGCCGATGATGCCGGCGTCGAGTTTAAGGGAGCCCGAGATGAGCGACTGCTCGTCGGTGTCGGTGGAGCTATCGGCGGCAAGACCGCGGACGATACCGGCGACCTGCGGCAGGATGTCCTTGAGGACGACGGCGACGCCAAAGCCCATCATGAGGCCCATACCCAGGGACTTGACGATGCCCTGCGCAGTCACAACGTCGAACAGGCCGGCAGCGGTGCCGCCGACGATGATGCCAAAGTTGCCCAGCAGCGCGCCGGCAAACCAGAAGGCGACCGGGGCGAAGCCCACGAGGAAGCCGACGGAGAGCAGCATGGGCGAGTTGTAGATGCCAAAGGTCACGCCGGGGATGTTGAGCGTGCACAGCATGCTGGGCACCACGCCCAGGGCGTCGCGCAGCACGCTATAGATGCCGGCGATGGCCATGGAACCAAAGAGCTGCTTGCCGGTTTTGCCGCCAGCCTCGGTCGCGCGCAAGGTCTGAGCTGCGGCGTTGCCGGTGGGGAACTCAAGCGCGGCGTCCACGATAAAGTGACGGTGGATGAGCGCGGTGGCCAGCAGGCCCAGGATGGTGCCGGCGAGTGCCACGATAAACATGTCGAGCCAGCTGATCTGGTCGGCATAGCCCAGCATCCAGGCACCCGGGATGGTAAACGCTAGGCCGCCGGCGACCATGGCGCCCGCGGACATGATGGTGTGGGTGACGTTGGCCTCGTTGAGGCTGGCATTGCCCATGAGCTTAAGGAAGAACAGCGAGATGACGGCAGCGAAGACGATCGGCCAGGGGAGAGCGCCCATCTTGAGGGCGGTGTAGGCCGAGCTTGCCGTGATGATCACGCAGCCAAGGACGCCGATGACGACGCCGCGCAGCGTGAGTTGCCCGCGCATCGAAGCGCGGTTCGAGGGATTGCTCATATAAAACTCCTTTGCGTATATCCGCTTCCCCCGGGAGCGCCGCTACGGATACGGCGCGGGAAGTCGGGTTACCAAGGGCCGCCGCGTGAGCTCGCGCGCGACCGCGCACCAGTATAGCCGTAAGCTAGTCATTTTGGGATGACTGGTTTAGGTAGGCGATATACTGCTGGGCAGACGAAAGGAGCGCCGACGATGCTTAATGGGTGCGCATATATATTGACGGTCGACGTGGGTAACACGTTCATTCGCTTTGGTCTGTTTGCCGAGGATTCGGCCGCGGCGCAGGAATGCCCGCTTGCGACGTGCGAGATCACGACGCCATCGAGCATTACGGCCGACGAAGCGCGTATGCGTCTCGCTCAAGTCATGGTCGCGCTGGCGGCCGATGCGGGCATGCCCGGCGCGCTCGTTCCCGCGGGCGCAGTGCTGAGCTGCGTGGTGCCGGCGCTCGAGCGCCCGTGGAAGGCGGCGCTTTCCCGTACCTGCACGGGACGCGTGCTCACGGTGGGACCGGGACTTAAGACCGGCATGCCCGTGCACTACGACGACCCGGCCGAGATCGGCCCCGATCGCATCGCCGATGCCGTGGCGGCCCGCGTCGTCTACGGCTCACCGTGCATCGTGATCGACCTGGGCACGACGACCAATATCGAGGTCATCGACGCGTGCGGTACCTTTGTCGGCGGCGTCATCGCGCCGGGTCTGGCACTTGGCGCCCGCTCGCTCTCGGCCGCTGCGGCGCGCCTACCCCAGGTTGAGCCCTCGGCACCCACGCATGTCATCGGCCGTAACACGCGTGAGGCCATGCGCTCGGGCGTGGTCTTGGGCGAGGTAGCCCGCATCGACGGTATGCTCGACATGGTGCTTGCCGAGATGCGCGCGAGCAAGGCCGCGGGGGAGGGCGACGTGCCCATCGTCATTACCGGCGACGATGCCGAGGCACTCGCGTCGCTGGTCGGCCATAGCCTGACGGTCGATGACGCGCTGACGCTGCGGGGTCTCGCCGAGCTCTACCGCATCAACCAAAAGCCCCGCCGCGTGTAAAAGTGAGGGCGCCGGTGGGACAAACGCCCCCACCTTTCACCTGCTACAATGGGTCAAACTATTGCGATTACGGAGGTGTCTGCCATGTCGGACGATCTTCATCAAACTTCGTCAGGCAAGCGCCTGGACGTCATTAGCTGGGACGAGTTCTTTATGAGCGTGGCCATCGCCGCGCAGCGCCGCAGCAAGGACCCCAACACACAGGTGGGTGCGTGCATCGCCAACACCAACCACCGCATCCTTTCGGTGGGCTACAACGGTACACCCTCGGCGCTCAACGACGACTTTTTCCCGTGGGGTACGAGCGACGACCCGCTGCAGGACAAGCACAACTACGTGGTCCATGCTGAGGCCAACGCCGTGCTCAACTACCGTGGCTCGCTCAAGGACCTCGAGGGTTCCACGGTCTACGTCACGCTGTTCCCGTGCCACGACTGCGCCAAGATTTTGGCGCAGGTGGGCGTGGGCGAGGTCGTCTACCTGGACAACAAGTACGCCGACACCGATGACGGACGCATCAGCCGCCGCATCCTCGACTCCTGTGGCATCAGCTACCGCCAGGTCATCGTCGATGTCCAGATTGGTACCGGGGGACAGGCTCGACAGTAATATGCGTTGTCGCTATCTGACGACGAACGCAGCTCAAAGAGCCCCGTCCCAAATTGACTACTCGTGAAAGTCGCGTCTGCGCGCATGGACGGCTCGTGAGCGGGTACATGGCTGTAGTAACATAGCTTCTGTCCGCGGGCGCGCCCGCGTAATTGTGAGAAAGGAGCCCCTGTGGCTGTTAACGAAGAGCTGCTTAAGAAGGTTCTTGAAGAGATTCGCCCCAACCTGCAGGCCGATGGCGGCGATATGGAGTATGTGGGCGTCGACGACGAGGGTGTCGTCAAACTGGAGCTGCAGGGCGCTTGCGCCGGCTGCCCCATGAGCGCCCTGACGCTTTCCATGGGCATCGAGCGTATCCTCAAGGAGCACGTGCCCGGCGTTACGCGTGTCGAGCAAGTCAATGCTTCCGGCGAGACCGATGACCTGTACGACGAGTATGCGCCGTTCTAAGAAGTGAAAGCTGCGGGCGATATGCTCCGCATAGACGTTACGCCCAAATATGCGGCTGCGAGCGCAAGGCCCGCGGCCGCATTTGTATGTAGGGCGTAGGAGGGTCGACATGCTCAACGACTTCTACCATATGCTTGATCCTGTCGCGATCTCGGCGGGCCCCATCACCATCTACTGGTACGGCCTAGCCTACGTGGTCGGCGCCCTGCTCACGGCGGTCGTCATGTACCGCGCGCAGCGTCGCTGGGGCTTTAACATCACGATTGACGACCTTACGAGTGTCGTGGTCGGCGTGGTCTTTGGCCTCATTATCGGTGCGCGCCTGTTCTACGTCGTCTTTTACGGTGATGGCTACTATTGGACCCACCCGCTCGAAATCTTTGCCACCAACGAGGGAGGCATGAGCTTCCATGGCGGTTTGGTGGGCGGCATTATCGGCGGCATCATTGTGTGCCGCATGTATAAGCTCGATGCATGGACTTTGGCAGACCTTGCCGTCATAGGCGCGCCGCTGGCCTTGTGCCTGGGCCGTTGTGCCAACTTTGTCAACGGTGAGCTGTGGGGCAAGCCGACCGATCTGCCCTGGGGCGTGGTCTTCGGTGGCACCGCGGGCGATATGCCGCGTCACCCCTCCCAGCTCTACGAGGCATTTCTTGAGGGCATCGTGCTCTTTTGCATTCTGCAGGCACTCAGCCGCAAAAAGCCGCTACTGCCCCAAGGCACGTTTATGGGCGTCTTTGTGATGGGCTACGGCATCGTTCGCTTTTTGATTGAGTTTGTGCGCGTGCCCGATGCACAGCTGGGATATCTGCTGGGCGGCGTCATCACCATGGGTCAGCTGCTGAGCCTGCCGCTCGTAATCGCGGGCCTGGCGCTCATCATCTTTGCTCGTCGCCGCAACCAGCCCCAGCGCGTCTACCTGGACGCCTAACCACCAAAACCACCACAAAGGGGACAGGGCACCTTTGTGGTGGTTTGCTGGGCAACGATGACAGAACCGTAACGTTTCCCCAGATAAAACCTGCCAAAATAAACCTGTCCCTTTTTGGCAGGTTTCTAGAAAGGCTCTTTGGACTGTGAAGGATTCCGATCTCTCCACAACGGCTGCGCGCGACGCTGCCCGCATCGTCTGGTTTAAGCGCTACCCCGCCAAGCAGACGCTCATCGCATTTTTGCTCGCGCTGTTGGCGACCACGGCGTTTTCCATCGATCCCTCCCCGGTGTCGAGCAACGCAGTCTTGGCGATTGACCCCAAAGCCTCGGGCATGCTGTACGTGTGCTACGAGGTGCTCCTCTCGTTTGCCGGCCATACCGACGCGGTCATGCTGCTTGCACTTGCCTGCCTGCTCACCTTGCCGTTTCGCTACGTGTTCTTTGGCCGTGGCGACACCTGGCGTCCATCGATCATTCTGCCGTCGCTGTTCTTCGCCATCTGCATGGTGTTCGGCCGCAGCTACGACCTCACCGACTCGGCCGAGATTGTCCTTGGCGACAAAGCCCGCATCGTCTGCGCCTGGATTGGCGGCGCGGGCTGGATGCTCTTGGCGGTCGTTGCCTTCTACCTTGCCTTTGAGTGTCTAGATTGGCTGAGCTCTCGGCGCATTCCGTTTTCCGAGGCGCACTTTGGCCGCGTATGGCGTGTGACTCACGCCGTGCTCTCGGTCCATCCCTTTGCCGGGCCCTTCCTGGTGCTTATGATCGCCTGGGCGCCCACGCTCATCGCTTCGCTGCCCGGCCTTTTTATGGGAGATACGGGCGCGCAGATTCGCCAGTGGTTCAACTACCCCAACGGCACGAGCGACTACCTGCGCCTACTCAACCCCAACGCGCTGCTCAACGGGCATCATCCCGTAGTGCACACGGCCATTATCGGCTCGTGCGTTCAGCTGGGGCTTTCACTGTTCAACAGCGCCAACGCAGGTCTTGCCATCTACACCTGTGCTCAGTTCGTCATCACGGCCGCCTGCATGGCCTATTCCATTTCGTCGCTGCGCAAACTGGGCGTGAGCCTGCCGGTTCGCGGTGCGATCCTGCTGTTCTTTGCGTTTATGCCGATGTTCTCTAACTACGCGGCGTTGCTCACCAAAGATGTGCTCTTTGCCGACGCGTTCTTGGTGCTGCTGGTACAGACCGTCAAGCTCGTGGCATGTGGCTTGCCCCGTCGTGATGCCAATGTTGAGCGAGCAGGCGAGAAAGCCCCCGTGCTCTTTGCGCGCCACGACTGGCTGCTGCTCGCTCTGGGCGCCATGGGTTCCACGTTTCTGCGCAACGGCGGCCTGGTGTTTCCCCTGGCGGCATGCGTAATCGCGGCGGCGTTTTGCGTATGGGACGTGCATGTGGCTCGTCGTGCAGCCAAGCAGACTGGTGCTGCGCCTTCGGGCGCCATCCCGCGTTTCCGCTGGGTTGGCGTTCTCGCGGTGCTCGCGCTCTGCCTTGCCTCTAATATGTACTTCACCAAGGTCTTTATGCCGGCGCACGACATTACGCCCGGCTCCAAGCGCGAAATCCTCTCGATTCCGTTCCAGCAGACGGCTCGTTTCGTCCAAAAGCACGACGGCCTCAACTCGGGCGTCAACCCCACGGTTAAGGAGGACGGCACCATCGTGGAGGCTCCTTGCGACGGCTTGGTGACCGACGAAGAGCGTGCCGTGATCGACCGTGTGCTCAAGTACGAGAACCTGGGCCGCCGTTACAACCCGGATAAGTCGGACGCCGTCAAAAATTGCTTTAACGAGTATGCCTCGCAGGAGGACATCAAGGCCTATTTTGAGGTGTGGGCCCAGATGTTCAAAAAGGATCCCGAGTGTTATATCTCGGCGCTCATCAATAACTACTACGGTTATTTTTATCCGAGCGCGCGCGATGCCTGGGTCTACAGCACGGCGCGTAGTGCCGAGATTATGGCACGCCCCGATAATCTCAAGTACTTCGACTTCCATCCGGTCGATAGCAAGGTTGTGCGCTGGTGCGACCACCTGATCAATTTGTACCGTGTGGCGGTGCAGCGTGTTCCCTTTATTTCGCTCACCATGAGCTCGGCCACCTATGTGTGGATCATGATCGCCGTGGTGGTCTACCTGCTGCGTCGTCATTCATGGCGTGCGCTGGCGATCTGGGTGCCGCTGTTGGGCGTACTCGCCGTGTGCCTGATTGGCCCGTGCAACGGCTCGACCTACATGCGCTACCTGTATCCGGTCATCGCCTGCATGCCCTTCGCCATCGGCGCCACCGTCACCCGCAGCGACTTCCTCTGGTCATAACTTGGTGCATTGGGGTCAGGTTTCTTTGCACCAAAGGGGGCATCATCACGGCGCCTTCATTTTGGGGTTTATCTCGCAGGCCAGTAGGTATATCATAACGACGTTTGTTTATATTGCCCGAGCATCTGCGCTGGGCTTTAGGTCGAAACCGATAGGAGACACGTATGTCCGGACACTCTAAGTGGGCCACAACCAAGCATCGTAAGGGCGCGCAGGACGCCAAGCGTTCCGCCCTCTTCTCCAAGCTCAGCCGCAACATCACCGTTGCTGCCCGTCTCGGCGGTGACCCGCTGCCCGAGAACAACGCCAGCCTCGCCGCTGCCGTTGCCAAGGCCAAGGCTCAGTCCATGCCTAAGGACAAGATCAAGTCCGCTATCGACAAGGCTTTTGGTTCGGGTGCCGATGCCGCCGTCTACGAGAACATCGTGTACGAGGGCTACGGTCCCGCCGGTGTCGCCGTCTACGTCGACTGCCTGACCGACAACCGCAACCGTACCGCCGCTGATGTCCGTTCCGCCTTCTCCCACGCTGGTGGCAACCTGGGCACCTCCGGCTCCGTCGCCTTCCAGTTTGAGCGCAAGGGCCAGATTGTCGTCGCCAAGGAGATCCTGGACGAGAACGCCAAGAAGGAGACCATGATCGCCAACGGTGCTGCCGGCGACGAGGATGAGTTTATGATGGCCATCGCCGAGGCCGGTGGCGAGGACTACGAGGACGCCGGCGAGGAGTGGATCGTCTGGACTACTGCCAACGAGGTCATGGCTGTCTCCAAGGCGCTCGAGGAGCAGGGCGTCCAGGTCAAGGGCTCCGAGACCACCATGGTCCCGACCACCCCGACCGAGGTCTCCGGTGCCGACGCCAAGAAGGTTCAGCGCCTCATCGACCGTCTTGAGGAGCTCGACGACGTCCAGGACGTCTACAGCACCATGGACATGACCGACGAGGTCATCGCTGCCCTCGAGGAGGAGTAGCGCCCGCACGGATTGAGCCGTGCATATCTGGGCATAATGAAGCGAGCATGCAAGCCTCGTGGAATAGATGAGCCGGATCCGCGTGCAATGAGGCACCGGACCCGGCTCTTTTATAATGATGCGAATCGTTTTGCATTCCTTGGATCGAGATTTGAAGGGAGCGCCGCATGCGCGTACTCAAACGAGCCCTAGCGATCGTGTATCTTGCCGCCGCCATCGTGGCGCTGGGTACGCTTGTCTGCCAGTTTTGGGGGCCGTATACGTATCGCTTTATGCTGCTGATGCGCGACCCCATGCCGCGCATTGTCGTGACGGCATGCGGCGGAGTTGTGGCGATTGGCGTGCTGGTAAGCTTCTTTCGCCTGATGTTTGCTCGTCGCGAGCCTTCCTGCGTGCATCCGGCGGGGGAGCGTAATATCGAGGTCACGCTCGCGGCGCTTTCTTCGTGCGCCAGGGCTGCTGCAGAGCGCGACGATCGCGTGATGATCGAGCATGTCGAGGCCCGCGTCCAAGGTTCCGACGATTCGCACGTCCGATTTAAGGTCGAGGCTATCGCGCTTGACGATAAGGACGTGGCATCTCTGGCTACTGCGATGCAGCGGCGCATCGAGGAAGCTTGCGACACCATGCTTGGCACGCCGGGCACGACCGCACGCGTTCGTTTTTTGCCGTCCAAGACTACCGTCCAGACCGTGGAGGTTTCCGGTGAGTGATACCAATCAAGACAAGACCGCTCGTACGCCGCGCCTGACGATTGACCAGAGCGCCACGCCGGCGAACGAACCTGTTGATTCCAAAGCAGAGGCAACCGAGTTACAAGACGCGGCAGCCGCGGATTTTGACGAGGCTATGGGTCTCATCAAGGGTACGGGCGCTGCCATCTGGAGCTATGCCGTGCGTCATCCCAACACCACGCTTGGCGCCGTCGCTGGCTTTATCCTCGCCGTGTTGGTGCTCACGTTGGGCCTGTGGGACACGCTCGTCATTGCATTCTTCGTGCTGATCGGCGCTGTGATCGGCCAAATTCGCGACGGCGAGAACGGGATCGTCAACTTCTTCGGCCGTCTGTTTAGCGGCCGCTAATAGGCCGCTAATATGTATTCGACTGTCGCATCTGCGGCAGGCATAAGGAGGAACCATGGCTTTTAACACGAAGGTCGATGTAGCCGATACCGAGCTCGAGGAGAACGAGGCGGTCGTCGCCGAAGCCGAGGATGTGACGCTCGAGGACGAGGCTCTTGTCGAGGTCGAGTCCGATGAGGATGAGGACGACGAGGAGGCGGACGAGTCCGAGGACTCGCTGACCTATTCCAACGGTGTGATCGAGAAGATCGTTGCCATGGCCACCCGCGAGGTTCCGCACGTTCTGGGCATGAAGGGTAACCTCATGCACTTTGTGCAGGAGCAGTTTGGTGCCGAGAATCTGACCAAGGGCGTGACGGTCGAGGTCACCGATGACAATCGCGTGGTCGTCAACATCTCCGTCATTATCGAGTACGGTGCCTATGCGCCCGCGATCTTCGACGATGTCAAGGCACGCGTCACCGAGCGCCTTGCCGCGATGACGGGCCTTGAGGTGGCGGGCGTCAACCTGCGCATCGAGGACGTCATCACCCCCGAGGAGTACGAGCACCGCACCAGCCAGCACGAATAACCTTCCAAAAAGGGACAGGTTTGTTTTGGCAGGTTTTATCTGCGAAAACGTTAAACGGCCGACCGCGCAAGCAAAAGCGTGGCCGGCCGTTATTTGTATGCCCCCCGATGTTGGCATACCGCTCGTCTAACTAGGGGTTGCAATCGTCGCGTTCCGCGTTACCCTAATGGACGCATTGTTTCCAAATTGTTAACGAGGGGTTGCCGTAATGGCCGACGAGCACGAAACAGAAAGCAAGGCATGGGCGATTGAGGCCGCCGCGGCAGAGGCGGCATCGCGTGCTGCCGAGGAGATGCATCGTCCTCCCGTGGTGCCGATGGAGCGCGTGGTTGATCGCACCGATATCGAGCGCGGCGAGCGTGCCGGTCAAAAGCGCAGCCAGGAGCCGGGCTTTCCGCGCTTTTTTGCCGAGCTAAATCTGGGCCTGATTCTTACGGCCTTTGCCATCGTTGCGTTTAAAACCCCTAATCACTTTGCTTTTGGCGGCACCTCGGGCGTGTCGGTCATTCTGTCCACGCTGTTCCCGACCCTGCCCGTCGGCGTCTTTATGTGGATTATTAACGCGGTTCTCGTCGTTTTGGGCTTTATCTTTTTGGAGCGCAAGGCAATCCTGTGGAGCGTCTTCGCCTCGTTTGCGCTGTCCGCCTATGTTTCGCTGTTTGAGCTCTTTATTCCGACCGATGTCTCTCTGACGGGCGATATGTGGCTCGATCTGTGCTTTGCTGTGATTCTGCCGGCGCTCGGCAGTGCCATCGTCTTTGATATTGGCGCCTCGACAGGTGGCACGGACATTCTTGCCATGATCCTCAAGCGCCGCACCACGCTCGAGATTGGCCGCGCCCTGCTCCTGGTCGATATCGGCATCGTGACCATCGCGGCCTTCTTGTATGGCCCGCGTGTCGGTCTGTATTGCGTGCTCGGCCTGTTTGCCAAGACGCTTGTGGTCGACAAAGCCATCGAGAGCATCCATCTTCGTAAGGTCTGCACGGTCATTTGCTCCGAACCCCTTAAGGTCGAGGAGTTTATCGTCAAGCATCTCAACCGCACGGCGACCATCAGCCGCGGCTACGGTGCCTTCTCGGGCAAGTGCGTGACGGTGATCATGAGCGTGCTGAGCCGTCGCGAGGCCGTGCAGCTGCGCCGTTATGCGCGCGAGGTCGATCCAGGTGCCTTTATCACGATCGTCGACAGCTCCGAGATTGTCGGCAAGGGCTTCCGCGGAACGAACTAGCACAGACACACTCATCAAACAATCGAAAAGCGCCTCGCGCGTTGCAAATACGTCATCTAAGAGTATTTGTCCTCACATTGGGTGATAATGATGCCAAAGACATCGTTTGCGATCTAGGTGATTCGCTCTAGATACGAAGGGATGATTTCGATGTTCTGTTCGCAGTGTGGCGCTCCTATGGGCGATAACGACAAGTTCTGCGGTGTGTGCGGTGCTCCTAATGCCGGTGCTGCAGCTTCCGCCCCTCAGGGTCAGCCTCAGCCTCAGCAGTTTGTTCCTCAACCTGTCGCGAACGCGTCCAAGGGCTGCACGGCTCAGGCGTTTGAGGATATGACCAAGACTCCGGGCGTGCTGCAGCGCGTGTGCCAGATTGCCTTTTTGCCGGCGCTTATCTGTGTCGTGTCGGTACTCGTGCTGTTCATCCCCGTTATCGGCGGTATTGCGGCTGCCATCGGCTTTTTGGCTGCCTACGTGGCGAGCGTGTGCGGTTCGGGCTTTGGCATCGAGTGGGGTCGCGACCTGTCGCTTAAGATCGATGACGGCATGGGTCGTCCGTTGATGCGTTCCACGTCGTTTGGTCTCGGAATCTTTTCGAGCGTTATTTCGGTCGTGCTCGAGGTTATCGCTGCCATTCCCATTATCGGTGTAGTGCTTTCGCTGGTGGAGGGCGTGGTAATTGGCGCCGCGGGCTCGTATTCTTATTACGGCTCTTATGCGCTCGAGGCTGCGCTGTTTGGCTCGCTTGGCCTGCTTGTCCTGGCTATGATTGCCACGGCGGTCCTGGGGGTCTTCTTTAAGATGTTCGCCGACATTGCCGTGATGCACTTTGCGGTGACCGGTCGCGTCGAGAGCGCGTTTTCGCTCGATAAGGTTTGGGCAGCCTTTAAGAACAATAAGACCAAGCTGTTCTGCGCTTCGTTCCTTCCCGAGTTTTTGACGGGTCTGGTCGCCAACGTTGTCACATGGATCTTGACGGTCGTCTTTGGCGCCGTTGCCTCTGTCGGTATGTATAGCTACTACTATCGTCCTACGGGTATTGAGGCGATTGTTGCCGGCGGTGGCATCACACTCGTGCTGTTCCTGGTGCTGGTCGCTTTTGTCACCGTGTTTCTTACAGTCTTTGGCAAGATGCTCAAGCACCGTGCCGTTGGCTATTGGGTCGCGCGTTATGCAAGCGAATGGGCCGATGAGGACAAGGACGACGTTTTGACTTTTGTGCTCCCGGGTGAGAAGAAGCCTGCTCCTGCGGGATTCAATCCCACGGCAGCCACTGGTGCTGCGCCTGCCCCGGCGCCCGCGCCTGCACCTGCCCCGGCACCCGCGCCTGCCCCTGCCCCGGCACCTGCTCCTGTCCCCGCACCGGCGTCCGAGGCGACGCCTGCGGAGCCCGATTGGGATGCCGTTGCCACGCCGGCGGATGAGCCGGGCGATAATCCTGCTGCCGAAAACAATCAAACCGAATAGCCGGTCGAGGCGCCCTGGGCAACTGAGCCCGGGGTGCCTTTTTCTACTGCGAAAGCAAGAAAATGCCTGGGAAAACGGTTGCAGCAAAATTTCTCGGAAATTGGTCAATGTTGCGCAACAACGTCGCGGCTATTGTTGAGAACGTAGACGTGTAAGGTTTGAAGGCGTGCGACGCCTTAGGAAAAGGAGAGGCTCATGTTCTGTCCCACTTGTGGTTCTCCCATTTCGGATGATGCCAAATTCTGCCCTGTTTGCGGATCCGCCGTTGGTGCCGCTTCTGCCGCTGCGGCCCCGCAGCCCCAGCCCGCTCCGGCCCAGGCTATTCAGCCCGCGCCCCAGCCTCAGCAGCAGTACACCGGTCAATACGCCCAACAGTCCGCATCCGCTCCGATGGGCTATGACCCCATTAAGGCTGACCGCAGCCTGATCGGCTGGCTGCTGCTCTCTCTTGTGACCTGCGGTATCTATTCGTTCTACTTCCTGTATTGCTTGGCACGCGACGTCAACACGTTGTGTCAGGATGACGGCGATTACACGCCGGGTCTGGCGGAATTCATCCTTCTATCGTTTGTGACCTGCGGCTTCTACGCGTACTACTGGTATTACAAGATTGGCAACCGCCTGCAGGCCAACGCTCCTCGCTACGGCCTGGTGTTCCAGGAAAACGGCACCACCGTTCTTCTGTGGCAGATCTTCGGCGCGCTCCTGTGCGGCCTTGGTCCCATCTTCGCTATGAACATCGTCATCAATAATACCAATGCCATGGCAACGGCTTACAACACTCGCCTTGGCGCTCGTGCCTAACAATAAGGGCGGCGTGAACAGCTTCCAGGGACATAGGGGCACGGCAGAGCTCCTTCGCCGCGCCCTTTTTTGCACCGGCGCGCTCTTTGTCGCCTGGCTCGCGCTCTACCTGCTCGACATTGGCTGCATTTTTCGATTGATGACGGGCATTCCTTGTCCGGGATGCGGCATGACGAGGGCGTGGCTGGCGGCGCTGCGCCTCGATTATGCGGCTGCCTTTGCCTACCATCCGCTGTTTTGGGTGGTGCCGATTGCGTTTGTGCTCGCGTTCGTGCGCGAGGAGGTGGCATCGAGCAAGCTAAAGCGTGGTATCGACATTGCGGTCACCGTGTTGTGCGTGCTGGTCGTCGTCGTATGGATCGTGCGCCTCGTCAATCCGGCAGATGCCGGTCTGCTCTTTGGCGGCTATGCGCCCGCCGGAGTTCCCGACGATATCATCCACCTCGAACCCCCACGCTGGCTCACCATCCTTCGCTCTTACCTGGCGTGACGGAGGACGCGCTAGAAAAACGGTCGACACATAAGCGGGGGCGAACGTTGAGATAACGTCCGCCCCCGCTTTGCTTTAGCCAGGCTGTTATGGATGGGCGTGACGGCTACTCGTCGCGCTTTTCCTCGTGGCGAGCGGCAGCCCGCGCATCGTGGATGCCCTTGATTGCAGCATGGCGGGCGGTGCGAGCATCGTGCATGGCGTCGCGCGCCTCAGCGGCCGTGGCCTTGGCAGAGCGCAGCTTGGCGGCCAAGTCGGGGTTGGTCTCGGCAACCGCGGCGATCGTGGGGCCGTCGAGCTCCTCTTGCGTGGGCTCGGCCAAAAAGTCGATGGCATACTGGGCTGCAACCATGGAGCCCTTGGCCAGCACGCTCTCGTCAATCTTGTAAAAGCAGGAATGTTGGGCGTACGTGGCGCCAATCTTGGGGTTGCGCGTACCTACAAAGGCGAGCACGCCCGGTACGCGGCGCAGGTACTCCGAAAAATCCTCGCCCGAGAGCGTGCCGCGATAATGGCCTTGGCCGGCGGGGCCCAGGCACTTGATTACAGCCTGACGGCAGCGCTCGCTCGAGGCGGCGTCGTTTTCGACCTTGTAGTTGGCGATGGTGTAGTCGGTGAGCTCTGCCTCGGCGCCCAAGGCGGCCGCGGTATGCTCCACGATGCGGCGTATGAGCTCCGGCATTTCCTCGTGGGTCGAATCGCCGTAGGTGCGCACCGTGCCGGCGAGGTAGGCCGTGCCGGCGATAACGTTGCGTGCGGTGCCGCCGTGCAGCTCGCCGACGGTGATGACAGCCGGCTCGTAGGGGCTGATCTCGCGCGAGACGATGGTCTGCAGGGCGTTGACGATCTCTGCGGCCACCATAACGGCGTCGTGACCGCGCTGGGGCATGGCGCCGTGGCACGAGGTGCCGCGTACGTCGATACGGAACCAGTCGGTATTGGCCATGCGCGGTCCGGGCTCGCAGCTCACGGTGCCGGCGTCGACCTCGCTCCAGATGTGCGCGGCGTAGGCGCCATCGACGCCGTCGAGCACACCCGTGCCGATCATGAGCTTGGCGCCCTGGCCGTTTTCCTCGCTGGGCTGGAAGACGATGCGGACCTCGCCGTGGATGTCGTCGGTCATATGGCGCAGGATTTGCAGCGTTCCGAGCATCATGGCGATATGGCAGTCGTGGCCGCAGGCGTGCATGCAGCCCTCGTTGACGCTGGCGAACTCCTCGCCGGTCTGCTCGGTGACGGGCAGGGCGTCGATGTCGGCGCGCAGCAGGATGCGGCGGCGTGGCGTGCCGTCCTCGCGGTAGGCATCCGGCGCGGTACCGCGAAGCGTTGCCACCAAGCCGGTCTTGAGCGGACGCTCGTAGGGGATATTCATGGCGTCGAGCTGGTTGGCGATGTCGGAGGTCGTGCGCTCCTCGGCAAGGCTCAGCTCCGGGTGCTTATGGAAGTGCCGGCGCTGCTTGATGATATATGGTTCAAACTCGGTAGCGATATCTTTGATGGCTGCGGTGACGTCGTCAGCCGCGCGAGCCTCGGTCGCCGCCATAATCTGCTGTGCCTTGGTCTTCGTCATGGTCGATTTGCTCCTTGCTGGGTTGATCGCAAAATCGTACAGGCTCTCTCCAGTATGCCACCTGCCGCTAGGGCTGGTAAAGTTGCCGTTTGCCGCTTGGGGTTTTGTTACAAGGGCGGGGGAGTACACTCGGGGGTGTTGAATTTCCTGCCAGAGATGGGGATGCCCATGCAACATATCGATCGGATTATCCGCTCCAAGAACGTCTTTACCGCGCAAGACGGCATCGATACCGCCCGCGAGCTGGCGATTGCCATCGCAGGCGACCGTATCGTCGCAGTCGGTGCGCCGGATGACGTGATTGCCGCCGCGCCTGCCGCCACGCCGGTTATCGACTACGGCGAGCAGTTTGTCTGCCCCGGTTTCCATGACGCTCATCTGCACTTCTTCCATACCTCGGTCGGTTCCTCGCCGTACATGCTCATGGATATGGGCACGTCCGAGGCGGCGCTGGTGCAACATGCGCTCGAGTTTTCCCAGGATCTGCCTAGTGACGCTTGGGTTGTGACGCAGGGCTGGCGCGATTACCGTTGGGATCCGCCCGAGCATCCTACCAAGGCGTCGCTCGATGCGGCATTCCCCGATCGTCCCTGCGTTATGTATTCGGGCGACGGGCACACGCTTTGGCTCAACAGCCGCGCACTCGAGGCGCTCGGCGTCACGCGCGACAGCGAGCCGCCAGCGGGCGGCAGTTACGACAAGGATGCAAACGGCGAACTCACGGGCATTGCTCACGAGGCGGCTGCCATGCAGCTGCTACCGCGCTGCCTTGAGTGGCTGGGGGAGGATCGCATCGCAAGCGCTTACGCCAATCAAATGAGGCGTATGGCCGAGCAGGGCATCACCTCGATCTGCGATATGTCGCTCATGCCCATGCCGGGCTGCGATTTTATCCGCGACGACGTCTACGACAAACTGCAGGCAGCCGGCAAGCTGGGCATCCGAGCCCATCTGTTCCCCACGCTGCTGGATGACCAGTCGCGCTTGGAAGAGCTGCAGACCCGCTACGCGAACAACGCGCTGCTCTCGGCGCCTGGTTTTAAGCAGTTTTTCGACGGCGTGTCGAGCGAACACACGGCCTATCTCACCGAGCCCTATACCAACCCGCGCTTCCCGGGCGATCAAGGTCGCCTGACGGTTCCTGCCGAGCGTATGCGCAAGCTGGTCCTCGCTGCCGCGGAGCGCGGTCACACCGTGCGCATCCACGTCATCGGCGACGGTGCCATCCATGCCGCGCTCGATATCTTTGAGGAGGCCGCGGAACTGTACGGCCTGCCCCAGCACGGTCATAACACGCTCGAGCATCTGGAGAACCTCTTGCCCGAGGACATTGACCGCCTGCGCAAGCTTAACGTGGTTGCTTCGAGCCAGCCTTGCCACATTACACTCGACCCGGGCGGCCCCGAGCGCGACCTGGGCCTGGAGCGCAGCCGCATCATGTGGCCGTTTGCGACCTATAGGCAGCGTGGCATTCGCCAAGCCTTCGGTACCGACAGCCCTATCACGCCCGTTACCAGCATGAACGTGCTCTACACGGCTATTACGCGCCAGGACCCCAAAAGCCACTGGCCCGAGGACGGCTGGTTACCGAGCGAGCGCATCGATGCGGCAACGGCCCTGCGCAACTACACGCTTGGCAGCGCGTACGCAGCTGGCGACGAGCAAAACCTCGGCAGCTTGGAGCCCGGCAAGTATGCCGACCTGATAGTCCTGGACCAAAACCCGCTCACCATCGACCCCCAAGAACTCCAAGCCACCAAGGTTCAGGCGACCTACCTGGCAGGCAACTTAATCTACGAGCGCTAACCCCATACCCCACCCATAAGGGGCACGTTTCAGCAACGTGCCCCTTTCTTGTTCGCACCATCTGCATCGCCATTTTGCTGCACTGACTTTTCTGAATGCCGGGCCCGAATTAGTTAACCTGGCTCCCGTGTGGCTCCGGAGGGGCGGGGCATAAGGTTTATCGCGAGTTCCGCACGAGCCGAAGGCCACTTAATGTGGCCTTCGTGCGAGCAGGACTGCCCGAGCAGGAAACCTTATGCCCCGCCCCTCCGGAGCCACACGGGAGCCACCGCTAAGCTATCCCCCGGCATTCAGAAAATCTAAGTGCCAAAAAATAAGATTTTTTGACTCTGTGTTGTATAACCCGCCATTCGTGGGTACCATTCAACGCGTACGCAAACAAAAAAGGGTTAATTCGCGTGGCACAACCACGCGGCCCAAAAAGGAGGAGACAAGCATGTCGTCTTTGAAGCCGCTTGCAGATCGTGTTCTGGTCAAGCCCGACGAGGCCGAGCAGAAGACCGCTTCTGGTCTGTATATCGCCAGCAACGCTCAGGAGAAGCCGCAGCGCGGCACCATCGTTGCCGTTGGCGCCGGCAAGGTCAACGACAAGGGTGAGCGCATCCCCATGGACGTCAAAGTTGGCGACGTTGTCATCTACGGTAAGTTCGGTGGCAACGAGGTCAAGGTCGACGGCGAGAAGTATCTGCTGATGCGCGCCGACGACATCTACGCTGTCGTCGAGGCCTAGTCTCGTCAGAATCTCTGATTCGTCTTTGAACGCGTCCGCCGTATAAGACTCGGAAACGGCGACGCGAGTCACATTTCTTTTGGAGGATTACCTACCATGGCAAAGAACATTACGTTCAACACCGATGCCCGCGCCAAGCTCGCAAAGGGCGTCAACACTCTGGCCGACGCCGTTACCGTCACCATGGGCCCCAAGGGCCGTTACGTCGCTCTGCAGCGCACGTTCGGTGCCCCGACCATCACCAACGACGGCGTTTCCGTCGCTAAGGAGATTGAGCTCGAGGACAACATCGAGAACATGGGCGCTCAGTTGGTGAAGGAGGTCGCCACCAAGACCAACGACACCGTGGGTGACGGCACCACCACCGCGACCCTGCTCGCTCAGGCTATCGTCAACGACGGTCTGCGCAACGTCGCTGCCGGCGCCAACCCGCTGGCCATCCGTCGCGGCATCGACAAGGCTGTAAACGCCGCCGTCGCTGAGATGAAGAAGCAGGCCAAGCCGGTCGAGACCAAGGAGCAGATCGCTTCCGTCGGCACCATTTCCGCTGGTGACCCCGAGGTTGGCGAGAAGATCGCCGAGGCCATGGAGGTCGTGGGCAAGGACGGCGTCATCACCGTCGAGGATTCCCAGACGTTCGACATTACCATCGACACCGTCGAGGGCATGCAGTTCGACAAGGGCTATGTCTCCGCTTACTTCGTCACGGACAACGACCGCATGGAGGCCGTGATGAAGGATCCGTACATCCTCATCACCGACCAGAAGATCTCCAGCGTTCAGGACATCATGCCTGTTCTCGAGGCTGTCCAGCGCGCCGGCCGTGGCCTGCTCATCATCGCTGAGGATATCGACGGCGAGGCTCTGCCGACCCTGGTCCTCAACAAGATCCGTGGCGCTCTCAACGTCTGCGCCGTCAAGGCCCCGGGCTACGGCGATCGCCGCAAGCGCATCCTCGAGGACATTGCCGTCCTCACCGGTGGCCAGGCCGCTCTGGACGAGCTGGGCGTGAAGGTCGCTGACATCACCGCCGATATGCTCGGTACCGCTAAGTCCGTCACCATCTCCAAGGACAACACCGTCGTTGTCGGCGGCGCTGGCTCCAAGGAGGCCATCGACGCCCGCATCGCTCAGATCAAGGGCGAAATGGAGAACACCACCTCTGACTTCGATCGCGAGAAGCTCCAGGAGCGCCTGGCCAAGCTCTCCGGTGGCGTTGCCGTCATCAAGGTCGGCGCTGCTACCGAGTCCGAGCTCAAGGAGATCAAGCATCGCGTCGAGGACGCCCTGCAGGCTACCCGCGCTGCTGTCGAGGAGGGCATTGTCGCCGGTGGCGGCGTCGCCTTCATGGACGCTGCTCCTGCGCTCGATGCTGTCGAGATCGACGACCCCGAGGAGAAGATCGGCGTCGATATCGTCAAGAAGGCTCTGACTGCTCCGGTCGCTACCATCGCCAAGAACGCTGGTTTTGAGGGCGCTGTCGTGGTCGACAAGGTTGCCGAGCTGCCCGCCGGCCAGGGTCTCAACTCTGCCAACGGCGAGTGGGGCGACATGATCGAGATGGGCGTCCTCGACCCCGTCAAGGTCAGCCGCGTCACCCTGCAGAACGCTGCTTCTGTCGCCAGCCTGATCCTCATCACCGAGGCTACCGTCTCCGATGTCCCCAAGAACACTCAGCTTGAGGACGCAATCGCTGCTGCTACCGCTGGTCAGCAGGGCGGCGGTATGTACTAAGGCCGACAAGGTCTAGAACTCCCACCGGGAATCCGGGGGCGGGACGGGGACTTCTCTCCGGAACGTCCTCGGACATGCAAAGAGGCTCCGCATCGCGCTTCGCGCTGCGGAGCCTCTTTGCGTCCTGACGCTCCTATTTGGCAAGGTGTTTTTTAGAATCCATTTTGCGCT
>CBCTFW010000022.1:0-24074 GCA_965146285.1 uncultured Collinsella sp.
ATGGGGCCGTGCTTCATCTCGCCGGCGGCGTAGGCCTCGGCGTGCAGGTAGCTGACCTCTTTGAGCTTGAGCGCGCCCTCGTAGGAAATAGCGGCACCCATGCCACGGCCCACGAACAGCGCCGACTGCGCGTCCTTGCACAGCAGGGCAGCCTCATGAACGGCCTCGGTTTGGGTATCCAAAATCCACTGGATCTGCTCGGCCGTATCGGAAAGCTCGCGGAACAGCATGCGCGCCTGCTTGGTGGTCAAGCGGTACTTGACCTGTGCCAGCAGCAGGGCCAAAAGCGTAAGGCTCACGACCTGGCCGATGAAGCTCTTGGTCGAGGCGACCGCGATCTCCTTGTTGGCCTTGGTGTAGATGACGCCGTCGCTCTCACGCGCCACGGGGCTGCCCACCACGTTGGTGATGCCGAAGACCTTGGCACCCTTGATGCGCGCATCGCGAATGGCGGCAAGGGTATCGGCCGTCTCGCCCGACTGGGACACGGCAACGACAAGCGTCGTCGGCGTAATGATGGGGTTGCGATAACGGAACTCGCTGGCCGCCTCCACCTCGGTGGGGATGCGAGCCCAGCCCTCAATGAGATTCTTGGCAATGAGGCCAGCGTGATAGCTGGTTCCGCAAGCGATCACGTAGACGCGGTCGATGTCGTTGAGTTCCTCGAGCGAAAGGCCCAGCTCGTCGATGTCGAGCTCGCCGGCCGGCGTCATACGACCAACCAGCGTGTCGCGCACGACGCGCGGCTGCTCGTGGATTTCCTTGAGCATAAAGTCGGGATAACCGCCCTTTTCGGCCATGTCCAGGTCCCAGTCGATGTGGGTGACCTTGGGCTCGATAACGTTGCCGGCCTCGTCGGTGTACTCGACGCCTGCGGGCGTGAGCTTGGCAAACTGACCGTCCTCGAGCACCACGACATCGCGGGTGGCGTCGATGAGCGCGATGACATCGGAGGCGACATAGGCGCCGGTCTCGCCCGCGCCGACCACGATCGGGGAATCCTTGCGGGCCACGGCGATCACGCCGGGCTCGTCAGCGCACACGGCGGCCAGACCATAGGCACCGACCACGTGGGTGCAAGCCTCGCGCACGGAGGCCATCAGGTCGTGCGTCTCGGCATAAGCCTCTTCGATCAGATGCGCGAAGACCTCGGTGTCGGTCTCGCTCTTAAAGTGGTGGCCGCGGCCCTCCAGCTCTTCGCGCAGCTCGGCGAAGTTCTCGATGATGCCGTTGTGGACGATGGCGATACGACCGTCGCAGCTGGTGTGGGGGTGAGCGTTAACGACGGAGGGCTTGCCGTGGGTGGCCCAACGGGTGTGGCCGATACCGCAGGTAGCGTCGCTGTCAATGTTGGAAAGCTCGCTCTCCAGGCCCGCGACCTTGCCCACGCGGCGAATGACGTCGAGGTGAGCCGCGGCGCCCTCGCCCACCTCGAGCGCGACGCCCGAGGAGTCATAGCCGCGATACTCCATACGCTTGAGGCCCGTGACCAGGATGTTCTTTGCAATATCAGAGCCGGTGTAGCCGACGATTCCGCACATAAGATAAATCCCTTCGTTCGCGTGACTGCAAGACGTCCACGCACAAGGGGCGCTGAGACGTACAACGTTCGAGTATTGTACTCACGCAAGCGCAAGCTAATATACCAGAAGTGGTATCTCAACTTAGATACCACCCGATGCACACATGCCCAGCCGGTCCAAACCACCACAAAGGTACCTGCCCCCTTCGTGGTGGTCGCGCTGGCAACGTCGTTTCCCCAGATAAAACCTGCCAAAATAAACCTGTCCCTTTTTGGTAGGTTTGGGATGCTACAATCTGGCTTGTACTTGAAACGCATCAAAGGGGCCGCTATGGCAAAGGTAAAAATCAGCGACGTCGCGCGTGAGGCCGGGGTTTCGTTGGGCACGGTTTCCAACGCGCTCAACCACCCCGAAAAGCTACGCCCCGAGACCCTCAAGCTCATCAACGAGACCATCAATCGCCTTGGCTACCTGCCCAACCAAAGCGCCCGTCAGCTCGCGGGCGGCGCCACCAAGTCCTTTGGCCTGGTGCTCCCCCGTCTCGATCACGGCTTTTCGCTCCAAATCGCCAGCGGCGCCCACAACGAGGCCCGCAAGCACGGCTACGACTTGCTCATCGCCAACGCCGATAACGACGATATTCTCGAAGACCATTACCTGCGCTATTTTATGGGCACGCAGATGTCCGGCGTCATGGTTCAGCCCATGGCGTCCCCCGACTGGCATCCGGCCATGACTAAAATGCCCGTGCCGATCGTCCATCTGGACATCCATTGCTCCGAGCCCGGCTACTACGTAGCGGCCGACAACGAGGCCCAGGGTCGCATCATTGCCGAACTTGCCATCGCCCGCGGCGCACGCCATATCACCGTTGTGGGTAGAGCAGCATTTATGCAACTCACCCTGCGCGTCCTTGGCATTCACAAGGCCCTCGCCCTGCACCCCGATATCAAGATCGAAGTCATCGACGCCGGCGAATGGAATACCGCCGCCGACGGCTACGGCATCGGCGCCCAAATCGCCGCGCGCCCCGCCGACGAACGCCCCGATTTTGTCGTCGGTCTGACCGACGTGCTGGCCTCGGGCGTCATCTCGGCGCTGGTCGACAAAGGCATCGCCGTCCCCGGGCAAGTACGCGTAGCAGGTTGCGATGGCAACCCACTCGCTTGGAGCGGATCGGTCCCGCTCACTACGGTAGCGCCCCCGGGCTACGAGATTGGCCGCAAGGGCGTTCAATTGCTCATGGAGCAAATCGAGAACAAGGTCCCGACAAAGACCAGGCATATCCACGTCAGCTCTGCCGCGCGCACCGTCACCGCGGTCACGGCCATCGAGGACATCAACCGCCTAGAACTCGTGCGGCCGTTCCTGCTGGAACGCGCCAGCACCCAGGCAAGCAGCCAGACCGACGCCACGGCCATCAACCTCGGTGCGTATCTATAGCACGCCCGCAAGTATGCTAAGTCGCCGCTCAAGCAAAAGGGGCCCGACCATTGCCGGACCCCTTTTGCTTGAGCGCAAACGTGGGCAATTGCTCGTTTCAACACCGCAATTGTCTAGCGCACGGCCTTGACCGCCGCCGCCAGATCGAACAGCGTATCGAGCACGGCCTCGCAGCCATCCACCACGTCCTGCGGCAGCGACACGATATCGGGGACGGCGAAGACATGGCATCCGGCCGTGATGCCCGAGACGCAGCCGTTGCGCGAATCCTCGACCACGGCACATTCCTCGGGAGCAAAGCCCGCGCGCTCGCAGGCGAGCAGATACATCTCGGGGTCGGGCTTGCCGTGCACGACGTCCTCGCCACACGTTACCGTTTCAAACTTGTCAAAAAGACCGACCATCTTAAGGTTGCGCTCGGCCGTAACGAGGCGCGACGACGTCGCTAGACCCACGTGATAGCCCGCAGCCAGCAGCTCGTCTAGGCACTCGGCGGCGCCGGCCTTAAGTTCCAGTTCGGTCTTGACCATCTCGTCGCGAATCTCCTTGTGGCGACGATAGATCGCCTCGGTGGTTTCATGGCTGCCGTAATGCTTATCAAGGATGTCCATAACATCGGGCAGCGTGCGGCCGATAAACTGATGGATCAGCGCTTCATCAATCGCGAGCCCCAGCTCAGCGGCGCCTGCCTTCCAGGCCTTAATCCCCAAACGCTCGGTGTCGACCAGCGTTCCATCCATGTCAAAAATAACAGCCTTGATCATATCGGCCCCCTCACCGGATTGTGTTACTGTCACTCTACCGCACTTTACAAACTTGTATATAACGTATATAGCATATTGCACTTTCGTTACATAGATAGAAGACTTATGGCAAGTAACGCATTAGGATTATAGTTTTCGACCGAGTACTCAACGATAAGGATCGTTTCATGATTTTAGACACCACGGCACCCGCAGAGGAGCTTCAAGACAAGCTATCGGCGCTCGAACAGCTGCTTTTGGCATACGGGCGCGTGGCTATCGGGTTTTCCGGTGGCGTCGACAGCAGCTTTTTGGCCGCCGTATGCGCCCGCATCATGCCTACCGATACCCTCCTCGTCCATCTCACTACGCCGCTCATCGGCACGCCCGAGCAGGCTTCGTTTGAGCAGTCCGTTGATGGGCAGGCCAATGAGGGGCCGCATTTTAAGCTCCCCGTGCTCAATCTTTCGGTGGATCAGCTGCAGCTCCCCCAAGTAGCCTGCAACGATGCTAATCGCTGCTACCACTGCAAGCACGCCGGCTTTACCGCCATCGTCAACCACGCCAAGTCGCTCGGCTTTCCCACCGTCATCGATGGCAGCAATGCAAGCGATCGCGGTGACTACCGCCCCGGCATGCGTGCGGCAGAAGAGCTCGGCGTACGCTCACCCCTTATGGAGGTCGGCTTTACCAAGGACGAAGAGCGCGAGCTGCTGCGCGCATGGGGCTATCCCGTTTGGAACCTGCCGGCGGGAGCCTGCCTTGCCACGCGCGTCCCCACGGGCGAGGAGCTTACGCGCGAGAAGGTCTCCCTGATTCGCGCCTGCGAGGATTACCTGCACGATCTTAATCTGGCACAGGTGCGCGCGCGCTTGGTCGGCGGCTGCATGCATATCGAGGCCGCACCCGCAGATGTCGCCAAGATTGCCGCCCTCGGCGGTGCCGCCGTCGACGACAAGGGCAAGACCCCGCTGCCCGCCGTTATCGAGTCCGCGCTGCGCGAGCTGGGCTGCGGCCATATCTCCCCCGAGGTCACCCCCTACATCCACGGCAACATGAACCTTTAGGTTACGCCGTTTTACAAACGGCGTAACTGCTCGGCGCTGCGCGGGCTCCGGACACGGCAATCTGACGTTCAACTTCACGGGCGCGACCAAAAGGTCAGCGCCCGCTTGTTTCACGTCACCTTACCGCACCCGGAGACCGCTCGCTCGCATATGCTCAACCTGCACTGCGTTAACTGACCCGCCAATAAGGGACAGGTTTATTTTGGCGGGTTTTATCTGGGGAAATATCGCGAGACAATCGCCCCTCCAGCACCCATCTGGCCTCGAGAGACACTAGAGAGGCGACCCGGCTGCATCTACTTCTTCCGATATCGGCGGTTACGACTCGTCGATGAACCCATTACTTCGATGAGCCCTTTATCCGCCATTTTTGGCAGATGGTAACGGACAGACGAAATTCTGACCCCCGATGCAACCGCTATTTCTCGCGCCGTCATATCCACTTCGGCGCTGAGAGCCTCCAGGATCCTATCCGCCGTCGAAGCTGACGGTTCTCTGTTCCTATCGATAATTTCGAACGTGTCTTTGCCGCATTTTGACAGGGCATGTTTATCTACAAGGTCCCCGCAGATCAGGCGAATGTCATCCGAATCCCACTTCAGGGCCTCTCGTATTTTTTGAACATCGCATACGCACCCATGCTCCCGCATAAACATGAGCAATGTTTCTTCGCGATCCGTCAGCTCGGTGCCCACATGGTTCTGAATCCACGTGCGGTTTTCAGCAAGCTCCGCCCCGTGCCGGGAAAGCAGCACCGTAAACGAATCGGCCTTAACGATAAATTTCGGCCTGCCAAGCGAACGAGACTCCATCTCGCGAATCATAGCCGGGATACCAGATCCCTGGCTTTCCGCAACGGCCCCCTCGGCATGCTCTAACGGCGTCGCCCCCATTAGGCTCATGAGCTTTGGGTTTCGGCAGCGCGATTCCCCGTCTGCAAGATTGTCCACCGTCTTTCCGCCCCAAAGGCCGCCAGGGTTTTTGATCTCTATTCTGTCTGGATAGATATCGACACTCACGGCCTGCCCCACAAACATGGGCGAATATTCTCGATGGATGCAGGCATTTGCCAAGGCCTCGCGCAAAACCTCCTGGGGAACTTCCCAATCCTCCCTTCTGCCAGCGCCTTGCACTATCGTCGCTTTGCGCAAGTTTCGTCCAATCGCGGCAAGGGCATCTTCGATGCAAGCCGGAATCGGGCCATCGCACAACTGGCGGTCAATAAACCGGGGTTGCCCGGGTGCAGATTTTTCCACATCGGAATGAACGGCGACATCAATCATGAGTTTAGGATAGAACTGCTGGGGGTAAATTCCCGCCGACAGAAGCCCCGCGAGCTTCACGGCACCATCCTTTGTAGTGATATTGAGTCTGACCAGCTGCTTTTCCAGCGTATCGGCCCCGCGCAAAACGCGCGGGGTCTGCAGCCGGCGATTTGCGATAATAGACCGCACGACATCTGGATCCAAATCCTCGACCGTTGCCTCCGAAACCACCGTGCCGTCTGCATCGCTCGGAAGCAACGCACTCTGCAGCTCATATAGCTCAGCGGGTGACATCTTGATATCTTTATCATCCACGCGCTTGTAGCTACCGTTCTGCACGCCGCGCGCGCCGATATAGCAAGGCTTCGCTTTAAGCTCAAGTTCAAAGATGCGCACCAGAAGCACCTGGAGCCCGTCGACCTCGCCTCGATCAAGCTCATACCGCGGCGCATGGGCCACCACTGCCGCTGAGCCTCCGTCTCCGATACCCGAAACAAACTGATCGCGCACCCTATCGATAGCAAAGTTAGCCGAAGGAACAAATCCTTCGGCCTCGTTCAGGCCCAAAATAATGAGCCCACCCGCAGTGTTCGCAAAAGCGCTCACTGTCTCCCATACGTCTGCGCTCAATTTATTCGTGCAGGCTTTAACTTCTACCGATGCGTCATCAGTCCCCCGCCTGCGAAGGCGCTCAACGATAAGGCCAAGAGGTTCATCCAGCAGCATTGGCATTCCGTCTCTCTAAAACGATAGATTTATCTCTCTAAAGTATAGTATATCTCTCTAACTTTAGAGAGATAAGCACCTTATTTTAGAGAGACATTTAGAGAGATGTATCGAATTCACTGTTAGATAGCCCAATGTTATCTCTTTAACTGGCTTTCTCTTTAGAGAGACAATTAGAGAGACGAGCGCGACCTCTCTAATCAAGGGCACCACTCTTTAAGGTGCACACTCCCTAACCGTGCCCTAAGTTGCGGTGAAATAGTCCCCCGATTAACCTGCCAAAAAGGGACAGGTTTATTTTGGCAGGTTTTATCTGGGGAAACGCCGAATGGCCCCACATTCACAACCGCCGCAGCTCCATATGAGGCAAATGAATCCGTAGCGTTTGTCCCAAATCTTGAGTATTTGTTCGGTGGAGCGGCCCCTGTCGGCTCCTGCTAGACTGGTAGATTCCCAACCGTCCATCCAGGAGCCTCAATGTCGCGCAAGTCCACCTACAAGCAAGTACTTTCCATCGGCACCGCCGTGGTGCTGGGGTTTGCGCTGTTTACGGGATCGCTCGACGGAGCGCCCAAGCTGCTGTCGCCGCAAAGCGATGAGCAGGCGGCGGCTCTGGCCGAAAAACAAAACGAGAGTCCCAGCCGCACCGACGACGAGGCGGGCCTGGTCGCTCGGCTCGAATCGGGAACGGCGAGCTCCCCGGACCCTCAAAACGGCCAGGACCCTGACGATGGTTCCGATTCCGCCGCAACCGACACCGATGACGACGTTTCCGCGGACAGTGCCGCCATCCCCATCGACGAGGTCGAAAATCCCGACCTCAACCGCGCCCGCGGTGTTTATCTCAGCAGCATTCCCGACTACGCCGGCAACCCCTACGTTGCCCTGCGCGCCGACAGCACGCACCCGCTCGGCACACCATCATTCACGCTCGATGAATACGAGCGCGCTACAGAAGAGGGTTGCTTTAAGAAGTTCTCCAAGCTTGACAGCCTGGGCCGCACCCGCAAAGCGCTTGCCTGCGTGGGCCCCGAATCACTCGGTCAAGGCGAGCGCGGCGATATCTCGCGTATCCATCCCGCTGGATGGCGCCAGCAGCGCTACGACTTTATTCCGGGCCAGAGCCTCTACAACCGCTGTCACCTCATCGCCTGGTCGCTCTGCGGCGAAAACGCCAACCGCAAGAATCTCCTCACCGGCACGCGTTATCTCAACGAGACGGGCATGCTGCCGTTTGAAGAGCAGATTCTCGGCTACATCCGCGACACGGGCAACCATGTGCTCTACCGCGTCACGCCCATGTATAACGAAGAGGAACTTGTCTGCCGTGGCGTGCGCCTTGAGGCGCAATCGGTCGAGGACCACGGCAAGACCCTCTGCTTCCACGTATATTGCTACAACCTGCAGCCGCACGTGCAGATCGACTACGCCACCGGTCGCAACCAGGCATCCGGAGACTAGTGCCGACCGCGCCACCCGTAACCCAAAGATGATCTGTTTTCCTCCGTCCCCCAGGGATCAAAAAGGGCCGCCCTGGGTTACCCAGAGCGGTCCTTGCATCGGCATATATGTTGCAGGCAACGCCACACGCTACTTGGCGCGACCCTCCTCATAGCGCTCGACCAGCTTGGCCTGAACGTCATAGGGAACCTGCTCATAGCCAGCGGGCTTCATGGTAAAGTCACCCGTGCCGCGCGTGATAGAGCGCAGGCGCGTCGAGTAATCCGTCAGCTCGGCGAGAGGTGCCTGGGCGATGACCACGGTGTCGCCGCGTTCATCGGTCTCCATGCCCGTCACGCGACCGCGCGATGCCGAGATGTCACCCATCACGGCGCCGGCGTAGCTCTCGGGAATAGTCACCGTGATTTCCTCGATGGGCTCCAGCACCACCGGGTCGGCATCGGCGCATGCCTTGCGCAGGCCGATGCGAGCCGCCGCGCGGAACGCCATCTCGTTGGAGTCGACGCTGTGATACGAGCCGTCGTACACAGCCACGCGAATGCCCGTGAGCGGGTAGCCGGCAATGATGCCGTCCTTCATGGTCTCCTGGACACCCTTGTCCACGGCGGGGATCAGCGAGCGCGGAATGCGGCCGCCCACGACCTCATCCACAAACTCGTAGCCGTCGCTCGTGCCGTCGGGCCCAATAAGCGGCTCCACGCGCAGCCAGCAGTCGCCGTACTGACCGGCGCCACCGGTCTGCTTCTTGTGGCGACCCTGGGCGCTCGCCGTGCGGCGGATGGTCTCGCGATACGGAATGCGGATCGGCACGCTCTTGGCCACGACCTTGGTGCGATCCTCCAAACGGTTGAGCAGCACCGAAACCTGCGCCTCACCAACGGCGGAGATGATAGTCTGGCCCGTCTCCTCGTCACGATCGATGCTCATGGTCGGATCAGCCTTGCACGCCTTCTCGATAAACGTGTAGAGCTTCTCTTCGTCCCCGCGATTCTCGGCCTCGATGGCAATGCGGTACTGCGAGTTGGGGAACTTAAACGCCGCAGCCTCGACCTTGCCGGTAATCGAGAGCGTATCGCCCGTCTCGGCCGCCAGCTTGGGTGCCACGATAATGTCGCCGGCATAGGCGTGACCGACCTCGGTCATGTCGCGGCCGCACATCACATACAGGTGAGCCAGACGGTCGCCCTTGCGCGTGCGCGCGTTGACCAGCTCAAGGCCCGGCTCAAGCGTACCCGTCAGCACCTTGATAAAGCTGATGCGGCCCTGCTGCGGATCGGCCAGGGTCTTAAACACAAACGCCACCGGACGATCATCGTCACTCGAAATCTTGAGCGAATCGCCGTCGATAAGCGGCATCTCGCCGTAGTCGGTCGGCGCCGGGAAGTACGTCGCGATGTCGTCCATCAGCGAGTTGACGCCCTGCTCCTTAATGCAATCGCCCGCAAAGACCGGCACAAAGATGCGCGCGGCAATCGCCTTCGACAGCAGGCCCTCAAGCTCCTCCTGCGTCAGCGTCTCCTCGCCTTCCAAGTACTTCATCATCAGTTCGTCGTCGGCCTCGGCCACCAGCTCGCACAGATGGTCATGGGCTTCCTCGGCCTGGGCACGATACTCCTCGGGAATCTCCGACTCAACGGCTTCGGTGCCGTTGCAATGGCGCGCCTTCATGCGCACCAGGTCGATGATGCCGTCAAAGTCCTCGCCCTCGCCCCAGGGAAGGGTCACGGCGCCCAGGCGCGTGCCAAAGCGCTCCTGCAGCAGGTCCATCGTGGTCGCAAAGCTGGCCTCGGAGCGCGACAGGCGGTTTACGAACACCGCACGCGCCAGGCGCAGGTCCTCGGCGGCATACCAGAGCTTAACCGTCGTAGGCTGCGGGCCGGCCTCGGCGTCGACCACAAACAGAGCCGTCTCGCAGACGCTCATCGCGGCAAAGGCGTCGCCGATAAAATCGGGGTAGCACGGGGCATCGAGCACATTGATGCGCGCGCCCTTCCAGTCGATAGGCGCAATGGTCGTCGAGATGGAGAATGAACGCTTGACCTCTTCGGGGTCATAGTCGAGCGTGGGCTTGGTGCCGTCGTGGCCGCCCAGGCGGGCGGTCTTGCCGGAAAGGTGGAGCATGGCCTCGGCGAGTGAAGTCTTGCCCACCCCGCCTTGGCCTACGAGCACCACGTTCCTTACGTTACCGGTCTTGGGAGCACCCATGATGACCTCCTTGCAGGGCCGCGCGCAATGCGCGACGCCAACGGGGAGAGTTCGCGGTCGGTGCCATCCCGGGAGCAGCATGGTCGGCAACCGAGCCGACTCACCCTCCAAATGTCCTATGCCACCACCCTACCCTCACGGGCGGCCGTCCATGCATACCTTTCGGCGCACGTATGAATACAGGCGGCGAGAGGAAGAGACAAGCTTGTGAGGCGATTATTGAACCCCGTCGATGCAAACAAAAAGCCGCCACAGACCGTAAGACCTGCGACGGCTTCGCCTCAATTAATAGTTGAGTAAATACCTGAGCCTATCCCTCGATACGGCTCAAGAACTCACGGGTGCGCTGCTCACGCGGATGGTCGATGACCTGCTCGGCAGGACCCTCCTCGACAATGCGGCCGCCATCCATAAAGACCACGCGGTCGGCAACATCGCGCGCAAACTGCATCGCGTGGGTCACGATCACCATCGTCATATTCTGCGCGGCAAGGTCTTTAATGACATGCAGCACCTCGGCCGTCAGCTCGGGATCGAGTGCCGAGGTTGGCTCGTCAAAGAATAAGATTTCCGGATCGAGCGCCAGGGCGCGGGCAATACTCACGCGCTGCTGTTGACCGCCCGAAAGCTCACAAGGAACCTTGTTCTCGTTGCCCACAAGCCCCATCTGAGCAATCAATTCATGCGCACGAGCTTCCGCCTGCTCGCGCGGGCGCTTAAGCACGCGGATCGGCGCGCCGATGATGTTTTTCATCACGGTATAGTGCGGGAACAGGTTGTAATTTTGGAACACCAGACCGAATCGCGAGCGCGCCTGCTTGGGCACATCGCCCTTCGCATAGACCGCGCCCGAACCCGCATCCGTCGCAACGGCAAGGTCACCAAACGAGAGCGAGCCTCCGTCGAGTGTCTCGAGCAGCGTGGCGCACCGCAGCAGCGTGGACTTGCCGCCACCCGAAGGCCCGATAATCGCCACGACCTCTCCACGCTTTACCTCGAGCGAGATATCCTTGAGCACCTCATTGCCGCCAAACGCCTTGCGCGCGTTCGATATATTCATTACCGTTCCGGACACGGGAACCTCCATGTGTTTAAAAAGTCAGCGAGCGTGTGACTGGCGAGACAATGTGCTCCGAAAGAGGAGCGCCGCGTACTTCTGTACGCAAGCGACGGCTTGAGGAGCAGATTGGCCGTCAGGCACGCGCGCAGCGTCGAGCAGTCCGCCGTTCGCTAGAACGGCGGAACGATCTAGTCATGGTAGTAATCCAATTTTTTCTCGGCGGCGCCCAGCAGCATCTCGACCACAAAGTTAAAGACCCAGTAGATCAGCGCCGCGATCGCAAACGGCACCATGCTCACCTGCGAGGCGACCAGCGCCTTGGCCGTCGAGAACATCTCACCCACGCCAATGGCAAACGCCAGCGACGTGTCCTTGACCAGCGTGATGATCTCGTTGCCCATCGCCGGCAGAATACGCTTGGCGACCTGCGGCATCACGATATACAGAAACGTCTGCATGCGCGAATAGCCCAGCACCTCCGCTGCCTCGTATTGACCGCGCGGAATGGACTGCAGGCCCGAGCGATAGATCTCGGCAAAGTAACCGGCGTAGTTGATGATGAACGCCACGACGCACGCCGTCCACTTGGAATCGGGCGTGAGCGAAATGCCGAACACGTAGTACGGGGCAAAGTAGATGGCAAACATCTGCAGCATGAGCGGCGTACCGCGCATGACCGAAATGTAGATGCGCGCAATCCAGCGAAGCGGCGCGATTTTGCTCATGCGCATAAACGCCACGGGGATTCCCAGCGGAATCGACCCCAGCAGCGTCAGCACAAACAACTGCAAACTGACCAAGAATCCCTGGCCAAGCATCTGCATCATGACCTGAATAGACATTACTTGAGCACCCAATTATCGAAAGATAGACCGTAGCTTGAATACTTATCGCAGAGGTCCTTGACCGTGCCGTCCTCGTAGAGCGCCTTGAGCGACTCGGCTACAGCATCGGCCGACTTGGTGTCGCCCTTCTTAAAGCCAACGGCGTAGTGCTCGCTGGACAGCGGCTCATCAAGCTGCGTATAGGCATCGGGCTTGGCGGCAAGCTGATACTGGGCAATCGAAAGATCGCACGCCACGGCATCGACCGCGCCGCTCTCGAGCTGCATAAAGGCCGTGTTGTACTCGCCGATCGTGTCGAGCGTGGCAAACGTCGCCGCCAAATCCTTCTGATCGCCCTCGAGCACGTCCTGAGCGGCGGAATCGGTCTGGGTAATCACCGTCTTGCCGGCAAGATCGTCCCAGCCCTTGATGCCCGCATCCTTCTTGACCACCAGCACCTGCTCGTTGAGCATGTACGGCTCGGAGAACGTGTAGTCGTCCTCACGGCCCTCCATGGTAAAGCCGTTCCAGATGCAGTTGATGGCGCCCGAGTTGAGCAGCGTATCCTTGGCATCCCAGTCGATGGCCTCGTATTTGACCTCCCAGCCCTGCTTATCGGCAACAGCCTTGGCCAGATCGAGATCAAAGCCGGTGTACTCGCCATCGTCGCCCACAAAGCCGTACGGAGGATAGGACTTATCAAAGCCCACCACGAGCTTCTTGGACTCCGCAGCGCCCTTCACGTCCTTGGCTGCAACAGAACCGGCAGCGGAACCCTTGCCGGCACCACCGCCGCAGCCGACAAGACCAAGGCCAAGCACCGTGGCGAGCGAGCCGGCTAGACCAACAAACTGACGACGAGACATATCGGTGTTCATGGTATCCCCCCTTGATGGCACTTTAGTTAAGTAAAGTGAGTCATGTAACGTTCAGAATCATACACTTTAGTGAGATGGAGTACAAGGGAGGGATTGCCCGCCGGGTGCCGGGGCAGGGGTTAAGTTTGCTGCTCTACAGTCCTGCTCACGACGGAGAGCACATTAAGTGCTCTCCTGTTCGTGCGGAACTCGCGACAAACTTAACCCCTGCCCCGGCACCCGGCGGGCAAACGTCGTTGAGCTTATCACTGACAGGAAATAGCCGCTTGCATATCGTCCGCTAGCTTGGCACGGTACAATGCTTGCAGCTTTTAATTCATGAATTAGTGGAGTTATTGATGGCAGAATCTCGTGCGGAGCATAAGGCTCGTCGTGCTTTGATCGAGGCGGCTGAGGGGTCGAAGAAGGAGAAATCTTCTACGAAATCCAAGTCTTCTAAAGCTGCAAAAAGCAAATCGGCCAAGGGCAAGGCTAAGGCCAAGCGTCCCGGCTCTCATCGGAACGACGATAAGGCATCTCAGACTCGCTCCAAGCGCCCGTATAAGAATCCGGTTCCGTCTGCGCGCAAGGCCGTTGATCCCAAGTCTCCTTGTTCGATCATGAAAGCTTGCGGTGGGTGTACGGCGCTCAATCGTCCTTATAAGAAGCAGCTCGCCGCCAAGCAGGCTGCTATGGAGGAGCTTTTTGCTTCGCTTTGTGAGCGTGAGGGCATTGCTGTAGATCCTATTCGTGGCATGGGTGTCACCCTAGGCGACCCGGGTAAATATCCTGCGCCGCGTGGCTTTCGTCATAAGGCTGCCACTCCCTTTGCTCCCGGTAAGGAGGGCGCTGTCCGTTGCGGTTTCTTTGAGCGCGGCACGCACAAGATCGTTGCCGTACCCGAATGCCCCGTCGAGGCGTCGGGCGCTCGTCAGATTCTCAACGGCATCGCACGCGAAGCTGAGCGGTTGCATATTCCCGCCTTTAACGAGGACAAGCATCTGGGCTTGCTCCGCTATGCCGTCGTCCGCTGCGGTTGGCGTACCGACCAGGTCATGGTCACGCTCGTGACCGCTCAGCGCGACTTGCCGCATGCGCAGGAGTTCTTTGAGGCTGTCGCCGCACTCGATCCGCGCATCGTCACCGTCGCCCAAAACATCAACGGACGTCCCGGCAACGCCATCCTCGGCGAGGAAACCCGCATCGTGTATGGCGCCGAATGCATGCGCGACCAGCTGCTCGGCTGCGAATTCGACATCTCCCCCACCGCGTTCTACCAGACCAACCCGCAGCAGACCGAGCTGCTCTATCAGCTCGCGATTGACGGCATGGACCTGCAGCAGGGCGACGTACTCATGGATGCCTATTGCGGTAGCGGAACTATCGGCCTGTGCGCCGCGAAGGATGCCCAGGACAGAGGCGTCGGCATTATGCTGCTCGGCGTGGAGCGCAACCCGGCGGGCGTTGCCGACGCACGCCGCAATGCCGAGCTCAACGGCCTCACCCGCAGCGCCTGGTTTATGGCCGACGATGCGACCGACTATATCCTCGATGCCGCCGACAACAACGAACGCGTCGACATTCTTTCCATCGACCCGCCGCGCGCCGGCTCCACGCCCGAGTTCCTCGAAGCTGCCTGCGCACTTAAACCGCGCCGCATCACCTATATCAGCTGCAACCCCGTGACTCAAGAGCGCGACCTGCATCAGCTCCTCGACGGAGGCTATCGCCTGCTCAAGATCACGCCCGTCGACATGTTCCCTCACACCGACCACACCGAAACCGTAGCGGTCCTCGAACGCCGCTAACCAACCTCAGTAGATTTTTGGGACAAGAAAGGGGGCGACCCGTCTGGGCCGCCCCCTTCGCTTGGTTTATAAACTCCGCTACATCCCATTGCGCAGATCGCACACGCCGGCTGCCGCCATCTCGCGCAGCAGCGTCTCGCGGTCGCGCGTCACGATCAAATCCAGCGGGAAGTGAATCTCGTCGAGCATCTTGCGCGCGTGATCGAGCTTGCCAATGGCCATGCCAATGTGGGCATCGGTTGACACGCCAATGCCCACGCCCAGCTCGGCGCAGCGCTCGGCAATCTTGCGGCATACGGCCCAATGCTCAGTGTCGACACCGTGTTCAAGACTATGGTTGTTGATCTCGATAATCTTGTGCTTGGCCTTAGCCGCCAACAGCACCTCGTCGATATCGAACGGCACGCCCGAACGCCCCGTGTGACCCAGCATGAACACCTTGGGGTGCTCCAGGGCATTGATATACATCTCGGTCGTCTGGGCCAGTGTCGCGCCCTCAGCAATCTGCGGATTATGCACGCTTGCAACCAAATAATCCAAATTACGCGTAACCAAATCGAACAGTGAATGCTGACGGCTGTACGAATCGCCGGCGATATCGAGCGTGACAGGAGTGTCCTCGCCAAACAGGCTTCCGTCCAGCGAAACGATATCGGCCTCGGCACCACGCAGCACCAGCACGCCGCTCCAAATGCGCGGCCAGATATCCTGGTTGATAAAGAATTGGTAACTGCGCAGGTCATTGGGGCAAGCCGTAACCATAGAGCTCAGATGGTCGGCAGATCCGAGCACCTGCAGGCCACGCTCTGCCGCCCAGTACACATTCTCCTCAATGGTCGAATATGCATGCGCAGAGAATATCGTATGGGTATGAATGTCACAAGAAAGCAGGTAGGGCATCAGGTCTCCTTATCTGGCACGGCCGTCGCTTATATTCATTGTACGCATAGCCTTCGATAGTCGTAAAACCACTCCATCCCAAAGACACAACGTCCATGACAACGGGGTCTGGCTTAACACCAAACCCCGTTTCACGTAAAACATTGTAGGCAGAGCGCTTTACTTTTAACGATACTCGTCCGCCAACTGTTTCCAAGCGGGTAGCGAATTGATAATCGTTTCGTAACTCACGCAATAGCCCAGGCGGAACCAACCCGGCATACCAAAGCTGTCCGAGGGAACCGCAAGCAACTCATACTTCTTTGCACGCTCGCAAAACGCATTCGCATCGGGTTCCAGCGCCTTCACCCACAGGTAGAATGCACCATCCGGCTCAACATAGGTGTAGCCGTACTCCGCTAGTGCGTCGGTAAGCGCGGTGCGGTTGCGCGCATAGGCCTCGACATCGCTCGGCTCATCGATGCAATCGATGATTACGCGCTGGAAGAGTGCCGGTGCGCATACAAAACCTAGCGTACGGGCAGCACCCGCAACAGCCGGCATCAGACGGGCAGCCTGCGGATTGGTGTTGGGAACCAAGATCCACCCCACGCGCTCGCCCGGCAGCGACAGCGACTTGGAATACGAGTAGCACACGATGGTGTGCTCGTAGATCGAGGGCACCCAAGGCACCTCGGCACCGTACACAATCTCGCGGTACGGCTCATCCGAGATGAGCATAATCGGATTCTCGGGATCGCGCTGAGCGTTGGCCTCGCGCAGAACATTGGCCAGTCGCGTCAGCGTGTCGCATGTATATACGGCACCGGTCGGATTGTTGGGAGAGTCAATGATGACGGCCGCCGTCTTATCGCTGATCGCCTTGAGCACGTTGTCCACGCTCAGCTGGAACGTATCTTCATCGGCGAGCGCCTCAACACACGTACAGCCGGCCTTCTCAATCCAAACGCGATACTCCGGAAAGTACGGGGCGATAACAATAACCTCGTCGCCCGGGTTCGTAACGGCGTTGAGCGTGCAGGTGAGCGAAGCCGCGGCACCCACCGTCATAAATACGTCTTTGCCCTCATAGCTCGTGCCAAAGCGGCGGTTGAGCGATTCGGCCACAGCGGCACGACATTGCGGCAGGCCCGGTGCGGGCGTGTAGCCGTGCAGCTGGTCGCTCGGCAGCTCCAGGGCCTTCTTAATCGACTCAGCCACAGCAGCGGGCGCCGGAACGCTCGGATTGCCCAGCGAAAAATCGAATACGTTTTCCGCACCGATCTGCGCCTTGCGCTCAAGGCCATAGCTAAAAATCTCACGGATGATGGAGCTTTCCGCGCCGCGAGCATACATAGTTTCGTTGATCATCTGTTCCCCTTTCGCATAGGCGCTATTGTACGCTTTAGCCGAGCAAAGTGCCGCAGCAATGTTGATTGGGGACAGACTTAAATGCGTGAAAACGCTCATTTAAGTCTGTCCCCAATCAACAGACGACCCCATATCGCTCAAAAGAAAAAGCCTCCGCAGGTTTCCCCGCGGAGGCTTTCGCCACAAAGACTATTTGTCGGCGTCGGCGTCGGCATCGACGACGGCATGGTCATCGCCAGCATCATCGGATGCGACTTCGGCATCCTCCTGCATGGCCGCCTGCGCAAAGGCCGCGGCATCAGCCGCCAGCTCTTCCTCGCTCATACGGGGCGTGCGCTTCTTGGTCGGCATGCCGGCCGCCTTGGCATTGCGCTCCTCCTTGGCCGCCAGGATATCGCCCTCGCGCTCAAGGTAGGCGTCCCACTCGTTGTCGAGCAGGGCGTTCACGGCGTCACCCTCGACGGTCTCGCGCTCGAGCAGCACCTTGGCCATCAGGTCGAGCTGATCGCGACGGGCATCCAGGATCTCGACCGCACGACGATGGGCCTCACGCATAATGCGCTGGACCTCAATGTCGATGCGACGCGCCGTCTCCTCAGAGTAGTCCTGATGATCGGCATAGTCGCGGCCCAGGAATACCTGATGCTGCGCCTCACCAAACACCTGCGTTCCAAGCTCCTCGCTCATGCCCAGGCGCGTGACCATCTCGCGCGCCATCTTGGTCGCGCGCTCCAGATCGTTGCTCGCGCCCGACGTGATGTCGTCGCACATGAGTTCCTCGGCAACGCGGCCACCCAAGAACACGGCGAGCTCGTCGAGCATCTCGTTCTTGGTCTTGAGGAAGTGGTCCTCCTGCGGAAGCTGCAGCGTGTAACCCAAAGCCTGGCCGCGGCTGACGATCGAGATCTTGTGGACCGGATCGGAGTGCTCCAGGATGTGACCCACCAGGGCGTGACCGCTCTCGTGGTAGGCAATCGTGGTGCGCTCGGCCTCGGTCATCACGCGACCCTTGCGCTGCGGTCCGGCAATCACGCGCTCCATCGATTCCTCGACCTCGTCCATCGAGATCACGGAACGATGGCGGCGGGCAGCCAACAGCGCAGACTCGTTGAGCAGATTTGCCAGATCGGCACCAGTGAAGCCAACGGTCATCTGGGCGAGCTTCTCAAACTTAACGTCCTCGTCCATCGGCTTGTTCTCGGCATGCACGCGCAAGATCTGCTCGCGGCCCTTCACATCCGGACGGTCGACCGTAACCTGACGGTCAAAACGACCGGGACGCAGCAGCGCCGGATCCAGAATGTCGGGGCGGTTGGTGGCGGCGATCAGGATGACCGACTCGCTTTCCTCAAAGCCGTCCATCTCGACCAGCAGCTGGTTGAGCGTCTGCTCGCGCTCGTCGTGACCGCCGCCCAAGCCAGCTCCGCGCTGACGTCCCACGGCATCGATCTCATCGATGAAGATGATCGACGGGGCCTGGGACTTGGCCTCCTTAAAGAGGTCACGCACACGGCCGGCGCCGACACCTACGAACATCTCGACAAAGTCGGAACCCGAGATGCTAAAGAACGGCACGCCCGCCTCGCCGGCAACGGCCTTGGCCAGCAGCGTTTTACCGGTGCCCGGAGGGCCAACCAGCAACACGCCACGCGGGATCTTGGCGCCCAGCTTGCGATAGCGATCCGGATCGCTCAAAAAGTCACGGATCTCCTCGAGCTCCTCGACTGCCTCGTCCACGCCGGCAACGTCTTCAAACTTGACCTTGGGGCGTGTGGCCTCGTTGGTCTTGGCGTTGGTCTTGCCAAACTGCATGTTCCTGTTGTTGGCGCCCATCATCTGACGCATAAAGTAGAACATGATGGCGATAAGGGCGATCGTCGGAAGCACACTCATCGCCAAGTCGCCCCAAAAATCGGGATCGTTGGTGTTGACGATGTACTTGGTATCGGGGTGCTCCGCCATGAGCTCGGCAAGCGAATCGGAGCCGACATAGGTCGAGGAGAAGCTCTTGAGCTCGCTCGTATCGCCCTTGTCCTTCTTCGTCTTCCAGTAATGACCCTTCACGCTTCCGTCTTGAACCGTATAGGTCAGATCTTCGACGCGATCCTGCTTGATGGCGCTCACCATCTCGCTCGTCGCGAGCTTAACGGTATTGCTGGAATTGGCAAAGCCGGAGCCCATGTTAAAGAAGGCGTAGCCCAGAAGCGCGCAAGCCAAAATAAAATACAGCCAGCCCGTACGCGTGGGCTTCTTGCCTCCGGGCATCCCCGGGATCTTAGGCTCCCGGGGAGTCTGGGAATTGTTATCGTTATGGTCGTCGGGCATCTTACGAATAAACCTCCGGTTTCAAAATGCCCAGATACGGAAGGTTACGATAGCGCTCGGCATAGTCGAGGCCGTAGCCCACCACAAAGGCATCGGGGCAATGGGTTCCAACATACTTGGGCGTGATGGCCGAGACGCGGTCCTCAACGTCCTTCCACAGGAAGGCGGCGACCTCCAGAGAAGCGGGCTTGCGGCTCTCGAGGTTCTTCATCAGATACTTGAGCGTCAGGCCCGAGTCCAGAATGTCCTCGACGATCAGCACGTCGCGACCGCGGATGTCGATATCCAGGTCCTTAATGATACGCACGATACCCGAGGACTTCACACCGTCGCCATAGCTCGAAACAGCCATGAAATCGATGTTGGTCGGCAGCTCGATCTTGCGCATCAGGTCGCCCATAAAGACCACGGCGCCGCGTAGGACCGCGATCAGCACCAGATCCTTACCCGCGTAGTCGCGCGTAATCTCCTCGCCCAGGCGAGAGACGATACCGTCGATATCCTCCTGCGTAAACAAAACCTTCTCGATATCCGGATGTTGAGAAGCCATGACAACCCTTTCTTGTGCTTATCGCCCACACACCGCCGTATGGACGCGAACTTCACATTCTAGCAGCGCACGGGGAATATTTTCCAGCCCGTACGCCATCAGCGCGGGAATACCGTCAACGTCGCACAGAATAGCTGGCGTGGGACGCTATTCCGCAACGACCACACGAAGCAGATATGCCACGCGCGTTGCGGCCGTGCACTTAAAACGCTCGTCCGCGCGAACTCCGGCGACCCACACCACGGCACCCCCCGGCGCCGTCCTCACCATGGGCACGCCGGCGCGCTCGGAAACGGGAATGCGAGCCTCACCTAGCAAATCGGATACTTTCTTGCTTCGGCCACTCATCCCTAACGGGCACATCACGTCTCCCGGCGCGGGACCGTCCACCCACAGGCGCGCCAATCGCGCCTCGGCAGGGATCTCGCCACGCGAGCCCGCCAGGATCCGCTCACTATCGCTGTCGGCAAAACCCAGGGCAGCCGCGTCTACCAAAGCTGTCACTTCCCCGGCAGCCGCAAGCTCACGGGCGCGGCGCACGATATCGCATCCCGGCTCAACAGCCATCGGTTCTGTGACCAGCATACGTCCCCCGCCCAACGGCAAACGACCGGGTACGGTAACCCAGCCCGCGACCAGGCCCTCGCGAGCCGCCGGCGCCTTAAACGCCAGCATGCCAAACTCAATGCGTGCGTCAATCCCCGCCGGAAGCGTGACCGAGCCGGTGCCCTCGGCAACGCAGGAAAGGACTCGCTCCACATGTCGCATCTCGGGACGAGCGTCCGGATCGATGCGCTTAATCGCCAGTCGCACGATGCGCCGCGCGATTACCACCTCGGCCGCAGCCAGGCGCCTGGCATCGAGCACCAGCGCACCCGCTGCCTCTTTGCGCAAACAGCTTCGAAACGCCTGTGCCGACAGCTGGGATAGAAACGCATCTTCATCACCCAAGATCTCACAGGCGGCGCCAATCGTCTTGCACACGCTCGCATTACGCTGTGCCACCACCGGCATTACCCGATGGCGCACGTAGTTTCGCAGATACGAGATATCCTCATTGCTCTCGTCTTCACGCCACGGCTGACCATGTACCTGTAGATAGCCCACGAGCTCGCCATGAGTTAGGTCGAGCAAGGGACGCACCACGATATTCCTCCGGCGAGGAATGCTCGATAGGCCAGCGGGCCCCGAACCCTTAATCGCGTTCATCAAAAACGTTTCCGCGCGATCCGAAGACGTGTGCGCGGTACAGATACGAGCCGCCGTTCGCGGTGCCCCCGTCTGGGCGCAGAGCTCGCGAACATATCTCCGCGCCGCGGCATAGCGCACCTCGCGGGCCGCGGCCTCAATATTGCCCGACTCCCCATCAAAATAAGCGTGCTCCACACACAGCGGTAAACCATATTTCGCGCAGAGCTCACGCACAAAGGCCTCGTCGCCATCGGACGCCTTGCCGCGCAGATGATGGTTTACATGCAGCACATGCAGGCGCTCGCGAGCAATGGGGGCAACACCGCGTCCGTCTTGGATATCCAGCTTTGATGTGCACGCCATAAGAAGCAGTGCCGTCGAGTCCGCGCCGCCTGATACCATGAGCACGACAGGAGCAGCCTGCTGCCTCGTTCGGGTCTCATCGACTGCCCCAGGCACGACATGGTGTCCATAATGCTGAGATACCGTAGGCATTTGCTTCCTCCTCTATTCGTCCGCACCCATTGTATCCTTTGGAATCTTATGTCTCGTCTGCACCTTCATATCCTCGGCAGTGGCTCTAAAGGCAACTGCGCACTCATCGAGGGCCCGCAGGGGTTCATTATGGTCGATGACGGACTGTCTCGCCGCGAGACATTAAAGCGCATGGCAGAACTGGGGCTCTCGACAGACAACGTCTCGGCTCTTCTCATTACTCATGAGCATAGCGATCACATCAAGGGCCTCGATGTCTGGTGCAAGCACTGGCACGGTCCCCTCTTTGCCAGTAGGGGCACTCTTTCGAACAAAGAAAATCTTTCGCATCTGCCTGTCGAGGAATTCGATCCCGGTGACACCCTTTCCATTGCCGGCATCCACGTGCAAACCTACTCAACATCACACGATGTCATCAATCCAGTCGGCTATCGATTCGACGCCCTCGATGATTCCATCGGCTTTGCCACCGACACCGGAGAGCTATCGAGCCAAGCCATGAACACCCTCAAAGATTGTCGAGTCCTCGCGCTCGAAAGCAACCACGATGTGACCATGCTGCGCGAGGGAGAATATCCCCGCTTTCTTCAGGAGCGCATCCTGTCTGCAAGGGGACACCTCTCCAATGGCCAAGCCGCCGAAGCCGCGCGAGAACTTGTTACCGATCGCACCGAACAGCTTATTGCCATGCATATCAGCCAAGATAACAATCGTCCGAGCCTTACCGTCAAAAGCTATGCCAAAGCTCTGGCCGCAACCCTGGATGACGAGGTCGGCAGCTCCGCAACCCTTCTCCAAGGATCGCGAAAACTCTCGATACGCCCTGCGAGTCAGTATCAACCGGCAACTATCCAATAGACAGTCCTAGACAGCAAAAGGGGCCGAGAATCGCTTCCCAGCCCCTTTTGCTGTCTTTTAATAGCGCAGAACACCAACGAAGTTAGTCGATGGAGATCTTCGTAACGTTCTTCTTCTCGACGATCTTGGGAACCGTAACGGTCAGGATGCCGTCAGCGTACTTAGCCGAGAGGCCCTCGCTCGAAGCGTCCTTTAGATACACGCCACGCGTCGCGCTGTACGAGCTAAACTCCTTCTGCAGGAAGTTCTTGCCCTCGTTCTCCTCGTCTTCCTCGACATTCACGCTAATGGACAGACGGCCCTCGTTAAGCTCGACATCGATATCGTCCTTGGCGACGCCGGTCAGATAAGCCTTGACCTCATAGCCATCGCCCTTATCCTCAACGTCAACGGGGAACGCCTTAGAGGCAATCGAGCTGTTCGCTAGGTCGCTCATATCATCAAACAGATCGAATAGCGAGCTAGCAGAGGGACGAACGCCAAAAACCGAACGATAAGGAACCATGCTTGCCATGTTTACCACTCCTTTATAGGACTGCCGAGTCATCTTCCAGGTGACTGGGACTTCTTTTGACGCTCTTATATATGCCCACCCAGTGCTCATATATACATCGACTATAAAGTTTTTTGAGTCCAGTACTATAAGCATATCTAAGTGTCTGTGACTAAGGTTTTAGTAAGGTTAAGGTTCTTTGAACCAGAGCTTAAATAACGAGTATGTTCGCAGCTACAAATAGCAAGGGGCTTACAATGAGCGCGTACACGTTGTTGGTAACGAGCTAAAGGGCATTATGGACGAACAAAGCCAGAACAAAATGTTTATGCCGACACAGGGGGAAGATACTTCCACGCAGCCGCCACGGTTCCATCGCCCCCACATCTCGCAAGAGCCCATTAATGATCCGGAGCCCGAGTATGTGACGAGAAATCGATATCAAACGCTCGAAGATGCCCAAACGGGACGTAAACATATGGGCGTCGCCTCGGGAGACCCTGTATATCTGAAAGACGCACCATTATCTAAAAACAGCGCAGCTAGTGATGAGCCGATGAAAGCGTCCGCCACTCATCAACAAAGAGGTCCTCGACCAAAGCAAACCTTGACGCATTCGGCTCGCTATCTCGAAACGCCAAAACAGGGAAAATCAATCTTCGTTTCGTCAAGTAAACGACGCAAGCAGCATCGACTGACAATCCTGCTTTTGATCATTGTGGCCATAGCAGTTGCACTTGTTATTCGATTTATCTTCTTTAAATAAAGGCTCAATACCAAAAACGATAAGATCGTCTGGTGTAATAGAGTCATTTACGCCCCATAAACGCAAAAAAGGGGGAGGCCGCGAGGCCTCCCCCTTCTCCATGTCATGCGACGGCTCGGTGCCGTCCACCGGTCAGCGGCGCCCTGGCCTCCCACGGGCTGACC
>CBCTFW010000023.1:0-21859 GCA_965146285.1 uncultured Collinsella sp.
GTCGGCGGGGCCATTGTGGCTCTTGACAGCGGATTGGGTCATATGAGCGAAAACGGCCCCAAGCGAGCAAGGTGACGTGAAATGAAAGGGCGCTGACCTTCTGGTCGCGCCCTTGAAATTGAACGTCAGATTGCCGCTTGGGGCCGTTAGCAGCGTCGAGCAGCTACGCGGTTTGGTAAAACCGCGTAGCTATAAAGCCTCGAGCGCGTTGGCGATGCGCTTCATGGCGGCATCGGCGGATGCTTGGTCGGGCGCCTCGGCCAGCACGCGGATAACCGACTCGGTTCCGCTCTTGCGCACGAGCACGCGGCCCTCGCCTGCCAGCGCAGCCTCGGCCTCGGCGATGGCGTTCTGCACGCCCATATTCTCGAGCGCGGCGTCCTTGTCCGCCACGTGCACGGCCACCTGCGCCTGTGGCAGCAGCTTGCACGGAGCCGTGAGCTGCGAGAGCGTCTCGCGCTCGGCACGAATCACTTCCATCACGCGCAGCGAGGTCATAATGCCGTCGCCCGTGCGCTCGATATCGCCAAAGATCGTATGGCCCGTCTGCTCGCCGCCCAGGCTGTAGCCGCCCTCGCGCATCTTGGCATACACGTGACGGTCGCCCACGCCGCTGGTCACGGCACTCAGGCCGGCAAGCTCCAACGACTTGATCAGGCCAAAGTTGCTGGCGATCGTCGGCACCACAGTACCGCCCGAGAGACGCCCGTGCTTGTTCAGGTACACACCGCACACGTACAGGATCTGGTCGCCATCGACCACGCGGCCGCGCTCGTCCACGGCCAGGCAGCGGTCGGCATCGCCATCGTAGGCAAAGCCCACATCCAGGCCCTGCTCCACCACGTGGCGCTGCAGGCGCTCAATATGCGTAGAGCCGCAGTCGACATTGATGTTAAAGCCGTCGGGCGCGGCATTGATCACGCGCACATCGGCGCCCAGTGCGTCGAACACCGGCTTGGCCACCGAGGATGCCGAGCCGTTGGCGCAGTCGATACCGATTTTGACGCCCTGCAGCGAAAAGTTCGCACTTGCAATGAGCGAAGCAATGTAGCGGTTGCGGCCCTGCATGTAGTCCACCGTGGCACCGATGTGGTTGCCCGTGGCCAACGGAACTTCGCTCTTGCCATCGATGTAATCCTCGATGAGCTCCAGTACGTCCTCGTCCATCTTAAAACCGTCGCTATTGACGAGCTTAATGCCGTTATCGCAAAACGGGTTGTGGCTCGCGCTGATCATGATGCCGCAATCGAAGCAGCCCTCCACGGTCTGATGCGCCACGCCCGGCGTCGGGATCACGTGCAGCATATAGGCGTCCGCACCGCTCGCGACCAGACCGCTCACCAGCGCCGCCTCGAACATATAACTCGAGCGACGTGTGTCCTTGCCCACGATGACGCGTGCCTTGCGCTCGCGGTTGGCACCGTAATACCAGCCCACAAAACGGCCAATCTTATAAGCGTGCTCTACCGTCAGCCCAACGTTGGCCTCACCGCGAAAGCCGTCGGTGCCAAAGTACTTCATGCGCTCTCCTTACAAAATAGGGGCGGACAGATTGCCTGTCCGCCCCAAAATGGTACTCGATTATCTGCGCTACCAGAAAAACCCTACGCCGACGCGCTGTCGCGAGCCGCCTGGCATGTGGGGGTCTGACGCAGCGTAAGCGGCTTGTCCCCCGCCTCGGCCGACGTGGTCAGCGTATACGTGATCGTCGTCGTCTCGCCAGCATGCAGGTCAACGGTGCCCGAATAGAAGGGGATTCCATGCCACGTAGCGGCGCCGAGACCAAACTGGGTGCCCTCGACGGTCAGATCAGTAATGTTGCCACCCGTCGGGGCAAAGAACGAGACATTCAGGCGTTCGTCGTCACGCGCGGCATCGGGTGCGCTCGCCGCAACGTAGTCGGGCAGCTTGCCAGCCTCCTCCTGCGTCATGATGTTCGTCAGGGTAACGGTGATGCGATAGGAGCACGTGCCGTCACCGTTCTTGATGCCCTGGCCAATCTGCGTATCGGCGTTCAGGTACCAGTCGAGCTTGGAGAAGCTCAGGTTGTTAAAGTAAACGCCGGCAACAGGATCGGCACTCGGGTCATCCGGATCGGGCAGCGAAGCGTCAATGCCCGTCTCTTTGATGGCATTCTGCTCATCATCGTTTCTCATCCACGCGATCAGGCGGCCCTCTTCGGCACCGCGCTCAGCGGCGCTGACAAGCTTCGTAACATCGACATCGCCGATACCGCCAAGGACCTTGTCGAAGGCAGCGCTGGCGACGGATGCAAAGATGCCGTCAGACTCCTCGACCGGATAGTTCCAGTACACATCGTGCATGAGGACCTTTGCGGCGTTGGTGCCGTCGACAACCGTTCCGTCGGGCAGTGACACGTTACCGACCAGGCCCAGCAGATACTGCAGGAACACCGGGTCGATACCGATGACGCCATCAACGTCCTGTCCATACTGGGACTTCCACAGCGCGGCGACACGCTGCGAGTTGCGGGGCCAATCAGGCGAATAGGTATTGCCCGAGTTGTACAGGTTGCTGTGGTTGCCGAACAGCGCCTCATCCTCTTCGTCGACGCTCTCGACTGCCTCATCCTCACTGAGTCCAATGCGGGGAACAAACTCGCCAATCGACATCTGGCCGTCGGTGACCGAAATCAGGCCCTGCGAACCACCAAAGCCGCCGCAAGCACGAATCTCGACGTTGTTCATGGCGTACATAAGGTAGTTGCGCGTCTGGCCGTTGGCGCCGAGCATCTGGGGAAGGACGGGGGCGACCTTTTCCGCCGCGTCAACCGCACCGTTGAGGGTGGCAAAGCCGTCCTTGGCCTTATCGACCAGCTCGGTCACCTGGGAAATATGAGTATCGCCAATGCCCTGGACCTTCTCGTTGGCGCTCTTGAACACCTTCGAGCTGCTGGAAAGCGAATCGGCGACCGCCTGCAGCGCGGACACGTTAATCATGCCGTCCTGGAACAGCTTGCCGGGCGTGGCCTGCGAAAGGTTGTCGGCCATGGGAACCAGCGCGTTGCTCGAGACATCGGACAGGGCATCAATCATGGTGCGGGCTGCGTTGATGTCACTGCCATACACCGGGATAAACGAAGCCGCCGTCCACAGCGGGCTCGAAGTCTCCGCCTTCATGCTGTCGCAGAGTTCATCGATCTTCTTCGCGTCGTCAGGCAGCGTCGAAAAATCGCCCGACGTGACCTTGTCCTTAAGGCCACCGACGATCTCGACAGCCTCCTTCGCTTCGCTCTTTACGGTCTTTGCCGAGTTAAGCAGCATAAAGCCGCTTGCGCCAAGCACAACGAGAAGCACCGCGACTACAGTGGCAATAATGGCACCAGTGTGACGCTTCTTGCCCTCGCCCTTGCGATGGCGATGACGGACCAGACCGTCAGAGGTCGAACTCGACGAAGCGTCGCTACCGTAGTTCAAGCCAAAATCGTAATAATCTTCCTTGGAACCCGAGCCCGCAAACTCGGCACCGCTATCATCCAGGCGGGCAAACGTGCCAGTCTCGGAGGCGCCGGTGTAAATCGTGCCAAGGTTACCCGTAAGCCCCGCGCCACCGGCAGAGGGAGTATTGTTGGCGGCCTTGTCGGCATTAACGTTACCGGCGGCATTCGCGGCGTTGGCAGCACCTGCGTTGTTCGCGGGTACCGAAGGAGCCCCGCTCGGCTGCGACGTGGAGGTTGCACCGCCCGCAAAGACATTCCCTCTTGCACGGCCGGTCTTTTTTGCCTTTTGAGACTGCTCGTACAGAGCGGTAAACATCGCCGTCTCGCCCGGGGACACGCGCTTACCGGAACCGCCCTGTCCAGCGCCGCCCGGCGTGCCGGCCTTACCAGCCCCGTTCGGACGCGGCGGAACTGCAGGGCGGCCGCTATCGCTGCCCTTAAAGTGATTACCAGCCATAAAGAAATCCTCGCAATTGAGTCGCAATGAAAAAGTCCATAACGTTGCTAGTTTATGGCATTTTGAGCATCGACAGCTAAACTCCAGACACGGACATCAATTGGCGAAAATGCGGCACAACACCTTTTCTGTCTTGGCGGCGGCGCTAGCTACACCGTAAGGAACATCATCACGATGATCATGGCAAAGCCGATAAGGTCGGTCGGCAAAAACACCGTCCCCAGCATAACGGCGCTGGTGATGGTCGCCGAAACCGGCTCCACAGTTCCGATGAGGCTCGCGCGCACCGAGCCGATGTCCTTAACGCCCTGCATATAAAGCATGTAAGCAAAAAACGAGCCGATAACCACGAACACCGCGAGCGCCTCGATGCCGGCAGCGTCGAGCGCCGGCATATGCGCCCAGGGCTGCACGAAGACGCACGAGACCACGCCCGCCGTGAGCATTGCCGAGCCCGTGACGATGGGGCTACCGTATTCGGGCAGGATCTTGGCGGGAATCACCGCCATACACGCGGCGCTGACCGCACACATAAGACCTGCTGCCAGGCCAAGCGGCGAGATATTCAGGCTGGTGGGGTCGCCGCCGGTGGCGATTAAAAAGGTTCCACCCAGAGCTAGGCCAATGCCGATGACTTCGCGAGTACGCGGCATGCGGCGATCGATCACGCAGGTGTAGCCCATGATGATAACGAGCTGCAGGCACTGGAGCACCGTCGCGGTTCCGGCGTTCGTCAGGCGCACGGCCGAAAGATAGCAAAACTGGTTGAACAGCAGGCCAAAGGCGGTAAAGAGCAGCAGCTGCTTGCGATCGGCGGGTGTGGTCCAGAGCTTAATCAGGCGCTCGCGGTCGCGCGTGACAACCACGGTCATAAAGAGCAGGCCGGCGAGAATCTGACGCACGCTCATAAGCCACAAGGTATCGACGTGGTAGGTATCGAACAGAAAGCTCGCGCTGGTGCCCGAGAAGCCCCAAAACGAACCGCCCACCAGCGTAGCCAAGACGCCCGTGATCATCTTGCGCGTCGAAGCGCTGTTCAGGCGCTCGCGCCAGGCGCGGCGGGTGCTACGGCTGAGCTCGTCGGTGCCCTCGGGCACATCAATGTTCGATATATCGGTCATCGGCACCGAAGCCCCTGCGCCTTCGACCTGCTCGACACACTCTTTGCTCATTCCACTCCCCCGAAACAGCCTGGAAACAATTCGGCTTACCTTACCACGGCGAAGTCACCAGCTGGAGGCTTGTCCGCTTATCGGTAGGACAATTCCGCAGGCGTCTTTCCATAACTCGATACCGCAATGGCCTTGCATTATGCGACAGCCAAATCGCGGCAGCAGGCTCTTTTGAAATGGATATGACAAAGCCCCCGAATTCCACAATGTAAGCGGTTTTTAAAAATGTTCTTGCCTCCGAGCTCAGGCTCCGTTATATTATCCCTTGCGCGCTTGCGCACCCTTGATCGGGCGTTTAGCTCAGGGGGAGAGCGCTTCCCTGACACGGAAGAGGTCAGAAGTTCAAATCTTCTAACGCCCACCAAATGTTCGCAGCTCAGAGGCTATGTCTCTGGGCTGTTTTGTTTTATGCCGCCAAATCCGCTGGCAGCTCCAACCGCCCAAACAACCACCCCGCCCATGCGCAAAACCGCGTCAGCGACCCAAGCGCCTATCCCGGCTGACCCCGCAGTCAATCAAAACCGCCCCAATAGCCACCGAGGACGAGAACAACGCGTCTCGAACCCATCTGAGCCGCAGCTTCTCGGCAAAACGCCACAACGTCCACACCCTGCGGTATCCTTGAGTCACTTGCACCTGCAGCACCAAGGAGCCGCCATGCGCACCGAGCTCGATGTCCCCTTTTCGCACAAAGAAGAAGCCAAGGCGCTGGGCGCCAAATGGGACCGGACCAAGAAGATCTGGTATGTACCCAGCGGCGTCAACCCCGAGCCCTTTGCCGAGTGGCTGCCCGGTGTTGACCGATCCGACCCCTCAGCGCCGTATATATATCTAGTACTGGGCAAGCGCGAGTGCTGGAAGTGTCACAAAGAGACCTCGGTCGCGGCCTTCGGCATTCCCTATCGAACCGATAGCGACGAGAGCATCGTCATCGCGCACGCGCCCAACGAAGCCGGGCACATTGCCATCGACACGGCCAACGCCAACGCACTCGCCATCGTGCCCGCTCTTGGCTGCGTGCCGGGCGAGATCCGCGACTACCTTCATAAGCGCTGCGGCTACAAGCCCGTAGGCGCGCGAGCCTCCAAAGCCCCGTCGCTCGGCAACACGTGCACCAGTTGCGACGCGCTGCAAGGCAGCAGCTATCTGTTCGAGGAGCCCTCGTCCCCGTTTGCCCTCACTGCCATCAACAAGCTGCCGGCACTGGAGTTTGTGCGCGTCGAAGTTGCCGGCGTCTTTGGCGTCCCGACCACGCGTACCGACTTTGACCAGGCGCTCTTTACCTGGGCACGCGACCATCACGCCGAGTTCCACAAGAGCCTGCTCGAGGGGATTTACCTGTAGGGCAAAACTCGAAAATCGAGTCCGAACTTCCTCGAAAATCGAGCGTGAAAATCCTCGTAAATCGAGTATGCGCAGGTAGCTGAGCTGTTTGTGTAACGCAGAAAATGTCGAATCGCCGGGTTTGCCCGACTAGATATTCAGTCTTCGAAGCTATGACTCCGCATCGTCATAGGTAATAGCACATCCGCAAGTTGGACATTGCTGAGGATAGACTGGAAGACGCAGGCCTATTCGATCCCGCGGGTCGGCAGCGTGTTTGTCGCGGACGTCGATGTAACTGATCTCTAAGCATGGAAGGCCTGCGCCGCAGCTTGGGCACGGCAGATGGATTTGGCTGCAGGTCGCCTCGACGAACGGGAACAGGCTCCGGTCCATTAACGCTCGCGATAGATTTCCATATACGCCTCGCGCGATATCGCTTCGCCATCCCATGGTCCTCCCTTTCCCGTTTTAGCTGTTGAGGAGAGGATGGCAGGATCGTGCAGTTCTCGCTGCGGCGCGGCGCGATCCGATCAATCGACATGATTGGGCTGCAACGGACAGCACCTGCCTAATACGGAGCAACGACTTCCGCCCGACGTTGTGATTCCGAGAAATCGAACTTCCCGCCCCTCCCCCACTCGGTATACTGGATGTAGCACGTGTAATTTCTGCCTGCATATGGCGGCTGTTTATTGGGAGGCCCCTATGGCTATCGCAAACCAACCCAAGGGAAGCGTTTCGTCCGGATCGATCAAGCCGGTGACGCGCAAGGCAGTTCGCTGCCAGCGCGAGGTCGCATGGCTGGTCATGCAGGCGGCCGGCAAGCTGGTCGCCACTACCGACAACGTCAACGCGCCCACACCCAGCTTTGTGTTGGCGCGAGCGCTTTCGCACGCTCGTGCACAGGAGCAGGCCGCGCAGAACAGCAGTCACGCCATCGATTACAAGGCTGTCATGACCCTCGATCTTGCCAGCTTTTGCCAGTCCGCAGGGCTACCCGCAGCACCCAACGCGCTCTCCGACGCTGGCTACATGTTCACGCTCTCGGGCGCTGACCTCATCCGCGACGTCTATGCCTACTGTAGTGACCTGGGCGAACGCATGGGAGACGCGGCGCAGGTCAAGCCGAGCTACGCGATCAAGCTCGCGCTGCGGCTATTCTTGCTGGACGACGCCGCCGGCAACGGCACTACCTCCGCAGACAACGCCTCCGCATAACAAAAGCGCCGGGCCGGAAATTCGATTCCGGCCCGGCGCTTGTCATTAAATCCAAAAAACTCGAAATGCCTCTTTTGGCATATCGATAACTCAAATTGACGGCCGCCGCTTATATCCCAGCCGATGCCCGTTACACCTCCGGAAGTGCCTCAAGATAGGAAAGGCCGCTTGGTTTAAAATCAAACTTTTCTTCTCCGTACCGCTCGTTTCTAGCTAGACATTCGTTCTTTATTTTAATTAGACTATCGCGCCTTCCCAGGTACATCTTCGGCCTACTCTGACCACGAATAACAGTCCAGTCGTCAATCAGGAAACCCCTGATTCCCTGATTGACCAGCTCATATAGCGGAACGAGCAAACGGTTGGGCCCTTCAGTAATGTCAGAGTCTTCAATGACAGATTTGTCCATGCCCTTCTTCAGCCAAAAAGAAACATCGCTGAGGTCAAGCAGGCGTTTACATGTATCAGAGTCGAGAATGCCATATTTATTGCAAAGCAAAAACGATCCAACCTCTGCAACCGAAAGTGCCATCTGAGCCTTCCAAACACCAAACAAATATTCACTATCTTCGTTTAGTGCGATTTGCTTTTCCCGCTGCGTTGCCCTTGGGCTGATAACGCCGGTTTCCTCCAGTCGCGCTAAGGCTTCATTTTTAAGCTTTGTCGTTCCAGCAGGCTTGACGCGATATTCGAGATATCGCCCAACTGCCATGGCTAATAGCAATTGATATTGGGTTGGCTGTCCATCCTCAAGCAAATCGGATTTCAAATCGGATTCAAAGCGAAAGCCGGGCTTTTTCATTTGCTCCCAGAGAGCAGGTGAGGGCCTCTTCGCAAACACGGAAGAGTATTCCGGATCTCGAAAGTACTTAACTCCGCCCGCATTGGCTTTTGGAGCGTTTCCAATCCATGCCCACCAGATTTTTGCCAGGTCTTCATTATCGATATACCTGTAACGGTTCTTACCCCTTCTCGTTGACCCCTTAATCTCGAAGTAACTTTTCTTTGGCTCACGCTTGTTCGACTGAAGGAAGGAATCGAGCTCTCCGTCCTTCCTGATATAGAAATAGCGCATCTCTTTTTTAAGTGGGTCTTTGTAGAAAGAAGATTGCAGTTTTCGCTGCTCGGCGGAATTGGATTTTAGATTGCGATCATTCATTGGGTTCTGATGATTCGATGCGACGATGATGTCGTCGAGCAGCTCATCTTGATTTGCCGTACTGCTATTTAAGACCTTAGCAATGATCTTCACATCGGAACAGATGCTCTCTTTCACGCTATCGTTAGAGGCCAAGTAATAGTCATAAATTGTACTCAGGGTCTGGCAACCGTTCACTACTTGGGCATCAGTCACCTTAATCGAGGGCTTCCTGTCCCCTTGGCTGGGTTTCACATAGTTGTTGCAGGTAATCACGATTCCATTGTTAAGGTGAACGAAACGCTTTCTGCCCTTTTCAGTCGACAGCTGCTTCTTGATTGCGGCATTCACGTTCGACCCCTTCAACGTTGATCGAACATTCATGTCAAACAAGTCATATCCGTATTTTGCAATAGCGTCAATTAACGGTTTGACATCCAAAACGGCACAGAACCAGCCGTTCTGCCATATGCCGCAATCATTAATGTCATGCATCGTCAGCTTTAACTCGATATGGGTTCGGCTAGCAACATCATCATTTCTGTGCCAGCAATCGTAAATATCATTCTCCTCATAGAGACAGATATTAATTCCCTCATTAGCTTTCTGAGAACGTACTTCTTCAAAACGTCTTTTTGCAGAGTCGCTAAGTCTACCCTCAAGTGCAAGCACAGCAGTCAAGGTGCAATTGGCCTTTTTAAATTGATATCCCTGCTTCAGTTTTCTCACACCGGTATTCGAAGCAGCATCGTTATCCGAAGTAATAAACTCAACAGCTTCTTGTAGCTCATTAACAGGTGTTGCATCAAACACCTTCCCCTCTGGATAATTATCCAGATTGCACGATTTACATTGATAGAACGTGTAGCCATCATCGCGCGCAATGTAAAAATCAACACCGTGGTCATTGGCCCCATCGGTATAGATAAAGCTATTCTCATCAGAAAGAATATCTTCGCCTTCAAAAACGGCCGCAACGGTATAGGCGAAGGCGACATCATCCCCTACGCCATCATCCAAATAGTTTTCACGAATATCGTCCATCTTTGATGTGATATCCGCATTAAACTCTGATCTGTCGAACGTGATGCCCATACGCCACTCCATCCTAAATGTGCTTAAGCGAAATTAGATCACCACTCATTAGGGCGATCAAGATCTCGAACCACCAAGCGGCAGCCACATTTAGAAATACCGACGTTAGAGCACGCACGGGACAACGCATCCCGTCACTCAAATGGCGATCCAGTCCGTTGTCTCAATCTATCCGTAAAAGCGCCGGACCGAGAAATCAATCCCGGCCCGACGCTTGTTCGTTCTACATATCCCCGTCCCCCGCAGGCGAGCTCTTTTGGTTGCGGCGACTACTCCACGTCACCTCGTGATCCTTGTAGTAATCGGGTGCCTCGTTGCCGCTCGCGCTAATGGGGTCGTTGCCGTTCAGGGTGTCGGCAATATCCTGCACGAATTTAACGAACAGGCTCGAATCGTCGGTCTCGGACGAATCAAAGTCAAAACCGAGCTCCGCCGCGCCGCCGATGATCTTGTCCACGCACTCCGGGTCGTCGCCGTCCAGCCAAATGACCACGGGATATTTGTCCACATCACCAACCTGATACTGCAGCAACAGCTTTTGGTTTTCGTCCATGAGCAGCGGCTTGCCGGCGAGCACGGGCGCGCTCATAAGGAAGTACGCCTCGTCCAGGTCCTCTTTGTACGTGGCAAGCATGTTGAAGTCAGTTTTTTGGCCCATGGGCACGTCGAATGCCACCTGAAGCTTGCTCCCCGGCGTTATCTGCTGCTCTGCCATGTATTCTCCCCCAGTCGCGGGCGCCGATATCATCGTCGTGCGCGATGCACATTGGGCTATTGCAACTGCTTTGCCGCAGGTTTTGATATGCGGTGCGTGAAATGGCGGAATGCGGGGCGCGGGCGAACGTGCGCGAGAGCGGCTCGGCAGAGGGAACGACGGGCGCAGCGGGCGCCACACGAGCGTGGATTATTGGACGGTTTTTGGGCGTTTTGAGGCTGATTCCGTCCGAAAATCCACTCTCATTCAATCTGCGTCCAAATACCCACTCTCGTCCGTCCGATTTTCCACTCTCGTTCGACAGGCGGCCGGGACGCATTGACTTCCCATCGGCATAACCGTCAGTTCGCTGCAGAACCGCGGCCCCATATGGGTATACTCTCGGGGATTCGACTCGATTCGCCCCCGCTGGGGCGTCAAAGGAGACTGCATATGCCCACCACCTCAACCGACCCGCGCGCCGCTGCCGCCGCGCTGCTGGTGCCTGGCACCACCTGTCACGGCTTTGCCGTCGAGCGCTTCGAGACCGTGCCCGAGCTCGACTCGGACGCCTACGTGCTGCGCCACACTGCCTCGGGCGCTCGCCTGCTGTACCTGGCGTGCGACGACGAAAACAAGGCCTTCGCCATTGGCTTTAAGACGCCGCCGGCCGATTCCACCGGCGTGTTCCATATTCTTGAGCACTCGGTGCTGTGCGGATCGGCCAAGTTTCCCGTCAAGGAGCCATTTGTCGACCTGATCAAGAGCTCCATGCAGACGTTCCTCAACGCCATGACCTACCCCGACAAGACCATCTACCCCGTTGCCACCACCAACGAGCAGGATCTGTACAACCTGATGGACGTGTATCTGGACGCGGTGTTCAACCCGGCCATCTACACCAAGTCCACCATTTTTGAGCAGGAGGGCTGGCACTACGAGCTGGACCTGCCGGAGGACGCCGAGGGCGATGGCGAGGGCGGCTCCGCGAGCCTGCGCGAGGGCACCCTGCGCTATAACGGCGTGGTGTTCAACGAGATGAAGGGCGCGCTGTCCGATCCCATGAGCGTGCTGGACGATGCTGTCAACGCCGCGCTCTATCCCGACACCGCCTATGCGCACGAGAGCGGCGGCGACCCGCGTGCGATTCCCGCGCTCACCTACGAGCAGTTCCTGGATACGCACGCACGCCACTACAATCCTTCCAACTCCTATATAACGCTCTACGGCGACCTGGACGTGGACCGCGCCCTGGCCTTTTTGGACGAGCGTTATCTGTCGCAGTCGAGTGCCGCGAGCCGCCGCATGGACGCCGCCGTTGCCGCCGGCGAGGACCCGTCCGCGCTGGCACCCAATCCGCTGGACGTGCAGGCGCCTGTGACCTGCGAGTATAAGCGCGTCGAGATGGCCACCACGCCCGAGAACGCCCTGGCAGGCTTGGGTCTTGTGCTGGGCAGTGCACTCGACCGCAAGCGCACGATCGCAGCAGATATCCTGTTCGAGGCGCTGCTGGGCTCCAACGAAGCACCAGTTAAGAAGGCCATTCTGGCCGCCGGCCTGGGCGGCAACGTGGTGAGCTACACCGCGGCCGAGTGCCTGCAGCCCTACGAGCTCATCATGCTGCAAAATGCGCAGCCCGGCGTGGCGCGCGAGCTGCGTCGCGTATTCCAGGACGCTTGCCGCGACCTGTGCGAGCACGGCGTTCCGCGCGAGCGCCTGGAGGCCATCATCAGCAGCAACGAGTACGACCTGCGCCAGCGCGACTACGGTATCGCCGACGGCGTGGCCATTGCGTGCGACGCGCTGAGCACCTGGCTCTACGATGACGACGCCGCGACGCTGGCGCTCAAGTACGGCCCGGTGTACGAGGAGCTGCGAGGCGAGCTGGACGGCAGCTATTTTGAGGACCTGCTGCGCGAGCTGGTGCTGGAGAACGACCACGTGGCGCTCGTCGAGCTGGTGCCGGTAGACGCCGCCGAGGGCGCAGAGGGTGCCGAGGCCGCCGAGCTGGCAGCCAAGCGCGACGCCATGACCGATGCCGAGCTGGCCGACGTGGTCGAGCGCACGGCCGCACTGCGTGCCGCGCAGGAGGCCGAGGACACGCCCGAGGCCAAGGCCACGCTGCCGCGCCTGCGCGTGTCCGACATTGGCGAGGCGCGCCCCGAGCCGCCGCTGGTCGTGGACACGACCGCGCCCATCCCCTGCCTGCGCCACGGCATCCCCACCAACCGCCTGGCCTACGCCATGCAGTATTTCGACCTGAGCTGCGTCGCGTTTAAGGACCTGCCCTATGTGACGCTGCTCTGCCGCCTGCTCAAACAGCTGCCCACGCGCGAGCACTCGGCCGAGGAGCTCGACAACTTGCTCGCCGGCAAGCTGGGCTTTTTGAGCTTTACGACCGAGGTCATGACGCAGCCCGAAGTGGACGGCGTGCGCCCCCACCTGCTGGTGAGCGCCGGCGCCCTGTCCGAGAAGATCGATGCGCTGGCGAGCCTGCCGCGCGAGGTATGGTCGAGCACGCTTTTGGCAGATGCCGACGCCGACCGCGTGCGCGACGTGCTCACGCAGATTCGCATTGGGCTTGAGCAGGGCTTTATCAACAACGGCCACTCGGCGGCGCTCGGTCGCGCGATGAGCTACAGCTCGCCTTCGGCCGTGGTGCGCGAGCAGCTTTCGGGCGTGGATTTCTACCTGTTCCTGCGCGATCTGCTCGAGCACTTTGACGAGCGCGTGGACGGGCTGCGTACCAAGCTTGCCGAGCTGGCGGAGCGTATCTTTGTGGCCGATGGCTGCATGGCGAGCTTTACCGGCAGCGACGAGGACTTTGACGCGTACTGGAATGCTGCGGGCGACCTGGGGCTGGGCGCTGGCGACGGCGGCGATGCCGGCCGCGACGCGCTCGTGGTGCCGGCACCGTGCGACCGCCACGAGGCTTTTATCATCCCCAGCGACATCTGCTTTGCGGCAAGCGCGTGCGACCCGCGTCGCCTGGGCATCGACGTGACGGGCGCCTGGGCGGTTGCCGCCGACGCGCTCTCCTACGACTACCTGTGGAACGAGATCCGCGTGAAGGGCGGTGCGTACGGCTGCGGATTCCGCGCGGCCGGCGAGCGTCAGGCGGCGTTCTACACCTACCGCGACCCAGCAATCGACCCCTCGATTGAGCGTGTGGCGCGCGCAGGCGAATGGCTCGGCAGCTTTGAGCCCGACGAGGCCGCCTTTGAGGGCTTTATCGTAAGCTGCGTGAGCGGCATGGACGCGCCGGTGAAGCCGTACGCGCTCACCAAGCGCCGCAATACGACCTACCTGGCCGGGCTCGATCCGCACGCGCGCGAGGAGCGTCGCGCCCAGATACTCGCCGCCACACCCGCTGAGCTGCGCTCGCTCGGCGCCGATGTGACGCGCATCGCAGCCGTATCGCCCATCTGCGTCTTTGGCGGCCGCGACGTCATCGTAAAGAGCAACGCCGGCTTTAACGTCGTCGACCTGCTGAGCTAACGCACGGCAAGCAAAACCATCACGAAGGGGCAGGTACCTTTGCGTAGTTCGAACATTTGTTCTATACGCACACATGTTCTATAGTAGAGGTGCTTGCATCGAACTGAAATTGCAACTAGAATATAGTTGCAGAATGTGAGGCGGGATGACTCGATCCGATAAACTCATCGCCCAGCTGCTTAGCTGTCCTTCAACGTATAGATTTGCTGACTTTCTTAAAGTTATGGCTTCATATGGCTTTGAAATGGACAGCAAAGGCAAGACGTCCGGATCGCGCGTTCGCTTCTACAGGCCATCAGATGGCAGGATGTTCGTAATGCACGCGCCTCATCCATCTGACGAATTGACAGCGGGGACCATTCGAAACATCGTTCGCTTTCTGCAAGATGTCGGAGGTAGTCATGAGTAACGTTTTGGCATACAAGGGTTATTTCGCCCCGGTCGAGTTCGATGCCGAACAGCATGTGCTAACAGGTATGGTCGCCGGCATTAGGGACGCAATCGTATTTGAAGGCTCCACGGCTGAAGAAGTGGAGCAATGCTTCCACGACGCCGTGGACGATTACCTTGAGTTTTGCGCCGAGAAGGGCAAGGAACCCGAGCGGGCTTTTAAGGGCTCGTTCAACGTAAGAACGGGCTCTGAGCTCCACAAGCAAGCAGCGCTGGCAGCGGCAAAGAAGGGTGAGTCACTCAATAAGTTTGTGACTGAAGCGATCGCTGCGGCGCTGTGAAGCCAACGTCGAGTCAAAGCCGCCACAAAGGGCGCCTTTGTGGCGGCTTCGACGTTTGCCCAGATAAAACCTGCCAAAATAAGCCTGTCACTTTTTGGCAGGTTTGCTAGAGGAGGTTGGGATGGACAAGGCTGAGTTGCGGCGGGCGGTGATTGCCCAGCGCGATGCTCTTGATTTGGATGTGCGTTCGGCGAAGTCTGCTGATATCTGTGCGCGGCTGGTTGAGCTGCTGGGCCGCTCGGATGCCGCGGCGCCGCGCATCGTTGCCGTCTATGCCGCGATGGGTTCCGAGGCAGACCCTGCCGCGTTTGCCGCTGCGGCCGCCGCGCGCGGCTGGCGCGTGGCCTATCCGTGCATGCTCTCGGCAACAGACGCCGTGGCTTGTGGCCAGCGCATGTGTATGCGGGAAGTTGCCGCCGACGATGCGTCCGCGGCTCCGTTTATCGCCCGCCCCACGCGGGCCTTTGCGGCCACGGACATCGACAGCAACCACTTCCCTATCGTGCCTGCCGAAGCTCTCGACATGATCGTCGTGCCGCTCGTGGCCTTCGACCAAACCGGCGCGCGCCTGGGCTACGGCGGCGGTTGCTACGACCGCTACCTGTCCACGCTTTCGACCACATGCCAGATCGTCGGCATCGCCTTTGACGAGCAGCGTGTCGACCGCGTTCCCACCGACGCCCATGACCTGCCGCTACCCCACATCATCAGCGCCTAATCGCCGCCACATCAGCCACGGCTACGGCAGTACCATCGCAGCCTAGTGCTCTTCGCCGGCGCGGGCCAGGTCGTAGGGCGTGGTCTGGTAGACGTAGTAGTTGAGCCAGTTGGTGTAGAACAGCTGAGCCTGGCTGCGCCAGACGTTGCGCGGCTCGGCCGTGGGGTCGTCATTCGGGAAGTAATGCGCCGGCACCTCCGGGTTGAGTCCGCGCTTCACATCGCGCTCGTACTCCAAGCGCAGCGTGTCGGTATCGTACTCGGGGTGCCCAAAGACAAAGAAGCGGCGGCTGTCGGTCGACTTGACGATGTACAGGCCCACCTCGTCGGACACGGCCACAACCTCAAGCTGCGGCTCGGCCTCCACATCCTCGCGGCGCACATCGGTGTTGCGCGAATGCACGGCATAGAAACGGTCGTCAAAGCCGCGGACCAGCGGGCTTTGCGGCTTCACCAGATAATGCTCGAACACGCCACTCGCCTTTGCCGGCAGGTCGTGCTTCTGAATACCGTAATGATGGTACAGGCCGGCCTGCGCGCCCCAGCAAATGTGCAGCGTAGAGTGTACGTGCGTGGTGGACCAATCCATGATCTGGCAGAGCTCGGGCCAGTAGTCGACCTCCTCGAACGGCATCTGCTCCACCGGGGCGCCCGTGATGATCAGGCCGTCGTAGTGGATGTCGCGGATGTCATCGAACGTGCGGTAGAACGTCTCCAGGTGGCCGGCGCTCACATGCGTGGCCTCGTGCGTCTTGGTGCGCAGCAGGTCCACCTCCACCTGCAGCGGCGTGTTGGAGAGCTTGCGCATGATCTGCGTCTCGGTCGCGATTTTGGTGGGCATGAGGTTGAGGATGAGCACGCGCAGCGGGCGGATGTCTTGGTGCAGCGCGCGGTACTCAGTCATGACAAAGATGTTCTCGCTCTCGAGCTGCGCGGCGGCAGGGAGGGCGTCGGGGATGCGAATGGGCATGGATGCTCCTTACGAGTCAGTTGCAGCTATGGTACAACGAGCAGCCCTATCCGCGCGAGTACATCGCCTAGCGATGCCGTCAGCGGCCCAAATCACTCCAAAAGTAGAGATTAAGGCATGTCCCAAAATCTACGGCGCTTTAGCCTAGCAAAGTGGCAGTAGGACGCTACAATGGTTCGACGCGAAAAACTCGGCCGAAAGGATACGTATATGTACCAGACGCGTAAGATCGGTGTGGTCGGCCAGGGCCACGTAGGAGCACATGTCGCCAACAGCCTGCTCATGCAGGGCATTGCCGATGAGCTGTACCTGTGCGATATCAACGAGGCCAAGGTGACGTCCGAGGTCCAGGACCTGCGCGACTCCCTTTCGTTTGTCCCGTACAACACCAAGATCGTCAACTGCTACGACCACTACGAGGAGCTTGCCTGCTGCGACGTCATCGTCAACGCCGCCGGTAAGGTCGCACTGGCCGCCGGCAACCGCGACGGCGAGCTGTTCTTTACCACCGACGCCGCCCGCTCCTTTGCCAAGCGCATCGTCGACGCCGGCTTTGACGGCATCTTCGTGAGCATCTCCAACCCCTGCGACGTCGTGTGCACCGAGCTGTGGCACCTGACCGGCTACGATCCCAAGAAGATCATCGGCTCGGGCTGCGGCCTGGACTCCGCCCGCCTGCGCACCGAGATCTCCAAGAAGGTCGGCGTGAGCCCCAAGTCCATCGACGCCTACATGATCGGCGAGCATGGCTTTAGCCAGCTTGCCGCCTTTAAGGCCGCAACCATCGCCGGCAAGAGCCTCAACGAGCTTCAGGCCGAAAACCCCGACAAGTACGCCTTTGACCACATGGAGGTCGAAGAGCTCGCGCGTAAGGGCGGCTATGTGACCTACCAGGGCAAGCAGTGCACCGAGTACGCCGTCGCCAACTCCGCCGCGCGCGTCTGCGCTGCCGTGCTGCACAACGAGCACGCCGTGCTTTCGGCCTCTACGCTTATGACCGGCCAGTATGGCGAGAAGGGCATCTTTACCTCCCTGCCGTGCGTGATCGGTGCCGAGGGCGTCGAGGAGGTCTACACGCTCGACCTGTCCGAGTACGAGCTCGAGGGCTTCCACAAGAGCTGCCAGCACATCCGCGACAACATCGCCCAGCTCGACTGGTGGGACGCCGAGGCCTACGACGCAAAGTAGGCCGCTGGCTGCCGTAACCTTGCGAATCTATGCGCGATACTAAGCGGGCCGCACCGGAAACTCACCGGCGCGGCCCGCTTTTTACGCACGCTGTTCACTTGCAAATCGAAGGTGAATACTTTTCCCGATACCTAGTACTGCTCGATGCCCATGTAGCGACGAACCTCGGGACTGTGGTCGAAGACCTTGCCGCGCGCGGCGCGCAGCTCGCAGCTCATGTTGTAGAAGAAGATCGGCTCCAGGAACGAACGCACGTTGGCAGGCACCTCGCCCACGCCGTACTCAAGCGCGTCGAGCACCATAACCGTATCGGTGTGCGTGTTGAGGAACGCCAGCGCGCGCTCCTCCATGGGGCGGCACTCGCCCGATCCGAGCTGCACAAAGTAGAACACGCCGGGCTCGGTGGCTTCGAACGGGCCGTGGAAGTACTCGCCGGAGTGAATATAGCAGCAGTGCTGCCACTGCATCTCCATGAGCGAGCAGATGGCCATGGCGTAGGTCTGGCTAAAGTTGGGGCCGGATCCCAGGATATAGAAGAACTTGTGCTGCTGACAGAGCTCGGCAAAGCGGGCGCCCAGCTCGGCGTTGACCTTCTCGCGGGCGGCGGGCAGCAGCGCATCCATCTGCTTTAGGCCCTCGTACATGTCGGCGAGTGCCTCGTAGCCTTCCTGCTGGTCGAGCAGCTCGGCGGCGATCAGAGCGCCGATGCCCTGAGGCACCTCGGCCTGCGGCACGCCCTCGCCCCAGGGGTAGACCCAGGTGGTCCACTTGCCGTTGTCGATCTTGGAGCCCTCGCAGTCGGTGAGGGCAACGACCTCGGCACCGGCCGCCAGCGCCATCTCGCAGCCGTCGACGACCTCTTGCGTGTTGCCGCTGTGGCTGCAGGCAATAACGAGCGACTTCGGCCCTAGGCTCTTGGGGGCCATCAGGCAAAACTCGCGTGCCGTGTAGACCGTCGAGGTAAACGTGGTGGCCTCGCGCTTGAGCAGCTCGTTGGCCGGCATCAGGTCAATCATCGAACCGCCACAAGCAATCCAAAAGACATTCTCAATCTTACCCTTGCGCTCGATGATTTCCTGAACCAGATCATGTGCGTTCATCCTGATGTTCCTCCTTGTGGGGCGGCTTTGAGCGACGGCGGCTCGTACCTGCTGTCGTTCTATGTTGTCCTATTTATAACACGTGTAACAAAGCCCGTGAAGTCATCTCGGCAAATTTGTTCTATGTTGTTCTATCTATGGACGTTAGATGTCGAAGACGTAGCGCGAGCCCACGATCTTTTGGCGTCCGAGCAGCAAGGGTCGCTCGTCCTCATCGGTAAAGTACGCCTCCATATAAAAGAGCGGCTCGCCGACCGGCACCTCCAACAGCGGGGCCGCCTGAGCATCGGCAAGCGCAATCTCCACGGTGCAAGGGTCGGACTTGAGCGGTGCGCGGCCCGAATGCTCGGCAACGAGCGCAAAGATCGAGTTATCGGTGAGGTCCTTATCGGCAAGTGTCTGCAGATAGGGATGGTCAACCAGCACAAAGGCGTTGTTCTCGAGCATGACGGGGATGCCGTCGGCCGTGCGCACGCGCTCGACCACGATAAGCTCGCAGCCGGGCTCTACGCCAAAGAACGCCGCGTCCTCGCGCGTCGCCGCAACCACCGTGCGCGACACCAGGCGTGCTCCGGCCACCATGTCGTTGGCAGCGCAGCCCTCGGTGAAGCTCTGGACGTCACCCTTCTGGACAATCTTGCGCTTGAGCTTGGGCGCGCACACAAACGTGCCCCTCCCCTGCTGGCGGTTGAGATACCCCGCGCGCGACAGCTCCTCGATGGCGCGGCGCACGGTGATGCGCCCCACGCCGTAGTACTTCGCGAGCTCCATCTCGGAAGGAATGCGCGAGCCGGATGCGTACACGCCACGCGCGATCTCGCCCTTTAGGTCGTCCATAACCTGCTGGTACAGCGGCACAGCGGACACCTCAGTGCGCTCGGTTTTATCGTCGGATGCCATCGTTATGCTCCATTCCGTGCATGCTCGGACTCAAACTCTTCAATCGCCGCCATAAACTGCTCGCCAAAGGCGTCGGCCTTTTTCTCGCCGATGCCGTTGACCTGGATAAGCTCGTCGCGCGTCTGTGGGCGTAGGCGGCACAGGCCGCGCAGGGCCTTGTCGGAAAAGACCATGTACGGCGCCATCTCCAGCTCGGTCGAGATCTCCTTGCGCAGGGCACGCAGGCGCTCGAACAGCTCGGCATCGTCGCCCACGCGCGGGCGCTGATCCAGCTCGGCCTCCTCGCGCAGCAGATCGACGGCGCGGCGGGCGCGGGCCGAGGTCTTGCGCTTGGACGCGCGACGCTTAACGGTAAAGGCAAACGCCTCATCCTCGACCTCGGCGGCACGCGGGCCCAGCCCCACGACCGGGTACTGCCCCTGCGAGGTAGCCAGATAACCGCGGCCGCACAGCTGGCCGATGATGTCCTTGATACGCCCGACCGATTCGCTCGACAGCTCACCGTAGCCGCGGTCCTCGTCCAGATGCATCTGGCGAATGCGCTCGGTGTTGCCGCCGTGGAGCACGTCGGCGACCAGCGATTTGCCAAAGCGCATGGGACGCGTGGCCACATAGCGCACGGCAGCGCGGGCCATATCGGTGACGTCCTCGACCTCGAACTGCGTGAGGCAATTGCTGCAGTTGCCGCAGCCCTCGGCGTCGTCTGCGGTGCCGCCCGCAGCAGCCACAACCGCATGCTCGGCCGCGGCTTCGTCGCCAAAGTAGCGCAGCATGTATTCGCGCAGGCAGCCGGTGGTATTGCAGTAGCCCTCCATCTGGCTGAGCAGGCGATAACGGTTCTGGAGCGCCCACGCGCGCTGTTCTTCGTCGAGTGCCTCATCGGCAGCATCGCCGCGGTCGATCAAAAAGCGGCGCATGCGAAAATCGTTGCCGTTCCACAGCAAGTAACAGCTGGCCGGATCGCCATCGCGGCCAGCGCGGCCCGCCTCTTGGTAGTATGCCTCGATGCTCTCGGGCACGTTGTTGTGGATGACGTAGCGCACGTTGGGCTTATCGATGCCCATTCCAAAGGCGTTGGTGGCAACCATCACCTGAATGTCGTCGTCGATAAAGGCACGCTGGCTCTGGCGGCGGGCGTCGTTGCCCATGCCGGCATGGTAGCGGCCAACGCGAATGCCGCTGGGGCCCAGCGCCTCGGCAAGCTCGTCTGCCAGCGCATCGACCGTCTTGCGGGTCGAGCAATACACGATGCCGCTCTCGCTCGAATGCGCGATCACGTAGTCGCGCACCCACGCGGTCTTGGCCTTGTCGCCCATCTCCTCGCAACCAAAGTAGAGGTTCTTGCGATCAAAACCCGTCACCACCGTCGCGGGGTTTTGCAGGCCGAGCATCTGCTGAATATCCGCGCGCACGCGCTCGGTCGCCGTAGCGGTAAAGGCAGCCACGATGGGGCGCTGCGGCAGGGAATCGATGAACTCGCGAATCTGCAGATAGGCGGGGCGGAAATCCTGGCCCCATTGGCTCACGCAGTGGGCCTCGTCAATAGCCACGAGCGGAACGCCGATGCCGCCTTCGGCCGCAGCTTCCTGCGCAAAGGCCAGAAAGCGCGGCTCGAGCAGGCGCTCGGGCGCCACGTACATAAGCTGGTAGCGGCCCTCGCGCGCCCGTTTGAGCACGGTGTTTTGCTGGGCCGGAGTAAGGCTGGAGTTGAGATAGCTGGGTCGCGCACCCGCCGCGAGCAACGCACGGGTCTGGTCCTCCATAAGCGACAGCAGCGGACTCACCACAAAGGTGATGCCGGGCAGCATGAGCGCAGGCACCTGGTAGCAAATGGACTTGCCGGCGCCCGTGGGCATAACACCCAGCGCATCGCGACCGGCAAGGATCGCATCGACCATGCGGTCCTGTCCCGGGCGAAACGAGGTGTAGCCAAAATAGGCGCCGAGCGTGTCGAGCGCCATCTGCTGCATGCTATCGGTCATGGTTTCCTAACGTCCAAGTCATCTGCCGCCGATTATACGCCGCCACGCGGACCGGTGCCGCACGGCCGTCGGCCACGGGCAACGCAATCCAAAAGGAACGAGCGTGGGATTTTTGGACACTTTCCCAACGGCTAATCTCTTGACAAGCGCGCAAACGTCGCTGGTTGAGCATAAGTCAGACACTATGACCCAATCCGAGGGCACGGAAACGAC
>CBCTFW010000024.1:0-20341 GCA_965146285.1 uncultured Collinsella sp.
ACAAATCCAAGTTAGACCATTTCAAATGGTTCGATGTCTGCCCGGATGCGACACTCGTAAGTGTCCATCCTCGCAGTATCCGGTTCTCAAGGTGCACGCTTTGCGGCTGATCCGGTTCCACCGGGCCGCGCGGCAAGGAGATATATTGCCAGACCGGAGGGGCCCCGTGGGCGGGAATCGCGCACTCCATAATTTGTTCACATCTTGTGATCCGACTAACGTTTGCCAGCCGTTAACTACCGCTCGCCGAGCATCTCTTTATATAAGGCAGTCTCATGGTTAAAGCGGATACGTCCCCCTAGCTAAAGCACAGCCAGCATCGAGCAACTCATCACGTTCTTCCACCGAGAACCCCTCGGCGTAGACGCGCACCACTGGTTCGGTCCCGCTAGGACGGACCAGCAGCCACGTGTCATCCTCGAATGACAGACGCAAGCCGTCCATATGACTAACGTTTTGCGGCACCTTGCCACAAATCGACTTGGGGTTTACGCCCGGCAGCAGGGTTCGTAACGTTTCGGCATCTTCGGCCTCAAGGCGCAAATCGCGTCGACCGTAACTCGTCTTACCAAAACTGTCCTCGAGTTGGTCGACCAGAACGCCCAAAGGCGCGTCCGTCTTTGCCATAAGCTCACACAGAATCAGACAGGCGAGGATTCCATCGCGCTCGGGCATATGCGCGGCGATGCCGATACCACCGGCTTCTTCGCCGCCTATGAGGACGCCGCCCTTCTTCATCTCCGCCGCTATATATTTGAAACCGACTGGTTTGACGGTCACGCGGCAGCCAAGCGCCTCGGCAATGCGACGTACGAGCGTCGAGCATGAAAGATTGACGACGACGCGCCCCTCCAAATTACGAAATTGAACCAAGTCGCCCAAAACGAGCGCCATGATCTGATGCGGATGTATATATCTGCCGCGCTCGTCAACCGCGCCGATACGGTCGGCGTCGCCGTCGGTCACCAGGCCAGCGCAAGCTCCGTCCTCGACAACCGTGCGCTCGCAAGCGTCCACCCAAGGCTCAACGGGGTCGGGGCAGATATCTTCTTGGTCAGACGCCTGCCCGGCGTGAATCTCGTGCACCTCAACGCCAAGCTCGCGCAGCAAGTCGGCTAGATAGCCCTGGGCTGCGCCGCCCATGGGATCGACAACCACGCGCAGGTGCGCGGCGCGGATGGCTTCGGCATCGACAAACGATGCCACCGCCTGCATATAGTCAGGAATGATATCCGCGGTGCGATATTGCCCCTCGATCCCCATTGGCTCGGGAGCCATAGTCTCTTCGAGCTCTTCGATGACATCCTGGTTGGCGGTCGAGCCGTCACCCATGCGAATCTTGAGGCACAGATAGCCCTGCGGATGATGGGACCCCGTCACCATGAGCGCGCCGCACGCTTCACCGTCATAAGCCGCCGCCCACGTAAGGGCAGGGGTCGGAACAGGTCGCGAAGCGAGCGCGGCGTCTAGCCCGTGCGCTGCTAGCACACCCGCCGCAAGCTCAGCGAACTCGCTCGCCAGGGGCCGGGTGTCGAACCCTATATATACCGTTTTGCCCGGATTGGTCTTTTGCCACAACTCGCCGACGGCATCGGCGATACGAGCAACGTTATCGGCAGTGAAGTCCTCATCGACGCGAGCGCGCCAACCGTCAGTTCCAAAATGAATTATCGCGCACACGCGCAGACACCTCACAGTGTTTGGATCATGGTACGCGTGAGGTATACCCGCAACACGCACTCGGCAACCTGCCGGCACCAGCATTCACCATTTGGGCAAATGCTGCCGAGGACATGCGGGCAATAAAAAAACCGCCCCGTATGGAGCGGTTTTGCCCTTTATATATCGAGTGCCTCGGCCATCGCTGCCGTAGTGATTGCCGTGGTTCCACAGCAACTGCCCACCATTGCGGCACCGGCATGCCTCCATTCGATGCATGCGCGCGCAAAAGCTTCGGGGTTCTCGTGCCATACGGGGCCATCCTGAGTCTGGACCGGATCGCCCACGTTGGGACGCACCGTGACAGGAGTAGTCGCCGATGCAACCATCCTGGGCACCGCCGCGTTCGCGGCCGCAAGCGAACAGCAATTAACACCAACCGAGTTTGCGCCGTGTTTTTCGGCGTACAAAACGGCTGCCTCGATGTTGAGGCCATCGCCCAACAGGTCGCCTTTATCGTCAACGACAAAACTCACCAGAACAGGCATGCCGTCGGCGGCATCTCGAGCGCCGGCAAGCATGGGCTGCAAATTACGGATAGACGTCACCGTCTCGATCAGCAGACCGTCAACGCCGGCATTGAGCAAGGCGTGCGCCTGTTCGCGCGCAATGCCTCGGATTTCACGATACTCGGCAGAGTCCTCGGCAAACCACTCAATACCGATCGGGCCCATCGAGCCCAGCAGCAGCTGAGGGTGCGCCTGGCGGGCATCGTCGACGGCCCCGCGATTGACCTCCGCCACGGACGGCGCAATCTGGTCGTGTTTGAGGGCATAGCTTGATGCCTGAAAGGTGTTGGTAATGAGCACCTGCGCGCCGGCGGCGACATACAAGCGATGGATACGAGAAACGGTCTGCGGCTCTGCCAGATTCCAAAACGCCGGTGGAATGTCGGCGGCATCGTACTCACTCAACAAAACACTGCCCATGGGGCCCTGCGCCAACAAGGTCTCGCTCGACAAGCGGCGCGTAAGTTCCTCGGCACCAAAGCGGTTGTAATAACTCGTATCCATATATATCCCGCTATTCCTCGACGCTGATTCCCTGCTTTTCGAGATAGGCGAGCCAGCGGCTCATCGTGTCCTCGGATAGCGCATGCTCCATCATGCAGGCCTCGGAATCGGCTCGCTCAAATTCGACACCGAGCTCCTGAACCAAAAACGTGCGGATGAGGCGATGACGGTACCAGATAGCCGTACCAACCTCGCGGCCGCGATCGGTCAGGACTACCTTGCCGTAGTGCGATTGCTCGACAAGTTCGGATGCCTTGAGCGCCGAAACCGCTTTATTGACCGATGCCTTGGAGACGCCAAGGCGCTGCGCGATGTCGACCGATCGCACGCCGTTGGTTTCCCCCTCTTCGCTTTCAATGCGAACCATGCACTCCAAGTAGTCTTCGTTCGCCACCGTCAGATGTAGTTCGCGCGAGCTATTTGTCGTATCCATGATCTTCCGTCCCTTCTGCATTCAATGGCTGATTCTACCCCATCCAAGCGTCGTGGTATGCCGTGGCATACCGTGCTAGAGTTCTTGTTGCACACGACGACCAAGATTGGAGCGGTCTTTATGGAAAACACCACCACGAGCCCCGATGTCCTCGAGCGCTTTTTGCGCTACGTCCAGATCAACACGCAGTCCGAGGATGCAAACTGCGACCAGGTACCCTCGAGCGCCGTTCAGTTTGACCTTGCCAACGTGCTGGCTGAAGAGCTGCGCGAGCTTGGTGCGGAAGATGCCCACGTGACCGAGCACGCCTATGTCTGCGCGCATATCCCCGCAAGTGCGGGCGCTGAGGACAAGCCCGCCCTGGGCCTGATCGCCCATCTCGACACCACCGAAGTTGCACCGGGCGCCGGCGTGAAGCCGCACATCGTACACTACGAAGGCGGCGACCTGGTCTGCGGCGCGGTTGACGGTAAGCCCGTTGCCATGAGCACCGCCAAGCTTCCCGCCCTGAATGACCTCGCGGGTGAGGACTTGGTCTGCAGCGATGGCACCACGCTGCTGGGCGCAGACGACAAGGCGGGCGTCGCCGAGATCATGTCGCTTGTCGCGCGTATCGCTCAGGACCCTTCTCTGCCCCATCCCGCACTCGGCATTTGCTTCTGCCCTGACGAGGAGATCGGCCACGGAGCCGAGCTGTTGGATATCGATACCTTTGGCTGCAAGTACGCCTACACGGTCGACGGCGGCCCCATCGGCGAGCTGGAGTGGGAGTGCTTCAATGCCGCGGAGGTGACCGTCCGCTTTGAGGGCCAGTCCATCCACCCGGGCGACGCCAAAGGCCGTATGGTCAACGCAGGCAATCTGTTCTGCGACTTCAACGCACTGCTCCCCTACGTGCAGCGCCCGGAGTATACGGAAGGCTACGAGGGCTTTTATCACCTTGAGGGCGTATCTGCGACCGTCGATCACGCCACAGCGCGCTATATCGTCCGCGACCATGACGCCGCCAAGTTCCAGCAGAAACTCGACCTTATTGATGCCGCCGCCTCGATGCTCAACCAGCGTCTGGGTGAGGAGCGCGTGACGGTCGAGATTAAGCAGCAGTATCGAAATATGGCCGAGATCGTTCGTGACTATCCCGAGCTTATTGATGTTGCCAAGGAAGCCTACCTTGCCTGCGGCGTTGAGCCCCAAGTGCTGCCGATTCGCGGCGGCACCGACGGCGCCCAGCTGTCGTTCCGCGGTCTGCCCTGCCCCAACCTTTCCACCGGCGGCTATTGCTACCACGGCGTCAACGAGTTCGTCCCGGTCAGTTCGCTCGTCAAGATGACCGACGTGCTCCAGGAGCTCGTCGCCCGCTTTGCATAGGGAACTCGAACAATCTAGGTAAGCAAAACCGCCCCGTCCTCAAAACCGAGAACGGGGCGATTTTTGGTGCAAGGGGAGTAGTCAGCACCGCAGGTTGAGCCAACGTCAGCGAGCGACGTCCAAGGCGAACAAGTTGGCATGAAAAAGGCAGGGCATTGACCTTCTGGTCATGCCCTGCCTTTTGAATGACAAATTGTCGCCTTGGGCGGCGCGCAGCGTCAAGCGGTTACGCGGTTTGGTAAAACCGCGTAACTTAGTAGTTGGCTTCGTAGCCGTTGCCGTCGCCGGTGGGCTCTTCGTAGTAGTCCGAATCGCTCGAATCGCTTGAGTCATCGGAATCGTCAGAGCTGACCGATGAGGTTGCGGTACCGTTTGCGTAATCGTCAGACGTGTTGTTGTTCAGGTCGCCGATCGTAGAGCTGGAACCGTCGGAAAGACCCATGGTGTTGGGACCCTTGGGATCCTTGCCGGCATCGACGCGCTCCATCATTTCCTTGAGCTCGTCCTCGTAGACAAAGACGTAGCTCACACCGTCGATCATGGTGCTCTCGTCGGCGTACGAGGGCAGGTTGGCCGAGTAGATACCGTCGACATCCATACCGCGCATGGCGTTGACCGTAGCCACGATATCCTGAACGCTCATATCGGTTACGAGCATATCGGACAGCGAATTAACCAGGCCAAAGATCTTCGTGGCATCGAAGTTATTGAGAATCTGGTTGGCAAGGGCGCCAAGCACCTGACGCTGGTGGCGCATGCGCGTGTAATCGCCGTCGGCATAGGTGTAGCGGCAGCGGGCATAGGTAAGGGCGGTGGCACCGTCCATATGCTGCTGGCCAGCGGTAATCTTAATATCCAGGTGCTCGGGGTCGTCAACATCATCGGTTGCGTTAATGTCGATACCGCCAACCGAATCAATCAGCGCCTGCATACCGTCGAAGCTGACCTCGGCATAGTGGGAAATCTGAACACCGCACAGCTCGTTGACCGCCTCGACCATGGCCTCGGCGCCGCCAACGGTATGGCAGGCGTTGATCTTCATGGTCTCGCCCTTGTACTCGACCTTGGTGTCGCGCGGAACGGAAATAAGCGTCGCCTGCTTTTGCGTGGGGTCGATGCGTGCCAGGATAATCGAGTCGGCACGATACGTATCCTCGCCCGGACGGCCGTCGGTGCCAAGAAGCAGCACGTAGAACGGATCCTTTGCCTCATCGGTGTCAACCAGAACCCGACGTAGATTGTCGGTAATGACATTAGAATCGCCGAGCTTGCCCATAATGGTGGCAAACCACAGGCCGGCAGCGGTAGTGGCACTCAGCAGCACGCCAAGCACGACAATGAGCGCGACGTGACGAATCGTGTGGCTACGACGACGTTGACGAGCGCGCTCGGAATAGCGAGCCACGTTATCGCGACTGTAGATCTTGGCCTGCGCACCAGTTGAGGGTCTTCGGGCGGTGGTATCCGCGAGGGGCTTTTTATTAAACATAGGCAACCTGTATTAGTAGATGACGGGATCGGGGACGGTAGCATGCTCGACATGCGCGCCGAGTGCCTGCAGCTTTTCGACAAACCGCTCGTAGCCGCGCTTGATGTGATGAATGGCCGAAACCTCGGTCGTCCCGTCGGCGATCAAGCCCGCTACGACGAGGGCCGCTCCGCCACGCAGATCGGGCGAGGTAACCTGTGCACCCGAGAAGCCCTTGACGCCATGAATCATGGCATGATGGCTCTCAATACGAATGTCGGCACCCATGCGCACCAGCTCAGAGGCAAACATAAAGCGATTCTCGAAGATGTTCTCGGTAATAACGGAACTGCCGTCGGCAAGGGCGGAGAGTACCATAATCTGCGCCTGCATGTCCGTCGGGAAGCCGGGGAACGGAAGCGTCTGGATGTCGACCGGCTTGATACGCTCGGCACGGTTTACATGGACGCCATCCTCGACGCGCTCGCAGTCGATACCCATGAGCTCCATCTTCTTGAGCACCATGCCCAAGTGAATGGGGCAAAAGCCCGTGACATCGACACCGCGATCGTCGGCCATCAGCGCACCGGCGACGATAAAGGTACCGGCCTCGATGCGGTCGCCCACTACGCGATGGGTAACAGGATGCAGCTCTTCCACGCCCTCGATGGTCACGACAGGCGTACCGGCACCGACAATCTTAGCGCCCATCTCGTTGAGCATGTTGGCGAGATCGACGATCTCGGGCTCGCGGGCGGCATTGTCGATAACCGTGGTGCCCTGTGCGCGCACAGAGGCCATGATGAGGTTCTCGGTCGCACCGACGCTGGCGAACTCGAGCGTGACGGTGGTACCGCGCAGACCTTGGGGCGCATTAGCGTTGATGTAACCGTGGGCGGTATCGAACTCAACGCCCAGGGCCTCAAGACCAAGAATGTGCATATCGATCTTGCGAGCACCCAGGTTGCAGCCGCCCGGCATGGCAATCTTGGCGCGATGAAAGCGGCCCAGCAGGGGTCCCATGACGGCGGTGGAAGCACGCATCTTGGCAACGAGCTCGTAGGGGGCCTCCCAAGAATCGACCTGAGAGGTATCAATCTCGAGCGTGTGCTCGTCGAGAACATCGATCGTAGCGCCCATGCCCTTGAGCACCTTGCCCATCACGTGGACATCGGAAATATCGGGCACGTTCTGCAGCGTCGTCTTGCCCGGCGCCAGAAGCGTTGCCGCCATGAGTTTGAGTGCGGAGTTCTTGGCGCCCGAAACGGGCACGGAGCCTCCGATGGCGTGGCCACCCTCAACGCGGATAATATCCAAGGTCTACCCTTTCAAAAAGCATGCCCGGGGTGGCTGGGCCATCCCGGGCATGATGTGTTCGCAAATGGTCGAACGCTAAATCGTTTGACTATTGGGCAAGCTTGAGCTTACACCATGCGATTTCATTATAGAGGTAGGCGCGGCGTGCATCATCCTCCGACAAATTACCCAGCTTCTCTTCAAAACCTTGAATATCAGCTTTAAGCTTGTCGGCATCGACGGTCGCCAAATCGCAAGCGCGCTCGGCGAGAACGGTCACGACATCGTCCGCAACCTGGGCATAGCCGCCGGCCACGGCAAACGTGTGGTCGACAGTGCCCATGGCCTTATCGGAAACGCGAACGTAACCGCGGTCGATCGTGCAGATCTCGCTGGAGTGAGCAGGCAGAACGCCAAACTCGCCATCCGTGGACGGAATCGACACAAACGCAGCGTCGCCCTCATAGGCGCAGCTCACGGGGCACACGATGCGGATACGCATAACCTACTTCTCCCCCATCTTGCGGGCGCGCTCGCGCACGTCCTCAATCGTGGAAGCATAGCGGAAAGCCTGCTCGGGCAGGTCATCGGCCTTGCCGTCGACAATCTCGGCGAAAGAGCGGACGGTATCCTCGACGCGGACGTAGACACCGGGGTTGCCGGTGAACTTCTCGGCGACGTGGAAGGACTGCGAGAGGAACTGCTGAATCTTACGGGCACGGTTGACCGTAAGGCGCTGCTCCTCGGACAGCTCGTCCATACCCAGAATGGCGATGATGTCCTGAAGGTCGGAGTACTCCTGCAGGAGCTCCTGGACCTTGACGGCGACACGGTAGTGCTCCTCGCCGACGATCGAGGGATCGAGAGCGTCGGAGGAAGACGCGAGCGGGTCGATAGCCGGGAACAGGCCGAGCGACGAAATGCTACGCGAAAGAACCGTGGTGGCGTCGAGGTGCGTAAACGTCGTGGCAGGCGCCGGGTCGGTCAGGTCGTCTGCGGGGACGTAGACAGCCTGGACGGAGGTAATGGAGCCCGTCTTGGTTGAGGTAATGCGCTCCTGGAGGTCGCCCATCTCGGTTGCCAGCGTGGGCTGGTAACCAACGGCGGACGGCATACGGCCCAGCAGTGCGGAAACCTCGGAACCTGCCTGGGAGAAGCGGAAGATGTTGTCGATGAACAGCAGAACGTCCTGGCCACGATCACGGAAATACTCAGCGGTGGTAAGGCCGGCCAGACCGATGCGCAGACGCGCTCCGGGCGGCTCGTTCATCTGACCATAGACCAAGCAGGTCTTGTCGATAACGCCAGACTCGCTCATCTCGAGGAACAGGTCGGTGCCCTCGCGGGTACGCTCGCCGACGCCGGTGAACACCGAGGTGCCGCCGTGCTCCTGGGCGAGGTTGTTGATGAGCTCCTGAATCAGAACGGTCTTGCCGACGCCGGCGCCGCCGAACAGGCCCGTCTTGCCGCCACGGATGTAGGGCTCGAGCAGGTCGACGGCCTTGATGCCGGTTTCGAAGATCTCGGTCTTGGTGGTGAGCTCGTCGAAACGGGGTGCTGCATGGTGGATGGGGTAGAACTCCTCCACCTCGGGCATGGGCTTGCCGTCGACGGGCTTGCCCATAACGTTCCAAATTCGGCCGAGCGTCTTGGGGCCAACGGGCATCTTCATGGGCTCACCGGTATCGGTGGCGATGAGGCCGCGCTGCAGGCCGTCGGTCGAGGACATGGCGACCGTGCGGACGACGCCGCCCGGAAGCTGGCTCTCGACCTCGAGGATCGTGCTCAGATGACCGATCGGGGTCTCGGCCTCGACCGTGAGCGCGTTGTAGATCGGGGGCACCGCGCCGTCAAACTTGACGTCGACGACAGGGCCGATGATTCGCACGATGCGACCATCACCGGCAGTCGTCTTCTTGGTGGCTTCCTCGACCGCAAGCTTTACGGTGTTATTAGCCATTACTGTTCCTCCAATGCTGAGGCTCCGCCGACGATCTCGTTAATCTCGGTCGTGATCGAAGCCTGGCGCACGCGACTATACGTGCGGGTAAGGGTCGAGATGATCGCGGTGGCGTTTTCCGTCGCGGAGTGCATGGCCTTGCGGCGTGCACCCTGCTCGGCAGCCGCCGAATCGATCAGGGCCTGGTAGATGACCGTCAGGATATAAGACGGCACAAGCTTGCCGAGAACATGCTCGGGAGAGGGCACGAACTCGAACGTGGACGAGATACGCTTAGGGGCGTCGGTCTCGTTCTTACGCGGACCGTGGGCCATAGCGATCATCTCGGGGTCGAGCGGCAACAGATGCTCGACGCGAAGCTCCTGATCCACGCGGTTCTTGGCGTGGTGGTAGACAAGCTCGACACGGTCAAGCTCACCGGCACGATACGCATCGCAGATATGAGAGGAGATCATGCGGGCCTGATTGAAATCGGGCTCAGAGGAGTTGCCCTCAAAGTGCATGACGACGTTTGCGCGGTCACGGAAATACGTGGCCGGCTTACGCCCACACGCGATGATCTCGCACTCGATGCCGTCGTTCGCCCAAGAAGCGGCGAGCTTTTCGGCCGTGCGCTCCACCGTCGTATTGAAACCGCCGGCAAGGCCGCGGTCCGAGGCAATAACGACAATCAGGCCATGCTTGACGATCCCATGCTTCTGCAGCATGGGATCGGTGCCCGAACAGGAGGCGTCGCCGGCGACCGTCAACATGACGTCGGTCAGCGCCTCCTTATAGGGCTCGGCCTGCTTGGAGCGATCGAGGGCACGACGGATCTTGGCCGTAGAGACCATCTCCATCGTGCGCGTGATCTGCTTGGTCGTGGTAACCGAGGAGATTCGCTTCTTAATGTCGCGAAGGTTGGCCATGGGGCTTAGTTCTCCTCTGATCCAGAAACATCCGAATGGTGCTTGGCCATGAACTGCTGCTTGAAGTCGCCGATGACGCGCAAGAGCTCAGCCTTGGTGTCATCATCGATCTTCTTGGCGCGAACCTTGTCGAGCAGCGAGCCAAAGCCATTGTCCATGTACTCGATGAGCTCGGCACGGAAAGGCAGCACGTCGGCGATCCCCAGGTCATCCAGGAAGCCCTCGTTGCCAGCGAACAGCGTAACGATCTGCTCGCCAACCTCAAACGGCTTGTAGCGCGGCTGCTTCAGGAGCTCGGTCATGCGGGCACCATGGGTCAGCTGCTTCTGAGTAGCCTCGTCGAGGTCGGAGCCGAACTGGGTAAAGCCGGCAAGCTCCTGATAGGAAGCGAGGTCCAGACGGAGGTTGCCGGCGACCTGCTTCATGGCCTTGGTCTGCGCATCGCCACCGACGCGGGACACCGAGATGCCCACGTCGACTGCCGGGCGCTGACCCTGGAAGAAGAGCTCGGACTGCAGGTAGATCTGGCCATCGGTAATGGAAATGACATTGGTCGGAATGTAGGCCGAGACGTCGCCGTCCTGGGTCTCGATGATCGGCAGAGCCGTCATGGAGCCGTAACCGTTCTTCTTGGACATCTTGACGGCACGCTCGAGCAGACGAGAGTGCAGGTAGAAGATGTCGCCAGGATAGGCCTCGCGTCCGGGCGGACGATGCAGCGTCAGCGACATCTGACGGTAGGCCACAGCCTGCTTGGACAGGTCGTCGTAGATGACGAGCACGTGGCCGCCGGGGTTGGTCTCGCTGGCGGGCTTGCCGTCCTCGCCGTTGTACATGAAGAACTCGCCGATAGCGGCACCGGCCATAGGCGCGATGTACTGCATAGGGGCGGAATCGGCAGCGGTGGCCGAAACGATGATGGTGTAGTCGAGCGCACCGTGCTGAGCGAGGGTCTCGCGGATGTTGGCAACCGTGGAGGCCTTCTGGCCGATGGCGACATAGATGCAGACCATGCCCTTGCCGCGCTGGTTGAGGATAGCGTCGATGGCGATGGCGGTCTTACCGGTCTTACGGTCACCGATGATGAGCTCACGCTGACCGCGGCCAATAGGCACCATGGAGTCGATAGCGAGCAGACCGGTCTGAACCGGCTCGCACACCGGGGTACGATCGATGACGCCGGGAGCCTTGAACTCGATGGGGCGACGGTGCGTGGCGACAATGTCGCCCAGGCCGTCGATAGGCTGGCCGAGCGGATTGACGACGCGGCCGAGCATGGCACGGCTCACGGGGATATCCATAATGCGGCCAGTGGTGCGGCACTCGTCGCCTTCCTTGATGGAGTCGACGGCACCGAACAGAACGGCGCCGACCTCGTCACGGTCAAGGTTCTGGGCAAGGCCGAAGACGGTCTCACCGGTATCGGAGCTCTTGAACTCCAGAAGCTCGCCTGCCATGGCGCTCTTGAGGCCGGAGACGCGCGCGATGCCGTCGCCTACCTCGTCGACCGTTGAAACCTCATGCGTATCGACCGTCGCGGAGAGGCTCGTGAGCTGCTCCTGCAGTTTCTTGGCGATATCCTGGGCATTGAGGGTTTCGGACATTAGGCTTCACCTCCGTACGAATTAGCAGAGTTTGCGAGGGTCTCCTGCGCGATGCGCAGCTGCGTCTTGACGGAAATGTCACGACGCTCGCCGCGGGCCTCGAGCACCAGGCCGCCCACGATAGACGGGTCGACCTGCTCGATAAGGAATACCTTGCGGCCGAAGTCCTGCTCGCATTTCTTAGTGATGGTTTGACGCAGCTCGTCGTCGAGCGGGATCGCCGTGGTGACGGTCACGCCCACTACATCCTCGTCTTCCTCGGCAACATACTTAAAGGCAGCTGCCACCTTGGGAAGAAGGTCGAGCTGGTCGCGCTTGGACATGGTGTCGAGCACGGCGATGATCTCGGGGCTGGCAGAAGCCAAGCGCTCGATCATCTCGAGGTCCTCGAACACATGGTTCTCGGCCTTAGCGGCTTCCAGAAGGGAGCGCGCGTAGGTCTCGAGCACCTTGTCCTGATAGCGGCTAGTCGGCATTCAGGCTACCTGCTTCCTGGATGTAGCGCTCGATGAGCTTCTTCTGCTCGGCATCGTCCTCGAGTGCCTCGCCCACGATCTTGGTGGCGACGGCAACGGACAGGTCGGCGATGGAGCTCGCGGCACCGGCGTAAATGGACTTGCGCTCGTCCTCGACGGTCGTATGGGCCTTGGCGATGATCTCCTCGGCCTCCTTGTGAGCAGCCTCGATGATACGGGCGCGCTCGGACTCGGCGTCCTTACGGGCCTCGAGAACGATGTCGGCAGCCTGACGACGGGCGTCGGTGACGATCGAGTCGGACTCAGCGCGCTTGGCGATAGCCTCCTGCTTGGTCTTCTCGGCCTCGTCGAGGCTCTCCTCGATCTTCTTGCCGCGCTCCTCCATGGTTTTCATGATGCCCGGCAGGGCGACCTTGGCCAGCACGATCCAGATGATCAGGAAGGCGATAAGCGCCGGGATGAACTCCGCCATCTTAGGGATGAGGATGTCCGCACCGGTAGCGCCGTCCTCAGCGAACGCGGAAACCGGCATGAGCAGCGCGGCCGCGGACGCGGAGAGTGCGATCGCGCTCTTCTGGGATGAAAGATTCATACTTGACGCTCCGTGCTATTTAACGATCAGCGCGACAACGAAGCCGATCAGAGCCAGAGCCTCGCCGAAGGCGGAGCCCATGATGAAGACGGTGAACACGCGGCCCTGGACCTCAGGCTGACGGGCCATAGCACCCGTAGCACCCAGAGCAGACAGGCCGATAGCAAGACCAGCGCCGATAACACCGAGACCGTAACCGATAACTCCCACGATTCCTCCTTTGTCGTGCGTGTCTTATTTCACGCAGGATAACCTTTTTATAACTGCCGGGCTCCATGGGTACGGGCACCGGCGGTTTAACGAATTGCCTTACCTTTAAGGCGCGAACGGAAGACTACTCCTCCTCCGCGACCTCCTCTGCCTCGGAGACATACACGGCGGTAAGGACCGTGAAGACGTAAGCCTGGATGGCGCCGACCACAAGCTCGATCGCATAGATCAGGATGAGGATGGCAAGCCAGGCCAGCGAAGGCAGGGCGCCGACGGCGTGGGCCGCGGAAACCTGCTGAAGCAGCGGCTGCATGAACATGCTCGCCATGATGGCGAACGAGCCCATGACCACGTGTCCTGCGAACATGTTGCAGAACAGACGGACGGCGAGCGTGATGAGGCGCAGGAAGGTCGAGAAGAGCTCGACGACCCACACGAGCACGTTCATCGGGAAGCTCACGCCCTGCGGGGCGAGGCTCTTGATGTAGCCGATCACGCCGTGAGCCTTGCATCCGTAGTAGATGAAGTACACGAAGGCGAAGATGGCGAGCGCGGCGGTGGAGCCGATTGCGCCGGTGCCGGGCTTCATTCCCGGGATCAGGCCGATCATGTTGTTGATCAGGATGAACAGGAAAAGCGAGCACAGGAACGGGAAGTGCTTCTTCCAGTTCTCACCCACGACGCCCTTGCCGATATCGTTCTCGACGTACTCGATGATGTACTCGAAACCGTTGACGAAGAAGCCCTTGGGAACCAGGGTCTGCTTCTTCTTGAACACGGCCAGGACGATCAGGAGCACGATCGTGGAGACGATCAGCCAAAACGAGTACTGCGTGATGCCGCAGCTCAGATCGCCCACGACAGGGGTGGAGCTGAACTCGCTGACCAGATGATTAATCTCATCAGGCAGCTTTTCAAAAATTTCCACGACTTACCTTTCGACCTCATGAGGATCTCGCAGCGCCTTGGCGACGCGAACCGCGCAGGCGGCCATAAAGGCCACGAAGCCGATCGCCTCGCCCAGGAGGAACATGCGAAATGCCTCTCCGAACAACACAAACACAACCAAGGTAAAGACGAGCAGAGCGATTGCCGAGACCGCCAGACTCACCATACCCTTGAGCATGTCCGCATTCTGCTTATCGTCAAGAACCGGCTTGAGCGTAAAGACAAAGGGAAGAAAGGCGACCGCGCCCGCGATGGCGCCTGCAACGATAGCGAGCAGATCGGCTATCTGAAACATTGGCGTCCTCACTTTCCTTTTTTAACGCCTCACAGAACAGTTCCCGCCAAACATTGGTGACTATTGTACGAGCCAATCGCTAAAGTACAACCGAAAAAGCATCGGTTAATACGCACCTGTTCGTTTTCTTAAGACCTTCTTTATGCCGCAGGTACGGTAATACGTTTTTCTCGAACCCTGCAGGGCAAAACGTCCATTAACTAAAGGTGCGCACAGGCGTCTTCTACTTGCCCGCGCGCACCATTTCTTCCTATTTGCAGCCGCGGCCGTCTTAGCCCAGCGACTAGAGCGTGCCGTAGATGCGATCGCCGGCGTCGCCCAGGCCGGGAACGATGTAGGCAGCCTCGTTGAGATGGTCATCGATAGCGCAGGTATAGATATGCACATCTGGGTCCTTCTCGGTCAGCGACTTGAGGCCCTCGGGGGCCGCGACGATGCACAGCATGCGGATGTCCTTGACACCGCGCTCGCGCAGGTAGCTGATGGCCATCTCGGCCGAACCGCCCGTGGCGAGCATGGGGTCGACGACCAGGCAGATGCGCTGGTCGATATCCTTGGGCATCTTGCAGTAATACTCGTGCGGCTCATGGGTGACCTCGTCGCGCTCCATGCCGATGTGGCCCACGCGAGCGGAGGGCACCAGTTCGAGGATGCCGTCGACCATGCCAAGGCCCGCACGCAGGATGGGCACGATGGCGAGTTTCTTGCCGGCAAGCTGTTTGAACGTGGCGGTAGTGATGGGGGTCTCGACCTCGACGTCTTCCATAGGCAGGTCGCGCATGGCCTCGTAGCCGTCAAAAAGCGCGAGTTCGCGCACGAGCTGGCGGAACTGGTTGGTGCCGGTGTTTTTGTCGCGCAGGATCGACAGCTTGTGCTGGACGAGCGGGTGATCGACAAGCGTCACACGGGACGCATCGTAGGTGACGGTCATGGATTGATTGCCCCTTTCGTTGCGGCCGCAAAACGGCCTTGCTGACAAGGCGCGCAGCAATGTTGCCGCCGCACGCCATGCATTAGTTTAGCGGTTTGTTGTATCGAGCAGCCCATCGCAGCCCTACTGTACGGTACTGAGCGAGCGCCTGACTGCATCACACCAGCCCGCAAGGTTTTGCTCGCGGCGCTCGGCGGACATGTGGGGAAGGAAGGTCCTAACGATCTGGGCATTTTGCTCCAGCTCCTCCAGGTCTTCCCAATAGCCGACGGCAAGACCCGCCAAGTACGCGGCACCGATTGCCGTGGTCTCCACCGTCTCGCATTGCAGCACGGGGATATCCAGCAGGTCGGCCTGGAATTGCATGATGAACTCGTTGCGCGAGGCACCGCCATCGACAGACAGGCGCTCGATCGAAAGCCCCACGTCCTGCTCCATGGCGCGCAGCACGTCGTAGCTCTGATATGCCATGGATTCGCAGGCGGCACGTACGATGGTCGCACGGCTCGAGGCGCCGGTCAGACCGCACACGATACCGCGGGCATGCGGATCCCACCAGGGAGCGCCCAGGCCAGCGAAGGCGGGGACGAAGTAGCAGCCCTCGTTGTCGTTGATCGAAGCGGCGAGTTGCGCCGACTCGCTCACGCTCGAGATGATGCCCATGTTGTTGCGAAGCCAGTTCATGGTTGAACCGGCGGCAAAAATAGAGCCCTCGAGCGCATAGCTGACTTTGCCGTCCGCAGCGATACCGATGGTGGAGACCAGGCCATTCTTGGATTCGACGATCTCGTCACCGGTGTTCATGAGCATAAAGCAGCCCGTGCCATAGGTGTTTTTGGTCTGGCCGGGACGGAAACAGCAGTGGCCGAACAGCGACGCCTGTTGGTCACCCGCCACGCCCATGATGGGCGGCATGTTGGTCATGATGTCGCTCGCGACGCGGCCGTAGTCGCCCGAGCTCCAGCGAACCTCGGGCATCATGGAACGTGGAACGTCAAAGAGCGCCAACAGGTCGTCGTCCCAATCGAGCGTATGGATATTAAAGAGTGCCGTGCGGCTGGCATTGGTGTAGTCGGTGGCAAAGACCTGGCCGCCGGTGAGGTTGTAGATGAGCCAGGTGTCGATAGTGCCAAACATGAGGTCGCCCGCCGCCGCGCTCTCGCGTGCGCCGTCGACGTTGTCGAGAATCCACTGCACCTTGGAGGCCGAGAAATACGGGTCAAGCGTAAGTCCCGTGCGAGAGCGCACCAGCCCTTCTGCGCCCTGCTCGACCAGCTTGTCGATCAGAGGTGCGGTGCGACGGCATTGCCACACGATGGCGTTATAGATGGGTTGGCCGCTTATGCGGTCCCACACCACCGTGGTCTCGCGCTGGTTGGAGATACCGATGGCGGCGATGCGGTCAGAATGGATGCCGCTCTTAAACTGAACCTCCATCATCACGCCGATCTGGCTGGCAAGCACCTCCGTGGGATCCTGCTCCACCCAACCGGGGCGCGGGAAGCTGGTTTTGACGCTACGACGCGCCTGCGCGACGATGCAGCCGTACTCGTCGACGATGGTCGCAAGTACCGAGGTGGTGCCGCAGTCGAGCGCCATGATGTAGGAACCGCCAAAGTTAAACGAGGCATCTTCCATGCCCAAGCTGCCCAGATTCAACGACATCGCTTACACCTTTCTATTGCATCGGGTCGGACAGGACCCGTTCGATCTCTGATGCGGGAAGCGCGCCTTGGCGCAGGATCTGGAGCTCGCCGTGCTGAAACGACACGATGGTTGAGGCGTCGCGACACGGGGTCTCACCGGCGTCGACGGCCACATCGACCCCCTCCAGGATGCGCTCCTCCACCGTGACAAAACTTGCCGGCGCGGGCGCGCCATGCGTGTTGGCGCTGGTGCAGGCAAGAGGGCTGCCGCAGGCGCGGATGAGCGCTTGCACCACGGGCGAGGCCGAAGCGCGAAGTGCCACCGTGTCGTCGGCGGCGCGCATAAAGGTCGGCACGCAGGGGGCCGCCTTGACCACGATAGTCAGGGCGCCCGGCCAGCATCGTCGGGCAAGCACGCGGGCCTCTTCCGGGATATCAACGCCATAGCGGTCGAGTGCTTCGACGCCATCGACCAGCCAAGCAACGGTTTGCGTGAGTTCACGTTGCTTGAGAGTGAAGATACGTCGATAGCCGGTACCGAGCGCAGGGACTGCGGCACCGTTGACGGCAACCTGCGGATCGCGCGGCCACGATGGGAATTCGCTTGTATCTTGGGGCACGGCGTCCGAGAAGGCGTTGACTGCCACGGCGACACCGTAGACGGTCTCGGTCGGGATCAAGGCCAGACCGCCGCGGCCGAGCACCTCGGCCGTACGCTCGACGGCGAGCCGATGCGGCTCGCGCGTTCCCTCGTATACCCGATAGACCGTCTGCATGTGTATGCCAGCCCCTTACGCTCTGGTGAAAGTTTGTTTACTGAGGGGCATTCTCGCACGAAACGTTCAACCTATTTGCCCAGAGCGCATGTTGGTTTGGTGAGCGGCTCTAGTAGTCGGTGAAAGTGAGGGGTTATTGGACTGTGACAAACTTCTTTGGCCTGCCGGCGTGGCGCTCTTGGGCGGCGTAGCGCTCGATGCTGTCTATCGTTATCATACGACGGCCGTCGACGAGTTCGACATCGAGCTTTCCGGCTTTGACCAGCGCGGTAATCCGCGGAGCGGAGACTTTGAGGTCCAGCGCTGCGTCTTTAAATGTTCGGCACGCCGCTTCCCGAGCGTCCTCGTGGTCGATTTCGACTGAAAGGGCCACGACCTCGGCCGAGTGTTCGTACCCTGCCGGAGTCAAACCGTTGTTGAGGTCGTCGGCCAAAAACGCCATCAGCGCCTCAGCGGCATGGGCAATCGCTTCTTCGCGCGTATCGCCATCGGCAAAGGCGCCGGGAATCTGCGGGAAGCTGGCGCAGTAACCGTCGTCTTCTTTTATGAGAACGCAGTCATAGGTAAATCGCTGCCTCATTTTGCCTCCAACTACCATCCAGCTTGGCGACGAATACTTGCCCACGTGCCCTTCTTTGGTCGATCACCACCAGAGCCGTTCACGGTGACAACACGGTCACCAGAAACATACTTAGCATGACTACCGACTTGCGCGACCTTCACGAATCCATCGTGCTTGAGTAGGGCAATGATTTCCCGAAAGGTAGGAGGTTGCATGGGCCGACCTCTTTCAGCCGTCCTAATTATAAACTACTTTATAATTTTTGTTAACCAGTTAATAAATATTACTGGCGCTGTTTGGGCTCGGTGACGATGGCTCGGACGATGCGGGGGCGATCGGTGAGGTCGTGGACGATACGCACGTCCGAAAGGCCTGCCTGGCGACAGAGCTCGGCCGCGGCATCGAGGGCACCCTCGTAGAGCTCGCAGGCAAACAGGCCGCCGGCGCGCAGCATGTAAGGCGCCGCATTGAGCAGGCGGCGGAAGATATCGAGGCCGTCGGCGCCGCCCTCGAGCGCCAGGTCGGGCTCAAAGTCCTTGACCTCGTGCGGCAGCGAGCGCATGACGCCGGTCGGGATGTAAGGTGGGTTGGAGACGAGCACATCAAAGGTGCCCCACTCCTCGCGGGGAATGGAACTCACCAGGTTGGTGAGGCTAAAGGCAACCTCATCTGCCGTGAGGCCGAGGGCGTCGCGGTTTTTGGTGGCCAGATCGATGGCGCGCGGCTCGATATCGGTGGCGGTGCAGGCAACGTGGCCGCGGCGCTCCCAGGCAAGGGAGAGCGAGATGCAGCCCGTGCCGCAGCCGACCTCGAGAACGCGGGCGGTGCGGGGCTCGGCTGGGGCAGACGCAGCGGCATCCTGAGCCGAAGCCGCCTCTTGGCCGACACCCTCGATGGCGATGCCGTATTCGTCGAGCTCGGGCTCGGCGGCTTCCGCGGCTTCGGCTTCTGCTGCCTGCGCGGCGGCTTCCTCGGCCTCGCGATCGGCCAGTTCCTCGGCATAGGCACGGCTGCCCAGTACGTCGCCGCCTAGCGCCGCCTCATCGGCAGCCGTCAGGTTAGCGGCACGGCGCTCGGCGGTCGCCCGTTCGTCTGCCAGCGCGGCCTCGGCCTTGCGAGCCTGCTCGACCTCATCGTTCCAAGGCAGCTCAACACGCTGACGAGCAGCAGCCTCGGGGCTCAGCACCTCGGCATCCAGATAATTGAGGACTTCCTCGACGAGCATCTCGGTTTCGGGGCGCGGAATGAGCACACCGGGAGCGCACGCGACGTCAATCATGCGAAACTGCGTGCTGCCAGTGATGTACTGCAGCGGCTCGCCTTTGGCGCGACGAACGACGGCCGCATGCATGGTCTCGAGCTGGGCCGCGTTAAGCGTCTCGTCCATACGCATATATAGGTCAATGCGCGCCAGGCCCGTGGCGGCGCACAGCAGCCACTCGGCAGAAAGACGGGGGTGCTCCTCGCCGCGCTCGGCCAGGTACTCCTTGGTCCACTCGAGACAACGCTTGATGGTCCAGATCTCGTTTGCCATGGGGCCCTCCCCTCTTAAGCGCCGGACGGCGCGCGAATGTCGGAGCAGATTGTAAGCGAGGCTAGCGCTTGGCAAGGGGCGATTGAAGGCGATTATCGAGAATCAGCCCAGATTTTTGCTTGGAACCTGCCTGAAGTGCTCATTCGTCGACGTCAAAATCTGCATTCGTCAAGCTTTTGGCAAGGTTGACCCAAAACTGACCAATATCTAACCAAGAACTTGCCAAATCACTTGACGCACGACCCATCAAAAATCGCCCCGCGACTTCTTGGACGATTTTTCGAGCAATATTTTCAATAGCAGATGAATGCCGCTAATTACTTTGAGCAGGTAGGCAACTTAATTTCTAACAAAACAGATTAAATAAACTCGAAAAGTAATTTACCCAACCTAGTCATTTAAGAACGTCCCCAATGACTACCTCTAAGGCGCCGCAGGTTGAGCATACCGCATCCGGAGCAAGGCAACGCCGCAGGCAGAGGACGGACAGCGAGCGCCGTCCAGAGCTAGTCATTTAAGAACGCCCCCAATGACTACCATGGAAACCCCGCTGGTTGAGCATAAGTCAGACACTATGACCCAATCCGAGGGCACGGAAACGA
>CBCTFW010000025.1:0-19046 GCA_965146285.1 uncultured Collinsella sp.
CGAGATGTCGTACTCGTCCTTGATCTCGCGCGCCGGCTTGCCGTTCTCGTAAAGCCGCACGATCCGCCGCTTGAACGACTCCTCGTAGTGGCGGGGATGCCTCGGGTCGGCCATCGTCGGCCTCCAACCTCATGTCAATCGACCCCCATCGAACTGTCTAACACATTGTAGCCAATCCATGCGGGAGCTCCGCATTCTGAAGGACGCCCTGCGGCACCACCGGTAGCCGACGGGCATGCCTGACGTGCGTGCGGGACGATGCCACGGTGCCGCCGTCCCACACGCCGACGGCATCATATGCGCGATGCCCCGGCATGGCACGCGGCGGGAGGACGGCACGCCCGCGCCGGCCAGCGTTCCCCGACATGTCTTGGCTCGGTGGCAATCTCAATGCGGTGGGACTAGCCATCACACCCATCGAGGCGCGGTCCAAGAGCGTGGCTGGACCTTCGACCCCACCCATCATGGGACGGTGCAGGGACCTATGGGCCGGATGGCGTTTTTCATCCGTAACGGCGGGATGATGCGGAGAAGCATATGAGGACTATTCGGAAAACGACAAAAAGCCAGCGGACGCCCACCACCGAGATCAGGGGCCTCATACTCGACGCCTCGAAACGAATCATCGAAGAGGACGGCTATGACGCCTTCACCATCCGGCTTCTCTCGGAAAAGGCGGATGTGTCCCCCGCGAGCATCTACCGGCATATCGGCGACAAGCAGGCCGTCATCGACGCTCTCATCGACGACAGTTTCCAGACGTTACGGGAGAAGCTCCTGCGCGTCACCACCGAGGATCCCCTGCAAAGACTCTACGATGCGGGAGTCGTATACCGCGGGCACGCCAAGGCGTCGCCCGGCATCTACGCCCTGTTGTGGCGATGGCATGCGGGCGAGGCTTCGGAGGCATGCCTCGCCGCCATGACCGAGCTGGTGCGCTACGGGCAGGCCGCGGGAAAGATCCGGAGGGATGACCCGCACCTCATCGCATGGTCCATATGGTCCGCCGTGCACGGATTCGTCCAATTCGAGACACGACCCGAACATGATACGCCCGTCGACGATGACGATGCGGCCTATTCCTTTCTGCTCCGGCTGCTCATTCGAGGGGTCCGCACCCCTCAGACGGTCTCCGAGGGAACGGCGACCATCGCGGATACCAGCCGATCGTAGAATCGCCATTGGCCGCGCAACGCCACATCCCGTCTCACAGCGGCGAACGTTCCATCCGCCTTCAGGCTCACGGATACCTTACGGAAGTCCCCGTCCCGTCCAATGCGGACAACGCCTTCGAGGCGGCCTCCTTCGCGCAGAAGGCCGCCCTACGTTCCACCGAGGAGACCATACGCAATGATGCGAGCTCTTCGGAAGAGAACACGAACCGCATGATCCCGTCGGACAATCCGTCCGAATCGTCCACGTCCACTCCCACGGCACGGATTCTTTCCGCCGACGCCACGGCGGCGACGCACAGCGACGGACAATGCGACAGCGATCCCACGATGCCGGACGGCCAGAGCGGTTCACCATCCGAACCTTTGAGTATGGGCCCGTCATGGCCGATACGTCGTAAGGCCTCGTGGGCCAAAAGACGCGTCTCCGTGAATTCCCTTCTTCGTTTGGCCGTGGCGTTCCCGACCAAGGCCCGCTCACCGTCGAACAATCGCACGCGGCGCGTCCCCTTCCCCGAGATCAGCACCTCGCAGCCGGAGGCGAGCAGCGGCCCGAACAGGCGAGCCCGTCGCATCATGAGGTCTGCGCACATCATGGAGACTCTATATACCGAAACCCACAAACCCAGCAACGGCAAGGCTTTCTACCAATTCCCAGAATGAGTGTACCACTCTGTTCGCCGCTCAAAGCCCGCCAGAAGGAAATTTGCGCTTTTCCATACCTTCACGCCGACAAGAGGTGTCACGATTACCTATATCTCCCATACTTTCTATGTTTTCTTGTGTAGGAAAATGTAAAAGTGTAAACACCGTCGGAATCGACGGAGACGTTCTCATATGACACGCCGATCGATCATCGAATGTCATGAGTGGCTCCCTTCAGACATAGAGTGGTACACCGATTTGGCCTACCGGATGCACCACGTAACGTGCCACCGATATCGTCGGGCCGAACACCCTCTGAAGACACTACAAGGAAACTATTCCGACAGTCCAAGCCGTTCGGAATCGTTGAAAGGAAACTGTTTTCGGCAAAAGAAAAGGGCTTTCGAATTTCTTCGAAAGCCCTGCTAGCGGAGGATACGAGATTCTGTGCAGAATGCGAGAAAAGCCTTATTTTCCGCCAGTTTTCGAGACTGCAAGGTGACGACGCCACGGTAATTCCCACTGTTTATACGGGCCAACATGTCCCTTCTAGTAGTGCTACAGTTAATTCCACGATCATTCCGATTGTCGTCTGCATGACGTTAAAGCAATTACCCATGGCAAGGTCTGCCTTGCAGGAAGGAAGATTATCATGTCAGCAACGGTCGCTCCTTGGAATTTGGAACCTATCTCCGTGACTATTGCCGAGGCCACCCGTCTTCTAGGCTTCAAAGACTCCAAAACTGTCTACAACCTCATTTATCAGGGAAAGATCAAAGCCCGCAAGGTCGGGCGAGTATATCTTGTCTCCTACGCGTCCCTCAAAAAACTCATTGAAGGCTAAGTATCCGTACTTGGAAAACGTGAGGTCACGTCAACGGGAATTGACACGACCTCAAAGAATCCATGTTCATGCGCGCTGCTGTTTGCAAACCGGCGCGAGATAAAAAGGACCCTTACAATGCTTCATTATAGCGATGCGCGCCCGGAGAGGGGCGAATTCATCGGGGACGGCATAGCAAGAACCGCGGGAAACATCCCGTACAATCCGGAATCCGATGACAACGCGTCATTTCCTGACGACGAATTCTGGAATTCGAGGGAGAGCCTGCAACAGATCAAAGATTATGCGGTCAGCAGGTTCGTTTCCCCCTACGCGGTGCTCGCCGTGACGCTCTGCCGCATCATCGTGGCGACGCCGCCCCATGTGGTGCTGCCACCCACCATTGGCGCGGATTACGGATCGTTGAATTTCGGCGTGGTGATTCTTGGTAATCCGGGCTCGGGCAAGGATGCGGCCTTTGGCGCAGCGAAGGCACTGGTGCCGGACATTCGTGACGCCCCAGTGACCAGCGTGGCCAGCGGGCAGGCCATCAGCGCGTTATTCGGCCAGCGTGTGCAGGACGACGGCAGATTCAGACTGGAATGCAAGACTCCTCGCGCGATGATCAGGTATTCCGAGGCGTCCAATTTCAAGGCGCTGTCAAGCGCGAAGGAAAGCAACCTCCAGGCGGAGGTGCTGTCGCTGTTCTCCGGCCAGCAGATCGGCGACTACACCAAGAACAAGGAGCTGTCCGTGACCATTCCGGAACACGGGTATAGAACGGCTGTGGTGATTTCCGCCCAGCCGTCGATGATGGGCATGTTCGAGGTTGGCGTCGGTGTGGGATTCCAGCAGCGGTTCCTGTACGTCTCCGCGTACAGCGACAGGCTCAATGTCCGCGCCCTTGACGAGGATCCGGTCGCGCTGTCATCGTTGACGAGATTTCCCTACGACACCGGTCTGCTGCCCGTTGACTATCCCATCGAGCAGATGAACCGGCTCTACGAGTGCGGCAGCTATGCAAAGGCCAATGACTCCACGCCGGATTCCAGCCATCTGGAGAAGCGCCCCATGCGTCTGCCGCCGATAGCGATAGCCGAAATGAGAGCCGACAAAATACGGGTCAACAGGGAGCATGGCGGCGATCCGCGCCGGGCCCACGGCATGTTCCTGCGTGCCAAACTGTCGGCGGCCTTCCGCTTGCTTGAAGACCCGCTGTCATCCGAAATCATGCAGGAGGACTGGGAACTCGCGGGCATGATGATGCGTTACTCGCGTCGATGCTACGAGGAAAACCTGCAAGAGTATAGGAATGAGAACCTCAAACGACGCGCGGACTATAAAGAGGAGGACGAGCTGGTCCGCGAACAGGTCGATATGCGTTCCCAGCTCGCCACCGAGGAGCGCATCATGGAGGTGCTGTCCAACTCGCCGAAGCCATCCGTGTCCAAAGGGGAATTGACCCGTTCCCTGTCCAAAAGACAGAAAGCCAGTCTGGATGCCGCTCTGGAGAACCTGATGGCTTCAGGAAAGATCAAACACAGGAAGGGCATGAAGGGCGGCCACTGGTATTCGCTTGCGTGAGCGACCTACCGACCTACCCGCCTACTCACTACTGCCGTAAGGTTTTCCGCGACCTACCGACCCGAGCCTACCGACCTACCTACGGGAATCCAAGGTAGGTCGGTAGGCGAGCTCAGTAGGCGACCAAATCCCAGTGATTCCACCAGGTAGGTCGGTAGGTTGGTAGGTTTTTGGGAATAGACCAATTCTGACCGACGATTAAACCCCGGCTATCGAAACTGGAACATGGGAAAGCCATGACCCTCAGCATGACGCACAGTGTGGGTGTCGTCTGCTTCTACTGGTGTGTGAATCTGCGTACTTGGTATTGTTGAAGGCTATATCTACGGTTTTGAAGAAGGCATGGCATGACGAATAGCGGAACGCAGCGCGCGGAGTTGCACAAAACGATTTGGAGTATCGCCAATGTGTTGCGCGGCTCAGTGGACGGCTGGGATTTCAAACAGTATGTGTTGGGGTTCCTGTTCTACCGGTTCATCTCCGAGGACATCACCTCATACCTGAATGAGTACGAGCACCAGGCCGGCGATGTGGATTTCGACTACGCCAAGCTGGACGATGCCACGGCCGAGCAGGTGCGTAAGTCGATGGTGGAGGAGAAGGGCTATTTCATCCTCCCGTCCGACTTGTTCGCCAACGTGCGCAGATGTGCCGATGCGGACGAGAACCTGAACGAGACGCTGCAGCGGGTGTTCAAGAACATCGAGGGCTCAGCCATCGGCTCGCGTTCGGAATCCAGTCTGCGCGGCCTGTTCGACGATTTGGACCTGAACAGCCGCAAGCTCGGCGATACCGTGGTGGATCGCAATGCCAAGCTGGTGAAGGTGCTCAATGCCATTGGCGATCTGGACTTGGGTACGGAGAGCTTTGCGGACAACACAATTGATGCGTTCGGTGACGCGTATGAGTATCTGATGACCATGTACGCGGCGAACGCCGGCAAGTCCGGTGGCGAGTTCTTCACACCGCAGGAGGTCAGCGAGCTGCTGACCCGCATCGCCACCCACGGCAAGAGCGAAGTGAACAAGGTCTACGACCCGGCGTGCGGTTCCGGATCCCTGCTGCTGCAATCCATCAAAGTGCTGGGCAAGGATAAAGTCCGGCAAGGGTTTTTCGGCCAGGAGAAGAACCTGACCACGTACAACCTGTGCCGCATCAACATGTTCCTGCACGATGTGAACTACGACCATTTCAACATTGCCTACGGTGACACGCTGATCAATCCACAGCACTGGGATGACGAACCGTTCGAGGTAATCGTGTCCAACCCGCCCTACTCCACCAAGTGGGAGGGCGACGACAACCCCACACTGATCAACGATCCGCGATTCGCCCCGGCCGGCGTGCTTGCACCGAAGTCGAAGGCCGATCTGGCGTTCACCATGCACATGCTCTCCTGGCTGGCGGCCGACGGCACCGCGGCCATCGTCGAGTTTCCCGGTGTGCTCTACCGCGGCGGCAAGGAACAGAAAATCCGCAAATACCTGCTGGAGAAAAACTTCATCGACGCAGTGATTCAACTGCCGCCGAACCTGTTCTTCGGCACTTCCATCGCCACCTGCATCATCGTGCTCAGGAAATCGAAGAACGACGACAGCGTGCTGTTCATCGACGCGTCGGAACGGTTTGTACACGTCGGCAACCAAAACCAACTTTCACCCGACGACATCGCCGCCATCATGGACGCCTATGTAAAACGCGAACCCGTTGAGCATTTCTCCGCCGTCGCCTCGCTTGAAGACATCCGTAAGAACGATTACGTGTTGTCGGTCAGCAGCTACGTGCAACCCAAAGACACGAGAGAGAAGATCGACATCACCGCACTCAACCGGCAGATCTCCGACATCGTGGCACGAGAGAACGAACTCCGCACCCAGATCGACGCCATCATCGCGGATTTGGAGAGCTGAAATGGTTGAAGCGTTTCAGGCACAGGGCTATTTTGGTAGGACACAGTATCTTCCCGAAATCCCTGTGGCATGCAGTCAAGAGTTCGACTTCTATCGCTGCGTTGAATTCAGTCACTCGATGTACGGGAAAACAGTTAGCGAATTGCATGCGGGGAATCTGAGATTGCCTTCCGGTGGGCGCTATAGTAGCGTATTCGGCAATCAGCGCTTGTCTTATTGGTCGAGCAGTGCGGAAACAGCAAAAGCTGAAATTAGAAAACACGGCGCTTCGTCTGATGTGATTCTGTTCAAAGCGTACGATGATGCGACCAGCACATGGCCTACCTTGATGGATCAAGAACCATTGGTTCTTGTGGATGCTCGTGATCTCGAGATACAAGCGATAATCGACAAGGTCGATAACGCTGCGCCGCTAAACAAAGCTGAATTGGAATTGCTTAGGATGATCAAGGCCCAGGACCCTGATTGTCTTGTCTATAAGTCCCATGCCCGCGCCGGTGGGGAGAATTACCTTTTTTATGAAAAAGGATTCAATAAGTTAGCACTTCGCGAAGTCCGATTATCGCTGAATGGCGGAAGGAACCGAAATTCTGTTGCTTGCGCCGTGTCATCTGACTATTCGCCAGTGCTGGAAGCATACGGATGCTATTTCAGTCCTATTGCGCGTATAGGCAAGGACTTAACGTATCCAGAGTCCTCGGAATACAGAATGAGGAAACAGTACATGGAACTATCCTTCAGCCAGTATCGGGAGCATGAACATGAGCAGGATTGACGATTTGATCGCGGAATATTGTCCTGATGGGGTGAAACACCAAACGTTGGGCGAAATAGGTGAGTTTATTCGAGGTAATGGCATTCAGAAGAGGGATTTTCAAGATTCTGGATTCGGGTGCATCCATTATGGACAGATTTATACCTATTATGGCTTATTTGCTGATCATACGAAGTCATTCATTGACCCAAACTTGGCTGAAAAACGAAAGAAAGCATATAAAGGCGATCTGGTTATAGCTACGACAAGTGAAAACGAAGAAGATGTTTGTAAGGCATGCGCATGGCTAGGCGAAGAGCCGATTGCTATTAGCGGTGACGCCTATATTTTCCGGCATCATCAAAATCCAAAATATATATCTTATTGCTTCCAATCGGAGCTGTTCCAGTCACAGAAAAAGAAATATATAACTGGTACAAAAGTGCTACGTGTAAATGGCGATGCAATGGCCAAAATCCATGTTCCCGTCCCTCCATTGCCAGTGCAGGAGGAGATTGTTCGGATTCTGGATTCGTTCAGCTCGCTGGAGGCGGAGCTGGAGGCGGAGCTGGAGGCGGAGCTGGAGGCGCGGAGGAAGCAGTATACCCATTACCGTGATGAACTGCTCAAATTCGAGAGAGTCCTAATTGCTAGTTTGGGAGAACTCTGCAAGATAAGTGTTGGCCGGAAAAATGGTACTGCGGGCGAATTTGGGGAATATCCCTATGTCAATGCGGGAACATCCATGTCTGGTTTCGTCAATGAATGGAGCGAGGAAGGAGACTGCGTAACAACTCCTTCCCGGGGGCAGGGAGGCATGGGCTTTGTTGCTTATCAGGCGAGTCGTTTTTGGTGTGGGCCGTTGTGCTATGTCATGCGTTCTAAGCACTCCGATGTCATGATTAAGTATGTTTATTACTATCTATGCTCCCACAAGGCTGACATCCTAGGCCTTGTGCACGAAGGTGGAACCCCGGCGATTAATAAAAGCGAACTCGCTGGTTTGCGAATCCTCGTGCCGCCCTTTGAGGAGCAGCAGCGCATTGTCTCCATCCTGGATCGTTTTGACAAGCTCACCAATGATTTGAGTTCCGGCCTGCCCGCCGAGATCGAGGCCCGGCATAAGCAGTACGAGTATTACCGCGACCGTTTGCTGTCATTCGATGAGCTCGCCGCGTGACGTTCCATCATAGGGACAGTTGAGTGGTGTATGGTCGGCTGCCGGACCATAGGGATGCATAGCATGGTTGGGACGCGCCGCAGACTTTTCAAAATGTGAGGACACGACTAACATGGCAGATAACAGCAGCTCCCTAAGCCTACTCACAGTGCTCAAACCAGGGGGCTCTTCTCATATCGGGGCGGAATCCAAGCCCGCGAAGACCATCGACCAGATGATCGCCCTGATGTCGGAGCGAGGCCTGGTGATCACGGATGAAGCAGAGCTGCGGCAGGTGCTCTTCGACTGCAACTATTACCGTCTCTCGGGATACTTCCGTTCCTTTCAAGTCAACCCAGCGGCCGGCGACAACAGGTACAGGACGGGCACTCGGGACGTTGATTTCCTTGTTCCCTATGCGATGGACGAGAAGCTGCGCAACATCATCCTCAAAGGCACCGCGAAAGTGGAACTCACCCTGCGTTCGAGAATCGCATACCTGCTGGCGTCAGACGGCAATGCCTACACGTATATGGATCCCGAATCCTATCAGGATGTGCGCAGCAAACGCGGCGAACTGTTGCGTGACAATCTGCTGCGCAACATGGACAAATGGATGAAGATGTCCAACGAGGTATGCATGCGGCATTACCGGCGCAAAGGCGGACCGGTGCCCGTGTGGGCGGCCGTCGAGACGTTCCCGTTCGATACGCTTTCCCGAATGCTTTCCCTGCACACGGATGCCAAGGCGCTCAGGGAATTGTACAGATCAGTCGGATTACGCACCAATCTGCGGACTTCCTCGGAGGTCGTGCATGCCATGGTTTATCTGCGCAATCTGTGCTCGCATCATGCCAGACTGTGGCATCGGGAGATGGTCATCCCGTCGCCTATGACGCGTGACATGAAAACCGCGTTCGCTGATTTCGAATACGGCGAGAAATCCGTGGCGTCGTCGCTGCTTGCGCTCATGTATCTTGTGCGGAATATCGAGGGCGACGATGGCTACGCCATGGTGATTCGTCGCTTCCTCGACTCGAATGAGGCATACGCCTCTGGAATCAGGACGGCCCTGCATTGGGAATAAGCCGCAGGATCCAGGAATCCCATATGCGCTGCGGAATCCGAATTCCTTTGAGTAGGATGGCGGATAAATACGGATGAAGAAGGAGCCCATGATGACGGAGCGGTCGGATATGGATCTGCCGGATGGTGGCAAGTCGTACAAGCTCGTGGCCGAGGGCGCGGAAAGCACCGTGGTGGCCGAATACGAGCCTAGCCACGGCCGTGAGACCGCGTACCAAAGCGAAGCGGATCTGGAGGAGGAGCTGCTGCGGATCCTTGAATCCCAAGGCTATGAACGATTTTCCGCGCATACGGAATCCGAACTAATCGCAAACCTGCGCACCCAGCTTGAGAAGCTGAACGATGTCCGGTTCACCGACAATGAGTGGTCGCATTTCTTCCACGAGGTCATCGCCTCTTCGACGGCGGGCATCGAGGACAAGACCCGGCTGATCCAGGAAGACAACATCCAGATCCTGAACCGTGATGATGGTACGACGAAGAACATTCGTCTCATCGACAAGGTGCATGTTCACAGCAACCGTCTCCAGGTGCTTCACCAGTTCGAGGAGGAGGGCGGCAGCCATCCGACCCGGTATGATGTGACGATTTTGGTCAACGGCCTGCCGTTGGTGCAAATCGAATTGAAGCGGCGGGGCGTGGCGATCAAGGAGGCGTTCAACCAGATCAACCGTTACCAGCGTGACAGCTTCTGGGCCGGATCGGGACTCTATGAGTACGCCCAGATCTTCATCATCTCGAACGGCACGCACACCAAGTACTACAGCAACACCACGCGCTTCAAGCACATCCATGAAATGGAAGGCCGTCCCGCAGCCGGCCGTTCGCAGAAGAGCTCCGACAGTTTCGAGTTCACCAGCTGGTGGGCCGACGGGCGCAACCATGTCATCGCCGACCTGACGGGTTTCGCTAGGACCTTCCTCGCCCGGCATACACTGCTCAATATCCTGACACGATATTGCGTGTTCACCGCTGAGCATGACCTGCTGGTGATGCGCCCATACCAGATCGCGGCCACCGAACGCATCCTCAACCGCATTCTCATCAGCGAATACGATCCGAAGAAACTCGGCACGCCCGAGGCGGGTGGATACGTGTGGCATACCACAGGCAGCGGCAAGACGCTGACCAGCTTCAAGACGGCGCAGCTCGCCAGCAACATGGACGGCGTCGACAAGGTGCTGTTCGTCGTGGACCGCAAGGACCTCGACTACCAGACCATCAAGGAATATGAACGCTTCAAAAAGGGCGCGGTCAACTCCAACAAGAGCACCAAGGTGCTTGCCGACCAGCTTGCCAGCCCCGACGCGAAGATCATCGTCACCACGATTCAGAAGCTTTCCTCATTTATCCGCGGCAATCCCAAGCACGATGTCTACGCGCAGCATGTGGTGCTGATTTTCGACGAATGTCATCGCAGCCAGTTCGGAGAGATGCATACCGCCATCACCAAGCATTTCAAGAACTATCATCTGTTCGGGTTCACCGGTACTCCCATCTTCGCCGTGAACGCGAAAACCGGTGGCTCCCCCGACCTGCGCACCACCGGACAGGCGTTCGGCGACTGTCTGCACTCATACACGGTGGTAGATGCGATCAAGGACGGCAACGTGCTGCCGTTCCGCATCGGCTACGTGGATACGGTGCGCCGTAAGGAAGGCATCAGGGACGAGCAGGTGTACGGCATCGACGCGGCCAAGGCGCTGAGCGACCCGCGGCGCGTGAGCGCGGTCGCGTCGTATGTGCTCGACCATTTCGACCAGAAAACCAAGCGGCAATCCAGCTACATACTCAAGGACCGGCGCGTCCGCGGCTTCAATTCGCTGTTTGCGGCTGATTCCATCGGCATGGCCAAGCAGTATTACGCCGAGTTCCAATGCCTGCAGGCCGAGCGCGGCGGGGAACCGCTGAAAATCGCCTTGATCTACAGTTTCGCGCCGAACGAGGCCGACCCCGGCGAGCAGGGCTTCATTGATGATGAGGACTTCGAGACCGCTGGCCTTGACCAGTCATCGCGGGATTTCCTCGATGCCGCGATCTGCGATTACAACCGAATGTTCGGCAGCAGCTTCAGCACGGCCTCCGACCAGTTCGAGAACTACTACAAGGATTTGTGCCTCAGGCTCAAGAACCGCGATCTGGATATGGCCATCGTAGTGAACATGTTGCTCACCGGTTTCGACGCCACGACGCTCAACACCCTGTGGGTGGACAAGAACCTGAAGCAGCATGGCCTGATGCAGGCGTTCAGCCGCACCAACCGCATCCTGAACTCGGTGAAGACCTTTGGCAACATCGTCTGTTTCCGTGATCTGCGGCAGGAGGTGGATGACGCCTTGGCTCTGTTCGGGGACAAGGACGCCAAGGGCACGGTGGTGCTTAAGCCATATGCGGAATATCTCGCTGCATACACCGAGAAGGTCTCGCAGCTGCTTAAGCGGTTCCCCTTGGGCGAGGAAATCGTCGGAGAACAGGCGCAGAAGGATTTCCTCACCCTGTTCGGCTCGATTCTGCGGCTGCGCAACATCCTGCAGGCTTTCGACGATTTCTCCAATGATGATGTGCTGAGTCTGCGCGACCTGCAGGACTACCAGAGCCTGTACATCGATCTCTACCAACAGCGGCGTTCGCATGAGGAAGCCGACAAGGAGATCATCAACGACGACGTTGTCTTCGAAGCCGAACTGGTAAAACAGATCGAGGTGAACATCGATTACATCCTCGAACTCGTAGCCAAATACCATGATGGGCATATGGAGGACAAGTCGATCCTCGCGGACATCAGCCGCACCATCATGTCTTCGCCCGACCTGCGCAGCAAAAAGGACCTCATCGACTCGTTCGTCGGGTCCCTGTCCTCAGGCGCGGACGTGCAGCGCGACTGGAAGGAATACATCGTCCGCAAGAAGCAGGAGGAATTCGAGCGCATTGTCAGCGAGGAACACCTGAAGACGGGACTGGCCGAGCAGTTCATCATCGACTGCTTCAAGGAAGGCTATGTCGACACGGACGGCACCAGAATAGTGTCGATGCTGCCCCCTGTGTCACGCTTCGCGCCGAGCAACGCGTACGAGCTGATGAAGAGCCGAGTCGTCGAACGGTTCCGCCAATACTTCGATCGCTTCGTCGGAATGTGAGGGAACGGCCGTCCCAGGGGCCGAAACGGAATGAGGACACCGGGGACCATACTTTTGGCAATCGGGGCTCCGCAGAAAAATCTGCGGAGCCCCGATTGCCGTCTAAACCAGCAGCTTGTCCAACGTCCAAACTGGTCTCCGCTGTCTTGATGGATGATGAATATGCAACAGGTTGTTGCCGCTAAAGCTGATGACGTAAGGAGCGGAGCAATGAGCGCGATCATCCCTCAAGGAATCCCACGGCCGCATCATGCGGAACCATCCCAGATCCCTGGAACGGATACGGGGATAGCAAGCGACGCATGTGTGGCCACACATGCTCGCTCCACAGACGTGGGGCGGCTTGCCGGGAGACCCGGACCCCATGGTCGGCAAGGCCTCCGGACCGCTGACGCGGCTTATGGAATGAACCGTTCCGGCTCCCGTGGGGAGGTGTTTCCTTATGGGCTGGCGTGACAACCGCAGGCGCAGCATATGCAGGAAAATCATGTTCACGCCGGAGGAATGGGAACAGGCGAGGAGGATCCACGAGCGTTGGGCAAGGAACATTCCGGTGTACAGGCGGTGGGGTGATTTCGCCCGTCAGACCCTCATGCATGGCGCGTTGATGAACGTCTCGGTGACGCTGGCGAGCGATCCGGAGGTGTTCAAAGCCGAGCTCCACCACATCGGCGTGAACGTGAACCAGATCGCCAGGATCGCGAATCTGACGGGCTCCGTGAGTCCGCAACAGATGCGTGAGCTGCATGATCTGCTCGCCTTGATCGATGAGAGGATGACGGGGATGGAGCGCGAGAAAGCGGAGATAGATGCGGTACAGGGGCTGTACTGATGGCCGTGGTCAAACTTGGGAACAAGGTCAAGACGAATCTTCCGGACACGATTCGTTACGTCATCAATCCCGAGAAGAACGATGGCGGCAGGCTCGTATACGCGAGCTACAGCAGTGAGCGGCATGACGCGAACACGCTCGCCGAACCGATGATCCGGGATCTGGAACGATGCGCGAATGGGCTGCGCAAGGATGGCGTGCTCGCCCTGCATCTGAAGCATTCGTTCAGTCCCGACGAGCATGTGAGCGCGGAACAGGTGCATGAGCTGGGCGTCATGCTGACCGAGGCGATCACGGGCGGCGACTACAAGTATGTGGTCTCCACGCACATGGATCGGCATCACCTGCACAACCACATCGTCATCTGCGCGGCGAACCGGAGGACGGGAAGGAAGATGCGTCTGACCCGCAGAAGCATCGACCGGTGGCGCGCGGTCAGCGACGAGCTATGCCGTCGTGAGGGCCTTGCCGTATTGGAGAACCCGAAGGTCGAAACCGCCGTGGAACACGATGAGATGCTCAAAGCGATGCGGCATGCGCCCGACCAGAGCAGCGGTCGGCAGTTCGGAGTCGAGTCCCCTGTCATCGCGTCCACGGGCGTGGGCGCGGACATGGGCGAACTGTATGCGGCGGCGAGGGGCGTGGGCGTCAAAGAGCGGCTGCGCATCCTGATCGATCTCGATGCGGCCAGGGCGAACAGCATCGGAGAGCTCGCCGAACTGCTCGACTCGCACGGCGTCGGATTGACGTTGCACGGTGGCGGCGTGACCTTCATGGACAGGGCCACGGGCCGTAGATTCCGTGGCGCGCGTCTCGGCCCGGCGTATTCGCTCGACGCACTCGGCATGCGGCTCTCGGACGGTGGAAGCATGCTGCATCTGACGTTCAACAACCGTCTCGTGGCCGCCGTGAACGATCGTTTCGTAAGCGTGTGGCTGCCCGGAACCAAACGGCGGAGGAAGGTCAATCTGCCCGTGAGCATGCTGCGCCGCGATGGCAGCACATGGCATCTACTCATGCCCGCAACGTTCACCGGCATGCTCATGGACCAGTCGAACAGGTACGCGGCCCGTTTCGACACCGGCACGCTGTCGGAGGCGTTCGGCCACCCGAGGCAGCGCGTCGAATCGTTGGCAGGAGACGATTCCACGATGCCCAGACGTTATGCGGCGAGTCCCGCGCAGTACCGCTACTACCAAGTGCAGGCAAGGAAACTCGACGAGCTGAGGACGATGGCCGAGGGGTTGAACGCGGCGTGCAGACTCCAGCGAGAGAACGGTGGCGGCCTGGCCAAGGGACTGCGTGACTTAAACGCCAAGGCCGACTGGGCATACGGCGAACTACGTGCCGCGGTCGTCGCGCTGAACGACGTGATCGACAGCCATGACCCCGATCTTGTGGTGGAAGCGCGTGAGGAGATCGAACGTCGCGAGCGAACGCTGCTTGAATGCCGGAGACAACTCGACGCCATCAGATCAGTCGCCCGTAATTCCGGAGTCGGACTGCCCAAATGGATATGCAAGGAACGGAACGATGAACCAGCCAACGAACATGAACAGCGGAATGGAATCCGATCCGATGGGCGGCATGTTCTCCCAGATGTTCGATCGGATGCAGCCGATGGAGCCGGAGAACACCATGCCGGCGTCGGAGGCCGATACGATTCGGGCGGAGGAAGAGAGCCGGAGGCTCAACCGGCAGGTTGCGGAACTTCGGAGCGAGAATTCGACGCTCTCATCACGGAATCAAGAGCTTCAATCAACGAATCGGCGGCTCTTGTCGGCGAATCAGACGCTCAGGAAGCAACTCTCCGAAGTCAACGAGACGGCCAGATTGCTCAAAGAGACCAGGAAGAGAGAACGCGCGTGCATAGAAAGGGAAAAACGTTGTGACCGCATTCTCCGTCGCGAGGCGGTTCTTGAAGCCGACGAATCCAGAGTTCGGGATGAACGCGAACGTCTTAAAAACGAGCGGAAGCGGATACGTGAGGACATCGCCGAACAAGTCGAACGGGAATCGGAGCGGATGCGTCGATGTCTTAAGGAGAGCAGCGACAGGCAGCGTGAGCGTGACAGGCGCATCCTCTTTGCCTTGTGCCTGGGCGTGTGCTCGTCCATGGTGCCGATGCTCGCTGTCGTCATGCAAGGCCGCTGGCAAACCTTCGCCGACTCATTGTTCGACTGGCTTCATATGCGCGGGAAGCAGCTCACGGCGGTCGGCCAATGGCTTGCGGGCATCAATGCGCGGCTGAATGAGATCATCCCCAGCGGATGGTGGGATCGGCCACTCGTGTTTCTGCTCATGCTGCTGTTGGCAGCCGTGGTCTGCGGCATGCCTCTGCTCGCGGCAGGCGGATACGTGATGGTGGTTTTTACGACGATGAGAGGCTGGCTTACGGAAGGAACCCTGGGAGTCCATATCGTTCTTTGGACGTTGGCCGCCATGGTGGGCTTCGTCCTGGCTGGCCATCTCGCCATGATCCCGCACAATCCGATGGGCTGGCCCACTTGGTGGATCCTTCTCACTGTTGCCGCGCACCTGATCTATCTGGCAAAGCTGGCGGGCCCAATCAGCCGATTCATTAGGAACAGCTAATGCGATGGACCATGCGGTACATGAGAGAACGCCTCGAAACGAGTCGTTCCCAAATTGTTGTCACCATGTTGTCATACAGGACTGTAAACCACTGACCACACCCAAACGGCTGCCCCTGCGCTACGGGGTGAGCCCTATGACTGTCGATGCGGAAACGATTAAATGGGGAGATTGCCTGGACGCAGTGTCGCGAACCACGCCGCAACCTGTGGTAAAACGTTTCACACAATCCTCCGGCACGGAAAATAATATCGAAGAAAGGAACGACGATGGACGAGATAACATGGACCGACCCGCAGCTCAAGGCGCGCTACGAGAGGAACCTCAAGGCGATGGAGCAGCGCCGGGCGGCGCATCCGGAACTGCTCAACAAGTGGGCGGTGCCGTACAAGGTGTTCACCCGCAGCAGCCTGCACGGGATCCAGAACATGCGCATCAACTGGCTGATGGACAACCATCCGCAGCAGTTCAGGGAGATGATGATGGCCAACGTGCTCGAGGAGCATCTGCGGGACATCGAGAGGCGCACGAGGGAACGCCAGGCACAGATTGTGGACCGGCTGATGGAGTCCAGACACCTGCTCAACCGGACAGACTGCCTGAAGGCAGCACCCCAGATGGCCGACCTGGACCGGCTCAATGGGATGAACGAGGCGCAAGCGGAGTCGATGAGCATGGCAATCCACGAGATTGTGGAAAGCTTCTAAATGCAAACGCAGATGTTCATCTGGGTAGTGTTCCGAAACGGCTCTGTTTGATCGTACCGGTCTTTCAGAGTCTGCGGCTCTTTCCTAGGTGAGGCATGGAGTGAGCTTTATTAACAGACTTCCAATACAGCTCGATATCGCCGCTATAAGCCGCCTTGACATAGCCCGGCATGGTCTTCCTGTCTGCTATGCCGGACTTCAACCAGCGGTTGTACTCGTGGATACACGAGTGCCAATACTTAGTGATTCTGTCCTCATCAACGGATGAGCCCGACTTCGCCAAAGTTCGTTTCAAGGAGCTGTATTGGCTGGTCGCATAGAGATGCGCGGCAATATATGCACCAAGCTTCAGAAAGAACGATGGTGCTTTTTCAACTCCGATGGATTGCCCCCACTCGCGCTCAAAGAGGTCAATGTAGGCTCGCGAGAACATCACATTCCAATCATCAGAGGGACGAATAGACTCAAATAGGGATAGGAAACGAGTGATCTCATCCAATAGCTCATGGCTTTCGTGCCAGAACTGCTTGTCATCATCGTCGTGTTTTTGCCACTCCATATCCTCTTTTTCAACAAGCAGATCGCGAAGCGCGTAGTCATCTATAGCCCCGTCCTCTTCCAACGATTGACGTGCGAATTCACGTACAGAGGGCGGCTCCATCCAACCCCAGCTCCAGAGACGTTGAGGATCGGAGACCGGAATAAAATACCAAGTGACGGTCCGCATCAATAAGTTCGTTTCAATGGGAGCGCTAGTATTCGGACCATCATTCACGATGGTACGAATGGTGCGCTCGGCGCGGCGACGAGTGGTATCAGTGAGTTGCCAGTGCATAAATCTAGGCTTTCTCGGATATATGGGCAAGGATTTTCTTAGCGACGCCGAACGGAAGCACATTCAGAATCGCCGTGCGTACGTCATCCGTCATGGCCTCAAGAAACGCTACCTGGGTATTCAGCGGCATACTCTTCACATACTCGGACATCAGCTCAGGCGTGCTCTCCGCGTCGTCTATTGGCGTCGCCGGCAACTGAGATGTCATCCCTAGCTGTTGCCTCGGTGCATCTTCGTAGACGACCTTCTCGCTGTTCGGGGATCGATGCAGACCGCGTATGTCATGCTCCATGCCTTCGAGAATCTTGGCGTTCTCGCTATCGATTGCATGCTGATAATGCAGATCCGTACTGAGCTGCGTGTGGCCCATAACCTTCATGATTGTCTTGTCGGAGTTGGTGTAGGTCTTCATTACGCTGGCCGCGCGATGCCTTAGATCGTAAAGACGAAGGCCACGTTGTTCAAGACGAGGCACACTGCGACGCGCGTTGTACCAGGCATTGCGCAAGCGTTGATCGTCCACTACGGTATGCGTACGTTCGCCGGTGAACAGGAAGGAGTCGGGCGCGTCGAGAACATAGGTGCGTATGTGTTTGTCAAGGATTCCAGCGAGTGATGCGGGTATCTCTAAATCGCGTACGCTACCACGGGTTTTCGGGCGTCCAATGAGGATATCTCGATGTCCGCCACCCGTCTCGGAATCAGGCACGCGTATAGGCTTAGCGGTTTTGGTGATGTGGATGATGCCGCCAGAGAGATCGTCAGCAAGCACGATATCTTGACGCTGGAGCGCTGTGACCTCGCCGGGGCGCATGCCCATGATTCCTATCAGATAGATGACCGGTGCGAAACGTGGCGTCATGGCTTGATAGAGCGTCTCAAGTTCTTCCGCCGACACATTGCCATAGGCCACGTCCGAGCACGGCTTGCTGACTTCAATCAGTACGGGAGATTTCGTGAGCAGCGTGGTGCCGTCCATATCCAAAGGTGTTTCCACAGCATGATTGAAGATGGCGCGCAAAAGCTCCCACACTTTGCGCTTGATGGCCCCGCCCTCTCCCGCAGCCCCCAGCGGCATGGTGTCAGCCCAGGCCTGAATGTCTTTCGGAGTAATACCGCCCATCAGTTTGTTGCCCAACACGGGAATCAGATAGTCCCGCAGGTACTGTTCGTACTTCTGCTTGGTGGTGATGGCCAGTGGCTCGCCATTTTTCTTGCGGCGGTTCTCCACGAAATTCGCAGCATATTCGCCGAAGGTGACTTGGAAGGCAGCACTCCGATTCGACGCGATGACTGGCGGGATCCATCTTCCATCGTCGATCTCGCTTTTGGCTTCAGACAGCCACGCCTCGGCCATGTGGCGCTGGGGGAAGTTCTTGGTGATGTACTGGGGCAGATTAGACCATTTCGCGCGCGCTTCGATCGGCGGGCGGTAACGGGCCTCATAATACTTGTGGCCAGTGCTTTTGCTTGTGCGGGCATTGACTGAACCGAAGTTGCGCCTGTTGCCCATGTCGCCTCCAAGAGTGGTAATCGGACAATCCGTGGTAAAAATCCGGTGCATCAGAAAAGTACCACGCTATTTACCACTGATTGTACATGGATAAAAGGCGCTTCACGTGCTTCTGGGGAGATTATGTGAAGGTGGCAGATTGGCTGAAATCGTTGAAATTCCGCCATTTTCGAGAAAGAAAAAGGGCTTTGGTGCGAAGCCAAAACCCTGATGGCGGAGGATACGAGATTCGAACTCGTGAGGCTGTTACACCAACACGCTTTCCAAGCGTGCGCCATAGACCACTAGGCGAAT
>CBCTFW010000026.1:0-14529 GCA_965146285.1 uncultured Collinsella sp.
GGAGCGCAGGGCGGGAAATGCCTTTGCCTCGCGCTCACGGCTGCGCAGGGTCGCGCGAGGCAAAGGCATTTCCCGCCCTGCGCTCCGGCTTCGGGTCGTTGCGTGCTCGCTACAGAAAAGCTGATATTAAAGTTTGTGTGCCGCCCCTTTAGGGGCGGCACGTTTTGTATGGGGATTGGGTTGCGGCCGTTTGGTTGATGGTTTGGTTACTTGGTTGGCGGGGTTTGCTCTGGGTTGGGGCGGCGCCTTTGTTTAGGGGGTACACTGGGCAGTGGCGTTTTGGTTAATTTCCTGTTGTGGGGTGTTTTTGTATGGGTAAGAAGTCTCGGGCTCGGGTTGCTGCGGCGGGGACTCGCAAGGATCCTGGTCGTCGGGTTGCCGAGGGCAAAAAGGTCGATCGTGCCGAGAAGGACAAGAAGGTCGGCGCGCATGCTCATCCTGAGTGGGCGCCTCATTTAAATTCGGCTAGTGAGGATTTGACTGCCAAGTTGTTTACTCTGGTCGAGGTCATCTTGGGCGTGGTGCCTGTGGTGGTCATTGGCCTGTTTCTGGCCTCTAAGGATGCCACGAGCGTGGATAAGCTCACCGAGGTCTTTTCGCAGGACCCCTCGATGGTGGTCTCGTTTATTTCTGCGTGCTTGCAGCCGTTTGTGGCGTACATGCTGTATATGGTCTACCGCAAATACTGCGAGGGTGATGCGGGCTTTGCCGCCGGTAACCTGATCGGTCTTTTGTGCTCCGAGATCCTACTGCTCAATATCCCGGGCGTCATCGGCATGGGCATCTTGCTGTGGCGTGTCTGGCGCAACGTTGCCCCGCACTTTGAGAGCTGGTTGTTTGAGCGCCGTGCAATGGGCGTGCTGGCAGACATCGCGGGCTCGCTCGTGATTCTAGCCTTGGCGTTTATATGCGCCACCGCCGCCCGTGGTCTCGCGGGCATGTAGTCTGTCCTCACCGACCACGGAGCGCAGGGCGGGGAAACCTTTCCCTCTCGCTCACGGCTTCGCAGGGTCGCGCGAGGCAAAGGTTTCCCCGCCCTGCGCTCCGGCGTTGAGTCGTCGCATGCTCGTTACAGAAAAGCTGATAATAAGTTTGTGCGCCGCCCCTTTGGGGCGGCGCATTTTGTGTGGGGTCCCTGTCTTCACAATTTTCGTCAAGCTTTTGGTTAGATTTTGGTCAGTTGGCGTAAGGGTGGAAGGCCAAAAGATTGCTGGCGAAAAAAGCTCAGAGAAAGTGCTGGTAGGGGAGTTATTGAGCTTTTCGACAGCTTTTGTCAACAAAAAACTTTGCAGCTATTGCTACGGATTGCGTTGCCGTGGCATTGGCGGTGCGGGATGCTGGGCGCAAGCGTCGAATGCTCCGATTGAGGAGGCCAGCATGGATCTGTTTCTTGAGACTCCGCAGCAACAAGCCGAGCGCATGTTGCGCCAGCAGCAACGACTCATGGAGATGCAAATGCAAGGGGCGGCAGTCCAGCCCTTTGCGCAAAATGTCGTGTCCGCTGCTGTACCTGCAGCTGTGCCCGGGTGCGAATCGGCACCAGAGGCCTATTCCGTACAGCAAGATTCATATGCGCAGGAGCTCGCGTTCGACAAGCGTCGTGCGCGTCGTCGCCGCGTGGGCCAGCGCCTGCGCACCTTGGCGATGATCGTGCTCATTCCGCTAGGACTTGCGGCGATTTTCTTGGTCTCGTATGCGCTCACCTGCATCCTCAACGGTGCTTCGCCCGGCGAAGTGCTCCAACATCTGTCAGCCCTCGGCCAGCGCCTAGGCGATGTCATAACAACAATCCGCGCCGGCTGGGAGAGTTAGCGTTTTAGCGTCCGCGGCTCTAAGAGAAATTTGTCTGCAAGGCAGTGAGTGATCCGTGTGTGTGGCGGGGTAAGATTGATCGCGGTTTTGATTGGTGCTCGATTGGGTTTGTTGGGCGGAGTTTATGTCTGCTATTGATATTGTGCTTGTTGCGATCGCCTTGGTGGCGGTGGGGGTTGCTGTGGCTTGCGCCCTCCAGCTCAAGAGACTGCGTGCCGAGTTGCGGGAGCGTGGCGACAGTAGCGCGGAAACGCTGGCAGCACTCGAGCAGGCCAACAACGCGCTCGATGCCCTGAACGTCGCGCTGGCCGAAACTCGCCGCACGGCCAATGCCATCGCGCAGCAGCAGATGACCGATGCGGCCGTGGAGCAGCAACGTTACCTGACCATCGCACGTGAGTTTTCGCAAGCTGGTGACCGGATGGATGACCTGCGCCGCGAGACGGCCCAACAGCTCGGCGCCAATCGCGAAGGCATCGAACATCGCCTGGACAAGGTGCGCGAGACTGTCGATGCTCAGCTGGGTGCTATCCGCAAAGACAACAACGTGCAACTCGATCAGATGCGCGCAACGGTGGACGAGAAGCTTTCCCGCACGCTCAACGATCGCCTGTCGGCATCGTTTAAGCAGGTGAGCGACCAGCTCGAGGCCGTGTACAAGGGGTTGGGCGACATGCAATCCATCGCCACCGGCGTGGGCGATCTTAAGCGTGTGCTGGGCAATGTGAAGGCGCGCGGTATTTTGGGCGAGGTGCAGCTGGGCGCGATCCTGGCGGACATCCTTACGCCCGACCAGTATCTGGAAAACGTCGCCACCAAGCCCGGCGCCTCGGAACGCGTTGAGTTTGCCGTCAAGCTGCCGGTAGACGAGGGCGATCCCGTGCTGCTGCCGATCGACTCCAAGTTTCCGGGCGACGCGTACGAGCATCTGCTCGACGCCCAGGAGTCGGGCGATGCGGAGACCGTGGCGTCTGCACGCAAGACGCTCGACACCATGGTCAAGCGCGAGGCCAAGGACATCTGCGAAAAGTACCTGAGTGTGCCGGCAACGACCAACTTTGGCATTATGTTCGTTCCGTTTGAGGGACTGTACGCCGAGGTCGTCAGCCGCTCCGGGCTTATCGAGACCCTGGGCCGCGACTATCACGTCAACGTTGCCGGCCCCAGCACCATGGCGGCCATCCTCAACAGTCTGCAGATGAGCTATCAGACGTTTAAGTTGCAAAAACGCACCGATGACGTGCTGCGCGTGCTCTCCGCCGTCAAGGCCGAGCTGCCGCGCTATCAAAAGGCGCTGCGCCGCGCCCAGCAGCAGATCGAGACCGCGGGCAAAACGGTCGAGGGCATCATCACCACGCGCACCAACGTTATGGAGCGCAAGCTCAAGGATATCGACGCGTTGGAAGACGCCGATCAAGCCGATGAGATTTTGGGACTCACGCCCGCGGGCCTTCCCACAGACCAAGAAGACGAGGACTAATTGCAACAAGACAGTGGGGCGCCGGCGTAAACGCGGGTGACCCGCTGCTTTTCGCATCGCGCTTGTCTGAAGCGTGCTCCAATGTGCAACAATGGCGTTTCGCCCTATCAGACGCGAAAGGAAGCCCATGTCTCAGAGAAGCACCAGCCCGCTCAGCCGCTCCACCGTGCGCCGCACGCTGCAGCGGTTTTGGGGCGTCACACGCACGCAGCCGCTGATTGTCTTTCTCTCGGTGTTCTCGTCGGCGGGCTACATCTTTTTGCTGACGTTTGCCAATACCTATGTGATGGCCCTCATCGTCGACCGCGTTCAAGCCGGTCCCGTGGCGGGTGACCAGGTGTTTGAGGTCTTCGGCCCCTATATCCTGGCGCTCGTATTCGTTAACCTGGTGGGTCAGATCCTCTCCAAGCTACAGGACTACACCGTCTACAAGCTCGAGATTGCGGGCAACTATCACCTGGCGCGCCTATGCTTCGACACGCTCTCCAACCAATCCATGACATTCCATACCAGCCGCTTTGGCGGATCGCTCGTGAGCCAGACGAGCCGTTTTATGAGCGGCTATACGGGGCTGGTGGACGTGACGGTGTATTCGCTCATCCCCACCATCACCTCGGTCATCTGCACGGTGGCGGCGCTCGCCCCGGTGGTGCCGACGTTTACCGTGATCCTGGTGTGCATCATGGTCGTCTACATCGCGTTTGTCTGGCTTATGTACAAGCGCATCATGCCGCTTTCGGCCGCGACGTCCGCCGCGCAGAACAAGCTTTCGGGCGTGCTCTCCGACGCGGTCACGAACATCTTGGCCGTCAAGACTTGCGGGCGCGAGGACTTTGAACGCGATCTGTTCGACGCCGCCGATCGTGCCGCGCGCGATGCCGAGACGGTCTCGATGCACGCCATGATGCAGCGCAACTTTACGACCTCGGGCCTTATCGTCATCACCATGGCCGTGGTGAGTGTGTTCGTCGCGGGTGGCAACGCGTGGTTTGGCATCTCTGCCGGCGCGCTCGTCATGATTTTTACCTACACCTATAACCTCACCATGCGCCTGAACTACGTAAGCTCCATGATGCAGCGCATTAACCGCGCACTGGGCGATGCGGCCGAGATGACGCGCGTGCTGGACGAGCCGCGTTTGATGGCAGACGACCCGGACGCCCCTGAGCTCAAAGTGACCGAAGGCGCGATTGATTTTGAGCACCTGAGCTTTGCGTACCGTGACGCTGTGGCGGGCGAGAGCGTGTTCGATGACCTGACGCTTCATGTGGCGGCGGGCCAGCGCGTGGGCCTGGTGGGCAAATCGGGCTCGGGTAAGACGACGCTCACCAAGCTGCTGCTGCGCCTGGATGATGTTCAGGGCGGCCGCGTGCTCGTGGACGGTCAGGATGTCTCGCGCTGCACGCAGCAGAGCCTGCGCCGTCAGGTTGCCTACGTGCCACAGGAGGCGCTGCTGTTCCACCGCTCCATTCGCGAAAACATTGCCTACGGTCGTCCCAACGCCACTGATGAGCAGATCCGCGAGGCGGCTCGCTTGGCTAATGCGACCGAGTTTATCGACCGCTTGCCCCGTGGCTTTGACACTATGGTGGGCGAGCGCGGCGTCAAGCTCTCGGGCGGCCAGCGTCAGCGCGTGGCTATCGCCCGCGCCATCCTAACCGACGCGCCGATTCTGGTGCTCGATGAGGCGACCTCTGCCCTCGACAGCGAGTCCGAGGCGCTGGTGCAGGAGGCGCTCGAGAACCTGATGCGCGGCCGCACCTCCATTGTGGTGGCACATCGCCTGTCCACCGTGGCGGCGCTCGACCGCATTGTGGTGCTGGCCGATGGCGAGATCGTCGAGGACGGCACGCATGCGCAGCTCGTCGAGGCGGGTGGCGAGTACGCGAGCCTGTGGAGCCGTCAGACCGGCGCATTCTTGGAGGCGTAAGCGTCTCGGACGTGGGACAATTGTGCCCATAAGTTTATTGTGCCGTTGAGCCGAGGAGTCGTTATGCCACGCGAGACCAATGCCGCCAAGCGCGAGCGCGCCATCGAGGTGTGTGAGCGCCTCAACCGTCGCTATGGCCCGGTCGAGTGCTTTTTGGACCACGAGAATCCCTTCCGCCTGCTGATCGCGGTGCTGCTCTCGGCGCAAACGACCGATGCGCAGGTCAACAAGGTGACGCCGAAGCTGTTTGCCCAGTGGCCCACGCCCGAGGCCATGGCCGGGGCGAGCGTGGCTGACGTGGCAGACACCATCAAGTCACTCGGCTTCTACAAGAGCAAAGCCAAGCATGCCGTCGAGGCCGCGCAGATGATCGTCGCCGACTATGGCGGCGAGGTGCCGGCCGACATGAGGGAACTCGTGAAGCTGCCGGGCGTGGGACGCAAGACGGCGAACATCGTGCTCAACGTGGGGTATGGCATCGTGGAAGGCATTGCGGTGGACACGCACGTCAACCGCATTGCGCACCGCCTGATGCTGAGTCCCAAGACGCATGCCAAGGAGCCGCTCAAGACCGAGCAGGATCTGCTCAAGATTTTGCCGCACGAGTATTGGGAGTCGGTCAACCATCAGTGGATCACCTTTGGTCGCGAGATCTGCGATGCCCGCAAACCCAAGTGTGACGAGTGTCCGCTGGCAGATTTGTGCCCCAGCGTGCGCGTAGCGGGGTAGGGCGGAACGCATCTTCGTCTGGCGTTTTTTGCGGGGCTGGGTTTGCCCTTGAGCCGGAGTCCTCTTCATGCGCTACCATGACAGACAATGTATTTGACGTACGACCCGCCGAGCTTGCCCCGGCGGGCTTTTGGCGTTGCGATGCCGGAGGAACAGCATGCTCATTCACCGTATAGCCGCGCAGCTCTACACTGCCGAGGCGCTGCAGACCGTCGAGGCCGGACTCGATGCCGGCGAGGACGTGACGCTGGCCGTGTCGCAGTCGGGTCGCACGCTTATGGCGGCCGCCCAGTTTGCGCGCCGTCCGCGCCCGACCGTCTACATTGTGAGCGGCGAGGATGCGGCCGATCGCGCCGCTCGTAGCCTTGCCGCCTACGTGGGCCTGGCGCATGTGTGCCGTTTCCCCGAGCGCAAGGATTATCCGTGGCACGAGCAGGCGCCCGACGACGCAGTGGTAGCGCAGCGATGCGAGGCCCTGGGACGCATCGTGCGCGGCGATAGCTGCATCATGGTTGCCTCGGCTCGCGCGTTGCTGCGCTGCGTGCCGCCAGTCGAGAGCCGCTACTGGGAGTCCACTACTTTTTCGGTGGGCGAGGAGATTCCTTTTGACGAGGTGCCGCAGCGCCTGGTGGGCATGGGCTACACCAATGCCGGCGCCGCTGATGCGCCCGGTCTGTTCCGTGTGCACGGCGACACCGTAGAGGTGTTTCCCGCGCAGGAAAAGGCGCCCGTGCGCATCGAGTTCTTTGGCGACGAGATTGACCGCATCCGCCGCATGGTGAGCTCAACGGGGCAGACCATCGGTAACGAGGACAGTATCGAGATCTTCCCCTGCCGTGAGCTGGCGCTTACCGACGAGGCCGTCCACAACATGCATGCGGCGCTCTATCGCGCCAGCCAGGACGACAGCAAACTGGCGGCGCTGCTCGAGATGGTGGATGCGCGTATCGTCACGCCCGAGCTCGACCGCTTTTTGCCGGTGATGTACGGCCAGACCGTAAGCCCGTTGGCGCACGTGAGCGGCAAGGCACTCGTGGTTCTGTCCGAGCCGCGCTCGCTGTTCGACGACTGCCTGCGCGCCTACGAGGATATTGAGACCCGTGCCGGCGAGGCAGGGATTGACCGCCTGGATGGTCTGTACGTGCGCGCCCAACAGCTCGATTTTGGTGCCCAGCAGCGCCTGAACTATGTGAGCCTCATCCGTGCCGGCGGTGCGGTGACGGCCGAGCTCAAGATTGAGCAGCCGGCCATCGCAGGCTCGGACAACCGTTTTATGACGCGCATCCAGGAGGTCGTGGGCAAGCGTTATGCCTGCGTGTTTGCCATCCCCGACCGCGGTGCGCGCGAGTCGATGGAGCTCACCTTTGGCGACGAGGGCATTACCTTTGAGGAATCGCTGACCGCGGCGCCCGAAAATGTCGGCGCTATCGGCGACCGCGTTCGCGTGGCAGCGGCGGATTCCGCCGACCGTGCCGCACGCCAGGAGGCCCATGCTTCCATTCGCGAGCGTAAGGCCGACGCGCTCAACGCCCGCTCGCTCGAGGCGGGCGCCGCGCAGGCTGCCGCCGGCGCCGCCGTGCCCACCATCTCGCGCGGGCGCGTGACCTTTGTGGACGCTGCCCTGCCGCAGGGCGTGGTGGTGCCCGATGCCAACCTGGCCGTGTTCACGATCGCCGACCTCAACGCCCGCATGGACGCCAACCGCGCGCGCAGCCGCCGCAAGGTTGACATTACGCAGATCACCTTCCCGTTTAAGCCGGGCGACTACGTGGTGCACGCTACCCACGGCATCGCGCTCTTTAGCGAGATCGCGCGCCAGGAAGTGGGCGGCAAGGAACGCGACTACTTTTTGCTGGAATATGCCGATGGCGACAAGCTCTACGTGCCGCTCGAACAGGTCGACCGCATCACGCGCTACGTTGGCCCCGACGGCGACAAGCCGCGCCTGACCAGGCTCAATACCGCCGACTGGACGCGTGCCACGAACAAGGCGCGCAAAAACGCCAAAAAGCTGGCGTTTGACCTGGTCGATCTGTATACGCGCCGCTCGTCGATTACCGGTATCGCCTGTCCGCCCGATACGCCCGAGCAGATCGAGATGGAGGAGAGCTTCCCCTACGACGAGACGCGCGACCAGCTGGAGGCTATCGCCGACATCAAGGCCGACATGGAGGCGCCCAAGCCCATGGACCGCCTGCTGTGCGGCGACGTGGGTTTCGGCAAGACCGAGGTTGCCCTGCGCGCGGCGTTTAAGTGCGTGGACTCCGGCCGCCAAGTCATGGTGCTCTGCCCCACGACCATTCTGGCCCAGCAGCACTACGAGACGTTCTTTGAGCGCTTTGCCCCGTTTGGCCTCGAGGTCGAAGTGCTCAGCCGCTTCCGCACCCCGGCGCAGCAGAAGCGCGCGCTCAAGGCGTTTGCCGAGGGCACGATTGATGTGCTCATCGGCACGCATCGTCTGCTTTCGGCCGATGTGAACCCCAAGAACCTGGGCTTGGTGATCATTGACGAGGAGCAGCGCTTTGGCGTGCAGCACAAGGAGCAGCTCAAGAACCTGCGCGAGCAGATTGACGTGCTCACGCTTTCGGCAACGCCGATTCCGCGAACCATGCAGATGGCCACGAGCGGCGTGCGCGACATGAGCCTGATCACGACGCCGCCGACCGGGCGCCGCCCCGTAATCGTGCACGTGGGAGAGTACGACCCCGACGTGGTGAGCGCGGCGATTCGCCTGGAGGTGGGTCGCGGCGGCCAGGTGTACTACGTGTCCAACCGCGTCAAGACCATCGACGACGCCGTGGCGCGCGTGCACGAGGCCGCGCCCGAGGCGCGCGTGGGCGTGGCGCACGGCAAGATGAGCCCGCGCGAGGTCGAGGACGTGATGATCGAGTTCGCGACCAAAAAGATCGACGTGCTCATCGCCACGACCATCGTGGAGAGCGGCATCGACAACGCGACCGCCAACACGCTGATCATCGAGGACTCGCAGCGCCTGGGTCTGGCACAGCTCTACCAGCTCAAGGGCCGTGTGGGCCGCTCTGCCACGCAGGCCTACGCGTACTTTATGTTCCCGGGCGAGCTGCCGCTCACCGAGGAGGCGACGGCGCGCCTGACCGCACTTTCCGAGTTCCAGGACCTGGGCAGCGGCATGCGCATCGCTATGCGCGACCTGGAGATTCGCGGCGCCGGCTCGCTTATGGGGGCCGAGCAGCACGGCAACCTGTCGAGCGTGGGCTTTGACCTGTTTACGCAGATGCTGGGCCAGGCAGTGGCCGAGGCGCGCGGCGATGACGACGCCGGCGTGGAGGCGGCGAGCGTGGGCATTAACCTACCGGCCGATTATTTCTTGTCCGAGGAGTACCTGCCGGCGGTGGACCAGCGCGTGCTCGTGTACCGCAAGCTCGCGGCGGCCGAGGACCTGGAGAGTATCGACGAGGTGCAGGAAGAGACCGAGGCCGCGCACGGTGAGCTGCCGCTGGCGGGGCTCAATCTGTTCAACCGCGCGCGTATTCGTATCCGCGGCGAGCGCTTGGGGCTCGAGAGCGTCACGCTCAGCGGCGGCCGCATCACGTTTTTGGGCGTCGACGTGCCCAAGAAGGTGGCCTTTGAGCTTAAGACCCGCTATGGCGCGGTGAACTTCCCCAAGAGCCGCAAGCTGTCGGTGCCCTACAAGGCGGGCGCCGGCGCGGGCAGCGGCCTGGGTCGCGGTCTCGACGCCAACGACGGCACCGGCCCCGTGGCGGCGGCGCTCATGCTGCTGCAGCAATTAGGCGCGAGTGACGATGACTAACAAGTAAGGGGCGTGGCGGGGCGGAGTCATCTTTGCCCCGCCACGTTGCAGGTTGATTCTAGCCACATCGAAAGGAAAGCATGTTCGGATACATCTATAAGAAAGATGTCGCCATTATCGCGATTGTCCTGTGCCTTTGTCTGGGCGTGGGCAGTTTCTTCGATTATCAGATCTCGAGCGCGCTGTTCAACGTCGGCAGCATGTACGGCCGCTTTATCGAGGCCGCCGGCGAGCTGCCGTTCGAGCTGACGGCGAGCATCGCGGGCGTTATGCTCGTACGCGCGATGCGTCCCGACTCCAGGGGGAGCAAATGGCTTGCCGTGCTCGGCATCCTCGTCAACGTTGGCCTGGCCGGCTACGAGATCGTTTCGTCCCTGAGGGTTGGCGGCAAACTCATCGCGGCTCAGTTGGTGCTGACGTTTGTGCTGGCCATCGTCGCCAACCTTATCATCTATCGCCTCACGCGCACGACCGAGCCCGATGAGCTCACGCGCTGGGCGTTGATGGTGTTTGCCGTGTGGGTCGCTCAGGCCATTATCCTCAACGTGATCGTCAAGCCGCTGTGGTCGCGCCCGCGCATGCGCGTGATCGAGGTGACGCAGGGGCTCAATTTTCAGCCGTGGTGGGTGATTGGCAACCCCGACAAGTGGAGCTATATCGCCGCCGGCGTGATCAAGGACGGCTTTAAGTCGTTCGCGAGTGGACACACCGCGCATGCGGCGATTGGCCTGATGCTCGCCGGGCTTCCCGCAGCGGCCTTTAAGGAAAAGCCGTCGCGCCGTCGTGTGGTCTTTTGGACGGCGGCTGTGGTCGCGGCGCTCGCCGCGTTTGGCCGCATCGTGATCGGAGCGCACTTTTTGAGTGACGTGAGCTGCGGTTTTGCTCTGGTACTGGCACTTGAGTGCCTTGCCGCGCGCATTGCCTATCCCAGCGGCGTACAATAGCTCCGTTTGAATCATCTGGCCGATACCCGGTAAGAGAGGATTGCCATGCTCGCGTTCAACAACGACTATTCCCACGGTGCACATCCGGCAGTGCTGCAGGCGCTCGTCGATACCAACATGGAACCGCAGCCTGGCTACGGTACCGATGCGCATACCGAGCGCGCCAAGCAACTTATTCGCGAGGCCTGCCAGGCCCCCGATGCCGACGTGTTTTTTCTGGTGGGCGGCACGCAGGCCAACGCGACGGTGATCGACATGCTGCTTGCGCCCTACGAGGGCGTCGTTGCTGCCGAGACTGGTCACGTCGCCTGTCACGAGGCGGGCGCCATCGAGTTTGGCGGCCACAAGGTGCTCACCATCCCCGGCTACGAGGGCAAGATGCACGCCGAGGACCTCGAGAACTATATCCAGGTGTTCTACGAAAACGAGAGCTACGAGCACACGGTGTTCCCGGGCGCCGTGTACGTGAGTCTGTCGACCGAGTACGGCACGCTGTACTCCAAGGCCGAGCTCGCGGCGATTCACGCGGTGTGCCAGAAGCGCGAGATTCCGCTGTTTGTGGACGGTGCTCGTCTGGCCTATGCGCTGGCGGCCGATGAGTGCGACATTACCCTGCCCGAGCTGGCGCAGCTGTGTGACGTGTTCTACATCGGCGGCACCAAGTGCGGTGCGCTCTGCGGCGAGGCTGTGGTGTTTTGCGGCATGCACGCCCCGGCGCATCCCATTCCGCGTATTAAGCAGCACGGCGCGCTGTTGGCCAAGGGCCGCCTGACGGGCGTGCAGTTTGAGGCGCTCTTTACTGACGGCCTGTATTTTGAGATTGGCCGTCAGGCGATTGAGACCGCTCAGGCGCTGCGTCGCGTGCTGCACGAGCGCGGCTACCAGTTCTTCTTGGAGACGCCCACAAACCAGCAGTTCGTGATTCTGCCCAACGAGGACATGGCCCGCATTCGCGAGCATGCGGCGATCGAGTACTGGGAAAAGTACGACGATACCCACACGGTGGTGCGCTTTTGCACCAGCTGGGCCACGACGCAGGAGGACATCGACGCGCTGGCGGCTGTCCTGTAAGTTGACATGATGACGGGGGCCGCTTTGCGCTTGGGTTTGGCGCAAGGCGGCCTTTGTTTTTGAGGGAGAAGGGCTGTATGACCGAGATGTCCGAGCCGACGATTCGTCTGGCGACGCCCGAAGACGCGCCAGCGTTGCTTGCCATCTATGAGCCGTATGTGCGCCAGACGGCGATTACCTGCGAATACGAGGTGCCGAGCGTTGAGGAGTTCGCCGGACGCATCGAGCGTACGCTTAAGCGCTATCCGTATCTGGTGATGGAGCTGGACGGGCGTCCGGTAGGCTATGCCTATGTGAGTCCGCTCAACAGCCGCGAGGCATACGACTGGTCGGTCGAGACGTCGATCTACCTGGCGCGCGACGTGCGCCACGGCGGGCTGGGCCGCAAGCTGCACGATGCGCTCAAGCAATGCCTGATCGCGATGGGCATCACCAACATGTGCGCGCTCATTGCCGTGCCGCACGACAAGGACGACGAGTATCTGACGCACAACAGTCAGGATTTCCATGCCCATATGGGCTACCGCCTGGTGGGCGCCTTTGACCGCTGCGCCCAAAAGTTTGGCCGCTGGTACGACATGTGCTGGATGGAGCTGGTCCTTGCCGAGCGCGTTCCCAACCAACCCAAACCAATCTGGTTCCCCGACCTCCCCAAACCTAGCATTTAGGGACAGGTTTATTTTGGCAGGTTAACCGATGGGCTCGGTGTATTTGGCACGGTCGGTGCGCTGGATGCGCTTGGAGACATGGAGCGGTCGGCCGTCGGTGTCGTAGACGTAGTCGGTGATCAGGATCAGCGCCCGCCCGCGCTCAACGTTGAGCAAAAACGCCTCGTTTTGCGAGGCATAGCACACCTCAAAGGTCTTATGTCCCTGTGCTGGCGCGCGATGGAATTCTTGGCGCAGCGTCGCGTAGAGCGAACCGTTGATATCGCGATCGATGAGCGTCTCGAAGCTTGGCGGCAGGTAGGTGGTCTCCAGGCACAGTGGCACGTCGTCCAGGTAGCGCAGGCGGACAAGTTTGACGAGCTTGCTGCCCACGGCGGCGTCAAAGAACTTAGCTATGCTGCCGGTCGCCTTGGCAAAGCCCGAGTCCACGGTGCGCGTGGTGGGCTTCATGCCCTGACCTTCGACCTGCTTGGTATAGCTCGAAAACACTAGGTTGTTCTCGTGGAGCGCGGGCGTGTCGGCCACAAAGGCGCCACGCCCGCGCTCGGTGCGCACCAGGCCCTCATCAACGAGAACCTTAAGGGCGTGGCGCACGGTGCTGCGTGACAGCCCCGATTCGTCCATGAGCTCCATCTCGGACGGCAGCTTGTCTCCGCGTGCGTAGATGCCGGCGGCGATGCGGTCGCGAAGCGTACCCGCCAAGCGCTCGTATTGGCTCAGTTTCTTTTTAGATGAAGCGTTCATGCGATCAGCCTATATCTAACTTGTATGCTTATCTAAGCAAGCATGTATTCAATACAACAACAAAACCGCTGGTAGCCAGTTGTCGAAAACCGCATCAGCAAAATATCTAAGACAAATATAGCATACAACTAGTCGATATAACCAAAACATGTATGTAACTTGTATGCCTGTGATGAGCATCAAACGAGAAGAAAGGCTGATGCACGATGACTACTCAGGAACAGGTTAAGGATGTCGTCTCCCAGGTTTTGGCTGACAAGGCAGACAAGGGCGGCATCAAGCGCGTCGTGTGGATTGGCGCCGGCGGATCCAACGGCGGCAACTATCCTGCCCAGTACTTTATGGAGCACGAGGCCACGCAGGTCGTGAGCTCCAGCTACACCAGCAACGAGTTCGTGCACGCAACCCCCGCCTACGTTAACGAGAACACCCTGGCCGTCGTCGTGTCCATGCGCGGCACCAAGGAGACCATCGTCGCCGCCCAGGTCGCCAAGGACCACGGCGCCAGCACCATCGCAATCTATGTTGACGAGTCCGGCCTCACCGAGGTCTGCGACTACAAGATCCAGTATGACAGTCTGGCCGTCGACGAGTCCTGCATGGGCCGTACCAACTCCGCCGTCGTGACCATGATCGCCATGGAGCTTACGCGGCAGACCGAGGGCTATGCCGAGTACGAGACCGCTATGGCCGCGTTCGACTTGGTCGACCCCATCTATCGTAAGGCCGTCGAGTACACCCGTCCGCTCGCTGCCAAGTGGGCCGAGCAGAACGCCGACAAGCCTTGCATCAACGTGATGGCTCAGGGCCCGCTCTTTGGTGCCGCCTACGTCTTTAGCATCTGCAACGTGCAGGAGATGCTGCAGATCGACTCCTGCACCATCAACACCTGCGACTTCTTCCACGGTCCTTTCGAGATCCTGGACAAGCGCACCTCGCTGTTCCAGCTCATCAGCGTCGGCCGTAGCCGCTGCAACGACGAGCGCGGCATCCGCTTCGTCAACCAGTACGGTGGCGAGCGCGTCTATCAGCTCGACGCCAAGGAGCTCGGCCTCAACGACATCAAGGACAGCGTGAGCGAGTACTTCAACCACCTGATCTTCGCCCCGATCCTCAACAATGTGTACATGCGCGCGCTCTCTGCCGTCACCCACAAGGATTACATGACGCGCCGCTACATGTGGAAGCTTGAGTATTAGTTACGCGGTTTTACCAAACCGCGTAACGACTCGACGCTGCGCGGGCCGCATTTGGACAATCTGACGTTCAACTTCAAGGGCGCGACCAGAAGGTCAGCGCCCTTTCGTTACGGGCTTTAGCCTGTGCGGGGCGCGCAGCGCGCCGCATCAGAAACCACCCGC
>CBCTFW010000027.1:0-13898 GCA_965146285.1 uncultured Collinsella sp.
CACCGGCAAGCCGGCGGCGAGCGAGGGCGCGGCGGCGGACCCGGCGTACACGGCGGGCGACCTGCTCAAGGGCGACGCCAAGGCTTTCATGCCGCTGTACCGCGTCAAGCTGAGCGGCATTAATGCGAGCGACCCCGAGCCTATGTTCTCGGTCCTAACCCCCCTCGCTGGCCTCAGGGATTCCATATCCATAGAGACCGTCCTCGATAGTAGCGTGAACATATACGGTTCAGTCATCGGCGTCCGGGTGCTTTACAACAAGGCTGCCGCTCTCCTTCACGTTATGACGGCCCGCGTCGACGGGTACATGAACACGGGCACGCCGGGCAACAAGGAAATTGTGGTCGGGACCATCGGCCGAGAGTTCAGGCCGGTTTCAAACCGAACCGCATGCCTAGCTGCTGACGTCAGGAACGGAATGTCGGAGGACGTCTTGGTCAAGGCGGATGGTACCGTGAGCCTCAGGATCTGGTTCAGCGTCGCAATGAACGGTTACAACTGGGGCGAATCATGCGCAGCTATCCCGCTCCTGTAATTCGTATCACAATGTTTGTTTGATAGGCGTTCAATGTTTAAATACATAATAACAACCGTCGCAACTACGATTATGGGTACGATAATCGGTTGGTTGCTAAACGCAATTAAAACCAATACTGCGCAATTGTGTAACATATCACGCCGTGAACACGAAGAACGCACGCAAAATCGTGCTATGCTCGGTGAGCTATTGTTTTACCGGCTAGAAGATCTGCACCGACGTTTTGTCATAGAAGGCCATCCGTGTTCTGCGGCCGATAAGCAGCAAGTCGATGATGTGTACCATCATTATCACGATGAATTGGGGCTAAACGGACCCGGTACACATATGTATAATGAGATCATGGAAGCACACCAAGATTAAGGGGAAGTCATGCAGTACATCATCCCGGACAAGGCGTATAACGTTCTCAAGTGGGCAGGCCTCATCGCACTCCCGGCAGCCGCAACGTTTGTCGGCACCGTTGGCACTGCGTGCGGGTGGGAGTTCACCGGTATCGCCGTGACGGTCATCACGGCAACCGGCACCCTTATCGGTTCGCTCATCGGCGTATCAAATGCGACGGCAAAGGAAAACGCAAATGATTAAATTCATCGACATAAGCGGTTGGCATAAAGGCATTGATGTCAAGGCTGTCGTCAAGAACGGCGGCCTCGGTGCCGTCGTGGCCAAGGCCACCGAGGGCATTAATTTTGTCGACAGCCAGTGCGACATCTATATTCAGCAATGCATCGTGAATAAGATCCCGTTCGGTTACTACCATTTCGGCCGCAATAACGACGCCAAGGCGGAGGCCGAGTTCTTCCGCGGCAACACACGCAATTACGAGCATCACGGCATCCCCATCCTCGACTGGGAGGACAACCAGTCTGTCGCATGGGTCAATGCGTTCGTCGAGCATTACCACGCACTGACCGGTATCTGGCCGTGGGTGTACGGCAACGCATGGCGCTTCAACCAGGGCACGGTCAACACCAACTGCGGCCGCTGGATCGCAGGGTACCCGTCCAACGGTATCACGGACATCGATTACGGCGTCAACAACGATATTCCCTACAAGGTCAATGGCGGTCTCGTGTGCGCGTGGCAGTTCTCGAGCTCCGTGCGCATAGCCGGTTACGGCGGCAACCTCGACGGCGATGTATTCTATGGCGATGCGAAGGCATGGGCCGACTATGCGATGGCTACCGGCGCACCTGCACCGACACCCGCGCCGGCACCTATGCCGACGCCGCAGGGGTCTGTGCTCGACCTCGTGTGCCAGATCATCGACGGCAACATCAACGGCGACGCCCGCAGGGCATTCCTCGGTGCGCGTTATGCCGAGGTGCAGGGCTTTATCCAACATATCTTCGACGCCTCGCCGGCCACGCTCGCGGCAGAGGTGTGGCAGGGGCGCTATGGCAACGACCCCGTCCGCACCAAGGTGCTGAATATCGCCGGCAAGGCCGCAGCCGTGCAGGCAGCCGTGAACGGCGGCAATGCGTCTACTGGGCGCACATACACAGTAAAGGCCGGCGATACCTTGTCCGGTATCGCGGCCAAGTACGGCACGTCATACCAGGTGTTGGCGCAGATCAACGGCATTGCAAACCCGAACGTGATCTACGCCGGCCAGACAATTAAGCTACCGTAATACCCGGGGCGGCATTGTGCCGCCCCGTATTTATAAGGAGGATCCAACCGATGGCGTCTGCATATATGCCCGTGCAGCAGCCGTACCAACCCTACCAACCGTAATATCGGCAAATGCCTGCACGCATGGTGTCGCAGGTCTCTGGGCGCGTCGTCAATTCGCTCGACGACACCACTGTGCAGGAGGTGCCGACCGACGGCACCATGGCGTTGTTCCCATCTGCAGACGGCAAATGCATCTACAGCAAGCGTTGGACGCCGGACGGCAACATATTGACGATGCGTTTCGTGCCGGAGGCATCTGAGGCCCAGCCTAAGCAGCCGAGCCAGCTCGATATCATCGACAACCGTATTTCCGAGCTGTTCGACGCGGTCGAGCGTATCGAGGGGCGTTTGCCGTACGACGTCGAGACTAAACGCACGGCCACGACACGCAGGAAGGCGGTGAAGGCAAATGCCGCAGAATAACATCATGGGCTTCGCCCTCGACGTGATCCAGCACAACCCGGCATTGCAGAACAACCCCAACGCACGCGAGATGATCGATGTCATTAGGAGTGGCGGCGCGACACGCGGCCAACACGGCGCTCGGCTGCAATGTACCCGTCATTAAGTGAAGGGGGCGGCAATGATCGATATCGCAGTCGTCGAAGACGAGATCGCCGCACTCGAGGCGGAGACCGAGACGACATACGATATATGCGAGCGGTTGGCGTGCCTGTACACGGTGCGCGACCACCTGAAGGCGAAGCAACACGATGAGTCTAAATCGCCTGGGTTCCTCACGGCTGCCGTCGGTGTCCCCACGCCTGAGCTCATGGCGGTCATCGACCGGCATATGGAGGCGATCAAAGCCGTGTACCCGTCTGAGTACGACGCCATCGTCGCCAAGATCCGCAGCCTGCATGGGGCGACATAATTAGTACCTGTCAAACAGTGTCAAACACCTGTCACACTCCTAAAAGGGCCAGTGTGACAGGTGTTTGCATTTCTACGTCGCGTTTCTCATCACCTGTCAAGCTGTCAAACAACAAGGGGCCCCTATATTAGATATTTTTTATCTATATATCTAATAAGTCTATAAATATATATTTTGAAAATATCGAGGTATAGGGAGAAAATTGTGTGACAGTTTGACAGGCGGCAAGAAACGCGACGTAGTGATGCGATTTACTGTCAAACAGGCCCAAAATAAGCCGTTTGACAGGTGTTTGACAGTGTGACAGGTGTTTCGAAAAAGTTATAAAAACTCTAATAAATCGAAAGAAACGCAGTATAATGAGGTTCGCCGATCGAAGGAGGTGAAAGATGAAAAGCCTATATGAAACGATCCGCGAGTTCGGCGATACCCAAAGCGGGCTCGCACGAATGCTCGGCATCACCGAATCCACGTTGTCGTGGAAGATCAACGGCAAAGCCGAGTTCAAGCAGTCTGAGATCAAGGCTATCGCAGACCGGTACGACTTGACGGGCGAGGAAATCAAGTCGATGTTCTTCGCGTAATGGGCCTGTTCGCTTACCAGCAGGCTGCCCTCGACCGTGTCGACGGTAAACACCGTTGTGCGTTTTACCACGACATGGGTCTCGGCAAGACATTCACCGGTGCCGAGAAGCTGATGTCGGACAAGTGTTGGCATTTGGCCTTGGTCGTATGTCAGAAATCGAAAGTCACCGATTGGGTCATCCATTTCGCGAACCACTATGACATCGATGTTCTCAATTTAACCATACCATATGCCATGGAAGGTTTTGAACGGCTTATCGGTGACCCATACGCACGGGATGCCGTCGGTGTGATCAACTACGATCTGCTGTGGAGACGCCCTAAACTTCAGGCGTTGAAATGTTTCGCGGTGATGTTCGACGAGTCGTCGTTACTGCAGAACAAGTCGTCGAAGCGCACCAAGGCCGCGATGAAGCTGGCGGCTAGGGCGAACGAGCTCATCTTGCTGTCTGGCACACCGGTCGACGGCAGATACGAACGGCTGTGGACGCAACTGCAGATGCTCGGCTGGCACATCGACGAGAAGCTGTTTTGGCGGCAATACGTCGAATCGGAGACGACGATGCGTGAGGGTTTCCCGATCACGAAGGTGACGGGTTACAAGAACGAGGAGAGGCTGGTACGCAAGATGAAGGAGTTCGGTTGTGATTTCCTCAAGACCGACGACGTCATCGACCTGCCTGATCAGCGTTTCATCCGTATCGACGTGCCGATGAGTGGGTATTACCGCGAGTTCGCCAAGACGAACGTGATCACGGCTTTCGGCCGCGATTTCGTCGGCGACACTGTGTTCGGCGACCTCACTGCAAAGCGTCAATTGGCGGCTGCGTATTCGAGCGCCAAACTCGAGGCGTTCGGCGACTTGCTGAGCAGTACGAGTAAACGGCTCGTCGTGTTCTACAATTTCGATGTCGAGCTCAAAGGGCTCACGGAGGAGTTGGCGAAAAGTAGTAGGCCGTACGGCGTGCTCAACGGCAAGGCGCATGACCTGTTGCCGTTTTTCGAATCTGACGACGGGGTCGCGCTCATCCAGTACCAATCTGGTGCCATGGGCGTGAACTTGCAGCAAGCAGACACATGCGTCTATTTCTCGCCGCCGCTCGCGTCGTCGCTATTCGAGCAGTCGAAGAAGCGTATCCACCGCGTCGGCCAAGACAAGCCGTGCACATATTACGAGCTGGTATCTAAAGGCACGGTCGAAGAGAAGATCTACGATACGTTGGCTATGCGGCGTGACTACACTGAGAAGCTGTTCGCGATGGGAGGTGATTAGTTGGCAGGTGAGAAGAACTTCGAGAACCGTATGAAACGGTGGCTCGATTCGCAAGGCGTATGGCACGTCAAGTTTTTCGCCAACCGCAATACGCGGGCCGGTGTACCGGATATCTTGGCGTGCATCAACGGCCGTTTCGTCGGCATCGAGCTCAAAGGCCCAAACGGCAAGCCGTCGCCGCTGCAGGTATACCACTGCGGGAAGATAACGGAGAGCGGGGGCATAGCCGTCATCGTCTGGCCAGACGATTTCGCACAGTTCAAACGGCTAGTACGACGCCTGAAGGAGAAAGGAGGAAATTGCGATGTTCAAGACCTCATATTCGAGGGTCGGTACCTTCACCCAATGCCCGCGTAAGTTCGAACTGAACTATGTCGACGGCCTCGAAGTGCCGTTCAACTGCGATGCGGCGAACCCGCTCGTGATCGGCACGATGCTGCATGAGTGCATCGAGGTCGGTGTCGACGAGGCCATCGCGAACTACAAAGACGCGTACCCCGTCATGACCGATTCCATGGTCAACGAGCTCATGAAGATCCGCGTACTCGGCCAACGTGCACGTGAGCTCGCATGGGGCATGCTGGACGACGACACCGACCCGGTGTTTGAGGTGAAGGTCGAGGACGACAGCGGTTTCGTCGGGTTTATCGATATGCTCATCCCGCGCGGCAAGGGCTTGTGGACGATGCTCGATTTCAAGTATTCGAACAATGTCGACAGGTACCTCGAAAGCGGTCAGCTGAGCGTCTACAAGTATTTCTACGAGAAGACGCACCCCGGTGAGATCATCCAAGACATGGCATTCCTGATTGTGCCGAAGACGATGATCAGGCGGAAGAAGACCGAAGACCCCTACCAATTCCGCGAGCGCCTCGCCGCCACGTTGGAAGACATGTGGCCTACGCTTTACCGCGTCCAGTACGACCCCGAGAAAGTCGCCGACTTCGCAGTCGGCACTTGCACGATGGCGAATGCCACCGAATTCCCAAAACATGAATCGCGCCTGTGCGACTGGTGTGATTACAAAGATTTCTGTCTAGGAGGAAACGACATGCTTATCCTGCCCAAGAACGAACGCCGCCCTGAGGCCGTCATCACCGAACCCGATATGTGGATCTATGCCGACAGTTACGTCGGCAAGTCGACGTTTGTCGACCACTTCGACGACGTGCTGTTCATCAACACCGACGGCAACACCCAGAACATCACGAGCCCGTTTATCCAGATCGCCGATGAGCTCGTGACAGAAGGCCGCATGAGCCACAAGGTGCTCGCATGGACGAAGTTCCGTGAGGTCATCGACGAGTTGGAGAAGCACGACAACAGCTTCCACGTCATCGCGCTCGACTTGATCGAGGACCTCTATGAGCACTGCCGTTTCTATGTGTTCGACCAGCTCGGCATTAAGCATGAGAGCGACGGCGGCTACGGCAAGGGCTGGGATATGGTGCGCACTGAGTTCCTCAGCCAGATGAAGCGCTTGAAGTCCCTCGGCTACCGCATCATCTATATCTCCAAGGAGCTCGTCACGGAGATCACGTACGCCAACGGCATGAAGGTCTCGACATTCAAGCCGAACCTGCCGGACAAGGTCGCGAACGTGCTCGCAGGCACTGTGACCATGACGCTTCGCGCCTATATGGACGAGCGCGGCCATTTCCTCCAACTCCGCAAGAACGAGAACGTCTTCGGTGGCGGGCGAATTGATTTCAAACGCGACCGTTGCGACCTCACCGTCGAGGCATTCAATGCCGCACTGCTCGAGGCACAGGGCACGAAGGCCGAGGCCGAAGCCGAGAAGCCGAAGGCACGCAAGAAGGCAGAGCCCAAGCCCAAGCCTAAGCCTGAGGTTGAGGCTGAGACTGAAGCCGAGGTCATCGAGGAGCCTGATGCCGCTGAGGAGAAGCCGAAGCGCCGTGCGCGTAAGGCCAAGCCTGTCGCCGAAGAGGAGGAGCCACCGTTCGACACCGAGGAAGCAGCAGAGCCCGAGGCTGTCGAGGATAAGCCGAAGCGCCGCACCCGTAAGCGCCGCGTCGTCGAAGAGTAAACAGCATTTGGCATTTTGAAAGGATATATCATGGACTTCAGTAAATTCGACAAGATGGTCGACATCGACGGCCTCAAGAAGGACATCGCCGACGCAGAGGCCAACGGCGGCGCCGATTTCAAGGATGTCCCGCACGGCAGCTATGAGGTCGCGATCGACAAGCTCGAGCTCACCGAGACCAAGAAGACCGGCAAGCCGATGGCGTCGTGCTGGATGAAGATCGTGAGTGACGGCGAATTCAAGGGCCAGCGTATTTTCATGAACCAGGTCATTACCCAGGGATTCCAGATCCACATCATGAACGATTTCCTCCGTTCGCTGCTGCCCGAGAGTTCCGGCATTGACGTCGAGTTCACCGGTTACGCCGAGTACAACGACTTGCTGCTCGACATCGCCGAGTATGTCGACGGCAAGTTCGAATACGGCCTTGAGTACGGCGAGAACAACAAGGGCTTCGACACTTTCAAGATCACTGATATTTTCGAGCTTGACTAGGTGCGGCGATGCTCAATTTCTACGATTTCGAAGTCTTCAAACATGACTGGATGGTCGTAGTCATCAATCCCACAACACGCGATGAGCGCGTCATCATCAACGACGTCGACGCGCTCACCGCGCTCTACGAAGAGCGCAAGCGTGAGATCTGGGTAGGGTACAACAACCTCCACTATGACCAGTTCATTTTCAAAGGCATATTGTGCGGCTTCGACCCGAAGGCGATCAATGATTTCATCATCGTCGAAGGCCATAAGGGCTGGCAGTATTCGAGCTTGCTGCGTAAGTTATACATGGTCAACTATGACGTGTTCCACCCGCGTACCGACAGGGGCCTCAAGACACACGAGGCGTACCTCGGCAACGACATCTGCGAGACGACGGTGCCGTTCGATATCGACCGTAAATTGACTGAGGCCGAGGTCGCCGAGACCGTTAAATACTGCCGCCACGACGTAGAGCAGACTATCGAGGTATTCATGCAACGCAAAAGCGAGTTCGACGCCCGCATGGACCTGCTCAAGATGTTCGAGTTACCCTTGGTGTACCTCGGCAAGACCGATGCGCAGCTCACGGCGATCATCCTGGGTGCAGAGCGGCCTGCACGCCCACGCGACGATGAGTTCGACATCGTCCCGCTCGCATGCCTCGACCTCGGCCCGTATGATTTCATCCGATTGTGGTACCTCGACCCGGCGAACCAAGATTACTCCGCGACGCTCGATTTCGACATCGCAGGCTGCCCGCATAAATGTGCGTGGGGAGGCTTGCACGGCGCGCTCGCGCAGTACGCCGGCGAGGGTTATTTCATCATTGTCGACGTCGAGAGCTATTACCCGGCCGAGATGATCGCGCACGAACTGCTATCGCGTAATGTGCAAGACCCGTCGAAGTTCAAGGGCATTCGAGACCATCGAATCGAGTTGAAGCACGCGAAGGACCCACGCCAGAAGGCATTGAAGCTCGTCATCAACGGCACGTTCGGCGCCAGCAAAGACAAGTTCAATGCGCTCTATGACCCGCGGCAGGCCAACATGGTATGTGTCAACGGCCAGCTCATGCTCATCGACCTCATGCACAAGCTCGTTCGCGACGCCGGTGCCGAGATCATCCAGAGCAATACCGATGGCGTGCTCATCCGCATGCCTGACGGTTTCGACGGCGGGCCTGATGCATTTTACGACCGCGTCGACGACGTGGCATATGAGTGGGAGCACCGCACCGGCATGGGCTTGGAATTCGACGAGTTCACCCGAGTCTACCAGAAGGACGTCAACAACTATGTCCTCGTGGCGGCAGACGGGTCTATGAAGACGAAAGGCGCGTATGTCAAGAAGCTGGGGCCGCTCGACTACGACCTCGCAGTCGTCAACAAGGCGCTCGTCGAATACATGGTGCACGGCGTGCCTGTCGAAGACACGATTGCCGCCGACGATGATCTGATCGATTACCAGCGAGTCGTGAAGGTGTCCGGTAAATACAAGTACGGTGTGCACGGTCATGAGAGGCTCACAGACAGGTGTTTCCGGGTATTCGCATCAACACGTGAGTCGGACGGCATGATCGGGCGGGTCAAGGCAGGCAAGGCCAAGCCGGAGAAGTTCGGCAACACGAGCGAGCACTCGTTCATCGACAACGGCGACGTGCACGGCAAGAAGTGCCCAAGTTATCTGGATAAGAGTTGGTACATTCAGTTGGCGAAAACACGGTTAGCGCAGTTTGGGGTGATGTGATGGACCGTCTGTTTATGGGCTATGTCAAGCTCAATGGCAAGAAGTGTGCGCAGAAGTTGAAGGACGGCCAGTACCTCACATTGGCCCAGGCGCGCAAGCTCGACGGTTACGGCGGAGTGCTCGCACCTGAGACGATTTTCGTCGATGTCGACGACATGGCGCAGAGCGAGAAGCTGATGGACATCATCGAGGCCGAGCAGATCGCGTGCAAGGTCGTCGCGACGACACGAGGCAAGCATTTCTATTTCGTCGGTTATCCCCGCGGTATGAAATGCAAGACTCATGCGCGCCTGGCCATCGGCATCGATGCAGACATCAAAGTCGGCTCGAAAGCAACGTATGGCAGCCTGAAAGTCGACGGCTATGAGCGTGAAGTGATCTACGACATCGAGCCGGACGAAGATTACGACGGGCTGCCGTGTTGGCTCAGGCCCGTGCAGTACACACCTGAATTCGGCGAGATGGAAGAAGGCGACGGCCGCAACCAAGCGTTATTCAACTACATCTTGACGCTGCAGTCGGAGGGTTTCACGAAAGACGAGGCGCGCGAGACCCTGGGCATCATCAACCGGTATATGTTCGAGAAGCCCATGGATCAGCAGGAACTGAGCGTCGTATACCGCGATGACGCCTTCGCCGAAGACGTTTTCTTCAACAAAGGCACGTTCCTGTTCGACAAGTTCGCCGAGTACCTCAAGAACGAACACCGTATCATCAAGATCGGCCATCAGCTCCACGTATACCGCGACGGCGTCTACGTGTCCGGCAATCTGCTCATCGAGAATGCGATGATCCAACATCTGCCTATGCTGTCGAAGGCCAAGCGTACCGAGGTGCTCAACTACCTCGACGTGCTCATCCAAGACGACGCACCTGCGGCTGACGCCGATTACATCGCTTTCGCCAACGGTGTGTACGACCTCAAGACGGGTGAGCTCATGCCGTTCTCGCCGGAGTTCGTGATCACGAACCGCATCCCATGGGAGTACGACCCGACTGTCTGGTCCGATTTCACCGACAAGACGCTGCGCCGCCTCGCCTGCGGCGACGACGGTATATACTCGTTGTTGGAGGAGGTCATCGGCTACCTGTTCTATCGGCGTAACGAGCTCCGTAAGAGTTTCATCTTGGTCGGCGACAAGGCCAACGGCAAGTCGACCTACCTCGACATGCTCAAGACGCTGCTCGGTGACAGCAATACGTCGGCCCTCGACCTGGCCGAGCTCGGCGAGAGGTTCAAGACGGCGGAACTGTTCGGCAAGCTGGCCAACATCGGCGACGACATCGGCGACGAGTTCATCGCCAACCCGGCGATTTTCAAGAAACTCGTGAGCGGTGACCGCGTCAACGCCGAGCGTAAAGGCCAAGACCCGTTTGATTTCTCGAGTTACGCCAAGTTGCTGTTCTCGGCGAATTCAATGCCGCGTATCAGGGATAAGACCGGAGCCGTGCTCGACCGCATCGTGCTCGTGCCGTTCAAGGCGACGTTTTCGAAAGACGACCCGGACTTCGACCCGTACATCAAGTACAAGCTCCATTCGCCCGAGGTCATGAGCCACCTGATCAACATCGGCCTCAAGGGGCTCGAGCGAGTGTTAGTAAACCGCGCATTTACGATGCCAGAAGTCGTCGCCAAGGAGATCGAAGATTACAATGTCGCCAACAACCCGGTCCTCGGTTATTTCGAGGACACGCCTGTCGACGAGGTTGTGAACGAGTCGACGGCGCTTGTGTATGACTACTATATGGCCTGGGCTATCAGGAACAACCTAAAGCCGCTCGGCCAAAACGAATTCACACGCCAGGCAAACAAGCACTATGGCTTGACGAGCAAGACGTGCCGTATCAACGGCAAACGTGTACGCATTTTCGTGAAGGAGTAAACCATGCCCATCATCATCGAAGGCCCTGACGGCGCCGGCAAGTCCACGCTCGCAAAGTCGCTGGCCGACAGGCTCGACATGAACATCTTGAAGATGACCGCCAACGGCGGCCAGTCTGTGCCGGAGTATGTGCAGAAGCTCGCATGCGACGGCGTCATCATCGATCGCTGCTGGGTGTCGGAGCAACTATATTCCGACCTGTTCGGCCGCGAGCCCCGTATCGACAATTGCGATGCCGAGGAGCTGACGAAGTTCTGCGGGCTCGCGCGTATCCCGATCATCGTGCTTTTGCCGCCGCTCCATGTCGTCATCAGCCGCCTGAACGAACGTGGTGACGAGTACGCCGATGTCGTATGCCCGAACATCGTCGAGATCTATAAGCGTTACAAGGAATGGGCCGAAGAGCACGACAACGCGATCGTGCTCGAAGACAACGACCCGGTGATCGCCATGGAAGAGGTGCTCAAATGCATGTTGTAGGCAAGTCGATGAACGACATCTACCGCCAACTCTGCGGCAAATTATCGGTGCAGGGCCAGGATGTAGCGGGCACCAAAGAACTGCTCAACAGCGGTTTCACGCTGCTCGATATCACCGACAACATCGCGACGGCCCGCACGGGCTATTCGCTCCCGTATATGCTAGGCGAGCTCGCATGGTATTTCACCGGCCGCGACGACGTCGAATTCATCTCGAAGTTCTCGTCGTTTTGGGGGCATATCAGCGACGACGGCGTGACGAACCGGTCAGCGTACGGTGCCATCGTATTCAACCGCTACGGCTTCGACCAGGTCGCACAGGTCATCGGCACGCTCAAGCGCGACCCGTATTCACGACGCGCTGTCATCAATTTCAACGTACCGAACCCGAAGCGTTTCGAGACGAAAGACGAGATCTGCACCATCGCGCTCGTGTTCGAGCTCCGCAGGGGCAAGCTCGATTGCACCGGCATCATGCGCTCCAACGACGTATGGCTCGGCACACCCTATGATGTCGTGTTCTTCACGGAGCTGCAGAAGCACATCGCGAACGAGCTCGGTGTCGGCTACGGCAAGTATACACATTTCGCGGTATCGCTCCACGCATATGGGAAGGACATCGACCGCGTCCGCGAAGTATGGTGCTGCAAGCAGGCGGCGCCACGCCTCAAGCTCGACATCGAGAAGTTTTTGGCCCATATCTCGGAGATCGAACGCATCGCGATGTCGTCCGATACACCGAGGCCTGCCGTATCAGAATATTGTCTTGACAACGCCATCGTCATGGAGGTAAAGGATGAAGATTAAGGTCAACCGCATCGCAGAGGGCGCCGAAACCAAGCTCCCGGCCCGCGCACACTACAACGACGCCGGCGCAGACGTATACACCACTTTCGGCGAGACCCTGAAGCCGCATGAGACACGCCGCATCCCGCTGGGCTTCTCGCTCGAGCTGCCTGACGGCGTCATGGCATGCGTGTTCCCCAGATCCGGCATGAGCCTCGAAGGCCTCGTGTGCGAGTTGCCGCCGATCGACTCCGGCTATACCGGCGAGGTGCATGCGGTCGTCACCAACTTGACGGACAAGCTGAAGAAGGTCCCTGGCGGCACACGGATCGGCCAGCTCGTCGTCATGCCGGTCGTGTTGGCCGACTTCGTCGAGCAGTTGGGCGAGGAGAGGGGCGACGGTGCTTTCGGTTCGACGGGCGAGGCCTAGTAAGGCCGAGTATTACCTCGATATCGCGCTTGCGGTGGCGGCCAGGTCGACGTGCCTGCGCCGCCGCTACGGCGCCGTGATCGTGGCCAACGACGAGATCATCGCGACCGGCTACAACGGTGCCGCCCGCGGTGATGTCAACTGCATCGACGCAGGCGTATGCCACCGCTGCGGGCACGGGCATAACGACGGCGATTACGGCTCATGCCCGGCGGTACACGCCGAGATGAACGCCATGTTGTCGGCCTCGCGCTCTGAGATGATCGGCGCGACACTGTACTTGGCAGGCGTCGACCTCGAGACAGGCGAGCGCATCCCGCCGGGTGAGATCTCACCGTGCCCGGTGTGCATGCGCATGATAGGCAATGCCGGTGTCGACGTCGTCACAGGCGCATATAAATAGAAGAACGCCCCAGACGCCCAATTGCATCTGGGGCGTTCTCCTCACAAAGGAGGAAGGTGCGGTGGCCCAAAACCGCACCTCCTATTTTATCACACGTAATGCTATCAGGCGTTGACCCACTTGGGCGCGTTCTCGATGCAAAGCCGCTTGTCTGCGGCCTCAAACCCCTTGCGGCCCATCAGTACCCACTTGCCGGGCTTGCATCCACGGCGGGCGTAATGCACACGATAGCCGTCGGGGGCGACCTTCACGCAACGGCCGCCGTCGGTGACCCCATATGCCCCATTGAACGGCTGGGCAAACTGGACGCGCCCGAGCTTGACGGCATCATCGGAAGCCTTAGCCATGGTGTTTCCCTCCCTCGCGGTTGACAAAATTATATTACCCGGTAACTACATGAAAGCACATACTAATTTTCAAATTACTTAGAATGTTTTTAAAATAATTTAAAAATAGCTATGTGCATGCGCGCATACACGCGGGATAATGGCCTTGTCGACCAGAAGGAGGGGCAAATGAAGCCCATCGAGATCACCAAGCAGGGCGTACCCGGTCACACGCACACGTTCGCCGTACGCCACGGCACACCCACCGACAAGGTGTCCCTCGCCGAGGTCGACCCTGATCTCGGTTGCGGGTCGTCCCGCGGCGTGTTCGGCCCCGAGGCAGCTGCGGCCAACCGCATCGAAATG
>CBCTFW010000028.1:0-13309 GCA_965146285.1 uncultured Collinsella sp.
AGCGCAAAATGGATTCTAAAAAACACCTTGCCAAATAGGAGCGTCAGGACGCAAAAAGCCCTCGCCGCACGAAGTGCGCAGCGAGGGCTTCTTGCATGTCCGAGGACGCGCCGGGAGGGAACTTGCTCTCTGCCCGGATAGGTAAGACAAATTACGCGACGGTGTAAACCCAGTTGTGCTTATCCTCGACAGCACCGGACTGGATACCAGTCAGGGTCTCGCGGAGCTTCTTCATCATGGGACCGATCTCGGTGTAGCCAGCCGGGAAGGTCACGGTCTCGTCGGCGCCGTAAACCTTGTTGTCGATCTCGCCGACCGGGGAAATAACGGCAGCGGTGCCGCACAGGCCGCACTCCACAAAGGTACCGGCCTTGACCTCGGCCCACTCGACGGGACGCTGGTCAACGGTCATACCCAGGTCCTGAGCAACCTGAACGAGCGAACGACGGGTGATAGAGGGCAGGATGGAGTCGGTGTGCGACTGAGGAACGACGAGGGTGCCGTCCTCCTTCACGAACAGCACGTTGGCGCCACCGGTCTCCTCGACATAGGTGCGGGACTCGGAGTCGAGATACAGGTTCTCGGCATAGCCCTCGCGATGGGCCTCCATCGTGGGCTTGAGGGACATGGCGTAGTTCAGGCCGGCCTTGATGTTGCCGGTGCCGTGCGGGGCCGCGCGGTCATACTCGGAAACGCGCAGCTTGACGGGCTTGAGGCCACCCTTAAAGTACGGGCCGACCGGGGTCACGAGAATGCGGAACGTGTACTCAGGAGCGGGAGCCACGCCGATCACGTCACCGGAGCCGATCATAAACGGACGAACGTACAGGGTCGCGCCGGAACCGAAGGGCGGAACCCAGGCGGCGTTGGCAGAAACGACCTGCTTGACGGCCTCAACGAACTTGTCCTTGGGAAACGGGGGCATCTCGAGGCGCTGGGCAGAGTTATACATACGCTCAGCGTTCATGTCGGGACGGAAGCAGACGATGCTGCCGTCCTCGGCGGTGTAGGCCTTCAGGCCCTCAAAGACCTCCTGGCAGTAATGGAAGATGCCGCCGCACTCGGAGACATGCAGAGTGTGGTCGGTGGTCAGGCCACCCTCGTCCCACTCGCCGTCCTTCCAATGGGCCTCGTAGCTGTAATCGGTCTTCATGTAGCCAAAGCCGAGGCTACCCCAATCGATATCCTTCTTCTCGACAGTCATATGTCGCTCCTTACATACACAGTTGCATACTCGCGAACCCGCACGCAAGGACCGAGGCCGACCGCGTCGCAACGTCGCACGCCCGGAGCGTAGAGCCGGACGGGACACGCGAGCAGCATCAAAGCCGATGGCACGTCGATTCGCATGCACGAGATTGTACTCCCCGCACGCGTCTGATAAAACGCTTTTCTTTAACTAAGTAAAGTATTTTCATTTGACCGAAGCAAAAAGGCCCGCCACCGTAAGCGGTGACGGGCCTCAACTGTACGATCTGCGCGCTGGCTCGAGCTAGGCGTTCTATTTACCCAGCTTAGCCTTAACCAGACCGACCACGGTCGGGATGATCGACACGGCGACAATGCCGACGATCAGCAGCTCAAAGTGCTCCTGCACAAAGGGGATGCCACCAAAGAAGTAGCCCAGCAGTGTAAAGAGCGTTGACCAGGTAATGCCACCCAGCACGTTAAAGATAACGAAGTTACGCCAGTGCATGCCGCCCATGCCGGCGATAAAGGGCACAAAGGTGCGAATAAACGGGAAGAAGCGGCCCAGGAAGATGGCCAGGTGGCCCCACTTGTCCAAGAAGTCCTCGGACTTTTTGATGCGCTCGGGCGTCATGGCCTTTACCTTGCCCGAGGCGATGATCTTGCGGCCAAAGAAGTGGCCGATCATAAAGTTGCACTGATCACCCAAGATGGCAGCAGTCCATGCGACGGCCAGCAGGGCCACGATGTTAAAGCCACCGTTGTGGGCAAAGAAGCCCGAAGCAAACAGCAGCGAATCGCCGGGAAGGAATGGGAAGAACACCACGCCCGTCTCGATAAAGATGATCAGGAACACGCAGCCGTAGGCCATAAGCGGGCCGGCGGCGATCCAGCTGGCAATCGCGGTGCGCGGGTCTTTGAGCAGCTCGGCGATAAAATTGATGAAACCCATGAAGTAAAACCTCTCAGTTGTGGGCGCGGACACGTCCAAGTTGACCAGTATACGGTTGCAGCACCCCCTCGTGCGCAACCCCACAAAAGCATGACTCCATTACCAGCAAGTTTGCATAACTGACACCTGTCGTGCAAAGCCGCCAAGATTGTCCTTCCTAATCCCTAGCGAATCGCTATACTTTATTGAATCGCATTGCCATGGCGCTAAGGGAGGGCGGTCGGTGAGCTTTATCAATACCATTCGCGAGGACATCAAGACCGTCCAGGCGCAGGACCCCGCCGCGCAAAACGGTCTGGTCATCTTCCTTTCCTATCCCGGCCTGCACGCCAAGTGGAACCACGTGCCAGAGCACTGGCTCTGGGAGCATGGCCATCGCTCGCTCGCCCGTGTGCTCTCGCAAATCACCCGCCACATTACCGGCGTCGAGATTCATCCCGCTGCACAGATCGGCAAGCATTTCTTTATCGACCACGCCATGGGCGTCGTCATCGGCGAAACCACCATTGTGGGCGACAACTGCGTGCTCTACCAGGGCGTCACGCTCGGCGGCACCGGCAACGAGACCGGCAAGCGCCACCCCACCCTGGGCAACAACGTCACCGTGGGCACGGGCGCCAAGGTGCTCGGCAACATCCGCATCGGCAACAACGTCAAAATCGGCGGCAACTCGGTTGTCGTCAAGGACGTGCCCGACAACTGCACCGTCGTGGGCGTGCCGGGGCGCATCATCAAGCGCAACGGCTGCCGCGTGTTCGAGGAGAGCTTCGATGCCAAGCAGCATCGCGAGTACATGCCCGACGATGCCGCCGAGCAATCCGCGCTCAACCGTCAAGGCATCACCGAGAATGCCCGCCGCGTCAAGGAACTCGAGCGAGAGGTGGCCGAGCTCAAGGCCCTCGTCGCCAAGCTCGCGGACGAACGCTAGAGCTGCGAACGGTACAAGCCCCGCATCAACACAAGAAGGCGCGCCAGGGAATCAATCCCCGGCGCGCCATTCCTTTTGATGTGACATGCGGGACTGTCCCTTTGTCACATTATGCGAACTGACTCAGATAGAGGTCGGCATAAGCGCCCTCGGCAGCCAGCAGCTCCTCATGCGTGCCCTGTTCGATAATGTTGCCGTGATCCATGACCAAGATCAGGTCGGCGTCCACGATCGTCGACAGGCGATGCGCGATCACAAAGCTCGTGCGCCCGCGCATAAGCGCATCCATGGCACGGCCGATGGCAAGCTCGGTACGCGTGTCCACGCTTGAGGTCGCCTCGTCCAGGATGAGAATCGCCGGGTTGTTGAGCAGCACGCGTGCGATGGTCAGCAGCTGACGCTGGCCCTGGCTGATGCTTTCGGCATCGTTGGCCACGCGCGTGTCGTAGCCCTGCGGCATGGTGCGCACAAAGAAGTCGACCTGCGCGGCGCGCGCAGCCGCCACGATCTCGTCGCGCGTCGCCTCGGGGCAGCCGTAGGCGATATTCTCGGCAATCGTGCCGTCGAACAGCCAGGCGTCCTGCAGCACCATGCCAAACTGCTGCCGTAGCTCGCCGCGGTCCATGCGGCTCGTATCCACGCCGTCGAGCGTAATACGCCCGCCGTCAATCTCATAGAAGCGCATGAGCAGGTTGATGAGCGTCGTCTTGCCTGCGCCCGTGGTTCCCACCACGGCAATCTTTTGGCCCGGCTCGGCGGTAAACGACACGTCGCGCATAAGCGGCTTGTCGGGCGAATAACCAAAGCGCACGTGCTCAAAGGAGACGCGGCCCTCAACGCGACCCGGCAGCTTGGCGGCCTCGTCCGGCAGCGGATCGGCTTCCATCTCGGGCTCATCGAGCAGGTCGAACACGCGCTCCGCACTCGCCAGCGCGCTCTGCAGCGAGTTAAAGGTAAACGACAGCTGCGTCATGGGCTCGGACGCCTCGTAGATAAACTGGAAGAACGCCTGGAACACGCCGACGGTCATGTGACCGGCAACCAGCATGCTGCAGCCCACAAGCGCAATAACGATCTGCGCCAAACGGCCGATAAAGCGCACCGCGGGGCCGACAGCATTGATCATAAAGTCGGCCTTGGTGCTCACACGAGCCAGTTCCTTCGAAGCCTCGTGCACCTCAGCGGAGCTCTGACGTTCGCGGTTAAACGCGCGGATCACCAGACGGCCCGAATAGCCTTCCTCGACCGCACTCGTAATCTTGGACACCCACTCCTGGCGCTCGCCCGTCACATCGTGTGTGCGGCGCGAGACGACCTTCGTCACCAGCAGCGACAGTGCCGTAAAGAACAGAAAGACGAGCGTAAGCTGCACGCTGAACACGAACATCACGCTCACAGCACCAACAACCGTGCCGATCGACACGAGCAGCTGCAGCAATCCGCGCTGCATGCTCTCGGACATCTTGTCCAGGTCGTTGGTCGCGCGGCTGACGACCTCGCCGGGACGATGCGCGTCAAAATAGGCGAGCGGCAGACGGTTGAGCTTTTGCGCGATGCGGTTGCGCAGGCGCAGATTGAGGCGTTCGGCCACGCTCGACATCAAAAAGCTCTGGAGCGCGTAGAACGAAGCGGCGGCCGTCCAAATCAAAAAGTAGATGAAGATAGTCCTGCCGCAGTTCTCCCAGGTGATGCTGAAGGTGGCGTTGTTGACAAACGCTACCTGAATGTGGCCCCACAGCTCATCGATCACGCGGGCGCTATATGCCGGCGCGGCAGTGTTAAAGATGACATAGAACACAATGCTCGCGAACACGATATAGAAGCGCCAATGGTCGCCGGCAGCCTCACTCCACAGGCGGCGCACCGTCGCCCAGGTATCCCGAGGCGTCTCGTCCTCGTCTTCGTCGTCCACGTCGCGCATACGCTCTGCCTCGGCGCGGGCGCGCTCGTCCTCGGCACGTTCGTTTTCCTCGTAGAGCGCTTGGCGGCGAGCCTCGCGCTCGGCTGCAGCCTTGGCGGCGTCATCCAGCTCGGTCGACGCGGCAGCCGTTTCCTCGACCAGTCCCGCGGCAGCGGCGTCATCAACGCCGCCCTGCTTCTTGAGCTCCTCGGTCATGCTACTCACCTCCCTTCATCTGCGATTCCGCGATGGCGCGGTACACCTCGCAGGTTTCCATAAGCTCGCCATGCGTGCCCAGACCCACAACCTCGCCATCCTTGAGCACGACGATCTGGTCGGCGTGCAAGATCGTCGAGATGCGCTGCGCGATGATGAGCACCGCAGCGTCACGCGTCTCGTCTTGCAACGCATGGCGCAGGGCGGCATCGGTCTTAAAGTCCAGGGCCGAAAAACTGTCATCGAAGATATATAGATCGGCATGCTTCATGAGCGCACGGGCGATTGCCAAACGCTGGCGCTGGCCGCCCGAAAAGTTCGTACCGCCCTGCGCCACCGGGGTATCGAGCCCCTGCGGTTGGTCGAGTACAAAGGTGCTCTGGGCAACCTCAAGCGCGTGAAGCATGTCGCCCTCGGTCGCGCCTTCGTTACCAAAGCGAAGGTTGCTCGCCACCGTGCCCGAGAACAGCCACGCCTTCTGCGGCACATAGGCAATGCGCCCGCGGATTTCGTCTTGCGCAAGCTCGCGCAGGTCCACACCATTCAGGCGAATGGAGCCCTTGGTGGCATCGTGGAAGCGCAACAAGAGCTTGGCCACCGTCGACTTGCCCGATCCCGTCGAGCCCACAATCGCCGTGGTCTGGCCACGGCGACAGGCAAAGCTCAGGTCGCACAGCGTGTCCTCGTCGGCGTCGTCAAAACGGAACGACATATGGTCGAACACGGCAACCGCGTCTGCTCCGTCCTTTGAGTCGAACGCGCCCGCGTCGAGCGTTCGCTCGCCGTCGACGATGCTCGGCTCAATCTCCAGCACCTGTTGTGCACGGTTGAGGCACGCCGCGGCGCGCGGCAACGTCAGGATCACCATCTGCGCCATCATCACAAAGAACAGAATCAGCAGCGCGTATTCCAACACGGCCGAGATGCTGCCGATTTGCATGGCGTGGACGCCTACGCGATTGCCTCCCACCCACAGCACCGCCACCTCGGCGATATTCATCAGGAAGAAGCAGGAGCTATCGAGACCCACAAACAGGTGGTTGACCTTGATAGCGTTGGCCGCGTAATCACTAAACACCTCGTCTAGGCGCTGCTCCTCATGGCGCTCCTTGTTAAACGCGCGAATGACGCGCACGCCCACGATGTTCTCGCGCAACACCACGTTCATACGGTCGATAAAACTCTGCAGGCGCATAAAAATCGGCGCCGCGTTGGCGACCGTAAAGACCGCCGCCACCAGTACAATCGCCACGACTGCACCCAGCAGCGTGCCCATGGCGGGATCGATATGCCAAGCGAAGATGATGCCCGCCACGGCCAAAAACGGCACCGGCAGCACCAGCTGAATCGTCTGAAAGACAGCTTGCTGAATCACGTTGATGTCGTTGAGCGAGCGCGTGATCATCGAACCCGTGCCAAAGCGCTCAAAGTCGCTGGCGGACAGCTCGAGCGACTTGTCGTACACGGCATTGCGGATATCGCAGGCCACGTTGGCGGCCAGGCGCGCCGAAAGATAGCAGCCCAGCACCGTGCCGCCGCTGGCCATGCCGGTCGCGATAAGCATGTACAGGCCGTTGCGTAATATATAGTCGACATCACCCGTGGTAATACCGGTGTTGACCATGTTCGCCAGCATCGTGGGAACCAACAGCGTACCGACGTTATCTATCAGCACCGCAAACAGCGTCACCGCAATCAGACCGCGGTACGGCCTCATAAACCTCATTAAGAGTCGCATGCGTCCCCCTCGCCCTTATCGTCAGTCTCGTTCTCGGCGGCCACTTGCCGTTTAAATGCCTCGCACTCTTCGTTAAGAACATGGGAGAACTTACCGACCAAGCGCATGATCTCGCACTGTTCCCACGGCTCGAGCGCCTCGAATGCCTGTTGCTCGGCTTTTTGCGCCGGCAACGCGTAGCGCTTGGCAAACCGCACGCCTTCTTCGGTCAGTCGTACAACCTTGTTTTTACGACTGCCCTCGGCAAACTCCAACGTCGCAAGCCCTCGCGCCCTAAGCGTTTTAATCGCCGAATTGATGGTCTGTTTGCTGTAGAACCATTCACTCGTCAGCCGACTCACGGCAACGCTTCCGCCCGCTGCACTCGTGTCGACGAGCATCCAGTAGGCGCAGTCCGAAAGGCCGCAGGCGCGCGAGAACTCCGAATAGATATGGTCGAGTCCATTGAGCAACCGATCGAAGTCGACCAGCGTAACCGCACTATTCATCTATCCCACCATTCAATTGTCCGATTTTTGACCAATTATGTGTCTCTAGATTAGTCCGAGTTTTGACTATCGTCAACAGGCTCTCCGCAAATGCGTGCATTTTTATGGCCTATCGGCAGAAAAAGACCGCCGGCGCGGGGGCGGCGCCAGCGGTCACGTGAAAATCGGGTTTTATTGCCTGTTAAGCGGCGACGGCCTCATAGACCGTAGCGCCCGAGAAGCTGTCATGCAGGCTCTTGCCGGCAATCCACGGCAGCTCGACGACCTCGCAGACCGTGTTGACCAACTCAGAACAGTCAGTAAAGTGGCCCTTGTCGTTGAGGGCCTCGCAATCCTGAACACGCCAATAGCCATCGGTGTGCGTGATGTAGTACTCGTGATCGTTGATCGACACGAAAGCGCGCGTCTTGGAACGCAGCAGCTTCAGAAATCCTTCGAAATCGGTCTCGACGACATCTCCAGCCTGGAACATGATGTTACCTCCTGGCCCGGCGCCACCACGGCGCATTGATAAACGTTGGTACTCCTTTAGTAAAACCTTTATCAGAGGTTATGCGTTCGTCATTTAGGCAAGTGGTAAAAAACCGCAGGGTAGACGGGATAAAACGTTTAACCATCCCATTTGTTTGTCACATTCTGAAGGTACTTTTATGCAAACCTACTTTCCCAATTGGAATCTATCCTTTTGGCCGGGCAATTGACCGTCTATCGTTTGAGCCCGACGGGTATGAACGGGGCATCTGCAACGCCACCGCAAGGAGACACCATGGAGACTATCGAAGCACTCATTCACCGCCGCAGCTGCCGCAACTACAGCGATCGTCCCGTCGAGGCCGAAAAGCTTGCACGTATTATCGAAGCCGGCCAATATGCACCGAGCGGCATGGGCCGCCAGCCGGTGACGTTTGTCGCCGTCACCGACCCCGCGACCGTCGAGCGTCTCTCGCAGCTCAACGCGCAAGTCATGGGCAGCAACAGCGACCCCTTCTATGGCGCCAAGACCGTTGTGGTGGTGCTGGTTGACCGCAGCGTGCCCACACATCTGGAAGACGGCTCGCTCGCCATGGGCAACTTGCTCAACGCCGCCTATGCACTGGGTGTCGATTCGTGCTGGATTCACCGCGCGCATGAGGTCTTTGACTCGCCCGAGGGCCTGGAGCTGCTGGCCAGCTGGGGCCTGCCCGCCGACGGCAGCCTGCGCGGCGTCGGTAACTGCATTCTTGGCTACGCCGAGGACACGCTACCCGAGGCAAAGCCGCGCCGCAACAACGTGGTGTACGTGAAATAGTACAGGAACGTCAGCAGGGGTAGCTAATTTGGGACGGGGCTATTTTAGCTACCCCACTCGCAACTTATATTGACGTCGCCGTTGTCGTCGTTTCGTTCGTCTGGGCCGTTTCGACGTCGTCGCCTTGCTTGTCTTCGTCCTTTTGAGCATCGGCGATGGTGGTGGCCGCCGCGACGATGCCGCGCTGGGGCGCGACGCCTGTCTGGGTCTGAGCGCCCTCGATAACTTCTGTGCCTGCATGCGCGAGCTCGGGCGATTTAAACATTGCGTCCAAGTTGGCGCCACCGCCGGCGTAGCCAAGCGCAGCGAGTGCGATGACGATCACTGCAACGACGGCCACGATCGGAACATAACGATGCCAACCAGCCGGATTGAGTCCACTGCGGCGAGCCGCCCCGCGGCTGATGTAACCGAGCGTTCCGTCGTGCTTGAGCTTTGAGCCCACCACGCGTTTGCGGCCCCACAGCGAGGACTCTGCCTGCATTGCCAAGCGGGCGCTTGCCGAAGGATAGCCGTATTTAGTGCGCTTGAACGAGCCATCAAACCCCGAGGCGTGTTTACCCCACGTCACCGATGTCGTGCGTCGGTTGACCGGCGCGGCACTCCGCCTTCTGCGGCTCGGTTTTGAAGTCTCAGCCATATGCCCTCGCACGCCGTAACCAAATCGAAACAATAACGCTTTGGACTGTAGCACACGCGTCGCGCGCGGTCACGGGCGCCTCGCCCAACGGTCATCGTCCTTCAGCAAGCGCCACAGCGTTGTACGGCTTATGCCCAGTACCTCCGCCGCACGGGTTCGGTTGCCGTGGAGATGATCTACAACCAGATGCGCGATATCTCGCTCGGTATCGGCCAGCGGTCGCAGGATATACAGGTCGCTTTCGAGCGTCGGGGCGCCAAAGGCTGCGGTCTTAATCACGTCCTCTTGGGCGAGCACTTCCTCCGCCACAGCGCGGTCCACCGCGCCCGCCCCCACCAATATATACAGTCGTTCCGAGACCTCGCGGAGCTGCAGATAATTGCGCGGCCAGCGGTAAGCATCGAGCGTCTTCGTCGCCGCGGAAGACAGCGTGGGCGCTGCCGTCCCAAATGCGTCAGCGAGATATTCCAAATAGCGCGCAACCTTCGTCGACGCGGCTCCCTGCTCGGCGATTGCCGGCGCCACGCTCACCGCACAGGCGAAGCGCTCGGTCACAAAGGCGGCTTGATCACTTTCGCTGCCGCCCGGCATGTCATTCGCTGTCAGCACCACATGGCAGCGCGTCGCCAACGCGGTGTCGGTCATCGTGGAGACCAGCTCGCGGAGGCGCTGGGGGCCAACCGCGTTCCAGCCCTCAATGCAAAGGGTCAGCCCCGTTTGGAACAACGGCGATTCGGCGCTTTTGAGCACATGGCGCCAACCGCGATCGGTGAGCTCATCGAGCGCAACGGAAACAAAGGGCTGATCGGCAAAAGGACCGTCCAGATAGAGGCGCTTGGCGATCTCGACCTGACCCGCTCCCAGCTCGCCCTCGAGCATAAGAGGCACACCGCGCGCGTAACTCTCTGCAACCGGCGCAGCCACCGAGGCCGCCCCCTCAACGATGCCGTACGCGCTCGATTCGTAGCGGGCCTCAACTTCGTCGGCGTTGAGCCACTCGATGCCCGCATGCGCCGCGGCACCGCGCACCTCGCGGACCACGACGACCCAAAGCCCCCCGCCCTCTTTGTCGGTGGGGCGAACGGTCAGGCTCAGGCGCGCACCCGCACGCCCCATAACCAGACGCGCGCCGTCTCCTATACGGTCGAGGCGCTCAGCGACAAAAGCCGCCACATCCCGCTCGAGCGCCGCGTCATTCATGGTCGAGATCGCGACGTCCCCACGCGCATCGATTGCCAATGCCGAGGCCCCGGCGGCAGCTAGGGCATCGGTCAAGATGTTCAGTTTGGCATCGCTATCCATGATATGCCCCTGTCCGCAGCGACGTGTAACCGCCGACGGTCGCACGACCGAGTGTTTCAAAATTGAACGATATTGCTCACCAAACACTATAGGGCAGAAAGCGCCGTCCTGCGAGTATAGGTGTTGCCCCGCATCGCCATCCTGGCGGGGCGATAAGAGCTCTTCGGGACTTATAAACCTGCGGACAAGCCATACCCGCAAGAGCTCCTATCGCTCCACCGTGAGAATGCGCTCACCAGCACGCAGCACGCAAACAAGCTGCTTCTCTACCAGATTCCCAGTACGTGTTGCATTCCCAAACTCATGCACGCAATGCCAATCCAGCAGCAAAAGCCCAGCGCGATGGGCTTGCCGCCCTTTTTGACCAGCTCGACGATATCGGTATTAAAACCGATAGCCGCCATGGCCATCACAATAAAGAATTTCGACAGCTCCTTGATGGGCGCCGTGATGGACACGGGAAGCTGAAGCACCGTGGTGATCACGCTCGCCAGCACAAAGAACAGCACAAACATGGGAAACGCGCGTTTAAGGGAGAACGTGCTTTTGGCGCCGCCGCCGGCCTTGCGTGCCAGATGAATCTGCCAACATGCAAGGACCAACGTGATGGGAATAATGGCAAGCGTCCTGGTGAGCTTGACAACCGTGGCGCTCTCGAGCACATTGGCGCCGGGATGCATGCTGTCCCAAGCGCTCGCCGCAGCCGTTACGGACGAGGTGTCGTTGATGGCGGTACCGGCAAACAGGCCAAAGCCCTCGTTGGTCAGCCCGAGCATGCCGCCGAGCGTCGGAAACACGAGCGCCGCGATAACGTTAAACAGGAAGATGACCGAAATAGCCTGGGCAATCTCGCGATCGTCGGCATCGATGACGGGCGCGGTCGCAGCAATGGCCGAACCGCCGCAAATCGACGAACCCACACCTACAAGCGTCGCGATCTTGCCCGGCACGTTCATAACGCGGCAGAGCACAAAGGCGATGACAAGCGAAGTCGAGATCGTCGCCACGATAATCGGCAGCGACTGGGCGCCCTTGGACAGGATCTGGGAGAGGTTCATGCCAAAGCCAAGCAGGATAACCGCGTACTGCAAGACTTTTTTGGACGTATAGGTGACGCCGGCGGCGAGCTGTTCGCGACGATTCTTGGGAAAGACGAGCGCCAGGACCATGCCAAAGAGGATGGCAAATACCGGACCGCCGACCACCTCAATCTGTTTGCCGAGCAACGTCGCGGGAATGGCGATGATCAGGCAGAACAAGACGCCTTTCCAGCGCTCGCGTACGAAATTTGCCAGTTGCATATGGGATTCCTTCTTTCTATTTCACGTTTGCGACGGCTTATGATACGGCAACATTGAGCGCAGCCTTGCGCAAACACAGACTAAGATGCCGCAATAGTTCTCAGGCAACAGCCGAATTACCCACCGCGGAGAGCTGATTCGCGGCATAATTAACAACTGACATATGAGTTTGATAGAACAGTTGCGAGGCGCTATGGAAGAATCGATGCACGTCGGCGAGCAGGAAACGAGCCTACAGGACCAGTCCTACCACACCATTCGACGCAAAATCGTCTACCTGGACTACAAGCCGGGCGAAAAGCTGGGCGTCAAGCAACTTTGCGACGACCTGGATATGGGTCGCACGCCCGTGCGCGAGGCTTTGGTTCGCTTGGCGCAGGAAGGCCTGGTGCGCACCGTGCCCCAGAGCGGCACCTACGTCTCACCCATCAACCTCACCCTTGCCGAAAGTGCCTGTTACATCCGCGAGCATCTGGAAAAGCAGGTGATTGTGGAGTGCTGTGCGCGCGCCACGTCGGCTGGCATCGAGCAGCTCGACCGCGCCATCGCGCTGCAGGAAAAGGCCATGGCCGAAGAGGATCGCATCGGCTTCTTTTTGAGCGACAACCTCATGCATCACATGATTTTTAGCATCGCATGTCGCAGCACCGTGTGGTCGTGGCTCGAAGAGACCAATGCCGACTTGGAGCGCTTCCGCTGGCTGCGCGCTGCCACGCAGGTTCTCGACAATCAGGACATCGTGAACGAGCACAAGCAGATTCGCCGCGCTATCGCCGGTCGCGACCCCATCGAAGCGAGCTTTTTGGTCAGCAAGCACCTGCATATGATGTTCCGCAACCAGACCGAGGTTCTGGACCAGTTCCCCGAGTACTTCGAGACCAGCAAGCTCCGCTAACCTGCCAAAAAGGGACAGGTTCATTTTGGCAGGTTTTATCTGGTCAAATACAACAAGGCCCGGCTCCGCCACAACGGAGCCGGGCCTTAGTCGCTAGAACGGCGGAACCAACTACTCTACCGTGACGCTCTTGGCCAGGTTACGGGGCTGGTCGACGTCGCAGCCGCGCAGGATGGCGACCTCGCGGGCGAGCAGCTGCAGAGGAACGCTCGCCGTGATGGGGCTGAACACGTCGCGGACTGCCGGCACGCGGATGATGCAGTCGGCGATCTTGTTGATCTCCTCGTCGCCCTCGGTGGCAACCACGATGACCTTGGCACCGCGCGCCTTGCACTCCATGAGGTTCGACACGGTCTTGTCGTAGGTGGCGCTCTTGGTGGCCACAGCGATGACGGGGAAGCCCGGGTCGATCAGGGCGATGGGGCCGTGCTTCATCTCGCCGGCGGCGTAGGCCTCGGCGTGCAGGTAGCTGA
>CBCTFW010000029.1:0-12654 GCA_965146285.1 uncultured Collinsella sp.
AAATGAAAGGAACAACCATGGACATCGAAAAAATTCACCGACGGCGAAATCACCACCCCCGACACCGTGCGCAAGCGCCCGTGTATCTCCGAGGGCGGTGGGTGCCACATCGCCTCGAGTCACACCATTTCCGGTGACGGCGGGCACATCGCAGCCACCGACAAGGCCGACGCCGATGTTTTCGCCACTGCGGCCGAGGCCTACAAGTGGGTGGGGTCGATGGGTAGTAGGCGTGACGATTCCCGCCCCGCGGGAAAGCGCGCCTATAACATCGGCCAACGCCGGCCGATATCGCCAAAACTGAAGGAGAAAGGAACAACCATGGCAGAGGTAACGTTCACTGAGAAAGAGCTCGGCTTCATCGACGAGTGCACGATCGACAAGAAGGGCGTGCTGGTCGAGATGCCGGCGAACCCCTTCCCGTCGCTCTACCGCAAGGGCGTCATCGCCAAGAAGGGCGACGACCTCACAGTCACGAAGGGCTTCCGCGAAATGTTCTGCCTCGACGGCCAAGTCGTGCATGTCGACCTCACCAAGGCAGAGGGCGAGCCCGAAGGCGACGGCAAGAAGTTCAAGTACGGCGAGACGGGCGACGTGATCATCGGGGACGAGCCGATGGACTATGCGGGCTTCCGCCAGGCGATCGCCGCCAACCTCCGCGACCGCCGCACGAAGGGCGTCGACGAGTTCCAGCTGATCGACAAGGCCGTGCAGGCATATGACGCCGCACGCGAGGCCAGGGCGGCCAACGGCGACGAGGGCACCCGCTCCGAGCGCACGACCGTCGGCAGCCGCAAGCACTGGCGTTACGGCTTGGCCGATACCGTGTCGGCATACTTCGGCGTCGGCATGGAGGTCGACAGGCATGAGATCGTGTTCACCGGCGACCTGTATATGGCCGGCACGGCGGAGCTCGTGTTCGAGTACCTGTTTAAGATCGGCAACCGCCGTGCGCAGCGCTGCTACGACGAGCGCCTGTTCGCAGGCGAGCCCACAGTCGGCGTGTACGCCGAGAAGGCTGCGGAGTTCATGGCCGAAGTCGGGAAGCGCCTGCGGCACGAGGGCGCCGATGTCGAGGTCGACGGTGAAGTCGTCGGCGAGGTGGTCATAGACCTCGACCACCCCTATGTGTAAACGGTGTTGCCGGGTGGCAATAGCCGCCCGGCATTCATTAAACATTTTGAAAATACTTTCAATTTATCGAAACATTGATGCACTGAAAGCAGTATAATGGCCTTGTCGACCAGAAGGAGGAACAAATGCCTGAATACATCGTCTTCGTCATGCCGCCGTACGGGCCGTACGGTGACACGGGGCCGTTCGACATCCCGGAATGGGATTTCGACGAGGCCATGGCCACGGCGAACCGTTACCGCGAGCGCGGTTGGGGGGCGTGCATCATCGATTACGGCACGCCGGCCGTGCCGTGGCGCGCCGGCCGCCTAGACGGCCCGGACATCTGCGTCATGGCGCGTACACGCGACGAGGCATCCATCCGCGCACGCGCCATCAGCCGCGATTGCACCAGTTTCCAGAGGGAGGGCTGACTATGCGTGATCTCGCCTACACGGTATTGACGGCCGTGGGGGTTGCGGCCACGGCCGCCGCCGCGGCATATGCGTTCGCGGACAGGGGCTATTTCGCCGTAGGCGGCGAGTACGCCTTCCTGTCCCTGCCGCTGCTCGGCATGTGCATCGAGTACATTGCCGACGGCATGCGCGAAGGGGGGCGCCGTGATGCTGGTCGGTGACGTGAAGCCGTTCAGGTATGTCTACGCAGACGACCGGCAGCAATTCACGAGGCCGCTCGAGGAGGCGGCGGAGTTCTTCGTCGCATGGCATTTCTGGATACAGAGGCGCGACAACCAGAGGTATTCGGCGAAGGCGCGCGAGAAGATGCTCGACAAGGCCGCAGATGTGATCCAAGCGGTCGTCAACTGCGTCGCATCTGTCGGTATCGACGACATGTCGGGGCTGATGGGGCGTTGCGAGAGGCGCAACACGAAGAGGGGTAGGTATTGATGCAGGTCGAAGTGGTCGTGGAGATGGAGCGGAGGCCGGTCACCGTGCACGGGCACGGCGGCAGCCTCATCGGGTGGTTCCAACGAGGCGGTTTCCTCGGGAACGACCAAAAGCCCGTCGGGCTCGTCGAGTTCGCAGACGGCACGGTCGGCGAGTATGAGGCGAAGGATGTGCGTTATGCCGACTGCGGTGATTGACGGGTACCTGTTGAACATGCGGGTGTTCAACGATGTGGGGGACGGCAAAGGGCAGGCGCCCCCGCCCGGGGGGGCGGCGGGGACCCCCGGGGCGTGTCAGGGGTTTGACAGCATGCGCGACGGCCTCATCGACGAGTGCATGGGCACCGTGCAGGCGATAGCCAACTTGCTCGCGGCGATCGGCGCGACGCAGGGCGAGGTCGACGCCGCCATCAGGCGTATGGACGCGCGGAACGGGGACCGGGGCAGGCTTTAGGGACGGAGGGCGAAATGACGATGGCCGACCACGAACCACCGAGCGGGTACAACCTGCCGCCCGGGTGTCTCGACGACGACATCGACCGTGCATTCGGCGCGGAGAGGCGTTACTGCGGCGAATGCAGGCATTGCATCGAATCGGACGAGCTCGACCGCTGCATCTGCGGGCCCAAGTTGGCAGATGCGGCCGCGAGGCTCAAGGGCGCGCAACGCCGGTCGCCGAGGTATATCTTGGCGGCGGTCGAGGACGCCGTCACAGACGAATGCGATTGCTGCGACGAGTTTGAGGAGTGAGGGCAGTGTAGAAACATATCTAGAAATGACCCCGGCATGCGTAGGAGGCGCAGTCTCGCGCCGGCGCGTGTACTCGCAGGGCCCTGGGGCAGATACGCGCCCCAGGGCATTTTCTTGCATTTCCCGACGATTTTGGGGAGTGGGGGCAGTGTGGGGACATATCTAGGAATGACCCCGGCATGCGTAGGAGGCGCAGTCTCGCGCCGGCGCGTGTACTCGCAGGGCCCTGGGGCAGATACGCGCCCCAGGGCATTTTCTTGCATTTCCCGACGATTTTGCATGCGTTTTCGCATTTCCCGACGATTTTGCATGCGTTTTTCGTAAATTAGCATGGTTGACAGGTAGTAAGCGGCGAAACACGACATAGACCAGCGTGTCGAGCGTGTTTGCGCAATTACCTGTCAACCATGCTGTCACACTGTTTTTGGGCCAGTGTGACAGGTAGTAGACGACAAAACGCGACGTAGATGCATGTTTTTGTCACTACCTGTCACACTGGCAAACACAAAGGGGCCCCTATATTAGATATTTTCTATCTATATTTCTGATAGACCTATAAATATATATTCCCAAAATATCGGGGTATAGGGGAGCATGTCAGTGTGACAGTGTGACAGGTAGTTGTAAACACATGCGTCTACGTCGTGTTTTGCCGAGACTACCTGTCACACAGTGCAGATAAATCGAAAAAAGCGGGTTGACACCAGTGTGACAGCAGTGTGACAGGTAATAGAAAGCGTATATGTTGACCTCGATTAACTCATTGGAGCGTTTCAATTTTGGAACGTTTCAATTTTGAAGTCCGTGGATTCACAATTATGTATAAAAGGCCTTTAAATATGCACAATTTTGTATATTTAAAGGCCTTTTATACATAATTATGAATAATGAATACCGCATATATACATTATGCACAGTCATGTATCGACGGCCTTTCAATTTTGAAACGCTTCAATATGTTAACCTCGGTTAACTTATTGAAGCGTTTCAATTTACGCGACTGTGTATATCGAAAGGCCGTCGATACATAACTGTGTATACCGCATATATACAGTATGCACAGCCGATCGGCCATTCAAACGGTATCGGCCGGTGTTGTAAAATATATCCCGGTAGACGAGGGGGGATATCTTGCCTTATATCAAATTCAACAATGCGGTACAGCGCAAGCGCTATTGGCTCGGCGAGGACGGCATCGAGCTGATCAACGATTGGAGGCGCCGGGGCCTTTCCGTGAAGGCGATCGCCGAGGACAAGATCGGCGTCGCGCCGGGCACACTCTCGACGTGGCGCCGGCAGTCGCCGGAGCTGGACAAGGCGCTCACCGTCACCGAGGACCTCGTAGACGGCCAGGTCGAAGGCGCCCTGCTCAGGCGGGCGCTCGGGTACGACTATTTCGAGGAGACATGGGCACCCGACCCCGGCACAGGCCGGGAAGTGTTGACTAAGAGAGTCAAGAAGCACGTGCCGGCAGACGTGAAGGCCATCGCCATGTGGCTGTTCAACCGCCGCGGCGACGCCTGGCGTTCGATGCAGCCCCAGTTGCCTGCCGGCGACGGCGACATCATCGACGTGAAGAACGTGCTCGTGCAGATCGAGGAGGCGGCGGATGGAGATAAGGCTGACGCGTAAGCAAGCCGAATATGTGCGCGAGGCGCACCACCGCTGGAACCTCGCCACGGGCGCCGTGCGCTCCGGCAAGAGCCACCTCGCAGTGCAGTACACGATCCCCGACAGGCTGATCAAGCTGCGCGGCAAGAAGGGCCTGGCGCTGGTCTTAGGCGCCACGAAGGAGAACATCGAGCGCAACGTCTTGACGCCGATGCGCGACATGTGGGGCGACCGGTTCGTCGGCGACATCAATGCCCGCAACTGGTGTGAGGTCTTCGGCGAGCGCGTGTACTGCATCGGTGCCGAGAACGCAGGCCAGGTGTCGAAGCTCCGGGGCTCAGAGGTCAAATTCGCCTATTGCGACGAGATCTGCGACATCCACCCCGATGTCTTCGAGATGCTGAAGAGCCGCTTGAGCCTGCCGTACAGCGAATGCCACGGGGCCTGCAACCCGGCAGGCCCCACACACTGGCTCAAGCAGTTCATCGACAAGGGCGAGGCCGACCCGGGGATCGACATGTTCGTGCAGAGGTACACGATCGACGACAACCCGTTCCTGCCGCCTGCATATGTCGCAGGCCTCAAGGCCGAGTACCGGGGCACCGTGTACTACGACAGGTATATCAGGGGCCTGTGGGCGAAGGCAGAGGGCCTCGTGTACCCTAACTGGAAGGACGCCCGGGAGCCGACATGGTCGCCGGCAGGACCGGGAGGCGTACGCGGGTACTGCGTGAGCGTCGACTACGGGACGCAGAACCCGCTCCATGCGATCAAATGGATGCTCGATCCCGCCGGGGTCTGGCATGCAGTCGGGGAGTACCGCTATTCTGGACGCGAGGAAGGCAGGCAGAAGACAGACTCCGACTATGTCGATGACTTGGTCGCGTTCACGGCAGATGCGCCTGAGGATGCGGAGGTGGAGGTCATAGTCGACCCCAGTGCGTCGTCGTTCATCGCGCAGCTGCGCAGGCGCGGCGGGTTCAAGGTGAGGAAGGCCGACAACGACGTCTGCGACGGCGTGCGGGATACCGCATCGGCGATGCAGTTGGGCCAGGTCAAGATAGGCGACACCCTCACAGAATTGGCGCGCGAGTTCACCGGCTATGTGTGGGATGATAAGGCAGACCGAGACAAGCCGGTCAAGGTCGACGACCACGGCATGGATGCGCTGAGGTATTTCGTGAGGACCAAGCGCGTATACAGGCCGCGCGACATGGTATACGAGTCGCCGTTCGGGGGCGGCGCAGACGAGGGGCCTAGGAGGTTCGCATTATGAGATGGGACGGGGTACGCGGCGACAAGTCGCGCATGCTCACGTATCAAGATTTCGTGGAGGCGGGCGTATGCCACCGCGAGGGCTTCGTACTGGAGGCGATCGAGCGCCATAAATCCGGCAAGGCGTACCGCACGGCACGCATGGCCGATGCATATGACCGCCAGGAGAACATCACGATCAACTCCTATGTGCAGAAGGTCTTCGACATCACAGGCTCGAAGCTCGTGGACTTCACGGCGAGCAACAACAAGATCGCGAGCAATTTCTTCCACAGGCTCAACACCCAGCGCACGATGTACTCGCTCGGCCAGGGCGTGTCTTTCATCGACGCCGACGAGGTAGGCGAGGAGGACACGACCAAGGAGAAGCTCGGCAGGCATTTCGACCACGACCTGCGCACGCTCGCATACTATGCGCTCATCCACGGCGTGTGCTTCGGCTTCTGGAACCTCGACCGCATGTTCGTGTTCCCGCTGACTGAGTTCGTGCCCCTTTGGGACGAATACGACGGCACGCTCAAGGCAGGCATCCGCTTCTGGCGTATCGATGGCTCGCGCCCGATGCAGGCAGTGCTCTACGAGGCAGACGGCTACACCCGCTACCAGGGCAGCCGGGATGCGGACGGCGCCACGGACGAGCGCCTCGAGGCCGTCGAGGAGAAGCGGCCCTATATCGAGAAGACGAGCTATACGCCGGCCGACGGCATCGAGCAGGTGATCGGCGGCGAGAACTACTCGGCCCTGCCCGTGGTGCCGATGTGGGGCTCGAGGCTCCACCAGTCGACGTTGGTGGGCATGCGCCAGGCGATCGACAGCTACGACCTGATCCGCAGCGGCTTCGCGAACGACCTCACCGACTGCGCGCAGATCTACTGGCTCGTGTCGAACGCAGGCGGCATGAGTGACAAGGACCTGCAGAAGTTCCTCGACCGCCTGAAGATCAACCATGTCGCGCTCGTCGATTCGGACGACGGCGGCAATGCGCAGGCGTATACGCAGGAGGTCCCGTACGCCGCACGCCAGGCGTACCTGCAGTCGATCCGCGACGGCATCTACGAGGACTTCGGCGCGCTGGACGTACACACGGTGGCCGCGGGCGCCACAAATGACCATATCGACGCCGCGTACCAGCCTATGGACGAGGAGGCGAGCGATTTCGAGTACCAGGTCTCTGAGTTCATCCAGCAGCTGCTCGCCCTCATGGGCATCGACGACGCGCCCGTGTTCAAGCGTACGCGCGTCAGCAACCAGAAAGAGCAGGCCGACATGGTCATGAGCGAGGCGCAGTACCTCGACCGCGAGACGATCTTGCGCAAGCTGCCGAACATCTCGCCCAGTGAGGTGCCGGCGATCAAGGAACGCCTCGATGCCGAAGACGAGGTGCGAATGGGCACACTGGTGAACACTGCCGCGCCCGCCGGCAACGAAGGCGATGACGACGATGGCATGCTTTAGCATTTAAGGTGGCCCTACCGTGAAAAAGATCCATTCAGTCGATGCCGCAGGTGCGTATGGTGTGCCTGTCGCCGTGGATACCGTGGCTGTCACCAAGACACAACAGTTTGACGGTTTCCAGATCGACACGTATTCAGACGGCACCTACGGCTACATGACCGACGGCGGCAAACATAAGGAAGGCTACAAGTCGAAAGACGGTGCCGAGAAAGCCGCCGCAAAGCTCGCCGCCACGGGGCCGAAGGGCCCGCAAGTCCTGAAGAGTGAGGACAAAGGCGGATATGCCGTCAACACATTCACTGACGGCACTTACGGCTACATGATGCCGGATGGCACTTTCAAGAACGGCTACAAGTCGAAAGACGGTGCCGGCAAGGCCGGTAAGAAACTCGCTGCGAAAGCCGCGAACACACAGGCTTTGCTCGAGAAGCAGGCGCAGGGGCTGCAGGAGAAGCTGCAGCTCACCTACGCCGACGCGGTCGACGGCATGGCCTCCCGTATCGAGGCCTCGCTCAAAGAGTTCGCTGCAGGTGATGCGAAGTGGGCGGCCGATGTCGCCGCCGGCAAGAAGGACGCGAAGGCGTACAAGGCCTGGCGTGAGGACCAGGCCCTGCACAATGACCGGCTCAAGGCGCTCAAGGAGGCGTTGACGCAGGACCTCACCGCCGCCGACAAGATGGCTATGGCCTACGTCAACCAAGTGCCTGCAGGCGTGTACGCAGAGGGCATGAACTTCGCGACGTATGAGATCGAACACGGCGCCAAGGCGAACACGTCTTTCACGCTGTACGACAAGAACACCGTCATGGAGCTCGTCGCGAACGAGCCCGACCTGCTCCCGCAGGCTGCGTTCGATAAGGCGAAAGATTCTGCATGGAATAGCAGGCATGTCACGGCTGCGGTGACGCAGGCCGTGCTGCAGGGGCAAACGGCCCCACAGCTCGCCGCATCGATCGCCGGTATCGCCGCCATGGACCAGCGTGCCGCGATGAAGGCGGCGCGCACCGCCATCACGAGCGCGCATTCACTCGGCAAGCTCAAGGGCTACGAGCGCGCCGCCGGCATGGGCATCGACGTCGAAAAGCAATGGCTCGCGGCGCTCGACCCGCGCACGCGCGGCAGCCATCGCCACCTTGACGGCGAGACAGCCAAGCTCGATGCCGAGTTCGGCAACGGGCTGAAGTACCCCGGCGACCCGGATGGCCCCGCCTCTGAGGTCTACAACTGCCGCTGCACGCTCGTGCCGGTTATCGGCGATGTGGAATACGACGAGGTCGAGCGTGCCAACAAACTCGGCGGCATGAGTTACGGGGAGTGGAAAGCCGAGAAGCTGGCCAAAGGGCAGAAGCTCGCGAATGCACTCGACAGCCAGCTGAAGGATGTCGATGACGAGATCGACGTATTGAAAGAGCTTATGAAGAGTTCCGACAAGACGTATTCAGGTATCTGGAAAGACCCCGTGACACTCGCCGATTGGGATGCGAAGAAAGACGCGATCCCCAAGAAACTCGAGTATTTCGAGGGGCAAGCCGCCAAGGCCATGGACGCCGGCGGCGATGCCGCGTCGGTGAAGTGGCAGGGGCTCATCGATAATGTCGAAGATTTCGACAAGCAAGGCCAGGCATACAAAGCGCATATCGACAAGATGTCGGCGTTGAGGCTCAAGCGCCAGTCGATCCACAAGCAGATGGCCGACTTAGGTCTCATTGGGGATTCAGCGTTCAGCGAAGAGCGCAAGGCGAACGCCTGGAGGTTTACTTCGTCGGCTGAGGCCGATAGGCATTTCCGCGGTGTATGCGGTAAGGTCTGGCGTGAAGCCACCAAGTCACAACGCGACGGCATTTACGGCTATACGCAGAGCTCTGGTGCTTGGAACCGCCCGCTATCCGGTTTCCAGAAGCCGTGGTTGCAATCAGGTACGGGATGGGAGAAGAAGTTCTACAAGGGTGTCGGCAACGTGTGGATCGATTTCGAGGGCAAGGGCTCTGCGATCCGCCGCATGACTGAGATCATTGAGAAATCATCGTATGACCATGACGCATGGCTCGTGCGTGGATGCGATTACAACGCCATGGAGTCGTTCTTCGGCATAGATGCATCGGAGTTGCATTCTATGGACACCGATGGGCTCAAATCGCTCGTCGGCATGTCGAACCGCATCGATTCGTTCGTGTCGACAGGTACGGCGGAAGGTAAGGGTTTCAGCGGCAAGCCTGTCGCCATGGAGATCTATTGCCCGGCCGGGTCTGAGATGATGTACACGGAGCCGTTTTCAGCGTTCTCCGGCGCCAGCTACAATGGGCATAGCTGGGACGGCAAGGAGGAGCAGACGAGTTTCGGCCATGAGTCGGAGATGATCTTGCAGCGCGGTGGTTACTACACGGCGACCGACGTATACAAAGGCGATGACGGCAAGATGCACGTCGTGCTGGAGCTGCACCCCGAGCAGGGTTACGATAAGTTCCAGCAGGACCCCAAAGAGTGGACCGGCTCGAAGAAGAACTACCGCGGCTAATGGAGGAAGCATGGCTACTGAGAAACAGCAAGTACCCAACCTCGAGCTCGACGACTCGTTCGGCTGCCTGGAGAGGAACCCGAGGAAGTGCCGGACCTGTGCGAATGCGCACGGCCCGGCGCCGTGGGAGGACTCGCCCGACAAGTCGTATTGCCTGGCGTACGAGCGCCGCCTTGGCAACATCAAGCCGGATGCCGTATATTTCGACGGTGCAGACTGCCCGTTTTATGCCAAAGAGGGGGCGTGACATGGCAAGCGGCGTCACAGTGGTACAAGACAACACCGGGCAAGTAGTCGACGGCATCGATTCGGCCATCGGCGCCGCGCTTGAGAAGATCGGGCTTTTGGCCGAGAACTATGCGGCCAAGAAATGCCCGGTAGACACAGGCAACCTGCGCGGCTCGATCGCGCACGAGGTGGATACCGCCGACAACGCCGTGTACATCGGCACAAATGTCGAATATGCGCCGTATGTCGAGCTCGGCACTTCGCGGCAGAAGGCGCAGCCTTTCCTGAGGCCGGCGGCTTCCGAGCACGGCGCGCAATACAGGCAAGTGCTGAAAACGGCGCTCGGCGGCAGCAGTTGACCTGGTATTATTTATGTTAAATGCGCGAAGCAATGCGCTATACAGTATGGGGCCGAGGCACGTGCCCCAGAATCCGAAGGAATGGAGCGAACACCATGGCACTCACACGTAAACTCCTCCGATCCATGGGGATCGAGGACGATAAGGTCGACCAGATCATCGACGCACACGCCGAGACCGTCAACGCGCTGAAGGACGAGCGCGACGAGCTCAAGGATGCTGCGGACCGACTGAAGAAGGCCGAGGCAGAGCTCGAGGAGCTCAAGGCCGAGCCGGCAGACGGTTTCAAAGAGAAGTACGAGAAGGAACATGCAGATTTCGAGGCGTTCAAGGCGGATACCGCTAAGGCTGCCGCCGACCGCGAGAAGAAATCGCTGTACCGCAAGCTGCTCACCGATGCCGGTATCGACCCAAAGCGTATGGACGCCGTGATGCGTGTAGCCGACCTGTCTGATATCGTGGTCGAGGACGGCGCCATCAAGGACGCCGACAAGGTCACGGAGAAGGTCAAAGGCGAGTGGTCGGATTTCATCCCGGCCACGAATACGAAGCCCGCGAAAGTCGACACGCCGCCTGCAGGTGGTGGCGACGGCGCGGCAGAACCGAAGTCGCTCGGCGAAGCCCTGCGACAGAAGTACACCAAGCAGGACACTGATTAAAGGAGTCAATTATGCCTATCACCCTCGCAGAGGCCAAGGCCGGCATGGCCGACAAGGTCGACCAGCAGGTCGTCGACATGTTCCGTCGTTCCTCCCTGCTCCTCGACCGCCTCACTTTCGACAACGCCATCTCCCCCGGTACCGGCGGCTCCACGCTCGTCTACGGCTACACGCAGCTGAAGACGCCTTCCACTGCCGCCGTGCGCACCATCAACTCAGAGTACACGGCAAACGAGGCCAAGCGTGAGAAGAAGACCACGCAGGCAATCATCATGGGTGGCGCCTTCGAGGTCGACCGTGTCATCCAGGACACTTCCGGCGCCATCGACGAGCTTGTGTTCCAGGCCGACGAGAAGATCAAGGCCACTGCCAATTTCTTCACGCACTGCGTGATCAACGGCACTGCTGCCGGTCCTGCCGGTGCCGGCAAGGCTACCGGCACTTTCGACGGCCTCAACAAGCTGCTCCAGGGCTCTTCCACTGAGTACACGGCCACCGCGGACCTGTCTACCAGCGCGAATATGAACGCCGACTACAACCTGTTCCTCGACGAGCTTGACGAGTTCATCTCCGGCCTCGACGGCATGCCCGACATGCTGATCATGAACCGTAAGATGCTCTCCAAGCTCCGTGGTATCGCACGCCGTGCCGGTTACTACAAGTCCAAGAAGGACGATTTCGGCCGTGCAGTCGAGACGTATAACGGCATCGCGCTCATGGACGCCGGCGAGTTCTACAACGGCTCCAATACCGTCGACATCGTCGCCGACACGGCCGCCAGTTCCAGCGACTTCGGTACCTCCGACATCTACGCCGTGAAGTTCGGCCTCGATGCATTGCACGGCATCTCCCCGACCGGCACCAAGGTCATCACGTCCTACATGCCCGACCTCACCCTCCCGGGTGCGGTCAAGAAGGGCGAGGTCGAGCTCGTCGCCGGCATCGCCCTCAAGAACACGCTGAAGGCCGGCCACATGAAGGGCATCAAGACTGCGCCGAAGACTGCCTAAGGAGTCGATATGCTGGAGGAGTTGCTCGCCGAGATCCACAATTGGTTTGAGTGCGATTACCTCGCAGGTGAGCTCACCGTCATGGACGGCGAGCTCACCCTCCCGCATGGCTTCGTCAAGCCTGGCCAGTATTACCGCATCGTCGGCAGCGTTTTCAACGATGGCCTACACCAGTACCCGACATCAGACCTTACCGACGAGGTGTTCGACGGCGAGGTGTGGGCGCTGGCCGTGCCGAAGGCAGTCACCGACATCGCGACCGAAGTCGAGGCGTGGCGTAAGGCCCACCCCGATTCCGTGTATACGTCGGAGTCGTTCGGCGGGTATTCATATACGAAGGCCACCGCTTCCGACGGTACGCCTATGCGGTGGCAAGACGCATTCCGCCGACGCCTCGACTGCTGGAGGAAGTTGCCATGAGTTTGATCGACGCGTTCAAAGGGCCTTGTGTCGTGATGAACAAGGCGAAGGTGCCTGACGGCGAAGGCGGTTTCACGACTGCATGGCAGGAGGGCGCCGAATTCGAGGCTGCTATCGTCAAGGACACGAGCCTCGGGGCGCGTATCGCCGAGAAGGACGGCCTCACGAACACGTACACCGTCACCACGTCTGTGAATGCCGCGCTCGAGTTCCACGACGCCTTCAAGCGCAAGTCTGACGGGCAGGTGTTCCGTGTCACGTCGAACGGCGACGACAAGCGCACGCCGCCTGTCGCGTCTTTCGAGTTCGAGCAGGTGAGCGCCGAGGAATGGAGCCTGTCATGACACCGGCA
>CBCTFW010000030.1:0-11492 GCA_965146285.1 uncultured Collinsella sp.
ACGCGACCGACGATTGAACGTCAGATTGCCGCTTAGGGGCGTTTGCAGCGTCGAGTCGTTACGCGGTTTGGTAAAACCGCGTAACTAAACCCGCTCCGCGATCTCGTGGATGAGGTAGTCGGTCTTTTCCCAGCCTAGGCACGGGTCGGTGATCGACTTACCAAAGACACCGCCATCGACCGGCTGGTTGCCGTCCTCAAGGTAAGACTCGATCATAAAGCCCTTGACCAGCTTGGAGATGGACTCGTTGCGGCGGCAGCTGTCGAGCACCTCCTTGCAAATGCGATACTGCTCCAACGGACGCTTGCCCGAGTTGTCGTGGTTGCAGTCGATGACCGCTGCCGGATTGGCATAGCCGGCGTGCTCGGTATAGCGCTCGGCCAGGCGTTCCAGGTGCTCGTAGTGGTAGTTGGGGTAGGTGCGCCCATCGAGACCGATGTAGCCACGCATAACGGCGTGCGCGAGCGGATTGCCGTCGCACTCGACCTCCCAGTTGCGGAAGATGAAGCTCTGGTGCGCCTGTGCGGCGTAAATGGAGTTGAGCATGACGGTAGTAGAGCCGGCAGTGGGATTCTTCATGCCGACGGGTACCGAAATGCCGCTCGACACCAGGCGATGCTCCTGGTTTTCGACCGAGCGTGCGCCCACGGCCACATAGCTCAGCAGGTCAACGAGGTACTGGTAGTTGGACGGATAGAGCATCTCGTCGGCGGTGAAGAAGCCCGTTTCCTCAATAACGCGCAGGTGCATATGGCGGATGGCCTTGACGCCCTCGAGCAGGTCGTCGGGAGCCTCGGGGTTGGGGTTGTGCAGAAGACCCTTGTAGCCGGTGCCCTTGGTGCGCGGCTTATTGGTGTAGACGCGCGGAATGATGATGAGCTTGTCCTTGACCTCCTCGGCGGTCTTGGCCAGTCGGTTCATGTACTCAAGCACTGAATCCTCGCGGTCGGCAGAGCACGGGCCGATGATGAGCACCTTACGTGCGTCCTCGCCGGTAAAGACTTTGGCGACCTCGGCGTCAAATGCCTGCTTTTTGGCGGTAAGGTCGGCAGAAAGTGGCATTTCCTCGCGGATCTCCATGGGTATCGGCAGCCTGCGTTTGAATTCCATGGCCATAGGGGCCTCCTCAATCTATAGAAAGAGCAATAAGCGTATTGTCGAATGCTCGGCATTATCCGCTGTCGCACGCTAAAGTGCAAGCCCTTGTCACCCCGAAACCTACCAAAAAGGGACAGGTTTATTTTGGTCGGTTTTATCTGGGTAAACGTCGGCGGATGCCGGGAGGGAGCGGCGCCGCGCGGGACCCTAAGGCTGTTGTCGGTTCCCCAGAAAATACCCTGTGGGCAAAAAATGCCAAATATGAGTACGGTTGCTATCTTAGTATCATATTGCCTTCGCAAAATAATAGACATAACAGCAAAATATGTTCATTAACGTAAACACATATAAGTTCGCTATAGGGCTGTTTGATCAATTTAGGGACGCGTGTAAGCCGTGAAAACGGCATTTGGGGCTGTTTTGGCTGTTACTAAAAAAGTAACAGTACTCATATTTGCCATTTTTTGCCCACGGGGCTTCGAAGGGGCTGTCAATCAGGTCCCAGGGGAGGCGGTTCAAGGGTCGCAAAACAAAAACGGGGGCGCAGGTTGTCCTGCGCCCCCGTTTTCTTGGCATTGCGGTTGTTTGCCGCCGGTTTTTACGCCGCTTCGTCGAACTGCGAATTGTACAGGTCGGCGTAGAAGCCGCCCTGGGCGAGCAGCTCGTCGTGCGTGCCCTTCTCGACGATATCGCCGTCGCGAATTACCAGGATCACGTCGGCGTTGCGGATCGTGGACAGGCGGTGCGCGATAACAAAGCTGGTACGGCCCTGCATCAGCGCATCCATGGCGCGCTGGATGAGCTCCTCGGTGCGGGTATCGACGTTGGAGGTCGCCTCGTCCAGAATCAGCGCCGGGCGGTCGGCCAAAATGGCACGGGCAATGGTCACGAGCTGGCGCTGACCCTGCGACAGGTTAGTGCCCTCCTCGTTGATCATAAAGTCGTAGCCGCCGGCGAGCGTATGGATAAAGTGGTCGCAGCGTGCGGCACGTGCAGCGGCTTCGACCTCGGCATCGCTCGCATCGGGGCGTCCGTAACGGATGTTCTCGCGGATGGTGCCGTTAAACAGCCAGGTGTCCTGCAGCACCATGGCAAACTCGCCGCGCAGCGCCGCGCGGTCCCAGTCGCGCACGTCGACGCCCTCGACGCGCAGCGAACCGCCGTCCACGTCGTAAAAGCGCTGCAGCAGCTTAATGAGCGTGGTCTTGCCGGCGCCGGTGGGGCCGACGATGGCGATGGTCTGGCCGGGCTGCGCCTCGCAGCTAAAGTCGTGGATGATGATCTTGTCGGGCGTGTAGCCAAACTTGACATGGTCAAACACCACGTGGCCGGGGCGCTTCTCGGGAATCTGCGCGTCGGCCTTCTGCTCCTCCTCGGGCGCGGCCAGGAACTCAAAGACGCGCTCGGTGGCGGCAGCCATCGACTGCATCGTGTTGCTCACGTTGCCCAGCTGCTGCACGGGTTGCGTAAAGTTGCGCACGTACTGGATAAAGCTCTGGATGTCGCCGGGCGTGGCATTGCCGGTCAGCGCGAGCTGCGCGCCCACCACGACGACGCCCACGTAGCCCATGTTGCCCACCAAGCTCATAAGCGGCATCATCAGGCCCGACAGGAACTGCGAGCGCCAGCCACTAATAAAGAGGCGGTCGTTTTGACGGTCGAACTCTTCGATCGAGGCCTCGGCGCGGTCGAACACCTGAATGACGTTCTGGCCGGCAAAGTCCTCCTCGATAATGCCGTTGACGGCGCCCAGAACCTGCTGTTGCTCGCGGAAGTACGGCTGCGAGAAGTGAATCATTACGGTCAAGATAATCGCGGCGGCCGGCAGCGTGAGCACGGTGACGCCGGTAAGCGGCAGGCTGATCGAAAGCATCATGACGAGCACGCCGATAATCTGCGTCACCGACGTGATGAGCTGCGTCACGCTCTGGTTGAGCGACTGACCCAGCGTATCGACGTCGTTGGTGATGCGGCTGAGTACGTCTCCCTTGCTGTGGCCGTTGAAGTAACTCATCGGCACGACGGCAATCTTGGCGGCGATTTCCTTGCGCATGCGGTAGCAGATCTTTTGCGTGACGCCGGTCATGAGCCAACCTTGGATCAGGCTGCAGACAGAGCTCGCCAGATACAGGCAGAGCAAAAAGCCGAGCGTCTTGGCGATCCAGTCAAAGTCAACGTCTCCGGTGCCGTTGACCTTGGCGACCAGGCCTTCGAACAGCTTGGTCGTAACCTGGCCGAGCACCTTGGGTCCCACAATGTTAAAGATGACCGAGCACACGGCAAAGGCGACGGCGGCAAACACGGCAATCTTGTGCTGGCCGATATAGCCGAGCAGCTGCCTCATGGTGCCCTTAAAGTCCTTGGCCTTTTCACCGCGACGCATGCCGCCCATGCGGCCCATGGGACCGCGCTGACGGGTGGGCTTGGGAATCTGAGTCTTGGTCTCGTCTGCCATTAGCGCTCGCCTCCTTCCATGACGGCTGCAATTTCTTCTTGGGTAAGCCCCAGCTCCTCGGCGGAAAGCTGCGACTGTGCGATCTCCAGGTACGCCGGGCAGCTGCGCAGCAGCTCCTCGTGCGTGCCGGTGCCCACTACGTGGCCGTCGTCGAGCACGATGATCTGGTCGGCGTGCATGATGGTTGCGATGCGCTGGGCCACGACCACGAGCGCGGCGTCGGTGACGTTTTTGGCCAACTCCTCGCGCAGGCGAGCGTCGGTCTTGTAGTCGAGGGCGCTAAACGAGTCATCGAACACCACGACCTCGGGCTTTTTGGCCAACGCGCGGGCGATGGCCAGACGCTGGCGCTGACCACCCGAAACATTGGAGCCGCCCTGGCTGATAGGGGAGTCGTACCCGCCCTCGCGCTCGGCGATAAAGTCCTCCGCCTGGGCGACGCGTGCTGCCTGGCGCATATCCTCGTCACTCACCATGTCGCCGGCAAACTTGAGGTTGCTCTCGACAGTGCCCGAGAACAGGCGACCCTGCTGCGGAATATAACCGATGCGGCGGCGCAGCTCAGAGAGGGTCATGTCGCGCACGTCGATACCGTCGAGCGAAATGCTGCCGCCCGTGACGTCGTACAGGCGCGGAATCAGCTGCACGAGCGTGGACTTGCCCGAGCCCGTGGAGCCAATAATGCCGAGCATCTGACCGGCATGCGTGGTGAAGTTCACGCCGCTGATGACGTCGGCGCGGGCATCGGGATACTGGAAGCTCACGTCGCGGAAGGTGAGCTCGCCGCGCGGCGAGCTGGCAGCAGGCAGTTTGGGCGAGACAGGGTCGTTGATACTCGTAGGGCAGGTGACGATCTCTTCCACGCGCTCGGCTGCGACCTCGGCGCGGGGCAGGATGACCGAAACCATGGTGAGGATCATAAACGCCATGACGATCTGCATGGTGTAGGAGATAAACGCCATCATGTTGCCGACCTGCATCACGCCGTCGGACACGCCCTGCGCGCCAAACCACACGATGAGCACGGTGATGCAGTTCATGACGAGCATCATGAGCGGCATCATAAAGCTCATGGCTCGGTTGGTGTAGAGCTGCGTGGTCATTAGGTCGAGCGAAGCCTTGTCAAAACGCTCGAGCTCATGCTCCTCGCGGTTGAACGAGCGGATGGGCATAAGGCCGTCGAGCAGCTCGCGGGCGGTAAGGTTCACACGGTCCACAAAGCTCTGCATCTTTTTGAACTTGGGCATGGTGAGGCCCATAAGCACGCCGACGACGGCCGAGACCGCGATGATGGCCACGGCGATGGTCCACTCTAGGCCGGTATGGTTGGCCAGGACGCGCATGACGGCGACGATGCCCATGACGGGGGCCATCAGACACATGCGGATAAACAGGGTTGCGGCCATCTGGATCTGCTGAATGTCGTTGGTGCAGCGGGTGATGAGCGAGGCCTGGCTAAACTTGCCCACCTCGGCCGGCGAGAAGTGCATAACCTTGTTGAAGGTCTCGCGGCGCAGGTCGCGGGCGATGGAGCAGGCGGTGCGCGAGGCCACGGCACCGGTCAGGATGGTGGCGACGAGCGAGATCAGGCACAGACCAAACATCGTGGTCGCCATGCGGCCCAGGTAGGCGTTCTGCACGTCGGCGGGGTCGATGCCCTGCGCCTTGTACTCGTCTTGCACATAGCTCACGGCGCGTTGGGTCACGATGGAACCCGACATGGAGCCCATTTTGTCCGCCATATCGTTGGCGCCCTCCACGAGCTTGCCCTGGTCGATTAGGCCGCCTTCAACGCCTAGACGCAGACCCTTCATGGTGATCTTACCGCCGTCGGCATCAATCTGCTTTTGCATGTTCTGCGCCGCCGCGGCCTTCTGCTGCATCTCGGCGAGCTGCTCGGGCGTCATCGCTGCCATTTGCTCGGGGGTGGGCATGGCCTGGGCAGCGTTGTCGTCTTTCTCACCGGACGAGCCCATCATGTCGCCCATGGAGTTGGCGTCGATGCCCTGGTTGAGCGAAAGGACAACAGTCTCGGGCAGGCTCATAATGTCGGCAATTTTGCCGCCATCGGCGCGCTCTTCCTCGGTGCCCTTGTACGTTCGAATGCCGTTATTGTCAGCCTTGCTAAACACGGCCTCCACAGCCTTGGCGTCCTTGGCGCTCATAAAGAGTTCGAGGTCGTCGAGCGATTCGGCGCGAATGGTGTCGGGCACGGGCGAGGCAATGCCGCCTTGCTGCACGCCCACGTCGACGATGTCGCTCATATAGGTAGGCAGTGCCAGATCGGCGTTGCAGCTGATTACGATAAGCACGATAGCTGCGAACAGTGCCAGGATATGCTTTTTAAAGAGCTTGAGAATCCTCACTCGGCATCTCTCCCTTCTTGATTGCGGTCGATAATTTCGTTGGCACGCCTTAGAAGACGCACCATCTCTTGGGTATCTGTTTCGCCGAGCTGCTCGAGGAAAGCCGCAGTGCGGTCCTCGAATTCCCGACGTTTGATTTCGATAACCTGGAATCCTTTGTCGGTCACCGTGACGTGTACGCGACGACGGTCGGTCTTTGAGTGCTCGCGCTCGACCCAGCCCTTGGCCTCGAGGGCGCGCAGGATATTGGCGATGCGGGCGCTCGAGACCCAGGCACGATCGGCGAGTTCGCTCGGCGTGAGCGAGCCGCCGGCGCGCATGAGGGCGCGCATGACGGCCATCTCGCCACCCAGAGCCTGGTCGGCAAAGCGCGAAACGCGCTGGTGCATGCTGCCAAACTCGGTAAAGAGCTGACGCCCAAGCTCATGGAAATCGGTATCTTCCACCGAAAACCCCTAACACTAGAAACTATTTTCGGTGAAAGATGATACCCCCGCCCAAGCATTCCATTCGGTAGATTTCTAGGCATGTCCCAAAAATCTACTTGGCCGCTAGGCAATATAAAGAGCGTATAAAGAATTAAAATAATTCAATAATTGTAGCGTTTCAAAGAATTATCATGCACGCGGTTAGGCGAGGGGTTGTCACCACCATGACGACTGGGACTCATATAATCGCCACGTGCGATGCTCCAACTTCCCGCGAGGAGACACCTTATATAAAGGGGGATGGAGTCATGGCATTTGACTTCACGGGCAAGACCGCGATTGTCACGGGCGGCACTCAGGGCATTGGCCTCGAGATCGCCAAGGGTATCGTCGCGGGCGGCGGACATGTCGCGCTCATCGCAAGGAACGCTGCTAAGGGCGAGGCCGCGGTGGCCGAGCTTGGCGAGGGCAACAAGTTCTATCAGCTCGATGTCGCCGATGCACCCAAGGCGCGCGAGACTGTCGAGCAGATTTTTACGGACCTGCCGCAAACCAACATCCTGATCAACTGCGCTGGCGTCATCAGCACCAAGAAGTTCGATGAGATCGATGACACCGAGTGGCGTCGCACCATCGACATCAACCTCAACGGTACCTTTACCATGATGAATGCCGTGTACCCGCACTTTAAGGCGGCCCATGCCGGCACTATCGTCAACGTGAGCTCTGTTGCCGGCAAGATCGGCGGCGGCCTGCTCGGCACCGCGGCCTACGCGAGCTCCAAGGCCGGCGTCAACGGTCTAACCAAGGCAGTCGCCAAGGAAGGCGGTAAGTTCGGCGTCCGCTGCAACGCTGTATGCCCGTCGCTCACCCTTACCGATATGACCTCGATTCTCTCTGACGAGAACTCTCAGCGCATCATCAACGGTATTCCTCTGGGCCGCGCCGCCCAGGCCAGCGAGCCTGCGCAGATGGTGCTCTTCTTTGCTTCCGACCTCGCTAGCTTCGTTAACGGCGAGATCGGTGACTGCGACGGTGGCATCGTTCTGGACGGGTAATACCCCGCGACGATTATTCGGCGACGGCTCCTGCGACTCGGGACCGTCGCCTTCTTTCTGGCACAGGAGTGTGTGGCCGCGTGTCGCACGCATCAAAAGGAGATATAAATGAGTGAATCGACTGCGGTGGAGGCGCCGGCGGCAAAGGAGCCGTTCTTTAAGATGTCCTCCATCCCGGGTGCCAATATTTTGGTGCCGCTTCTGTTGGGCTGCCTGCTCAACACGCTATTCCCCGACCTGTTCAAAACGCTCGGCAGCTTTACGCTCGGCATGACCCAGCAGGGTGCAGGCCCGCTCGTGGGTGCCTTTTTGCTCATCGTCGGTACGACGATTTCGTTTAAGAGTGCTCCTGCCGCCGCTGCACGCGGCGCCATCATCATCGCCGTCAAGCAGATCGTGGTCGTTGCCGTGTCGCTGCTCATCCTTTATGTATTCAACGACAACCTGTTTGGCATCTCGGCCATGGTGATGCTGGCGGCTTGCACCGGTGCCAACAACGCTATGTACGCTGGTCTGATGGGCACCATGGGCAACGAGGCCGAGCGTGGCGCCGTTGCCATCACCACGCTGGTTGTCGGCCCTCCGGTCACGATGATTGTCCTTGGCGCTGCCGGCCAGGCTCCGATTGGCTGGTCGCTCGTGGGCGCCATCCTGCCGATCGTCGTCGGCATTATTCTGGGCAACCTGTTCCCCAGCTTTAAGAAGATGATGGCACCGGCACTTTCCGCCATCATCGTGCTCGTCTTCTTTGCCATGGGCTCGACCATGACTTTTGGCCAGCTTATCAACGGCGGTCTTCCCGGCATCCTGCTCGGCGTGATCTGCTCGGTGGTCTTTGCAATTCCCGTCATCGCGGTCGATAAGCTCACGGGCGGTACGGGTGTCGCAGGTGCGGCCATTTCGAGCTGCGCCGGAGCCAATGTGGCCACGCCTGCCGCCATGGCAAGCGTCAACGAGGCCATGTACGGTGGCGCCGTGCTCGCGACGGCTACGGCACAGGTTGCTGCCTGCGCAATCGTGACGGCTATTTTGACCCCGCTGGTCACCAGCTGGTGCCACAAGCATTTTGAGGGCCAGCAGAGCAACAGCAAGGCAACGACCGACAAGGCCGCCGCAGCCGCCTAATGCCAAGCGGCAATCAAAGCAAAAAACTAGCTACGCCACAGGGCGGCCACGGGGGATCCTGTGGCCGCCCTGCAGTTTCTGTAGGGTCTCTGGGACACTTTACCCTGCTAAAGCTGGCATAACAGCTAGAGCGAACGTCGTACAAAGGCAAGAAAAAATAACATACAAATCGGTGAACGGTAGTTGTTCGCGCTCGCATTTCCTGCGGGTTTGTAAAAAACGCCCTTATGATATAAAAAAAGAAACATATAATAGCCTAGATGGAGAGGGTCGCTATGTTATCCTTCTCAAACGGGTGAAATCTTGGGTTTTGGGTTGTAGTTCCAAGGTGGACAAACGTTTTCCCTGCACCAACGTGTGGTGAAGAACGGAAGAAGCCGGTAGTGCAAGCCGAAAATTCAAGAATTCAATAAGCAGCGGTGTGAGAGAGCGCCGCATTACACGTAACTAGGAGCGTGGTTACACAATGCAGGAGGCATGGGAAGGCTTCAAGGAAGGCATCTGGACGGGAGAAGTTGACGTCCGAGACTTCATCCAGAAGAACTACACCCCCTACGAGGGCGACGAGTCGTTCCTCGCTGGCCCGACCGAGCGTACCAAGGAGCTGTGGGGCGAGGTTCTCGACCTGCTGCTTAAGGAGCGCGAGCAGGGCGGTGTCCTCGATATGGACACCAAGACCGTTACGGGTATCGTGAGCCACCCCGCTGGCTACATCGATAACGCCCACCGCGAGAAGGAGACCATCGTCGGTCTCCAGACTGACAAGCCGCTCAAGCGCGCGCTGCACGTCAACGGTGGTATCCGCATCGCTTGCCAGGCTGCCAGCCAGCACGGCTATAAGGTCGACGAGAACGTTGTCGAGCGCTACACCTTCGAGCGCAAGACCCACAACGCCGGCGTCTTCGATGTTTACACCCCCGAGATGCGTGCTTGCCGCTCGGCTCACATCATCACCGGTCTGCCCGATGGCTATGGCCGCGGCCGCATCATCGGCGACTACCGTCGTGTTGCCCTGTACGGTGTCGACTACCTGATCAAGGACAAGGAGGCCCAGAAGGCTTCCACCCCGACGGTCATGACCGCCGACAACATCCGCGACCGCGAGGAGCTGCAGGAGCAGATCCGCGCCCTCGGCGAGCTTAAGATGATGGCCGAGACCTATGGTTTCGATATTTCCAACCCTGCTACCAACACGCAGGAGGCCATCCAGTGGATGTACTTCGCCTACCTCGCTGCCGTCAAGGAGCAGAACGGCGCCGCTATGTCCATCGGCCGTACCTCCACGTTCATCGACATTTACGCTGAGCGCGACCTTGCCAACGGTACCTTCACCGAGGAGCAGATCCAGGAGTTCGTGGATCACTTCATCATGAAGCTCCGCATGGTCAAGTTTGCCCGTACCCCCGAGTACCAGGCCCTGTTTACTGGCGATCCGCAGTGGGTCACCGAGTCCATCGGCGGCATGGGTGTTGACGGCCGTACGCTCGTTACCAAGATGAGCTACCGCTACCTGCACACGCTCGAGAACATGGGTACCAGCCCCGAGCCCAACATGACCGTTCTGTGGTCGACCCGTCTGCCCGAGAACTTCAAGAAGTTCTGCGCCAAGACTTCTGTCGCCAGCTCCTCGATTCAGTACGAGAACGACGACCTCATGCGCGTCTATCATGGCGACGACTACGGTATTGCCTGCTGCGTGTCCTCCATGCGCATCGGCAAGGAGATGCAGTTCTTCGGCGCTCGCGCCAACCTGGCCAAGTGCCTGCTGTACGCACTCAACGGCGGCGTCGACGAGGTCTCCAAGAAGCAGGTCGGCCCCAAGTATCGCGCCGTCGAGGGCGATACGCTCGATTACGACGACGTTGTGGCCAAGTACAACGACATGATGAAGTGGCTCGCTGGCGTGTACGTCAACTCGCTGAACATCATTCACTACATGCACGACAAGTATTGCTACGAGCGCATCCAGATGGCTCTGCACGACAAGCACGTGCACCGCTGGTTCGCTACGGGCATCGCTGGCCTTTCCGTCGTGGCTGACTCCCTGTCTGCCATCAAGTACGCCAAGGTCCACCCCGTCCGTGACGAGAACGGCATTATCGTCGACTTCGAGACCGAGGGCGATTTCCCCAAGTACGGCAACGACGACGACCGCGTCGACCAGATCGCTCACGACGTTGTGCACCAGTTCATGGAGTACATCCGCATGAACGACACCTACCGCAACTCCGTGCCCACGACCTCGGTTCTGACCATTACCTCCAACGTCGTGTACGGCAAGAAGACCGGTTCCACGCCTGATGGCCGCAAGGCTGGTCAGCCGTTCGCCCCGGGTGCTAACCCCATGCACAAGCGCGATAGCCACGGCGCCATCGCTTCGCTGTCTTCGGTTTCCAAGCTCCCGTTCCGCGATGCTCAGGACGGCATCTCCAACACCTTCTCCATCATCCCGAGTGCGCTCGGCAAGGAGGACCAGGTGTTCTTTGGCGATATCGACCTTGATCAGCTGGGCGAGTAACTATTGTTAGTGCTATACTAACAATAACGATTACTGATTAGCGCGCCGGTTTCGGCCGGCGCCTATCGATCGAAGGAGACACATTATGAAGGTTTCTGAAGTTTCCGAGACTCAGGCCGATAACCTGGTCCACATGCTCGACGCTTACGCCGAGAAGGGTGGCCACCACCTGAACATCAACGTCTTCAACCGTGAGACGCTGCTCGACGCTCAGGCTCACCCCGAGAAGTATCCGCAGCTGACCATCCGCGTTTCCGGCTACGCCGTGAACTTCCACACGCTCACCAAGGAGCAGCAGGACGAGGTCATTGCGCGTACCTTCCACAACAAGTTCTAAAGGGATTTAACTCCCGCAGGATCGCCGGGGCTGTTTGGGCTACCTCCCAAAACGTCTTCGGACATGTCGGAAGCCCCCGCTGCGCACTTCGTGCGGCGGGGGCTTCT
>CBCTFW010000031.1:0-8391 GCA_965146285.1 uncultured Collinsella sp.
GATTGAACGTCAGATTGCCGCTTAGGGGCGTTTGCAGCGTCGAGCCGTTACGCGGGTTGGTAAACCCGCGTAACTTACATCACCATAACGTAGCGCGATCCCACGTAGTACTGCTTACCCATCAGGACCGGCTCGCCATTGGGGCCCGTGAAGCTGGCACGCAGGTTGAGCAGCGGATCGTGCGGAGCAATGCCCAACTCGGCCGCCTGCTCGGTATTGGCACGAACGGCCTCGACCGTGCGGTAGCCAACCGAGACAATCGGCGTTCCGCCAACACGCTCGACCTCGGCAAAAATCGACTTGTCCTCAAGATCGGCCGTCAACAGCTCACGGTAGGCGTCAAACGGCACAAAGATGTTCTCCTCAAAGATGGGCTCGCCGTCGGCTGTACGCACGCGCTTAATATGCAGCAGCAGCGCGTCCTTCTGCAGGCCAAAGAACTCCATCTCGTTTTGACGTGCCGGCACAATCTGGCGATCGACCACATGTGCGCCCGCCTTCATGCCATTATCGGCACACAGCGCGGTAAACGTCTGCAGCGTCGAAGCGTGGAACTGGCGGTTGATGTGCGGCGTGGAGACAAAGGTGCCACGGCCCTGCTGCTTAACCAGGTAGCCATCGGAGCACAGCTCCTCGACGGCGCGGCGCACCGTAATGCGGCTCACGTCGTACTGCTCGGCTAGCTCAAGCTCGGACGGAATACGCTCCTTGGGTGCATAAACACCTTTCTCGATCGCATCCTTGATTTCGTCGTAAATCTGCTGGTAAAGCGGTGCATTTTTGGGCGCAGGCATATCTAATCACTCTTATCGAAATATCGAAATAACTAATACGTATATAACGTCTAGTTTCATATTACCTCATAATGATAAAACGATATACCCTCCCTACCAAAAAGCGACAGCTTCATTTTGGTAGGTTTTATCTGGGCAAACGAGAGCTCCTCGAAAGCAACGGGGCTTTCGAGGGGCTCATTTGGATGGGTTGCGCAGGGCCGGCAAAATGCTAAAACCCTACTTGCCGTCGTCCTGCTGCAGGCTGTCCTGTTCGCTGAGGCGCGCCTGCCTGCTGGCCATGCGTGCGGGCTTGTCGGGATCGGGAACGGCCGTGGGCATGGGCTCGTCGACATGACCACCCCACCAGCCGCCCACAAAGTTGAGCGTGTGGAACACGTTGATCACGGCGCCGGGATCAACGTCGCACACCAGCTTGATAATGTCCTGACTCTCGTAGGTCGAGACAACGGTGTTCAGCAGGTACATCTTTTCGCGGCTGTATCCGCCGACGACCTCGGCGCAGCTAATGCCGTGCTGAAAATGGTTTACGTAGGCAGTCATGACCTCGTCTGCCTTACGCGTCGTGATCTGCAGCGTCACGCGATCGTAGCGACGATAGAAACTGTCGATGGTCTTGGTCGAAATAAACTGGAACACGATGGAATACGCCGCCTTGTCCCAGCCAAACATAAAGCCAAAGATCGCCAGGATAAAGCAGTTGAAACCAAAGATGACGCCCCAGATGGTCTTGCCCGTGTGGTTGGAAACCCACAGAGCGATAAAGTCGGTGCCGCCGGTGGATGCGCCGGATTTAAGTGCGATGGCAGCGCCCAGACCCGAGACCACGCCGCCAAAAATGATGAGCATGATCTTGTCGCCCAAAAATGGAGCGAAGTGAAAGACGTTGAGGAACAGCGACGAGAGCACGACCTGCATCATCGAGAAGATGACGAAGCGCTTGCTAATGCCGCTCCAGCATAGGAGCGCCACGGGGATGTTGAGCGCGAGCATACCGAGCGAAATGTCGATGTGAACGCCGCCCAGCGAGGTAACGCGATCGAGCAGGACCGCAACGCCGGTGAGGCCGCTCGGAAGCAGGTCGGCGGGCTGAATGAACGCCTGGATCAGGAATGTCTGGAGAACGGCAGAAATCGTGACCGCCACAGCAGTAATGGCGCGGCGGACGATGGTGAGGCGGCCGAGTACGAGCACTCGGTCCGTGAGCTGATCGATGGCGTTCGCCACGCAGGCTCCTTTCGAAGGCAGATGTAGTTGTGGGGTATGTCCGCGATTGTAGCATGGAGCGTGCGGGGGCGCTTCAATTCACCCTCTCTCGACAACCAAAGCGAGACCAGCAACCCCACGACCAAAGGCCCAAATTACAAGTGAGTAGACTTTACGCGACCTGCAGAGCACACCCAAAACCGCCACCCCTGTGACCTGCGGTTTTACTAGAGCAGATGCGCTTTGTGCTCGTCTTACACCAAAAAGTCTACTCACTTAGTCCGAATCGAAGCCAAACGGATCAAAATAGATGACAAATTAAGCCAATCCGCAGCAAAAGACGCGTGAATCAGTGCTTCTCGCGGCGGATTGACGCTACAAAGCGGCCAAAATGTCGGTCAGATTATCGATAACGACATCGGCTCGCGATTGATCGAGGTTGACACCCTCGTGCGGACGCAGCGCCAGGACGCGGGCGCCCGAGCGCTTGCCGGCCTCGATGCCCAAAGGCGAGTCCTCGATAACCAGGCACTCGGAAGGCTCAACCCCCAGCGCCTCCATGGCACGCAGGTAGATCTCGGGGTCGGGCTTAAACGCACTGCACTCGTGACCGCTGATGGTGTAGTCCAGCACGTCGGCGATACCGGCAATCTCCACCAGCTCGTCGATCAACTCGCGATAGGACGAGCTCGCGATGGCACACTTCACGCCACGCTCATGCAGTTCACGCATCACCGGCTCCGTCTGCTCGTTAAGCAGCTCGGCATACGGAACGGGGTGATCCGGGCTGTAGACCTGCTTGTACTCCACGCGCAGGCGCTCGCGCAGCTCAACATCGTCGGGCACCAGCGACTTCCAAATGGCCGGCTCGTTAGACCCCGAAAGATCGGGGATCTCGTCAAAGTGGAACCCCTTCTCTTCCATAAACGCCACGCGGCGGCGGTTGTAGAACCACTCGGTATCGACCAGCACGCCGTCCATGTCAAACAGCACTGCCTTGATCATACGCATCTCCTCCCACCTGCCAAAAAGGATCAGGTTAATTTTGGTAGGTTTTATCTGGGGTTTGCGGCGCGGCAGACACGCCCTCCCCAAAGCAAAAAAGGGGACGGGGCGAAAACCCCATCCCCTCTCAATCAACCCGTAAGGTCTACTTACTTGTGATTAGTAGGAAAGCTTCCACATGTAGCGACGCATGGTCAGCGGGTGCTGACGGGCCTCGGCGATCTGGTTGCCGTACTCGCGCATAACGGCGAGGTGCAGCAGCGGGTTGAAGTAGGTGACGACGCTCGCGGGCACAACGTCAGCCAGGCCGTAGTCCTTGGAGTCGATCAGAGCGACCTTGGCGCCCATGCGCTCGAGGAAGGTAAGGGCGCGGGCGTCCATCGGACGGGTGGCGCCATCGGACATGAAGAAGACGTAGGGCTTACCCTCGGTGGAAACCTCGAACGGGCCGTGGAAGTACTCACCGGTGTTGTAGGCGGCGGCGTCGATCCACTGCATCTCGGTGAACAGGAAGGCGGCATGAGAATAAGCCATCTTCTCGGAGGCACCGGAAGCCATGAAGTAGATCATCTTGTCGTCCTTGAAGTCCTCGGCGAACTTCTTGGCGAGCTTCTTGCAGTGCTGAGCGGCGTTCTCGCAGAGATCGAAGACGTTGGTGAGGCCGGTGATCATGTCCTCGTAGTGGTCATAGCCCTCGGTCTGCTGAAGGATCTCGACAGCAAGAGCGATGGCGTAGCCGGGCTTCTCGCACTTGGCAGCGTAGTTGGCATGGAAGCCGTGAACGATGACGTAGTCAGCGTCGACGGTCAGAGCGGAGCCAGCCTTGTTGGTGAGGGAGACGACCGGGCAGTTGTGCTTCTTGGCGGTCTTGTTGGCCTCGACGGTCTCCGGCGTGGAGCCACCGAGAGAGCAGGTGATCACGAAGGTGTGCTCGTTGACCCAGGAAGGCGTGTCGTAGTTGAACTCGTTAGCGGTGAAGATCTGAACGTTCAGCTTGTCCGTGTTGTTGGCCAGGAAGTACTTGGCAGGGTAAAGGTCGGACATGGAAGCACCGCAGCCGACGAAGGCGACGCTGTGGATCTCGTGGTTGGACAGGACGTCAGCGACGATCTGCTTAGGGAGGTTAAGGTCGATCTCGTACATCTGACACATTCCTTTCGATTTTTTGCGGCGCCACATTGCCGGGCGCTCGCAGGGTTACCGTGATTTGGACCGAGTCGCCGGTCCGTTGAGGATGTGTCAAAGGAACTGTCCCTTTGACACATTTAGGGATGGGAGCCTGCCTGGGGTATGGGATGTCAGGCAGGCCCCCGGGGGAAAGCGATTAGACGCTTGATCGCGACTAGGCCAGGATGCCGGCCGCGGAGAGGGCGATGCCGCCCACGATGGCGATCACGAGAAGCCAACCGGTGTTGACGTTCTTCTTGATGAGCCAGTACATAAGGCCGGTGAGGCCGAGGGAGATCATCTGGGGCATCATGCCATCCAGGATGTCCTGGATAACGACGGTGCCGTCAGCGAACTGCAGCGGAGTGGTGGCGCCGATCAGCGTGGCGATCATGCCGCCCACGGACATAAGACCCACGATGCCGCAGACATACATGAGCTTCTCCATGAGGTCGCCGCCCTGAAGCTTGCTCAGGTACTCGTGGCCGCCCTGATAGCCCATCTTGGCTGCGAACCAAGTGATCAGCACGGAGGGGACAATGGAGATGAGCATGGCCAGGATCGGGCCCATGATGGAGCCCTGCTGAGCCAGCTGAACGCCCAGACCAAAGGCGATAACGCGGATGGTGCCCTGGAAGAAGGAGTCACCGATGCCGGAAAGCGGACCCATGAGGGAGGTCTTGACCGCGTTGATCGAATCGGGATCGAAGTTCTCGGGATCCTTGGCGTACTCCTCCTCCATGGAGGCGGAGAGGCCCAGGATGAAAGCGCTCGTCTGCGGGGTGCAGTTGTAGAACGCCATGTGACGGTGGTAAGCCTCTTTCTTAGCAGCGAGCTGCTTGGGGTCGGACTCGTCCGGATAGAGGCGATCGAGCGTGGGAACCATGCCGTAGAGGAAGCCCATGTTCATCTGACGCTCGTAGTTCCAAGAGGCCTGGATGGCCCAGGAGCGCCAGAAGAACTGGCTGACCTTCTTGTTCAGGGACACGTCCTTGGTTGCGGTTGCCATAGTGTGTTCCTCCTTAGTCTTCGTCGTCTTCGAGCGGATCGTAGTCGGAATCGACACCGGCGGCTGCATGGGAACCGTTGAACTTGAAGCCCATGAAGACGACAGCCAGGCACACACCGATCAGAGCGACCGCGATGACGGACAGGTTGAGGTAAGCGGCGAGCAGGAAACCGATGAACAGGAACGGAGTCATACCCTTCTTGATCATCATGGTGAGCAGCAGGGCCAAGCCGTAGGCGGTCATGATCTTGGTCGAAACGTTAAGACCAGTGGACAGCCACTCGGGAACCATGTTGACGATGGCCTGAACCAGGTCGGTGCCAACAAAAACGGCGAGGAAGATCGGCAGGAAGTACATGACGGCGTACAGACCGGAGCCGGCGCAGATGTGCATACGGTAGGCGGTCTTGAACTTTCCGTTATCGATCGCGCTATCTGCCACATGGGTGAGGGCGGCGATGATGGAACGGAACACGATGCCGAGAAGCTGACCCAGGACGGCGACCGGGATGGCGATCGTCATGGCGGTCTCGGCGGAAGCATCGGTCAGGCACGCAAAGGCGGCGGCCACGATGCCGCCCAGGACCATATCGGGCGGAACGGCGGCGCCGACCTGCACCAGGCCCATGGACACGAGCTCGACGGCGGCACCGACGGCAAGGCCGGTGGGCACATCGCCCAGCAGCAGACCGACGAGCGTAGCGCCAACGAGGGGCTGCTCGAAGTTAAGACGACCGAGCAGGCGGGAGTCCCACATGCAGAACACGCCGACGAGGCCGACGAGCACCGCACTGATGAACGTATTCATACCCTTCTCCTTTCAGTCAGGCAAAAGCCTGGTTGATTACAGCTTGGCGTCGATGTCGACGCTCTGATACGTAGGGGTCTGCTGGACGTAGAGCTTGATGCCCATGTCGAGCAGCTGGTTGACGTCGGCCTTCTGGTTGGCGTCGAGGAAGACGGAGCTGTCCTTACCGCCGATCTGATCGGCACCGTCGTGGTTGGCGGTGGCGCCCAGGTTGATGGCGTCGAGCTTGTAGCCCTGGCAGAACCGCAGCATCTCGGCAGTGTTGCCAAAGACGAACATGACGCGCTCGCCGAGGGTGTTGAGCTTGTCCATCTTGGCGAGGGCACGCTCGACGGTGAAGACGTTCAGGCGCACGCCCTGGGGCTTGGCCAGCTTAAGAGCGCCCTTCTTGATGTCATCGTTAGCGGCGGCGTTGTCGACGACGATGATGCGCTCGGCCTGAACCTTGGTGGTCCAGGTAAAGACGACCTGGCCGTGCAGCAGACGGTAGTCAAGACGTGCGAGGACGATCTTGGCAGGACCGGAGCTGTGACGAGACGCCTTGGCCTTCTTGGCGGGAGCCGCGGCAGCCTCGACCGGTGCGTTGGGGTTGGTCAGACCGGTGCGGGCCTCGTTGATGAGGGCTGCGAGCTCGGCACCCTTGACGGGGACGGGGCTCATAGCGAGCGTGAGCGCCAGCGGGATGTTGAAACCGCTGACAACCGTGAACTTCGTGCCGTTCTTGGAAAGCTCGACCATGCTGTTGTTGACCGAGCTGCCGAGCATATCGGTCAGCACATAGACGGTGTCGTCCGCGTTGAACGTGGCGATCATGGCGTCCACCTTATTGGTGATGGGCTCCTTGTCGTCACGAGCAAGCGACACGACGTGGACGTTCGACACGTCGCCGAGAACCATCTCGAGCGTGTCTTTGGCGCCTGCGGCCAGGCCGCCATGAGATGCGAGAATGATCTGATTCATCTTGCCTCCTCCTTTTCGTTATGGTCATTATAACGTCTTATACGTTGCGGATATTGCTAATTAGTATAAAGACCGCTCGCGGGTGAAAATCGACCGTTGACGGGTTTAACGTAATCGAAACGTTGGGGCTGGGTAGGCCGGCGCTGGCTGGATAACCCCAGATCAGACGCCTCGCCAATCCCCTATCGCACGAAGTACCAGGGGCTTTCCTGCACGGTGGGCTCCAGCGCGATGCCGGTGCGCTCGCGGAACAGATCCATGTCCTGCGATTTCTCCGTCCACCACGCGTTGGGCTTAAAGGTCATGCTCTCAACGATATGGCCGACAAAGGCACTGTTGCGCAGCTTGGAGAAGTTGGTGTTCATAATCAGGATGGACGCGAGCACCAGCACGATGCCCAGGACCTTGATCGCGCCGGCGGGCTCGGCGTAGATGCCAATACCGACCAGAACGGTCGCCACGGTTTCGAACGAAGCCACGACCGGCACCTTCGACGTCTCGAGATCCATCGAAAGGCCCTGCATATAGAAGATGTACGCAAGAGCCGTCGGAATAAAGCCAAAGCCTGCGAACAGCAGAATGAGCTGCGGGGACATTGCCGCGGCTACATCGGACCACGGAGCCGAAAGCACTGCCATAAAGCATCCGCCAAAGACAAAGCCCCAAAACGTGACGGTCAGTGGATGAAGCGTCTTGGTGGCCATACGGCTAAACACCGCCAGCAGTGCACCGCAAAGTCCGGCGATTACACCCGACGCGACGCCCCAAGCCGAGAAATGGAAACCAGACAGGTCGCCGCTCGTCACCGCGAGTACGCAACCCACAATGTTAAAGACAATGGCGACGAGCTTGTTGGGGGTCACGTCCTCGCGATAAAGCACGCGGCCGAGCGCGACGCCAAACACCGGCGAGGTGTAGAGCAGCACCGAGGCCGTGGACATGCCCACCTCGCCCATGCACTCGTAATAGCAGGTGTTGGCGACGGCCAGACCGACGATACCGACAAGCGCGCAAGGAACAAGCTCTTTAGGACTTGCCTTGAACAGTGCCAAGGGACCCGAGACTTTTCCCTCACGAGCACCTCCCTGGCAACCCATGAATGCCAAGACCGGAGCCATTAAGACAGCACCCGACAACAGGCGAAAGGCCGCCATGCTCTGAGACGAAACACCCAGGGCCGATATTCCGTTAACAAAGATTCCGATGGTGCCCCACATAAGCGCGGCGATCAGCACCAGCACATAGCCCAGATTGCTTTTCTTCAACGCAGCCTCCTCGCTATTGTTTCCAATATGTTTCGTACTACGTTATAGTCGTTATATACATTTTTCAAGACACAAATCGGCGAGCGGAAAACTGCTTCCCCACATCCCCAACGTCTAAGGCGCCGCTGGTTGAGCATAAGTCAGACACTATGACCCAATCCGAGGGCACGGAAACGA
>CBCTFW010000032.1:0-8215 GCA_965146285.1 uncultured Collinsella sp.
CTTTTGGGTTCACCATTCATGGTGGGGCGCGTTTCTAACGAAGCCGTAACGGCCGTTGGGCTCTTTTGGCGCCAGCCCTTCACGACCCGTACGCCACTCATGGTATGTTTATCGCGATAACAAGGACGGAGGTGCCCGTGGCACGCAATAAGTACCCGGAGGAGACGGTCGAGAAGATCAGGGGTGACGCCCAGCGAGTGTTATTTTGCGAGCTATGCGCATTGAAAGCGACCTTGCGTGTTATAAATTACTTGCCGGAAGCCGCGGCTTTCAGAGTACGGCTTACGTGTACGTTTAACCTCCGTGGGCGACGGGGTGCCGCAAGGCGTAGAATATCGCCCACCTGTAGGGGCCTGCAGCGATGCAGGTCCCGCTTCGTATGAAGGGGGCGTAACCGATGAAGATCGTATCCATCCCCAGGACTTCTTCGACCTCGTCGAGGGCGACCGCGAGCTCATGCTTAAGCACAACCGTCTCTGCATCGTGGTGGTGAGGCTGCGTTTCCGCGGGAAGTGCAGGGACTTCGCCGTGCCGCTGCGTTCCAACATCGCCCCTAACGTGCCCAGAGACCAGTACTTTGCGTTGCCACCCCGCCCCACGGCGCGCCCCGGCTGCCGCCACGGCATCCACTACATCAAGATGTTCCCCATAACCAAGGCCTACCAGCGCCGCTTCAGGACCGAGGGCTCGGCCTACTACGAGACGCTCCAGCGCATCATCGATGGCAACACCAAGCGCATTGTCTCCGAGTGCCAGGCATACCTCGACCGCTACGAGCGCGAGGGAAGGCCTCGCTTTGCCGTCGACATCGACCGCATCGTGGGGCTGCTGGAGGGCGAGAAGTAGGGCACCTTGGCTCAGTCTCGAGCCATGTGGAGTCGCTCCGCATTTTTGAACGCCGCGTGTGCGTCCCAAATACTTGAGAAACAAGCTGTGAAGTGCGGTGGCGCGCCCGTGCCCGTGCATAGCCGTCACCGTTAGCGTCTACGCGGCGTCGGCTTCAAGTGGAATTGACGCCGCTGCTGTATATGGTTTGCCTTGCTGCAACTGGCGATCAATGCCCGCGATGCTTCTGTTTGCGCTTCAGTTTTCTCTGCTCGTAGCGCGCATCAGCCTCATCCGCGCGGCGTCGGCTTCTTGCATGAGCTGACTCCTGCTTCATCGCTTCTCTCTGTGCCGCGAGCGCCTGCTGCGCCTTGGTGCTCATCGCTGGCCGCTTGAGGGTTTTCGCCGCCTCGCGAACGCGTCCATGGGGACACCTACAGGCTATCTTCGAACTACTTGATTTGGAGCAGACGGAGGAAAAAATAGGGCAGAATCGCTTTCACGATTCTGCCCCGCAAACCCGAGGGTTTCTAACTAGTAACTATTATGCAGCTAAACGCCCCATTATCAATCCCGCGGGTATTTGGGTGCGCACATATTGACCGTGCCCTTGCACGCCCAATATGTGCCGTAAAAGCCGTCTTCTTCAACGTCAAAGTGAGCGCGCTTCATTTTTTTTGTCTCTCAAAATCTTATTTTCACGATTTGCATTTTCATCCCGTTGTCACCGACCCTTGCGAGAAACCGGAAAAAGCCGCTGACAGAAGGGTCTCTCAAATCGTTGTAGCCCAGCATATAGCCGCGACTTGTGACCTGCAGACGGCTGTTCCACGTGCCGATTTCCTTGGCGGCATCCGAAACCGCAAAATATGCCCCCACATCCTTGATTTTTGCAGTCCTAAGCCATGTTTTTGCGATCATCTTTACTGCCGTCCGATTGGCGGCATCAAAGACCAGCACACCGCATGGGAAAGCGTTCGCCATTCCCCGCACCAGTTCCCGGACCTCCTGGGTCAGAAAGTAATAGAGCACCCCGGAGGCAAAGAACACCGCCCCGCCGGAGGCATCGATTTTGCCAAACCATGCGGTGTCTTTCAGGTCGCAGGGGATATTTTGTTCCCGATCCCCGGCGGGCAGTAGCTGCTGCCGCAAGGCAATCACATCCGGGAAGTCCAGATTGTAGATCTTGCATCTACCGTTGTCGCAGGTTCTGCCGGTGTTGTCCAACCCGCAGCCCAGATTGACCACCGCCGCATTGGGATGGCCTTTCAGGTAATCCCGCACCTCGAAAGCAAGGTCACTCTGCCGCATGGCTACCTCCAGCGCACCAAAGCGCTGCATCAGGCTGCGGGAGTTTTTCTCTGCCTCTGAAAAGTCGTAGTCGATCTGGTCGAGCAGGCGAACCGCTGTTTCATCCCTGTAAAGGTTCGGGTACAGCTCCGTACACAGCTTTCGGGAATACAGCGGGAGGATCAGCGTTTCTTGCACGGTGTTTTTCTCAATTTTACATTTCATAGGTTTCTTCCTCAGTGAATAAAAACTGTCATAAGTGCCGCCGCCAGCACAGCCGCTATGACCGTCATGCCTATCGCCATGTGCAGGATGGATGCAAAAATGTTCGCCCCGCCGCCGCAGCCGCAATCCAGCACCTTGGCATTTGGCGCAAGTCGTAGAAATCGAAGTCCCCATCGCGCCACAGGGCTGTGGCCCAGATTCATCATGGCAACCATAAGTTTTCCGCCGAGTCCCACGGACTTGCGGGTGTTTTCAAAGAACGACATCTGGCCTCTCCGATTTCGTGCATTCCGCATAGGTCAACGGGAACGAGGCCTTCAGCACCGCGCTTTTCTGCACCGCCCAGCCGTTTTGACGCAGGAAACGTAGGTATTCCTCGCTTGTCCACCTGCTGTGGAGGGGGAATCCCGCCATACTCATGAAAAAGGCTTTTGCCTTGCCGGAAACCGAGCTTCCCGCATGGGTGAAGGTTGGCGCGATGAGCACGCCGTCGTCCTTCAGCGCCCGCCCGATTTCTTGCAGGGCCTTTTCCGGATGCGGCACTATGTGAAGCGCGTTGGACGCGATCACCACTTCGAAGGACTTCTGTGCATAGGGCAGGCGGAACATATCTTGTACGGAAAAGTGCAGCTTTGCGGATTGATTGCCCCGTTTCGCTTCAAGAATCATCTTTGCAGAAGCGTCCGTAGCCTCGATGTGCGCCGCCGCATTCACGATGCTCTTTGCGATAAGCCCCGTGCCGATGGCAACCTCCAGCACGGTTTTTGCTCTCACCACCGGCCTGATCAGCTCATACATCTTCTCATACGCCGCCCGGTCCTTTCGCATGAAACGGTCGTACCGACCGGCATTCTTGTCCCAGAAGCCCTTGCGTTCGTGCATGGCTATCGCCCCCAAACAGTTAGAGCAATCTAACTATAACACACGAACCATGAAGTAAGATAAGGCTAACCTTATTTCTTGGCCAAGACGCATCTCTCCGACCCTTTGAATCGCCCCTTTTCACGCCACCCGCTACGAACTCCGGCGGAAACCAAGGAGTGATTAAAGGAGCGACCTGCGGTTTTGCGAATCAATTGAGTCATTCCCGAAACCGCGAATTAAGGGCCTGATTCGCTCAAATTGCGCACGAATCAGCCCTCGGGCGGTACGACGCGACACGCATCGACAACACTCGGACCGGATTAGTCATCGAGTGGGAGTAGTAATAGAACATTTGTTCTTGTATTTCATACGGTTTCGTACGGTTCTGATGGCGACCGATGGGGGCGTTTCGCAACCGCCGCACCTGCAAGCCACATGGTTTCACAATCGGGCAAAAACTCAGAAGGCTCCTCGTGAAAAACGAGGGGCCTTCCGGTTTCCTTCGGCGCGGGCGGATCGGGACCCCCGCCGATCTAGAGGCACTCGGTCAGAATCTGGAACACCTCGCTGCGCTCCAGTTTCTTGGCGCAGCCGCCGGTGAGCACGCAGGTGTCCGCAACCTTGTGCAGCGTCTCGTCGGACGTGTCGGAGCCCATCTCGGCGAAGCTCGTGGGAAGCCCCATCTCGCCGATGAACGTCTGCAGGCGGTCGATGCCCTCGAGCGCCACCGTAAGGTCGTCTTTGCCCTCGCCGTCGACGCCCCACACCTCGCGCGCCCAGCGGGCGAACTGCGAGGGCGCCTCGGGGGCCAGGTGGCGGTAGAGCGCAGGGTGGATGACCGCGAGGCCCATTCCGTGGTTGGTGTGGGTGTACGCGCCGTACTGGTGCTGGATCATGTGCGCCTGGAAGTCCGTTGACTTGCCGATCTTGAGCACGCCGTTCTCGGCCATGGCGGAGTCGTATACGAGCTCGCTTCTGGCATCGAGGTTCTGGTCGTCGTCCGCGATGAGGCGCATGTTGCGGATGACGTTACGCTGGATGGCGAGGTTGATGTCGTCGGTGACGTTGCGTCCGCGCGGGCTTCCGAAATAGCTCTCCATGCAGTGCGAGAGCGTGTCGAACGCGCAGCTCATGAACTGCGCGTGCGGTACGGTGAGCGTGAGTGCCGGGTCGAGCGCCGCCCACATGGGCATCGCCCCCAGATAGGCGCCCTTCACGTGCGTCTCCTCGTTGGTGATGACGGCGCCGTTGTTCTGCTCGGCACCCGTGCCGGAGAGCGTAACGATGCAGCCCATGGGGATGAACGAACTCGGCATCTTGCCGTCGGCGTGCTCGAACGTCTCGATGTCCTCGTCAAGCATCGCCTGCGCGGAGACTACCTTGCAGCAGTCGAAGACCGACCCGCCGCCGACGGCGAGAATGAAGTCGACCTGCTCCTCGCGTGCGAGCGCGGCGCCTTCCTGGCACTTCTCGTAGGTCGGATTGGGCATGATGCCGCCGAAGTCCACCACGCGCTTGCCCGCGCTCGTGAGCTTATCGACCACGTGGCCGTAGACGCCGGTTCGCTTGACCGAACCTCCGCCATAGGCGAGCATCACTGTCTTGCCCATGGCACCCATCTCGGCGTCGAGTGCCTGGTCCATGGCCCCCTCGCCGAAGTAGTTCCTGACCGGGTAGTCGTACGTGAATGAGTTCATGGCAATTCCTCCTAGTAAGTTATCAGTGCGGTCTGACCGCTCGTCTACACGTTGCGCACGAGCCCGGACATCCATTCGATGGTAGCGGGGTCGTGGTGGTCGAAGAACGCGCTGCGCCCGGTGTCGAGCGCGGCGATGGCGACCATCTCGTCGTCGCCCAGCGCGAAGTCGAAGACGTCGAAGTTTTGCTCCATGCGATCGCGGTGCGTGCTCTTAGGGATACAGACCACACCGCGCTGCAGCAGCCAGCGCAACACGACCTGGGCGACCGTCTTGCCGTGCGCCTCGCCGATGCGAGCGAGAACCTCGTTGCGGAAGAGGTCGTTTCTGCCCTCCGCAAAGGGCGCCCAGCCCTCCATGGCCACCTCCTTGCCGGCCATGTACTCCTGCGCCTCGCGCTGCTGGAAGAACACGTTGCACTCGACTTGGTTCACGGCGGGGGCGATGCGGTTGAACGAGATGAGGTTTGCGAGGTGATCGGGGTAGAAGTTAGCTGTGCCTATGGCGCGGATAACGCCCTGCTCGTAGAGCTCCTCCATGGCGCGCCACGCGCCGAAGACGTCGCCGAACGGCTGATGGATGAGGTAGAGGTCGACGTAGTCGAGCCCCAGCCGCTTGAGCGACGCGTCGAAGCCGCGCTTGGCCCCCTCGTAGCTCACATCCGACATCCACAGCTTGGTCGTCACGAACACCTCGTCGCGCGGCAGGCCGCTCGCACGAATGGCGGCCCCGATCGCCTCTTCGTTGCCGTAGCTCGCGGCCGTGTCGAGCAGCCTGTAGCCGACCGAGAGCGCGTCCTCCACGGCGCGCTGGCATTCCGCGGCGTCCGGGATCTGGTACACGCCGAAGCCGAGCTGCGGCATCCTGACGCCGTTGTTCAAGGTGATGTAGTCCATGGTGCCTTCCTTTCTCGCAACTTGACGTATCCACCATACGAGGGGCGCCGCGCCGGCGGAAGTTTCCGTTGGTGAGGGTTCTATAACGCTGGGGTGCGCACGGGGTTATAACCCGCGGGTTCTAGGCGTCACCTCAAAGAGATCGGCGCCGAGCTCGTCGACGATGGCCTGAGCTACGACAGCGGTGTGGCCCTGTGCCGAGTAGTAGGCCACGAGGACGTTGCCGTCTGCAGCGGGCACTGCGGCGGGCTCGTCCTCGACAGTCGACTGGTCCTCGGCGGCGGCTTGGTTGGTCCGTTATCGTCTGAGCGCTACTCCTGCGCGTCGAAATCGGGGCGTATGGCCAGGTAGCCCGCGAGTGCTTCCTCAGTGGCGGTGTAGTAGGTCATGGTCCCGTCGAGCTTGGCAATCTCGGCCATCTCGTCTTCGGTGAGGGAGAAGTCGAAGATGTTCGCGTTGTCGGCGATGTGGGCGGGGTTCTTGGAGCCGGGGATGATGGAGGTTCCCATCTGCACGTGCCAGCGCAGGATCACCTGGGCCGGGGTCTTGCCGTACTTCTCGGCGAGAGCGACGAAGACGGTCTCCTCCAGAAGACCTTTGTCGCCGTGGCCGAGCGGGTACCACGCCTCGATCACCGTGCCGTACGGCGCGAGGTCGGCGCGCAGGTCGCGCTGGGCGTGGTAGGGGTGGCACTCAACGGTCACGAGCTGCGGCTTGATGTCGGCGACCTCGATGACCTCGGCGATCTTGTCTTGCGGGAAGTTGGAGAGGCCGAGGGCGCGCACCTTGCCCGCGCGGTACGCCTCCTCCATCGTGCGCCACGCGGCCAGGTAGTCGCCTACCGGCTGGTGCAGGATGAGCATGTCGACGTAGTCGAGCCCCAGGCGCTGGAGCGTGGCGTCCACCGCCGGCATACCCGCGTCGTAGACACTCGGCCAGAGCTTGGTGGAGACGAAGATCTTGTCGCGCGCGATGCCGCTCTTGGCGATGGCACGGCCCACGGCGCGCTCGTTCATGTAGGCGTTGGCGGTGTCGATGTGCTCGTAGCCAGCCGCGAGCGCGGCGGTTGCGGCTGCCTCGGCCTCGGCCGGGGTCATGAGGAAGGTGCCCAAACCCTCGATGGGCATCTCTACGTCGTTGTTGAGCTTCAGATACTCCATGGTCTCCTCCTTAATGGTGACTTTTCGAATACAAGGCTACGGCGTTTACTGACGTGCGAGAAGTTCACGTTGGAATGATGGATATAACCATGGGGTATATACGGCACATAATGCGTGACAGGAGGATCGATGTACAACCCACAGCTTGACACTTTCATCCGCGTGGCGGAGGCGGGCAGCTTCTCCAGGGCGGCACAAGAGTCCTTCATCACGCCCACGGCCGTCATCAAGCAGATGAACCTGCTGGAGTCGCGGCTAGGCCTTACGCTGTTCCACCGATCGCATCAGGGGCTTTCGCTTACGCGAGCAGGCAGGTCGCTGCTCGCCGACGCCCGCCATATCGTGCAGTACTCTCAAGAATCAATCGCACGCGCCCGCGTCGCCGAGCGCGGAGAGAAGCGCATCATCCGCGTGGGAGTGTCGCTCATGACGCCCAGCACGCCGCTCACGAAGCTGTGGCCGAAGGTGAAGGAACGTTGCCCTGGCATGAGCCTTCAGGTGGTCACGTTTGATAACACACCCTCGGCGGCGCGTGGTTTGGCGAACCTCGGGCAAGACATGGATATCGTGGTGGGGATTTTCGACGATGCCTTTCTCAAAGAGCGTGGGTGCCTGGGCCTCGAGCTTTCGCGCGAGCCGCTCGGGTGCGCCGTTCCCGTCGACAGCGAGCTCGCCAAACGCGACATCGTCACGTTCGACGACCTCCACAATCACAGCCTTATGCTTATACGCCGGGGCTGGAACGCCGAAATCGACCGCGTGCGCGACGAGATACTCTTGCATCATCCTCAAATCGCGCTCGTAGACTTCCCGCAATATCGGGCGGAGGTGTTCAATCGCGGCGCGAACGAGGACCTCGCGCTTGCGACGTTGCCGTTGTGGACCAACGTCCACCCCATGCTCAAAACCGTCCCTACCGATTGGGACTGTCTCGTGTCTTACGGGCTGCTTCATTCGCTGCAGCCCGCAGACCATGTGCGGGAGTTCCTCGATGCGGTGTCTGCCGTGCTCGAGGCAGAGCATCGATAGGCAATCGCGAACAGATGCGCTTATGCCTATGGGAATAACGGGAACTGGCTTCTGAACTCGCGTTTTGATACCGTCGAGTACCGCCTGATGCTGTTTCGGCGTCGCCATAGAGCAAAGCCATCAGCGAAATAACGGGAATAACAGCCTCCGAACCTTCTGGTTCGGAGGCTTTCTTTACGGGCTTTAGCCTGTGCGGGGCGCGCAGCGCGCCGCATCAGAAACCACCCGC
>CBCTFW010000033.1:0-6194 GCA_965146285.1 uncultured Collinsella sp.
CGCCGTGTACGCCGGGTCCGCCGCCGCGCCCTCGCTCGCCGCCGGCTTGCCGGTGAGCACCTGGAACTCGAGGCCCTCGCGGCCGCTCGTCTCGCGCGAGAAGTGCAGGCCGACGATGTCGTGGCGGTACTGGCCCTGGGTGCCCGACTGGATGTTGACGGTCGTCGTGGTCGAGCAGCGGAAGCGGGATCCCTGGAGGCTGCCAGCGCCGGTGCCGATCGTGACGGTGTTGGAGTCGACGAGCGTCGCCTTGAGCTGCGACCCCGTGGGGAAGACGTAGCTGTCGAGGCCGGTGATTCCGGCCAAACACTCGCGGTCGTCCGCCGCCTGGATGTTCTGCTCGCCGGTAGCGCCGGTCATCAGCTTCACGCCCATGGGTTACTCCTTCTTGTCGTTCTTGTAGCTGTTGAAGAACGCGTTGACGATGCTGTCGGCCATCTTGCGCTGCTCGTGGTACTCGCGTGCGCAGTCCGGCCCCAGCACGACGTTGCGCTCGGTGCCGTCATCGAAGACATAGCGGATGCGTTCCCACCCGATAGCGGTTTCGTTACCAGTGGCCATGTACATTTTCTGGTCGTTCGGCCTATAGCCGTTGCAGCAATCGCACTCCCAGCAGCTCAGGTTCTCTGTTACCGACATAATATCTCTCCTTACTCGAACTCCTTCTCATCCTTCCACGCCGCGAAGTCCGGCGTGACTGTCGTGTGGCCGTCGGCCACCTTGACGGTCAGTTTCGTCACCGTGCCGCGTGTCGACACACCGACGGCGGGCGAGTACGCCGTGACGGTGTCGCCCACCGCCACGCCAGCGCCCGAGTCGAGATCTACGTCGATGGCGTCGGTCTGCCGCAGCTTTGCCAGCTTCTCGCGCGCCTTGACCTTGAGGTCCGCGAGCTCGGCATTGCTGTAGTCGTAGATATACGTCCTCTCGTCGAGGCCCGTTATTGTCTGGTGCTCGGAGATGTTACCGGCGGCGTCGCTATAGAGATTATAGACTGTACGTGACGCACCCTCGCCCTTGCCGAGCGCGATGAGGTGGTTATATTTGCGGTAGTCAAGCTCTGCGCTGTACACGGTAGAGCCTGAGATACCAGGCACATCGCCCCAGTCCCTCACCGGCACCGCCGACAGCACGCACCTCATGGCCGCCGTGTCCCATGCCGCCTTGAGGCGCGCACCTGACGCGGCAAGCATCTCGACGATACCGGTGTAGCCGGAGCGGTAGCGGAAGGACCCGGCGATGTTTATGCCGGCGTAGCTGCCGGTGCTGAAGAGGTCACCGAGGCCCATCGCCTGCACGAGCTGGCGCAACACCGCGTTCGCGTCTCCGCTCACGGAGAGGTGCGATCTGCCCAATGGCGGGCAGATTACGTGGTCCTCGAGGATGCCGTGCCAGGTGCGGCCCTTGTACGCGATGGTGTCGCCGTACATCGTGCGCGCCGGGCACAGGACCGACACGATACCGCCGTACTCCGTACCGGGCACGAAGACGCGACTCCCCGGCTCGATGCCGGAGGCTCCCGGTGCAGACAACTCGAAGTCGTTTTCATCGGCACCGAATGCCATGTCGAGCTCGAAAGAGCGCAGGCGCGAGACCGTGCGCCCCTGCGGGTCCGTCACGAAGAGATCCATGGTACCGCACCGTCCTCCCTGTATACCTCGAGGTCCCAGCCGAAGCTGCCGTCGTAGCTCACGGCCGACGTGCCAGCCGGGATATCTTCGAAGATGTACGAGCCGCTGCCGACGCCGCCGCCGAGGACGGCGTCAGGCAAGGCATTCGTTTTGTAGCCGTTCTTCGCGACCTTGGTCACGGTGCCCTCGATGGAGTCGATGAGCAGGTAGCCGCCGTCCGGCACGTCGGTCGAGACCTGGTAGCGGTTGCCGCCCACCGTCACGGACGGGCGCACCGCCGGCCCGTAGACGATGATCCGGAAGGGCGACGCGACGATACTGTCGACCTCGATCTCGCGACTCGTCTCCTCGCTATAGGGGTAGCCATATGCGTACCCGTAGTCGTAGCCGTGGCCGACGCCGACGGTTCCCGAGCCAGCGCCCGGGCGGAACTCGTAGGCATCACGCTTGCGCCAGACACCATCCAGCAGCACTGTCTCCAGCTCGACGACGGCGGCGCCACCTGTCACGGCCTTGACCCCGACACCAGCGATATAGCAGCGTTGGCTCCAGCCGTCGAAGTCGAGTGTGCCCGGCATCATTGACGCGAGGTCCGCGTCGGCGGCCAGGCGCAGGGCGTCAGCCGCCGCGAGGTCGAGCACGGCGGCCGTCACGGTCTCCTTGCGCGCCTTGCGTGCTGCGTAGGACAGGTCCCGGTATCCGGCCTTGTAGTCCCAGATATCGGCGCGCACCGCACCGGGCTCGCCGCCGACGATGCGCGCATACTGCATGTCATGGCGCTCGCGCGTGACTGCGCTTGTGTATCCCATGCTATGCATTTGCCACCGCCTTCCTCGCGAGTCGGTCGAAGTCCCTCATGCCGATGTACGGCGTGCGGCTCGCGATCACGTCGCCCAAGTTGCGGTCCAACCACTCGATGACCGATGCCGTCGCCGCGGCACTACGGGCGTCGGACGTGTACTCGATGCTTTGTGCCGTCGAAATCATACCACGCATTGCGTTGTCTGTAGATTCCAGCAGCAAGTCGGCGTCGTCGTCGACACCGAGCGCCGCGCCTTGCATGACGTATTGGCCGATCTTGCGGAACACGCGCGACGGCGATTTGATGCCGAGCAGGTTTTTCGCGCCTTGGATAGCGTTGCCGACAGCACCCTTAACGGCATCGACCAACTTGCCGGCGGCGCCAGTGACGCCGTTGACGATGCCCTGGACGATGTTGCTGCCGATGTTACCGAGCGTGCCCGGGATGGCCTCGAGGCCGCTTCGCAGCTTGCTGCCGAACTGCGACGCCGCGGATGTGGCGTTGCTCGCGAACTGGGTCACCCAGCCGACGACAGTCGAGATGGCGCCCGACAGCCACGACGCGATGTTGCCGGGCAGCGCCGACAGGAATCCGGCGATGCTGGAGACGAACAGCGCGCCGGCATTCACGGCATTCGACGCCATGTTGGCGACCCATCCGGCGACATTCGCGATGACAGTCGATAGGAACCCGGCGATGTTGCCAGGCAGCTGCGCGAACCACTGCACCAGTGCATTGATGCCGGCCGGCAGGTCGACCGTGAAGAACTGCACGACACCGGTCACGAACCCCGAGATGTCTTCATATAATTGCTCGAAACCTGTGATGACAAACGCGACAATTTCGACGATACCGCCAAACAGCTTGATGGCAGTACTGATCGCCGCCGCCAATGCGGTACCGATGAGGTCGGCGAGGAACGAGAGCAGAGGCTGTGCTGCCTGGATCGCACCGAAGAAGCTCTCGAACGCAGGCGACAGCTGGTCGATCGCAGGGAGTACGAGGTCATTGACTGCATTGCTGAACGTCGTGACGCCGGAGCTGATCGCGCTGAACACGCTGTCGGCGGCGCCGGCAGCCGGCCCTAAATTGTCTTCGAACACGCCGGCGAGCCTGCCGACGACTTCGTCGACGCCTGCGAATGCCTCGCGCATCGGACCCTGCACGGCTTCAGGCATGACACTGATGAGCGCATTACGAAGGTAGAGGCCGACACCAGGCGCATATGCTGCGACCGTCTGGCCGATAGACACCATGATCTGGCCGACCCTCGGGATGATGTTCTCGCCGGCAACTGCGACAGACTCGACGAGCTGGCTCGTCAGGCCTTCCATGTCCGCATCTTCGTTACCGAGGCCGGCGAGCCAGTTGCCCCATGCGGCCTTCGCCATGTTGACGGAGCCCTCGATGGTAGTCGCCGCCTCTTCAGCCGTCGTGCCGGTGATGCCCATCTCGTCTTGCACGATGTGGATTGCCTCGACGATGTCGGAATATGAGTCGACAGAGAAATCGCGTACTTTGCCTTGCGCTGCCGAGAACTTCTCGGCGTCTGAGAGCAGGCGCTCCAACTCCGATTTAGTGCCGCCGTAGCCGAGCTTCAGGCTGTCGAGCATCTCGTAGTTGCCGCGCGACAGCGACATATATGCTTCTTGGACGGTCTCGAGCGACGTGCCCATCTTGTTGGCGTTGTCGCTCATGTCCGTAATGGCGGTGTTGGCCATATCGGCTGCGGCCTCGGTGTTGCCGCCGAGTGAGCTGATCAGCGCCGCCGCGAAGCTCGTCGAGATCTCCATATAACGGTTGGCTGAGACACCTGCCGTCTGGTAGGCATTTGCAGCATACTGCTGCATCTTGCCCGATGAGGCTTTAAACAGGGTGTCGATACCGCCGACGAGCTGCTCGTAATTAGAATATGCGTCGAGTGCAGTCTTGCCGATTGCGATCGTCGCGGTGCCGACTGCCGCCACGGCTGCAACGCCGGCTTTAGCAGCGACACCCAGTTTGTTCTTGATGCCGTCGCCGATCTTGTCGACCTCGCCGGATGCCTGGTCGTCGCATGTGATCTTGACGGCGAGGTCAAGTAGATTCATACGACCACCAATCCCGCCCTTTTCGTGACGTCCGCCACTACCGCGGTGGCGTCGATGTCTTCATATACCTTGGGCCGGACTTGGTCGTACCATCTGCGACCGATAAACTTCTGCTGGCCCATGAGGTATAGGGAGTCGGTGACGTACACTTTAAACATCATCTCGTCCCGTTCTTTCCTATAGCGGGCCAGCATGGACTTGACGAATGCGTCGGCCCTTAATGGTCCTCGGAACTCTCCGAGGCAGAGCCAGGCGCATCTGCACCCTTCTTTGTCTCGGGTGATGATAAAAAATCGAGGAACGCATCGTCAGTGACGAGCTCCATGACGTCAGTGAACAGTTTGTAGAAATCGAGCGATTCCGCGTACTGCTCAGGCGTCACGCCGTCGATCGCCGCCATGATGGCGATGATATCTGCCTTATGGCCCTTGAGCAAAACAGGCATGCCCTTACGCATACGCTCCGCGAAGAACTCGCGCGCCTCCATGCCCTCAGGCACGGCTTTACGCTCGAACATCGCAGCGATGTCCTTATCCTGCACCATGTTTGCAATGGGGTCGATGATGTCGGCGATGACGTCGAGGACGCGGTCACCCTTGATATCACTGAGTTTCATTTATTTCTCCTCCTTCTGGCTGGCGCCTAGGCGCCAGCGGAACCCGCCTTGATGTAGAGCTCAAACGGGACGACGTCGGTGTTCTCGATGCTGTAGTGGCCCGTATATTCGAACTCAAACGTGCCTTTCGCCTTGTCGCCAGACTGGATCTTGAAACCGCCAGTGGACAGCGCGTTGATGAGCTTGACCGCGATGAAACCGGCCTTGCCGGCAGACGAGCCGTCATCGTTGACATCGGAGTAGTCACCTACCCACCAGATATCTTTGAAGTCCCCTGCATCGACCGAGTTGCGCGGCACGACCTTGGTCTGGTCGCCGCTCGCGACGGCAGCGGTGCCGATGACAGACACAGCGGCCGTCGTGTCCATCGTCACGAAAGAGCCGGACATCTTGGCTTCCCAGCTGTCGAGGCGCTTCAGTTCTTTGGTGTTCTTAGGGCAGTTATCGATGTCTTCGCCGAAATCGCTGAATGACGGCGTGGCCTCGAAAGACACGCCGCCGCTCGTCGCGCCGATGATGTTTGATGCAGTGAGCTTGCCGGTCGCCGGGTCGAAATCGGTAGTGAGGATACCCGCACCGAGCTGGAGCTTTTTGAAAGTGTTAGTCGGGATCTGTGTGAACTTCGCCATTTTAACTTGTCCTCTCAAAATGAGGTGATAAACTCTGCCGTCAGATTGATATGGCGGCGCTTGATCTTATCGTCGGCAGTGTCTCCCATGCTCTGGCAGAACGGCGAGCCCTTTTTCAGTACGATTCCGCCGCCATCGCACGGGATACACTTGCAGCCGACGAGTGCCTTTGAGACTTCACGTGCTTTCGCATTCGGCCCCGCCTCGGAGTCGCCACGATACCAGATATCCATGGCCAATGTGACTTCCCCGCCCCAGAAATCATCGGCTGCGAGCTCGTATGTTATATACGGGAAGTCGGCGTTGTCTGGCACGGAAGTCGCGGCATACGCCGGGATACCGAAGCCGGCCATGAAACCGTAGATTGCAGCTGCCGGTGTCATGACAGGCTCCATTCCTCGGCGCTCACCTGCTCGAACTCGAAAG
>CBCTFW010000034.1:0-5697 GCA_965146285.1 uncultured Collinsella sp.
GGATATCGGACACAGGGGCCGCAAGGGCCCTTACACCAACTTTCTCGACACTACCGCCATGGTTGGGAGCGACAAGTTGATCGAGCGTCACACCGTCGAGGTAGTCGTTGATGAGCTTGTCCAGGTTCTTCCACACGTCGAGCGTGGGGCACTCGTCCGAACGCGAACAGCCCTTGCAGTCGCCGTCCAAGCATGCGACCGGCGCCAGGCTGCCCTCGGTCAGGCGCAAGATCTCGCCCACCGTATACTGCTCAGGTGGGCGCGTGAGCACGTAGCCGCCGCCCTTGCCACGCATACCCGAAAGCATGTTGGCGCGCACAAGCGTAGCCAAGATGTTCTCCAGATATTTCTCGGAAATCCCCTGGCGCGCCGCGATCTCTTTGAGCGGGATGCGGCCGGCCGCCTGGTGCTCGGCCAGGTCGACCATAACGCGCAGGGCATATCTGCCCTTAGTAGAAACCAACATGTATAGTGCTGCCTTTCGGTCATTTAGTCCGTAGAAATTCTAGCCGAAAAATTGGTTTTGAAAATACCCGTTCCGGTCAAGATGGTTAATCGACTCGTAATAATCTTCTATTTCCTATTGCGTTACTAGGCTTTACTGTCTACTATGCTTGCCAACAGCAAAACGAACAACCCATAAGGTTTATGGGTTTCACTGCTGCTCACACCGTAAAACCACACGGTATCCAGTCATTTGAACACTTTGGAGGTTCACTATGAGCAATGTTTACACGTCCATCGATCAGCTTATCGGCCACACTCCGCTTCTGGAGCTCACTCACTTTGAGGCCGATGAGGACCTCAAGGCCCGCGTGCTCGTCAAGCTGGAATACTTCAACCCCGCCGGCTCCGTCAAAGACCGAGTCGCCAAGAACATGATCGACGAGGCCGAAAAGGCCGGCAAGCTCGTGCGCGGTGGCGACTACACCATCATCGAGCCCACGAGCGGCAACACCGGCGTCGGCATCGCCTCGGTGGCGGCGGCTCGCGGCTACAAGGTGATCATCACCATGCCCGAGACCATGTCCGTGGAGCGCCGCAAGCTTATGCAGGCATACGGCGCACAGCTCGTGCTCACCGACGGCTCCAAGGGCATGAAGGGCGCCATCGCCAAGGCCGAGGAGCTGCAGAAGGAGACCCTCAACAGCATTATCGCCGGCCAGTTTGTGAACCCCGCCAACCCCGCCATCCACAAGGCCACGACCGGCCCCGAGATCTGGGATGACACCGACGGCGAGGTCGACATCTTCGTCGCCGGCGTTGGAACCGGCGGCACCGTGACCGGCGTGGGCGAGTTCCTCAAGGAGCAGAACCCCGAGATTAAGGTCGTCGCCGTCGAGCCCGCCACCTCCCCGGTGCTCTCCAAGGGCCAGGCCGGCCCGCACAAGATCCAGGGCATCGGCGCCGGCTTTGTGCCCGACGTCCTCGACACCCAGGTCTATGACGAGATCATCCCCGTCGAGAACGACGACGCCTTTGCCACCGGCCGTGCCGTGGGCCACAAGGAGGGCGTGCTCGTGGGCATTTCGTCCGGTGCCGCCGTGTGGGCCGCACTGCAGCTGGCCAAGCGCCCCGAGAACGAGGGGAAGACCATCGTGGCCCTGCTTGCCGACACCGGCGAGCGTTACCTGTCCACGGCACTGTTCCAGGACTAAGGGCCTGTCGCCCATAGGTTGAGCCCACGGACGAGCCGGTCTCCTCTCTCCCGGCAGCCTGAGCCCATCCAATCAGGGTGTCCCACGAGACGTCCGAACTTGCTACAATGTCTGCGGCGCGGAACCAGCCTCCCGCGCCGCTTTTCTTTTTTGGCCACATGCCACCAAGGAGAACCTCCCCATGCACAACAAGCGCGTGCTCGTCGCCATGAGCGGCGGCGTCGATTCCAGCGTGACCGCGTATCTGCTCAAAAGTCAGGGTTACGAATGTGTCGGTGCCACCATGCGCCTCACCTGCCCCGCACCCGATCCCGTCACGGGCATGAGTAAGGTCGACCGTGACATCGCCGATGCAAAGGCCGTCGCCGAGCGCCTGGGGATACCCCATCACGTGCTCGACCTGCAGCAGACCTTCGACCGCAACGTTATCGAGCGCTTCGTGACTGCCTACCAGGAGGGGCTGACGCCCAATCCGTGCATTATCTGCAACCGCCACATTAAGTTTGGCGCGCTGCTCGATGCGGCGCTGGACATGGGCTGCGACTACATCGCCACGGGACATTACGCCAAAACAAGCCAGGCGGCAGACGGCACCTGGCAGCTACATCGCGGCGAAGATCCCAAAAAGGACCAAAGCTACTTTTTGTATTCGCTTACGCAGGAGCGCCTGGCGCACACGATCTTTCCGCTGGCAGGCCTGGACAAAGAGCGCGACGTGCGCCGCATAGCCGCCGAACAGGGCTTCATCAACGCCAAGAAGGCCGAAAGTGAGGATATCTGCTTTATTCCAGACGGTGACTACGCGGGCTATATCGAGCGCCGCTGCGGACATCCCGCTGCACCGGGCGACATCGTATGGCGCGACGGCAGCGTGGTAGGGAGCCACAGCGGCGCGCTGCGCTATACCATCGGCCAGCGCAAGGGCTTGGGCGTAGCGATGGCGCATCCCGTATACGTGACAGGCGTCGACGCCGTCAACAACACCGTGCATCTGGGCGAGGCCGAGGACCTGACCGCCACGGCGCTCACGGCCAACGACTGGATTTGGAGCGCCCCTGCCGACCACATGGAGACCGAGCTGGATGCCGGCGGCATTCGCGTAGGTGCCAAATACCGCTACCGTCAGAAGGACCAAGCAGCGACCCTTACGCGTGACGAAGACGGGCAAATGCTGCTAACTTTTGACGAGCCGCAACGAGCCATCGCCCCCGGCCAGGCCGTTGTAGTCTATCGCGGCAACATCGTCCTGGGCGGCGGCACCGTGACCGGCGCGCTTAAGTAGCCGCGGGTTTATCGCTGCACGTGTCGAAGTACCTCAACAGCGGCACCAACCTCGATTACGCGACGCTCGAGGCCGCGGCAAATGGCCTCGAGTCGACCCTCCGCCGTCGCCCATTCGCTCTGCGAAAGAATCTCGATCGCCTCATCAACAAATCCGTTGAGCCGCGATGAATCGAACCAATCGAGCGAGTCCGCAAGCGCCAGCTGGACGGAAGGGTCGGGCCCAAACGGCTTAGCGGAAAACCCAAACTCCCCAGCTGCGAGCACGGCAGTTGGTACGTTGTACCACAGGCAGTTGCCGCTATCGAACAGCGGAGCAGGTTTTATCTCCAGGGTGTCGACATTGCGGATGATGCCGAAGTTTCGCCAATGGCGGTCGCTGTTGGCCAAAAGGGCATCGCAAACGATCATCTGCGACATAGACCTTCTCACGGCAGCCTCGTCTGCTCCATGCTTACCAAGGAAGCGGCAGTACCGGTCGTACGTCGAGCTTCCTCGCTGGCCGCCAAGGGCGTTCTTAACGTAAACAGCCGGAACATATTCCTCGCGGCCGTCAAGAAAATCCTCGCACAGGCACACGGGGCCATCGAACATGCGCTCAACCGTGTAAGGAACAAACTCGCCCTTGGGAAGCAAGCGACGATGCAGAGCCGTTGCAACCGCTTCGTTAAAGGGCCGTTGGTCGTCCATGCCGCACCCCTTGACCAGAACGCGAACACCGTTGCGAATCATCCACGATTTAGGAAGCTCGCCCTCGGATGTGTTGTCGGGATTTTTAAGACCGATGCCCTCCAGCCAACCCGAACGCTCCTCGGGCGCCGATCGCTCAAAATCATTCTCGAAGTAATTGAGGTTTCGCCATTCGAGCCCGTCGCATTCTGCCGGCCGCAGCCAATAGCAATCCGAAAGCGAGAGGCCCAGGCACTGAACCGGCACCTCAACGCCGTTGACAATCCCCAGCTCGCGGTAGCGCGAGATAAGCCCAGGGCGAACATCGGGCACCGACCGATGCCCCCACCACGCGTTGAGCTCCCGCTTATTCACCGTTGGAGAAGAGCTCGAGCACGTGCCAAACGGCATTCGTTGCGTATCGAGGACCTCGGCGATTTCGAAGGGAAACTCGCGCGTCGGATCAAATGAGACATGCGCGACCTCATGGTCGGCCGACATCAGCGTAAACTTACGTCCCACATCGGCTGCAGGACGGCGCCCTCGTTTGCGGACCTTTTGATAGGCGATCGCAGAATTGTACTCGACCATCTTCCGGCCGCCCACAATATCGCACGCAAGCGTCCCCGATGCGGCAAGTTGCGATATACGGGCTTTCGTAACGCCCAACAGGCGGGCCGCATCACCCATAGACAAGTACTCAGATGTATTCATATGCCGCATCACCTCGTTAAGTATTCCAAACGTAAAGTTAATTAGCTACATACAGCATAATACTAAACAGACTGAAGCGAAAAAAGGCCCGAGCAATCGGGCCTTAGAGCAATTGGCCAGCCGAGTCGCAAGCTGCTCCCCTAGCGCTGTACGTAGGCGCGGACGAGCTCGAAGGTGTTGCGCACGCCGTCCATGTGGCTGCGCTCGTAGTTGTGGCTCGCGTACACACCGGGGCCGATCAGGCCGTGACGGATGTCGTAGCCGGCAGAAAGCGTGGCCTCAACGTCCGAGCCGTAATGCGGGTACACGTCGATCGCGTAGTCGAGCTCCAGCTCGCGCGCGATATTGGACAGCGTGGTCACCAGATCGTAGTTATAGGGGCCACCCGAATCCTTGGCGCAGATCGACACCATGCGCTCGGTGCAGCCCAGGTCGTCGCCCACGCAGCCCATGTCAACGCTGATCATCTCGCGCGTGTCGGCCGGCACGAAAGCGCCGCCGTGGCCGACCTCCTCGTACACGGTAAAGAGCAGCGACACCTTGCGCGAAAGCGTCACCTCGCCGTCAGCAACGGCACGGGCCAGACCCAGCAGAATCGACGCCGACAGCTTGTCATCCAGGAAGCGGCTCTTAATGTAGCCGCTCTCCGTCACCGTGGTACGCGGATCCATAGCGATGATGTCGCCGGTCTGAACGCCCAGCTCAAGCACGTCGTCCTTGCTGTCGACGTTCTCGTCGAGCAGGATTTCCATGTTCTTCTCGATGGTCTTGACCGGCTCGTCGGCCACGTGCGCCGAAGGCTCGGTATTGAGGACCACACCCGTGTACACATTGCCGTCACGCGTGTAGACGGTGCAGTTCTCGCCATCGGCCGTAGACCACTGATGCCCGCCGAGAGTCGTGGGGCGCAGGCGACCATTGTCCTTAATGGAGCGCACCATGGCGCCCAGGGTATCGACATGGCTCGCCAACACAAGCGGCTCGCCCTCGCCGCCAAGCTCGACCAGCACGTTGCCCTTATTAGAACGCTCAGGCCCAAACCCCATATCGCGCAGGGTCTCCATCAGATAATCAGTAGCCGCACGAGTAAACCCCGTAGGCGAAGCAATCGAGGTAAGCGCCTTCAACTGGTCAGTAATATAGGAGAGCGTAGAATCCATCTTGGACACCAAAGTCACCCTTTCATATCGAATTAAACCCACAGCAACAATACCACCGCGAACCATCTTTTTACCTAGCGAGATGACCCATTGAACTTCCCAGAGCAGCGCCCGCCACGATAACGAGCCGGCGGGCCCCTGCCCGTTAGCCCCGCAATCTTTCCGCACTGATATTTTCTGTATTGAAGACGTCGATGATGCACCCGTATACCATT
>CBCTFW010000035.1:0-3393 GCA_965146285.1 uncultured Collinsella sp.
GGCCGATACGCGGCACCGAGTTCGAGGCCATCCTGCTGCTCTGGGGCGGGCTCGTCGGCCTCATCACCTTCCTCGTGACGCTCAAGGGCGCGATGTTCTTCGCCGGCCTCCTAGCAGGCATCCTGCTGGGAATGGCCCTCCTAGGCCTGCGCATCCGCAGGCGACGCAAGAAATTCACGAACCAGCTCGGCGACATGCTGACCATGGTCGCGAACGCCCTGCGCGCCGGCTTCAGCTTCATGCAGGCCTTCGAGCTCATCGCCCGCGAGATGGACGCCCCGATGGGCCGCGAAGTCCAGCTCGTCGTCAACGAGGTCAACCTCGGCAACACCCTCGAGTCCGCGCTCGACAACATGCAGCGCCGCGTCGCCAGCCCCGACTTCGAGCTCGTCGTCACCGCCGTGCTCATCCAGAGACAAGTCGGCGGCGACCTCGCCAGCATCCTCGATACGATCAGCGAGACGATTGCAGAGCGAGTCAGGATGCGCAGAGAGGTCATGACATTAACGGCACAAGGGAGGCTGTCGGGGTTAGTAATTGCTATTTTACCTATTATTTTGGCTTTTGTCATGAATGCAATAAACCCGTCTTATTTACAGCCTTTGATAGAAACGGATATCGGACATTTATTTATTATTGGAGGTATTATTTCTGAGGTAATAGGAATTCTCTGCATAAGATATATTGTTAATATTAATTATTAAAAAGCTAAAGATGATAGATATGAAAGTATACTTTGTTTTGCTAAAAAACGAAAAAGGACAAAGCATCTTAGAGTATGCATTATTATTAATATTTATTGTAGGTATAGTTACTACTACTTTATATACTACTCAAGGTGGAGGAGTGGTTTATATGAGTATTAAGAATGCATTTGGTTTAATAAAAAAATATTTTACTTTCTGAAGTAAAATATTTTATATAATCAACAAATAAAAATGTTTATTTTGATGGAATTGGAGGTATTATTATGTTAGAGATTTTGAATTATATTCGTGTACGTTATATGGATGAAAAAGCACAAGGTATTGTTGAATATGCATTGTTATTGGTCTTTGTTGTAGGTATTGCAAGTGCTGTATTACTGACGAATGGTGACCTTTACAATGGTATCATTACTGCATTTGGTAAAGTGAAAAAAGCATTGACTGGCGAAGCCTAATTATAGAGCTTTGTTTTGATGGAATTGGAGGTATTACTATGTTAGAGATTTTGAATTATCTTCGTGTACGTTACATGGATGAAAAAGCGCAGGGTATTGTTGAGTATGCTTTGTTGTTAGTTTTTGTAGTAGGTATTGCAGGTGCCGTATTATTGACGAATGGTGATCTCTATAATGGCATCATTACTGCATTTGGTAAAGTAAAGACTGCGTTAACCAAATAAGCAAAAGATATAGAGTTATTTAGAAGAGGAAAAGGGAGAGGCAGAATGGTGAAATTCCAACGAGGGCAAGCTATTGTGGAATTTGCATTAGTTCTGCCTCTTTTTATGTTGGTCCTCTTTGGTATCATCTATTTTGGTATGGCGTTCTCAGATTATATTGCATTGAACAGCTTTGCCCGCAGTAGTGCGCGTGAAGCGAGTATTTCAACAGAGAATGCACCATATAATGATATCAAGGCAAAATACGGACAAAAGGATTTACCTGCCAATCTTTATGAATGGGATACTACAAATGGTTTCAAAATAGAGGATGTCCCCATAACCAATGATGGTAAGTCATCCCAAAATGTACGTGTCACGATTGATGCAAAATTGTCAGAGAATCAAGATTCTTTGGCTCAGATTTTCCGTAATATATTAGGCGAAGACAGCCTGTTTGATATTCATATCCAATATACAATGTATAAGGAGCCCTCTAGTAGCTCCTGATTTTATTTTGACTATCCACAATCATTGTTTGTCATAGATTTGAACGAGGTGAGATACGATGTCGTTATTGACGCGCCTGGGACGGGCGGCTGGTGAGAATCGTCAGGTCAATATTTTTGGTGCCCGTGAGGATACCCAGGATATGGCGGCGGAGCGCTCGTATCAGGAAGTCAAGCAGCGTATCCATCAGCGCATTGTCGATGAGATGACGCCGGAGGAGCAGCTGATGCTGACCTCGGTGCATCAGGACCCGCATCAGGTCGAGACGCTCATCACGGATTACTGCCAGCGTGTGCTCGACGAGAATCCGTTTGCCATCCCGCAGGGCGAGAAGCCGCGGCTCATCGCGGATATCCGCGACGAGGTGCTCGGCCTCGGCCCTATCGAGGCCCTGCGCAAGGACGACGCCATCACCGAGATCATGGTCAATGGCCCGCGTCAGGTCTTCGTCGAGCGCATGGGCAAGCTCGAGTTGACGGATGCGAAGTTCCACGACACGGCGCACCTCATGAACATCATCGAGCGCATCCTGACACCGCTCGGCCGCCGCGTCGACGAATCGTCGCCGCTCGTCGATGCGCGCCTCGAGGACGGCTCGCGTGTCAACATCATCATTCCGCCGCTCTCGCTCGTCGGCCCGTGCCTGACCATCCGCAAGTTCTCCAAGACGCCGCTTAGCGTCGACAACCTGATTTCCTTCGGCACGATGGACGAGAAGATGGCGACGTTCCTGCGCGCCTGCGTCAAGGCGCGCATCAACATCCTCGTCTCGGGCGGTACTGGCTCCGGTAAAACGACGACGCTCAACGTCATCTCGTCGTTCATCCCCGAGGGCGAGCGCATCGTCACCATCGAGGATGCTGCCGAGCTGCGCCTGCAGCAGCAGCATGTCGTGACGCTCGAAGCGCGTCCGGCCAACCTCGAGGGCAAGGGCGCCATCACCATCCGCGACCTCGTGCGCAATGCCCTGCGCATGCGCCCCGACCGCATCATCGTCGGCGAGGTCCGCACGGGCGAGGCCCTCGACATGCTGCAGGCCATGAACACGGGCCACGACGGCTCGCTGACGACGGCCCATGCCAACAGCCCGCGCGACGTCCTCTCGCGACTCGAGACGATGGTCATGATGTCCGGCCTCGAGCTGCCCGAGCGCGCCATCCGCGAGCAGATCTCGTCGGCCATCGACCTGATCATCCATCAGGCGCGCCTGCGCGATGGCAGCCGCAAGATCACCTATATCACCGAGGTGCAGAAGATGGAGGGCACGACCATCACGACGCAGGACATCTTCCGCTTCGAGCAGACCGGCTTCGACAGCAACGGCAAGATTCTCGGCCACTTCGTGCCGACCGGATTGCAGCCGAGCTTCCTCGAGAAGTTCGAGGTCAGCGGCATCAAGCTGCCTGAGGGATTCTTCACCCCTGCAGGTGCGAACGACATCGCCTTTGAGGGCGGCCGGTTCTGATGTACGAGTTGAGACGTGAGAAAGGAATGAGACGATGCTGAAGTTGCTGTTTG
>CBCTFW010000036.1:0-3042 GCA_965146285.1 uncultured Collinsella sp.
GCGCATGTTCTCTGGGTAGCAGATGCCCTCCCAGAGCTTCACCTTCGTCTCGCCAGCGTTTGCCGCCATGCTATAATCTCCTTGTCTCGAATGCCCCTGCTGCCGCCAAGCTTGCTGGGGCTTTTCTTTTTTTATCTGCGCTTGTAAACCTCGCGTCTATGCGCAACATCGACCACGAGAATGACGAGCCTGCCGTCATTGATGTCGCACAGGATTCGGTAGTCACCGACCCTGTATCGCCACACGCCTGCCAAGTTTCCCGTCAATGCCTTGCCCCTGCTTCTTGGGTCTTCGAGCTTCGCTATCTCGTCAAGCTCGTCAAACACCCGCGCGGCAACGCCCTTATCGAGCTTGCGCATCGCCTTGTCGGCGTTCCTCGTGAAATCAATTCGCCAGGCCACAGTGCGCCCTTACCTCGTCGATGCTGTAGGTCTCAAGCCTGCCAGCACGATAGTCCTCGATATCCTTGAGAATCCCGTACTCGTACTCGAAACGGTCGATAGCTTCTTGCAGGGCTTCGTTAACGTAGAAGCTCCTCGACCTGCCAGTCTCCTTCGCAAGACGGCTGTAGCGCTCGTTCAACTCGGCTGGAATCCTCATTGATGTGACCGCGGTAGCCATGTCGCACCTCCTTGTCGTGTATTACAGGTACTACTATAACACATCATCTAGCCCGCCCGCGATACGTCCTCTGCGGTGCAGCGTGGTCGCGGTTCCACGCATCCGCCGCCCGCTGCGCATCGCGCAGCACGTCATTAAGGCTCTGTTGCCTTGGCTGTTCCCTGCGCATCAGATATTTGAGCGGGCGCGATATTCGGCTTCTAAGCTTTTCCATTTTGAGCCTAATTCCCGCAACTCCTGCTCTGATGCGGATCGCGAGTCCATCGCACTGAGCAGCGATTCTATCGAGGATTGCGCCGCGCTCAGCTTTTCCCGCAGCTTCCCAGCCCCGAACCTCGGCAGCGATGGAGCGAAGCTCTCCAACGTCTCGCGCAACTCCGCCCGCTCGTTGCCGAAGACACTCCAATCGGTCTTGCTCATCTTCGATATCGAGCTTCACGTCCTCGAGCTGGCTGTCAAGCTCGGCAAGGTCACCCTCCTTGTCGGCAATCTCGGTAACAAGCTCTGCCTTACGCGCTTCGGCATCGTTTAGCAAAGCGGCGGCTTCTTCCCTAGCCGCCGCGACGATTCGCGCCGCTTCGTCCTTCGCAGGTTCAACCACGGCCTTATCGACCGCACAGCGTACCTTGTCGATATCCACGGACTTGTCCGTGTACACGCGCTGCGCCCGCGTCTCCTCGTCAAGCTCGATTGCAGGGCGGTAGCCCATGCGCCCCTCTAGGTAATCCCCAAGCTCCTTGTGCATGCTCCGGTAGAAGCTGCGGGGGCACATCTGCTTGTAGTTGAACCGTCCATCTAGGATGGGCGTGAACGGCACGTGCATGTGGTCGCGGGCGGGCGTGCCGTCCTTCAGCACCTCGTCCTTGTGGACGTACCCGCCCATCATGTTCTCGATGCCGAACTTCTTCGACAGGTACCAGTACGTGAGACGAAAGAACCTGTCCTCATCGCCCTTGCGCACATTGTCGGGAAGCGTCACAACAACGTCAGCCATAACGACCGCATCCTTGCGCGTGGCACGCTTCCCTGCGGCCTTCTGGGCCTCGTTCACGCGCTCGATGCGGCTCTCCACCGTGCCCCAGTTCGGCTCGCCGTCGCGCGGCTCCACGCGCCCCACAACGAGCTTGCCGTCCTTGTTCGTGTAGTGGCCGACCACCAAGTCGTTCTTGATGCGCTCGGGGTCGATGTTGTCGCGCTCCAGGCTGCTGCGGTCGCGGCGGTAGTGGGCAAGCATGTGCCCGACCGATGGAGCCTTGTATTTCGCGATGTGAGCCATGGAAACCTCCGAGCCGTACAGACTTAATCGACTAAAGTCTAGCACGTTAGACCTTAGCTGCGCTAAGGACGTGCCCTGCGGGGCTTCTCCGCAATCCTCCCAGCGGTCGAGATTGCTGCGCGTCATCGGCGGCGGCACCTCTTCCTTGCCCGCTCGGCTCCGCCGAGATGGAGGGGTGAAACCCCTCCAAACCACCCCGACGTATCGGTATCGGATTCCCATGGGCGAGGTCGTAGTACCTCGCCCCCCTGTGGTCATTTGTCATTTGTCATTTGTCACATTATTTTTCGGACGTAGTTAGCGAAAAATAATGAGCCGCCCGATTCTGCAGGTCTCATCCAGTCGAGACACGGGCAAGGAAAGGGTCGATGGAGCAGAGCGTCCATCGACCCTTAATCAAGTCTGGTCTATTCGGTTGGCCGTCGCGTCAATTCCGCAATCCGTGAACGAGTCGGCTTAGATCTGCGCGAGCGCAGACCACGCCGCCCCGTAGTCACGCATTGCTGCATTGACCCGACTACTCTTTGGCACCTGACTGTTCCACGCACTTGCGCTTACGTTCGGCGTTCAGATAGTTCCCGCGACAATAGCGCTCGAGAATCGAGTTGTACCCCACGATGATTTCGCGGTACTGCTCGGGAAACTCCCTCAGCGCCGCAGCCGTGAAATCGTTGATGGTCTCGAACCTCTCGCACATGATGAAGCCGACCAACTCGAAGAGCATGTCCTGCTTGTCCTTAGTCGAGAGCTGTTCGAGCTGACCAATGTCGAAGTTGTTTCCCTCGATGCGTGCTTCGACCGGATACAGCTCCTTGCCCTTCTTGCGACAGGAAGCCGTGTCGTGAATCAGATAGTCATACGCATGCCTGATGTTGTTGATTGGCTCGGCTGACGAACAGCACTTCTTGCCGTCCGCGCTCAATCGGTTCAAGACGTTGATGATTGCCTTGCGTGTCGTGTTGCCGCCCCAGACAACAATGACGTGCGCATGCGTCTTGCGCTGCTTGCTCTTCTGGTCATGGTCTATGTCGTGAACCGCATAAGCGAAAGGCACTTGAAGAATGTCGTCTATCTCGTCCTGCCAGTCATCGCGCATGTTCTCTGGGTAGCAGATGCCCTCCCAGAGCTTCACCTTCGTCTCGCCA
>CBCTFW010000037.1:0-2772 GCA_965146285.1 uncultured Collinsella sp.
ACCTCCATCATCATTCCCTGGCTGAAGGAAAACTACAACAACTGCGAGGTCGTCGCAGTCTCCGGCGACGTTGGCCAGGGCACCGAGCTGGACGGCCTGGAGGAGAAGGCCATCAAGACCGGCGCGTCCAAGCTGTACGTCCTCGACCTGAAGAAGGACTACGTCGAAAACTACATCTGGCCCTGCCTGAAGGCCGACGCCAAGTATGAGGACTACCTGCTGGGCACCTCCCACGCGCGTCCCTGCATCGCCGCCGCGCTGGCCGAGATCGCCAAGAAGGAGAACGCCGACGCCATCTGCCACGGCTGCACCGGCAAGGGTAACGACCAGGTCCGCTTTGAGCTGACCCTGAAAGCGCTGGCCCCCGATATGGCCATCATCGCCCCGTGGCGTGAGTGGAGCATCAAGAGCCGTGACGAGGAGATCGACTACGCCGAGGCCCATAACATCCCCCTGAAGATCAACCGTGAGACCAACTACTCCAAGGACAAGAACCTGTGGCACCTGAGCCATGAGGGCCTCGACCTCGAGAAGCCGTCCCTGGAGCCGCAGTACAATAAGCCGGGCTTCCTGGAGCTGGGCGTTTCCCCCGAGCAGGCCCCCGACACCCCGACCTACGTCACCATCCACTTTGAGAAGGGCATCCCCACCGCTGTGGACGGCAAGGAGATGGAGAGCGTCGAGCTGGTCGAGTACCTGAACAAGCTGGGCGGCGCCAACGGCATCGGCCTGCTGGACATCGTCGAGAACCGTCTCGTCGGCATGAAGAGCCGCGGCGTCTATGAGACCCCCGGCGGTGCCATCCTGTACAAGGCGCACGATGTTCTGGAAACCATCACGCTGGACAAGGAGTCTATGCACTTCAAGGCACAGCTGGCCCAGAAGATGGGCGAGCTGGTCTACAACGGCCAGTGGTTCACCCCGCTGCGTGAGGCCATCAGCGCCTTCACCGACGACCTGCAGAAAACCGTCACCGGCGACGTCAAGCTGAAGCTCTACAAGGGCAACATGATCAACGCCGGTGTCACCAGCCCGTACACCCTGTACGATGAGCAGACCGCGTCCTTCGGTGAGGATGAGGATTACAATCAGGCAGACGCCAACGGCTTTATCAACCTGTTCGGCCTGCCCATTGCCGAGCGCGCCAAGCTGGCCAAGAACTGGCCCGCACAGGACTAATAAGCGAACGAACGCCGAATAAGCAACCGCCAAGGGGCGTGGAAACCCTTTGGCGGTTTTGGCATTCTACAAAAAAGCCTTCCCCATCGGGGGAAGGTGGCCGAGCGAAGTGAGGCCGGATGAGGGACGGCCTTGCCGCGATTGTCCGTAAAGGGGGCGGCGCGGGAAAGCGCGCCCCTCATCAGTCCGCTTCGCGGACAGCTTCCCCCAAGGGGGAAGCCTTTAGAAAACGGAGGTAAAACCTATGCCCCAACTTTGGCAGGGCCGGGCCAGCAAGGCCGTTGACAGCCGCGTAAACGATTTTAACTCCTCCATCCGCTTCGACGCGCGGATGATCGAGCAGGATATTCAGGGCAGCCTTGTCCACTCGGCCATGCTGGGCAGACAGGGCATCATCTCCCGGCAGGATGTGGACGATATTCACAAGGGCCTGCACTCCATTTTGGACGATTTGCACAGCGGCGCACTGGAAATCGACCCCAACGCCGAGGACGTCCACACCTTCGTCGAGCAGACGCTGACCGCCCGCGTCGGTGACGCCGGTAAGCGGCTGCACACCGGGCGCAGCCGCAACGATCAGGTCGCGCTGGACATCCGCCTGAACCTGCGCGCCGCAAGCGAGCATATTCAGGGCCAGATAAAAGAACTTATCACCGTGCTTTGCGACCAGGCCGAGAAGGGCGCAGGGTACGTCATGCCCGGCTACACCCACCTGCAGCGTGCCCAGCCCGTGACCTTCGGCCACCAGCTGATGGCCTACGCCTGGATGCTGCTGCGCGACTTGGGGAGATTGCAGGACGCGACCCGCCGCATGGACGCCGAGTGCCCGCTGGGCAGCGGCGCACTGGCGGGCACGACCTACCCGCTGGACCGCTTCTACACCGCCGAACAGCTCGGCTTTGCCGCGCCGTGCGGCAACTCCATCGACGGCGTGTCGGACCGCGACTTCTGCATTGAGCTGTGCAGTGCCATGGCGACCTGCATGATGCACCTTTCCCGCTTGAGCGAGGAAATTATTTTGTGGTGCAGCTGGGAGTTCAAGTTCATCGAGCTGGACGACGCCTTTACGACGGGCTCGTCCATCATGCCGCAGAAGAAAAACCCCGATGTAACGGAGCTGATCCGCGGCAAAACAGGCCGCGTCTACGGCGATTTGAACACGCTGCTCGTCATGATGAAGGGCATCCCGCTCGCCTATGACAAGGATATGCAGGAGGACAAGGAGGCCATTTTTGACGCCGTGGACACGCTGGAGCTCTGCCTGCGCACCGTCACGCCGATGCTGGCCACGATGACCCCGCTGCCCGCCAACATGCGCCGCGCCGCCGCGAAGGGCTTTATCAACGCGACGGACTGCGCCGACTACCTGACGAAGAAGGGGATGCCCTTCCGCGATGCCTACAAGTGTACCGGCACGATGGTAGCCGCCTGCATCCGCGAGGGCAAGACGCTGGAGGAGCTGACGCTGGACGAATTCAAGCAGTACAGCGACCTGTTTGAGGATGACGTTTATACGGCCATCGACCTGACGACCTGCTGCGAGGGCCGCACCAGCTACGGCGGCCCGACGAAGGCAAGCGTGATGAAGCAGGT
>CBCTFW010000038.1:0-2769 GCA_965146285.1 uncultured Collinsella sp.
GACCCTGTGCAGCCGTGAGCGCGAGGCAAAGGCATTTCCCGCCCTGCGCTCCGCAGCAGCCAGCGCCAAGCGCTAGTAGTTCACCACCTGCTCCTCAAAGTACGCCTTGGGGTGGTTACACACCGGGCACACCTCAGGCGCCTCGGCACCAACGTGCAGGTGCCCGCAGTTCAGGCACTTCCACACCTTCACGCCCTCACGCTCAAACACCTCGCCCGATTCAATGCGCTCAACGAGCTTGTTATAGCGCTCCTCATGGGCCTTCTCCACGGCGCCGACGCCGCGGAGCTTCTCGGCGATCTCGGTAAAGCCCTCCTCCTCGGCGGTCTTGGCAAACTCGTCATACATCGTGGTCCACTCGTAGTTCTCGCCTGCGGCGGCATCGCGCAGGTTATCCAGAGTGCCCGGAACGGCGCCGTCGTGCAGATACTTAAACCACAGTTTGGCGTGCTCGGACTCGTTGCCTGCGGTCTCGGCAAAGATATTCGAGATCTGAACGTAGCCATCCTTCTTGGCCTTAGACGCGTAGTAGCGATACTTGGTGTGTGCCTGGGACTCACCGGCAAAAGCAGTCTCAAGGTTCTTCTTGGTTTGGGAGTTCTCAAAATCCATAGGTGTACTTCCCTTCAACGCATGCCGCCCGCAGGCTTCGAGCGGCCTCGTCTTTAGGATGCCCTCATGCCGAAAATCTAAACCTTACAATCCTGTTCTTCAGATTTGCATAGGCTAGATGCTCAGCCAGCGATCGCCCTCGGCTCGGCAAAAGCCCTCACGCTCCAGGTCGGCCAGAATGCCCGCAATCAAGTCGCACTCGACCGGCCCGCGACCGGCTGCCGTCTCCATCTCGTTAACGCCCACCACGGCATCAGCAAGCGTAATCCCCGCCGGCTGCCCATCGCGCGCTGCCAACAACATACGCACGATATGCGCGCGCTTTTGGCGGCGCGAGCCCTCAAACTTGGACTGACGACTATAGCCCGCCGACCGCCTGGACGGATTGGGCAGTGTCTTTTTAAGATACGCGCCGTAATCCAGCAATGCGTAATACCACGCGCGCGGCGTGTCGGCATCGTCTTGAGGCGCGGCAAAGGGCGCGATCTCGTCCGCCGCCGCACCGGGGGCCGCCGGACAGGCAGCTTGGATCAGCGGCACCAGCTCGCGATCGGGAACAGCCGGTACATCGGGAAAGAAGTGATGCAGAAAGACCGTGCGCACGTTGGTCTCCAGATACACACCCGGAAGATCAAACGCAAACGACCGGATACCCTGCGCCGTTGCCGGGCCAATACCAGGCAGGGCGACCAGGTCACGCGTCTCACGCGGAAACTCCCCGCCCCAATCCCCTACGACCCGTTGAGCGGCATTGTGGAGCGCCAGAGCGCGTCGGTTGTAGCCCATCCCTTGCCAAGCGTCCAAAACATCGGAAGGGACAGCCTGAGCGAGCGCCTGAACAGTCGGAAAGCGATCGAGCCACGCCGGCATACGCGTCTCCACGCGCGGCACCTGCGTCTGCTGCAGCATGACCTCGGAGAGCCAGATGATATACGGGTCGCGCGTTCGGCGCCACGGAAGGTCGCGATAACGCAAGACCCCTTCCGAACGAATCATCGAACGAAAGGGGTCCTGAATCATAGCTATACTCCTTATGCGGCGCTATTCCTCCCGGCAAGCGTACGCGCAGGCAGCGTACTCGGGAAACGCATCGCAATCGGCGAACTTGGGATCGACAGCCGGAAACTGGCGATGGGCGACGATATCGCCGAGCGAAACGGAATCGAGGTAGTCGCGCATCAACGCCTGGGCTCCGGCCCACAGGGGATGATAGCAGCACGCGCCCATGCGCGCACAGTCACCATCGGGGGCGGTGCAGTCGTTCATAACCATAGGGCCCTGAACGGCCTCGACGACCTGGCGGATAGTGACGTCGTCCGGACTGACCTTGAGACGCATGCCACCGTGGACGCCACGCAGGCTCTCCACAATACCGGCCTGGACCAAACCGTGCTGAATCGAGCGAGCAAACGAATACGGGACATTGACCTCTTCGGCAGCGGTGCGAACAGAAAGCAAACGCTCCGGATCCTCGGCAAGCATCGCCAGCATACGAAGGGCGTAATCAGTCTTCCTCGATATGTCCATTTTTCCCCTTTCAAGGAATACGAACAGCTCGAACGAGCTCCGGGGCCGAGCTTGTGTCGAGACGCTAAATGACCGCCAGGACATCCAAATGGTAAATCGGATATCCACTGAGTGCCGCGCTTGGAGCGAAATGCATCAGATGCGGCGCACAGTGCAATTTAGTATAACCTAACCCCCTGTCTCGTTGAACAGGTGTTGCGCAACAAAGCTGTTGTTCAGACAGATATACTTATTAGATTTTACTTGCGTTCCCGAAGGCGCGGGGATTCTGGGCGAAGATGCACCAGGGCGATCGTTCTATCGAAACAAAGTGCATCAAACGCAAAAAGCCACGTCCGAAGACGTGGCTTTAATTGCGTTGGCGGGAAGTACGGGGCTCGAACCCGCGACCTCCGACGTGACAGGCCGGCGCTCTAACCAAACTGAGCTAACTCCCCAGGCAGACGTTCGCGTTTGTTTCCGCTCGCGTGTGCTGCGGGGATTAGTATACACAGAAGTCTGTCCGGCGCGCAACAACTTTTTTGAAAAAATTTTTCGGGGCCATCCGGGAGGGCTTCCGGGGCTGAGGGCGGGGGTTAAGTTTGCTGCTCTACAGTCCTGCGCAAGACGGAAAGCACATTAAGTGCTTTC
>CBCTFW010000039.1:0-2163 GCA_965146285.1 uncultured Collinsella sp.
GATCCGGTTCCACCGGGCCGCGCGGCAAGGAGATATATTGCCAGACCGGAGGGGCACCGTGGGCGGGAATCTGGGCGTACACATTTCCTACACAGTTTGGGATTCTCAGCTGTATTTGCCAGTAATAAAGAGGGGACCTCGTTTCCGAGATCCCCTCCTCCGTCTATCTATATAAATAGACTTTCAAAGCCTTAGGCCAACAGCTTGCGACCGGACTCTTCAATCGCGTCAAGTGCTGCATCAGCCTCGGCGGCATCCGTGCCCTTAGCGAAGATGTACAGCTTAATCTTGGGCTCGGTGCCGGAAGGACGAACAATACCCTTGTTGCCACCCTCCAGATCGAACTCAATGACGTTAGCCTTCGGCAGGCCGTTCACGCAGGTGTTGTAATCCACGACGGCCTCAATCTTGGAACCGGCGAGCTCCGCGGGCGGGTTCTCGCGCAGACCGGCCATGATGCCGGCCATCTTTGCCGCACCCTCAGCGCCCGGATAGCTCAGCGAAATCGTCTTGTTGTGATAGTAGCCATACTTCTCGTACAGCTCGTGCATCGCGTCGGCAAGGTTCTTTCCCTGGAGCTTGTAATACTGCGCCATCTGGCAAATCAAAAGCGAAGTGCTCACGGCGTCCTTGTCGCGCACGTGGTCGCCGGCCAGATAGCCGTAGCTCTCCTCGAAACCGAAGATAAAGCGATCGACCTCGCCAGCATCGGAAAGAGAAGTAATGATGTCGCCGATGTACTTGAAGCCCGTCAGGCAGCGGCGGAGCTCAAAACCGTACTCGTCGGCCAGAGCGTCAACCATGGCGGAAGAAACGATAGTAGTAACGGCAACCTTCTTAGTGAGGTCCTCACCGCGGGCAGCACGGGTCTTGCAGATATAGTCGAGCAACAGAACGCCCATCTCATTGCCGGTCAGCAGCAGATAGTCATCGCCATTCTTAACGGCAACGCCAACACGGTCGGCGTCGGGATCGGTTGCAAGCAGCAAATCAGGGTGAACCTGCTCGCAGAGATCGATGCCCTTCTGCATGGCCTGACGAATCTCGGGGTTAGGATACGGGCAGGTCGGGAAATCGCCGTTAGGCTCCTTCTGCTCGGGAACAACCGTGACATCGGTGATGCCAGCGCGCTCGAGCACCGTCGTGACGGGAATGAGGCCAGTGCCGTTGAGCGGAGTGTAGACGAGCTTAAGCGGAGCGCCAGCGATCTCCTCGGCAGAAAGGTTAGTCACGCCGCGGGCGAGAACGGCGTCGTAATAACGCTCGAGGCACGAGTCATCGATCCATTTGACCAGACCCCGCTCAAGAGCCTCATCGAAGTCCATGGACTTCACGCCGGTGAACGTATCGGTCTCGGCGATAGCCTTAGAAATTGCATCGGCGGCCTCGCTGGTGATCTGGCAGCCGTCGGGGCCATAGGCCTTATAGCCGTTATAAGGCGCCGGATTATGGCTAGCGGTCATACAAATGCCACCGGAGCACTTAAGGTCGCGGACGGCCCAGGAGAGCGTCGGCACAGGAGAAATCTTGGGATACACGAGGGCAGTCACGCCGTTTGCTGCAAGAATGGCAGCCGTCGTCTTGACGAACAGCTCACCTTTATTGCGGCTATCGCGAGCGATGGCAACCGTCGGATGCTCGAAGGTCGCATTGAGATAGTCAGCAAAACCCTGCGTCGCGCGACCAACCGTATAGATATTCATACGGTTAGTGCCTGCACCGATAGTGCCACGTAGACCGGCGGTACCGAAGGCGAGATCTTGGAAGAAAGCGTCGGTGATGGCGTCTTCGTCACCCTGCTCCTTCATCGTGTTGAGCTCAGCGAGGAGCTCCTCGTCCTTGACATTGGCAATCCAAGTATCAAGCAGCTCATGAACATCTGCCATGTGAGTCCTTCCGTCACAATCAATAAAACAACCCGTGTAAAACAGGACAAGCGCATCAGCGCGCTAAAGCAAATATTAGTCCATTGAGAACAGAGAACCGGCCACAGAACGGTGAACGTTTATATTCACCGGTGGATGATTGGATTGATTTAATTGCTTAGTGAATGCCGCCTTTAACGCAAAAAAGGGGGAGGCCGCGAGGCCTCCCCCTTCTCCATCTCGGATGACGGCTCGGTGCCGTCCACCGGTCAGCGGCGCCCTGGCCTCCCACGGGCTG
>CBCTFW010000040.1:0-1967 GCA_965146285.1 uncultured Collinsella sp.
CAACCTGTGCGTGGCTCCTTAAAGGGTGTCGCCCACCGGGAACGCCGCTTTTTTACGATATTTAACGTCCTGATGACGGTTTGTGTATATTCTGCGCGCAGGGGCATCGTGTGTCTTTTTGGCTGACCTGCCGCGTTTTGTCATGCAACAATGTCATAGTGAAAAGCGTCCCGCTGCGCGCATCCTCCTATTTTGATAAGGAGTGAAACCGACTATGTCACCAATTTTGACCGTGGTGCTGGTCCTTGTTGCTGCCGCTGTTGCCGGGGCGCTTGGTTTTTACCTCGGCGGTGAAAACCGCAAGCGCACCGCCGAGGCGAAGATCGGCAGCGCTGAGGAGGAAGCCAAGCGCATCGTGAATGATGCCATCAAGGCTGCCGAGCAGAAGCGCAAGGAAACCATCATCGAAGCGAAGGACGAAGCCTTCAAGCTCAAGAGCGACGCGGACAAGGAAATCAAGGACCGCCGCGCCGAGATCACCCGCCAGGAGCGCCGCATCGACCAGAAGGAGGAGGCCCTCGACAAGCGCACTACCCAGATGGAGCGCAAGGAGGAGGACCTCAAGCGCCGCAGTGAGACCGTGGAGGCCCGCCTGGACGAGCTGGAGCAGCTCAAGCTGCGCCAGACCGAAAAACTGGAAACCATCGCCGCCATGTCCAAGGAGGACGCCCGCGCCGTGTTGCTCAAGCAGGTCGACGACGAGCTGACTCACGAGAAGGCGATGAAGATCAGCGCCTACCAGGCTAACATGAAGGACGAGTGCGACAACCTCGCCCGTGAGCTGATCGGCCAGGCTATCGCCCGCTGCGCGGCAGACGCCACCAGCGAGGCCACCGTCAGCGTTGTGCCGCTGCCCAGCGACGAGATGAAGGGCCGTATCATTGGCCGCGAGGGCCGCAACATCCGTGCCCTGGAGACCGCCACGGGCTGTGACCTTATCATCGACGACACGCCGGAGGCCATCACGCTGTCCAGCTTTGACCAGACCCGCCGCGAGGTCGCCCGCATGGCGCTGGAGCGCCTGATTGCCGATGGCCGTATCCATCCGGCCCGCATCGAGGAGACCGTGGACAAGTGCCGCCGCGAGCTGGAAATCCAGATGAAGCGCGAAGGCGACAAGGCCGTCATGGAGCTTGGCATTCACAGCCTGCATCCTGACCTTGTCAAGCTCATTGGTCGCCTGAAGTACCGCACGAGCTTCGGCCAGAACGTCCTGAGCCACTCTCTCGAGGTGGCCTGGCTGGCCGGTCTGATGGCCGGTGAGCTGGGTGTCAATGTCCAGCTGGCCCGCCGCGCCGGTCTGTTGCATGACATCGGCAAAGCCCTTGACCACGAGATCGAGGGCAGCCACGTCCAGATCGGCGTTGACATCTGCAAGAAATACCGCGAGAACCCGCAGGTCATCCACGCCATCGAGGCCCACCACGGCGACGTGGAGCCCAAGACGACGCTGGCGTTCATCATCATGGCCGCCGACGCGATTTCCGCTGCCCGTCCCGGTGCCCGCCGCGAGAACATGGAGAGCTACATCAAGCGTCTGGAAACACTGGAGGCTCTCTGCAACGGCTTTGAGGGCGTCGAGAGCTCCTACGCCGTGCAGGCAGGCCGCGAGGTCCGCATCCTTGTCCAGCCCGACAAGGTCAGCGACGACGAGGTCATTCTGCTGGCGCGCAATGTCGCCAAGAAGATCGAGAACGAGCTGGATTACCCCGGCCAGATCAAGGTCAGCGTCATCCGCGAGAGCCGAGCAACCGAGTACGCGAAGTAAAATTCACAACTGCATACAGCAACAGGCAGACTGTCAGAATTGGTGGCCTGCCTGTTTTGCTATACGATGCGGCAGGGACCGGGCATGCCCGGCCCGCAGGCTTTCCCGCAAGGGGGTGCTTATTTTACTGTGCCGGGCCGCACATGTGCGGCCCTTACTGCATGGCACCGCAAGGCCCGGCGCAGGTTCTCGGACTTAA
>CBCTFW010000041.1:0-1887 GCA_965146285.1 uncultured Collinsella sp.
GTCCAAGAAGATCAACCCCATGGTGCTGATCGTGGCCACCATGGTCGTGGGCATCATCGGCGCGTTCTTCGGCGTGCTGGCGTAAGGGCCCGACCTATTATCTGCCCCCAAGGAAAACGGCGGCCCGTTGTGGTCGCCGTTTTTTATTACCGAAAGCTAGTTGGAGGTGCTTCGTGATTCGATCTGACAATCCACCCGATAATGGCGTGAGCGGGGCGATGTATCTATTTGGCACGGCGCTCTTGTGGAGTTTTATCGGCATCCTCGTTCGCGCCAATTCGCAGTCAGCTCTTTTGATTGGTGCCGTTACGGCAATATTTATGGCGCTCTTTATCCTGCTCGTTGGCAGGCCCGTCCTCCGCGTCAGCCGTCTTATTGTCCTTGTGGCCGTCTGCAACTTCGTGACGGGCACCACGTTTAACTTTGCCAACCAGCTCACGACGGTCGGCAACGCGATCGTTCTGCAGTACACCTCGATGATTTTCGTTATCGTGTATCAATCGCTCGCAACTCGCACGTTGCCCTCGCCTGCGAAGATTGCCTCCGTGGTGGTTGCTTTTACGGGTATGGGACTTTTCTTTTTAGGTGATTTGAGCGCCGAGGGCATGCTCGGCAACCTGCTTGCCGTCATTTCGGGAGCCACCTTTGGGCTGTGTTTCTTTTTGAACTCTCGCCCCGATGCGTCGCCCATGGTGTCCTCGCTCATCTCCTGCGGTATCTCGATGCTGCCGATCGTCTATTTTGCCGGCGCCCTAGACTCCGTGAGGCCATTTGAGTGGGGGCTCATGCTGGTGCATGGCCTTTTTTGCAGTGGCCTTGCGAGCGTGCTGTATGCCAAGGGGATCGCGCGAACCAACGCGTTTGCGGCCAACTTGGTTTGCATGAGCGAGGTCGTGCTCGCTCCCTGCTGGTCGGCGCTCTTCTTTGGCGAGGTCTTTAGCTGGAACGAGTTCTTGGGCGCGGCGATGATCGTTTTGGTGATTGTGGCCAACTTGGCATCCGATGCTTTTGGCGACGGCTTTCTGGTGGCGCTTGTCCGCCATCGAAACAAAGAGCGTGCCTAATGGGATGCGCCTGCCGTTTACGGTAAAAAACACCCCGCTGAGCGACTGGTATTAAATAAGGCGAACCTGCATACCTATAATTGGTATCAAATCATTTGTGCCTGGCATGGGTGTTAGCAGCACACCAGGTACGCTTCGAGCCGTGGAATCGAACTCCCGGAATTGATATCAACAACGCGCGCGACGGGAGTGACGACGGTTCGAGATTCCTTATTGGGAGGAATTATGCTTGTCCAAGCAATCCTCGTCGGCTTAGTCGGAGCGTTTGGATGCCTCGACTACCAGCTCGGCACCCTCTACGCGTTCCGCCCCATCGTCCTGTGCCCGCTCGTGGGCCTGGTGCTGGGGGACCTGCAGTCCGGCCTCGCGATCGGCGCCAGCCTGGAGCTGCTGTTCATGGGCTCGATCTCCATCGGCGCCTACGTGCCGCCTAACGAAACCGTCGGCGGCGTGCTCGCCTGCGCGTTTGCCATTCAGCTCGGTCAGGGTACCGAGACGGCCATCGCGCTCGCCATGCCCATCGCCGTCCTTGCGCTGACGATCGGCAACATTACCAATGCCTTGTTCCCTGTGTTTGTCGATATGGCAGACAAGTTCGCCCTCAAGGGAAACCTCAAAGGCATCTACGCCGTTCATTGGGGAATTGGAATCTGGGGCTGCGTCGAGTACTTCCTGCTGTGCGGCGGCGCCTTCTATTTGGGTTCCGACGCCATCCAGGGCCTGCTCGACTTCATCCCGCCCTTCATCATCGACGGTTGCGGCGTTGCTGCCAACATCCTGCCTGCCATGGGCTTCGCCATGCTCGGCCGCCTGGTGCTCACCA